>NZ_JABVXE010000001.1:123653-1041910 GCF_013350085.1 Pseudoalteromonas sp. 0802 | reverse complement strand
GCCAAGGTCGCCGAGAATGAAGATACGGTAATGATGTATATAAAAGGGCAGCCTTACATCCAATTAGATGGTGGAGAATGGACCAAGTACCCGACTAATTAAGTTATTTGTCCAAAATTGTTTACAATAGACTACCCAGCTGCAGGGAGTTAGCGTATTATTCTCATACTATAGGTTCCCGTTTTTTGAGGATGTAATGCGTTTAGATATCCACTGTGCTGACCGAATTGGTATCGCACAAGAGATTCTCAATATCTTGGTTAGTTACCAAGTTGATTTAAAAGGCATCGAGGTAGATTCGGTTAATTGTCGAATGTACGTGAGCTTTCCGCCTATTGAGTTTGAACAATTCCAAAAAATTATGCCATCTATCCGTTTGATAGATGGCGTGAAAGACGTTCGTACAACTGCATTTTTACCTTCTGAGCGAGAGCATAATGAGTTAAATACATTACTGCGTGCATTGCCTGACGGTGTGATATCTATTGACGCTAAAGGCTGGGTGCGTTTATGTAATTATGCTGCGTGTCGCGACCTGCAATTATCTGAAAGCGAAGTGATTGGCGCTAACATCAATAATCTGCTTAAAGGCTTTAATTTTACGCGTTGGTTAGAAGGCAAAGAAGTACTTGGCCAAACAACCCGAGTTGAAGTAGCTGGCGAAGACTTTATTGCCGATATTCTACCTATTTCAGTCCCCCAAGGTGCTGAAGGGGATGTATTAGCCGGTGCCGTTATCAATATCAAATCACAAAGTCGCTTAGGCCAACAAGTCAGTGCGTTCCGTCGTTATGGCCAAGAAAGTTTTGCAACCATACATAACTTTAGTACTGCAATGCGCCGTGTGGTTCGTGAAGCGCGTAAAATGGCACAACTTGAAGCGCCAATCCTGATTACTGGTGAAACCGGTACAGGTAAAGAGCTACTTGCTCGTGCTTGTCATTACGCATCAAACCGCTCAGTAAAACCGTTTATCGCTTTGTCGTGTGCTTCGTTGCCTGATGATGTCGCTGAGTCTGAACTATTTGGTTACGCAGGCTATGAAGAAAACGCGGCACCAAAACGCGGCGTTTTAGAGCAAGCTGATGGTGGCACAGTGTTTTTAGATGAAGTTGGTGAAATGTCGACTCAGCTACAAACTAAGCTACTACGTTTTTTACAAGACGGTACCTTCCGAAAAGTCGGTGATGAAAACGAAGTAAAAGTAAATGTGCGTATTGTTGCCGCAACACAAAAAGATTTACCAGCGATGGTACAAGAGGGAACATTTAGAGAAGATCTTTATTATCGAATTAATGTTTTGACCTTAGAAATAGCCCCATTACGTGATAGAAAAGCAGATATCGGCCCGCTAGCAGAGCACTTTATTCAAAAGTATGCTCAGCAAAATGGTCATTCTGTGCCTGTGATGTCTGAGGATTGTTTACGCTTTTTACAAGATTACCCATGGCCGGGTAACGTGCGCCAATTAGAAAATGCGATTTATCGTGCTGTGTCGTTGTTAGATGATAACGAATTGCGTATTGAGCATCTTCAGTTACCAACGTTTACCCATGATCTAGGCTATCTGGAGTCTGACTTTGAAGGAACCTTAGACCAAGCGGTAAAACGTTTTGAGGCAACTTTACTTCGCAAGCTTTATCCTGCTTATCCAAGCTCTCGTCAACTCGCTAAGCGATTAGGTTTGAGCCACACGGCAGTAGCAAATAAGCTGCGCGATTATGGGATTAACCGCAAAACAGTAAAGGTTTAATTATAAAGCTTAATTAAGCAAAAAAGGCTTAGGTAAAACCTAAGCCTTTTTCTTTTCGATTAAAAACTATTGTTTGGTACCCATATCCTTGGTGACACCATCGATAGCGATATTTTTAATACCCTCATCGTCGAACTTGATCACAATACTGATGTTATTGCGGGCAAAAAAGTAATCACGGTTATCTAGGCTAATTACGTAATCACCTTTTACAGAATCGCTAAATTTGCGCTTTTCGAGTTTTAGGGTGTGCTCAGCAATTTGCCAGTTGAAGCCTTCAATGAAGCCACTGTTAAATTCTTGCACCCATACTTGTTGCTCGTCTTTGCTGAGTGTTATAGCCACTGAATATGATTCTGGCAGAGACATGTCATAGCTTTTATCACCAATAGTGAACTTTTCAGAACCTTGTTGCCAAGCGAAACCAAATTTAAAGGCTTTCTCAATACCCGTTGGATATTTTAAAGTACCGTCACCTGGAAAGTTGAAGTCAGCAAATGCTGAGCTGGTGAAAAAACTTGCAGTGAACAAAGTTACCAAACTAAATAATTTCATTAGGTTATTCTTTTTTTATACTAATATATGCACAGATTAGAGCAGAATATTCGCCTTAGCAATATGCTGTGATACACTTTGTGCACTATCAACTGGTTAGACCTTTGCCGTGAACCTCTATTTTCGACTAATACTGCTGTTTTTTAAAATTAAACGTAATCGTGATTATCAACAATTGTTAGACACGATTGATATTGAATTCAAAGCGTTACCAACCGATTGCGATATCAATTTTCATCTAACTAATTCTCGTTATTTAGCGATGATGGATCTTGCCCGTACTTGGATGACTGAGCGAGTAGGCTTGTTAAAGCACATAATGAAGCGCCGCTGGTTTCCAATCGTTAATGCAACTGCAATTACCTATATTCGCGATATTAAGCCAATGCAAAAGTACACAGTTAGCACTCGCTTGGTTGGCTGGGACCATAAATACTTTTACATTGAGCAAAAGTTTCACTCAGAAAGAGGTTTGCATGCAATTGCTTATGTGCGTGGTGTATTTAAACGTAAAAAAGGTGTTGTGAGCGTTGAAGAGATGCTTGAAGTTGCGGGCTTTAGCGGAGTTGCACCTATTTTGCCAGCAGAAGTGATGCACTGGAAAGAAATGTTAGAGCAAAAGAAGCTCACTAATAAGTGATACCTAAGATTAGCTAAAAAAAATGCCAGCTAAGCTGGCATTTTATGGCTTTAAACACAGTTTACTCTGCTGCGCAAACTGCTTCACTAACAAACGTTAAATCGTTTACGTGTGCCGGACCATCCATTACGAATGTCGCTTCAGCGGTGTTTTGATCTAAGGTGTAGATTTTTGCATTCTCGCCGCTTTCTCTACCTGAAATATAAATTGTACCATCATCAGCAATCGCAATACCTGACGCCCAATTAACACCGTGCTCACCGATTCGGGTTAATTCAAGGTTACCTTCGTCCACTGTGTAAAGTGCTTGACCTGTTAACACGTAAAGTACGTTGTAATCACTTGAATAAGCGATGTCGCCGTCTGCAAATGTATCGCCTTCATACGATAGTTTACCTAATACCGTTTTTTCACCTGTAGTTAGGTCAAAATCATACATGTATGTTTTGCTTGTCGCACGTAAAGACAGACCATCTGCAGTCACTGTTGAGCGATAAATCGGGAATGATGTCGCATCTGCAACTTCAGCTTGCGTATCAGTGGCTAAATCTAGGCTATAGATTTTTGACGCTTTGCTGCTTTTATCAAGTTGCTCCATGAAATAAAGCACACCGTCATTGCTAGCAATATTTGATGCTGTATTGCTCAGGCCAGCAACTACAGTTACAGCGCTTGATTCTGGATTGAAGTGATATACATAGCCTTCAGTTTCAGAGCCAAAGTTATTAATACCGTATAAACCAGTGGTAACAGCGCAAGGCTCAGCAACTTCAGTAACAACTACATTGTCAATAAATGCACCTAATGAATCTGATGTACCGGCACCTGCAAAGCTTAGTAATGAGCTGGCACTGTCAGCTTCAACAGTAAAGCTGTATTTAGTCCAACCTTGAGTGCTGCTATTAACAACTGCTAATGACTCGCCATTCCAAAAAACTTCAGCTTTATTTGTTTGTTCATTGCCAACTACACGCGCAGAGTAATAAAAGCTTAATTCGTACTTTTTACCTGCAGTTGTAGCAAGCGCTTGTGTGATGCTGTAATTAGATCTTGAATCAAGCTCAATGTGCTGCTCACCATCTTGTGCTGGTACAATGCCAAGTTTATTCGTTTGAATTTCAAATCGAGCGTTACTGCTACGAGTCCAACCAGGAATTTCGTAAAATAACTGCCATTGACCATTGTGATCGGTCACTGTATCTGTATTTTCAAATGATCCGTTTTCTACTAAATTTGTGCCAGCCATTGCGATCGTTGATGCAATAGCTAAAGGTAAAATTGCTAGTTTAGTAACCAAGCTTTTCATGACACTCTCCGTTAGGTGATTAACATAAAATTAATATTGAATAGTATAATTTTACTGCTTTAAATGGCTTTTGTTCAATTAAGGAACAAGCCGGATTTGCGGTGATTTTACGTTTAATCGTTTAACTTTATGATTTGTAAAAGCTTGTTTTTTGATCGGAAATTTCTGATTTTTCAAGATTTTTTTATAGCTCAAAAAAACCAAGCCCGTAAGTATTGGGGTTTGGTCTTGGGTCTAACCATAAAGTTAGTCTTGATTTGACTTGTTCGCGAACCATCCAGACTTTTGATTGCGACTAAGTTTACCGAGTAGCTTAATCGCTTTTTCTAAAGTGATACGCTGATCTGCAATATCGCGATAAATTTGGTTTGCGCGCTTTTTCCGTTTTACTGCAGCACCGGCATCTAAAAATGATTCAATTAGTTGATTGAAGTATTTCACAAGTAAGGCTTGTTGTTGCTCCTGCTTTTGGTTTGATTCATCTTCTTCAAGTTTTTCTAACAGGCTAGATATTTCAGCCTGGCAAAACTCATTTTGCGCAAGGTGAGTTTTCTTTAAAGTTGCTAAATGTTGTTTCATATAGTCTATTTCAATGAGATTGAACGAAACAATCATATTTAAGTTTGTAAGTGCGGTACGAAACTCTTTAGCTGAACACTGTTCAGTAAATAAGTGGCGAATTGTTTGATGTATTTTCTGCCACTGTTGCCATGCGTACACGTAGTTTAAACCCGCACCTTTTATGTTTTGCATGCCTACAATAACCTGATGTGTATTTGGCAGAGCTAAATCGGCGGTTGAAATAGTAAGTTCATCGGCAGATAAATTACTATTTTCATGGACTGTTATTTTAGACTTAGTAATAGTTAATAGGCGCTCTTTTATTTCATTTGCATTTTCAGCTATGTTTTCTTGTAAAGCAGCAAGCGCATTTCGTTGAAAGTGGTGGCGGAAATAACTCAAAATAACACCTACTTGTGAGTCTAAAATATCTCCGAGAATTTCTTTTACGCAGGCTTTATTGAGTGTCCCTTCACTCAGCGACATTAATTTATCTGCATTGGTTTGCCCATATGCATAGACAAAGCGGGCATGGAGCTGCTCTGCAGTAAATAAGTTCAGTTGTACCAATAGGCTTTCAAGTTCTTCAATATCATTATTTTCAATGAGCTTATCAATTCGCTCTGTTAATGCATTAATAAAATAACTATAAAAGCCATCTACATTAGTACCTATCACTACAATTCGGTCAAACCTTAAGTCATGGCTCAAAATATTAGCGAATACTTTCGAGCGAGCGACACGATCATTACGGTTATTAATTAATGCAATGACTTGTGTCTTAGGGCAATCATTGAGCTCATAAAGGCTGAGTCTGCGCCAATTCTCAAGCGTTGCTAAGCGCTCATTTGCCGACATACTATTTACAAAAGACTGCTCTATAGAACCTATTGGTGCCCTAGGAAACTGCTGTAATACGCCGATATCAGGAATAATTCGCGCAGAGGTTTCTTTAAATACATAATCTTTGCTGAGGCCAATGTGTTTGGCCATTTTACAAACTAAAGCAATATTTGCAGGATGCTCTTGATATGGATAAAGAGCTCGAATATCTTCGGTAATTTGTAGGCCGTCAGCCCAATGAACCTGAATTAAATTTGAATTCTTTTGCTTCGCATTCGCCTCAAGTATAGGGGCCATGTTTTGCTCGCTGGTGAATACTAAGCTGTTTTCACCAATAAAATGGCTTGTTTCATTAGCAACATCGATACCTGTTGGTCCTAAAATGTCTTCATGATCCGGGTAGGCGTTAGTGATAGTTGAAAAGCTATCTTGCATCCAGTTGCGCAAAATTCTGACATAACGCGGAGTTAACCCCATGCATTCCCATAAAAAAACATCCGCATTTACATTTTTGGCAAAGTGTAAAACGTCACTTTGTTCCCAAATACTGGCTTTATCAAAGGGTCTAAATAGAGGGATTTCGAACTGTTCACCACTGGCTCTGGCATAGATCATGGTCGCTTCACAGCCTGTGGTTTTACTAACAACTTTTAACGTGAGGCTACTAAAAAGTGCGGCTTTTAAACGCTCAGTTCCTGACTTTCCTCGCGTTCCCCAACCACCAATTGAAACCGGAATGTGTGCTCTGTCAGACTTTATTTGACGACTAATTTTCAAATGCCTTGCCCAAAAGTAGGCAATAAAGCTGAGCACAAAGAATATAAGCTGGCCTATGCTATTTTGGTAAATTGAATAAGCATACTCTTTAAAGCTTGACCATAGATTAAACAGAAATGGTGTAATTGCGAGTTTGTTATATAAACTACTGATACTTGTTTCTACCGGGAAGTTTGTATCAAGTACGCTACCATATGGCTGAAAATCAAGTGTAAACCCTTTACTTTTTAATATCTCTAAAAACTGTTTTTGTTCAACTTCTGAGCCATTTCTCAGTTCGTTTAATTTTTCATAGTTAAACGATATCCAGCTATAGCAGTAAAGCCTTTTAAATAGGCTCTTCGGTGGGGTCACTATGAGAATACCATCCGGTGTATAGGTTTTTGCTGGCGTTTTTAGGTTGTCTTGAGAAAGGCTGCTCAAAAGAAAGTCGAGTAATGGCAAGTGTTCACGAGCACTAAATTGCTGTTCATCAAAGCGTGGTTCGCCAGGGACTTCTGTTTGACTAATTTCAGCCACGGTACTACTAGGTACATGCATAAATGCACTTGGTTTTCTTGCATGCATGTGGTTAAAACTCTGGCGTTTATCAGTACTCGGCGTTTTGAATTCATGCCAAAGTCGCCAAAAACGAAAGCCTCGCTTGTAGCCATATTGTACTTGCCATGATTTCTTTCGCGAACTGACATTGTAGGCTTCATAATTTTGCGCTTGATTACTTAATAACCTGCCGAGTAACTGCTCATTCCAATCAGCTAAATCTAGATTTTTGTGGGCGCTCAGGTCAACTTCAAGTTGTGCTACTTGCTGCTGGTGCACAAAGCTGACAAGTTGTTCCCGTACACGGCTGATAATGCGACGAATAGCGAGACTTGGCTCATCTTCTAGGCGCTGATTTAAAAATTCCACAAATGATTTAAATAAACTATTAGCTTGCTGATCTGTATGGCAATCCACTTGCAGGTTAAACATAATGCGAGGACTTAACTCGAGTAATAAGCGCTTTTCAGCAAAGCTAGCCGTTGCTATTAATTGTTGTTGCCAAACTTTGAATCCTTGCTGATGCTCACTGAAACGTGGATCGGCTAATTGCTTAATCAGAGTTAACCTAACAGCCTGTTGAGTCTCATTTTGTAAGCCCTCTAAAATAAGCTGTTGAGAGCATGGCCATGGCAATACAGCACACAGCTCATAGACACTTTGCCTTACTCTTGGGTAGCGATGTTTGGCGAGTAACAATAATAGTTTAATGTTAACCTCACTGAGGTTAAGCTGTTTGCTAAGAATGCCAGCAAAGGCACTGAGTAAAAATAACTGCCTTCGGTCAATTTGCTCATTTTCAGGTAGCTCTAAATCAATATGAGAGCGCATATAGTAGCGTGTGAATGTTGGCCTTAAATTAATTAAAATTTCTAAGATATCGACTTTTGCAGCATGCGGGGTTGTTATTTTTTCAAGAGACTGTAGTAAGTTTTCTACTAATTCGGCATTAAACTCAGGATCATCTACATATTCACTTATTAGCTGCACTTGGTTTGCCAAAGCGCGAAAAATTGAGTTGCGAATGGCTTCATTGTCAGTTTTTTCTAATAACGACAAGAAAAAGCTTTCTAAATTTAGAGTCAGCCATGATTGCGCAATTTCGTCAGCGTGGCTACGTAAATAGCGATTCGCTAAATCCCCAAGTTTACCAATTAAAAATTTCAGTGATTGTTCAAGCTCAGAGGTTTTATCTTGATAGCGATTAATCATCGCACCTTCATCAAACCAGCGCTGAAAAGCTTCTTGATCTTTTTTTAGCTGCAGTCGGTCTGCCCCTAAAGTGTATGCGTAATCAAGAATGTGAAACTCACGTTCTGCTTTTAACTCTGCATGGCTTAAGCGCTCTACAAAACGGCGATGGTCGGTATCAAGTTTAAGCAACTGATTCTGCAAGGTTTCAATCTTGTGAGTTAGGAAAGCAATCGCTTGTAATAAAAGCCAGTCATCTTCATCGTCGTCAGGTTGATTTTTTATTAGCTCCCATTGGCTTAATTCATCAACAAGTTCATGATACTTCTGACGGTATAAGTCTAGCCAAAAACTAGCTATATCAGCAAATAGCAAGGTTTCTAGGCGTTGTTTAAGTTGTTTACTGCTCATAATCACTGTGCTCTAGCAAATGGTTAAGTTGAAGTGCGGGGAAAATAATTTCATCATGAGCAAAAGGTGCAAAGCCGGTGTGCTGGTTATTACCTGATGAAAACTCTAGACTAATATTATGATTGTTCCAGACCCAGTCTTGCTGCCAGCTTAGTTTCAGCCAGCCATTTGTAAAACTGCCTAAATTGACTTGTTTTTGCCACGCAAAGCGAGTGATGTATTGCCATGTGGCTGTAGCTCTATGCTCATCGGCAAAGCGATAGTAGCTATCTAAACCAACTTGAAAAATGTGGCCACGATAATACTGATTCCAGCTTGAGTTGAAACGTAAGTAGTCTAGGCTTATCCAATCATCGTTAGAGCCAGAGGAAACACCAAAGTTAAGGTAGTTATCAACCCAAGGTTGATAACGGTACTGGTAATAACTCAACCAGCCAGATGCATGATTTTCACGGTAGAAGTTGAAAACGCTCGAGTTTAGTTGCTCATCTGCTAAGTAATCATCAAGGTCTGCGCTGCTATAGCGAATGTAAGGCGTTACTTGCCATTGGTGACGGTGCACAGTATCGCGCTGCCAAGACTGACCAATACTGATACTTGCATCTAATGCATACTGTAAGTCAAAACTATCATGGTTTGGCTGCCAACGTGAGTTGATTTGTGTGTCGATATACCATGGGCTGTTTTCATCTTGCCAAGAATGGTAACCATTTAGGGCAAAAATATCAGCCTGGCTATCGCTCATAGAGTAATAGCCCTCTAATTGATACCAGTGGTTATCATCATTGAGGCGTAAGCGGGCACCTATATCTATTTCTTTACGGGCAGGTATATCTTCGGCACTTTGGAAAATTGTTTGTTGATCGTAGCGAATAAATCCCTGCCAATTTAATTCGTCACTATGTAGGTTTATCTGCTCATTGATAATAGAGGGCTTTTCTGGCGCTTGATAAGTGACCAGTTCAGGCAACAGGGTTTTTGCCTGTGAGTAAGGTGAAATTTTATTGCTTTGCTCACTTAGCTGCCAGCTATACAGGCGAACGTATTGTAATTTATCCGCAGTCACTTCAACCTTACCCGCAGGGTGGAAGAAACGTCTTTCTGTTCGCTTAAATTCATTCATCTGTTCTAACTTAATGAGTCTGTCAGCAGGTAATTTGGCCATTAAAGGCGTATCAGGTGTCACTGTGTAAAATAGTAACGTTGTCGGCAACTCTAGGTGTTGCCAGCGACCTGTAACATATTGTTCAGCCTCAATTGTTAGATGCTGCGATAGATACGGGTTCAACCACCTGACAGAAATGATGTTGTTATCCAATTCACGTTTGTTAAATGTGAAAGGAATGCTTTGCTGCTCTGTGACTGACCAGATCTTTTGATCATTTGCTAATTGTAATGACAGGTTAGCAACATTTGCACGAGCCAATTCAGCAGTAGAAAAGTTAAATTTAAAGCGAATTTGTTGCCCTTCAGTTTGTGCTAAATCAATGTGTAATGTGTGGAAAGGGCGCAGCAGTATGCCTTTATTGGAACCTGCCTGCGTATTTAGCAATGTAAAACGATCTGCAAAGCTACTTTGTGCTGTACTTTGCATGTCAAATAATCGCGTACCAGCAAAGTCGAGCAAACTATCTAATGGCTGCCATTGACCATAACTTTCTATTCTGTTTTGTAAAAAGGTCGACTTAGAATCCGCATCTAAGGTTTCTAAGCGCTGAAGAAGTTGTGTGTATTGGTTATTGGTAAGGCGCTTTTTACTAAGTAAATAAAGCCCATTTAATAAAAGTTCGGCTTGTGTAGCGTCTGCAGAGTAGATAAGCGACATAATATCATTTGATGGGGATTTATTTGCGGCGTCAGACACATAATCGAACTGACTAAATAAAGAGTCTGGAATGAAGCTCACATCAAGATAACTCGTATGGTCAGCTGTTATTTTTAGCGCTTCACCAGCTTTAAGGCGAATTACTAGTGTGGCTGCAATTGAGGCCGCTTGTTGGTTTTTAACAAACAAAGTAGTTGCGGGTATATCACTAAAAATAGGCATGAGTTTATGCTGATATTGACTCTCAGCCATAAGCCAAGCAGTTTGATACTCACCGTTCTGCTTGGCTGCTGTGCGAGCCTTAATAACTAAATTAATAGGTGTTTGGGCTGTAAAGTGCCATGGCATTGTTTGTGTGATGATAGTATTTTGATATTTCCCCTGGCTGTTAATAAAGGTTTCTTGCATACCTGCTTTTACTAAATAACGCGCTTCATCAATGAAGGGAGTGGCACTGAGAGTTTGATAGTTAAGCGCTTTAAAGCTTTCAGACACTTTAGTTGGCACAGTTGATGAGTGAGCCAGCCACGCAGCCAAACGATGTTTTTGCTGTTTTACCGCTAAATTAATCAAAACTGGCGGGCACTCATTTATGCTTGTTAAGTTACCTGCACACAGTGCAAATAGTTTAATATCTTGACGTTCTGTTTGATAACTATCAATCAAGGCTTTTGCTGCAAATTGCTTCAGCTCTAATTGCTGTGTACTTTTGTATAGGCCTTCTAAATAACTATTGGCTAAGTGGAACTGTTGCTGTTTACGTAAAATTGCGACTCTAAGTTGCCAAGCTTGTATGGCAATCGTTGTATTCGCATTTTGGGTCAGAGGTTTTAAAAATGCTAAGGCATCGAGAGGGGCGCTACTAGCTAAATCTTTCGCTGTTAATAATGATTGTTCGGCATTAAATGCAGAGACGTTTTTACGTGCTGGCGCGTAGGGCTCGATGGCCGCTAAATAATCAGCATGTTGTTTGTGTAGGTCATCTGCAATCAGTTTTGATATCGCAGGGCTTATATTCTTAGCATTAACTGCTTGTTGATATATCACTTCGTCGCTGGGCAGATCAGCAAGCGTTCTTGCATACAGCGCAAACTCAACTTTATTTGATTGACTACTTAAGCTTTGAATTGTTAATGACTGACTGCTCAGTGGCACAGAGATAAATAATGTTTGAAAGTCATTTGTTGCTTTTAGGTTTACTAACCAACTATTTTCACCTGCAGATAGTTTCAATTGGCTGTCTTTAGTGCTCCTTGCAATTAAGGTTAACCAAGGTGTTGCACGTTTTTCACTTGATATATCAAATAGCTGTGCAGATTGGCTCAAAGTGGCTATAAGGCGGAGCTGTTGATTTATACGTGGATAAAACTGATCGTCTACTAAGCGTTGCTCAACGAGTTCAGTAACCATACTATTTTGAGACTCAACTGCGTTCAAAGTGCGATAACTACCCTTAAGCTGAGATTGCCCAGTCATCATAGATAGCAAGTTGGTACGGCGTTTTAAGGCAAGTGAGTTATTTGCTTTAATTACATCATCACTAAACACTTGCAATGAGTGGTCGCGATAAACCGCCGTAATTGCATCATCAGCGATTTGATACCAGTAGGGTAACAGTAATTTTTCTTGTTCTTTTTCTGCTGCCTTATCATCATAAATTGCGCGGTGACTTTGCTCCAGTTTGATAAATGCATCGGTTTTACTTTTTATCGTTAAGTATTGTCCGGCAGCGATAGCTAGGTACTCAGTATTTTCAAGGCCTAGCGACTGTTCTTTATATTCTAAGGCTTGGCTATTAATGGTATTGATTTTAGCAATCAGTTGTTTGTCGACATACGCATATATAACGCCTTTTTCATCAGGCTGTTGCATATTTTGGCGAACAGATAATTTAAGCTTTTTTGCTGCCGAGAAAAACAAGGTGACTTCGTCATCTTTGCTTAGTTGATAATAACGTTCACTGCCATTGCGGTTTTTAGTTACAACTGAGGGCTTAGCAAGCGACAAGGCTCGTCTAAAGCTATCTACATTTTGTGGTATATGACCAATCATAGCGCTGAACGTGGCACCCTCATCTAGGTGATTTTGGATGGCGACAATTCGGTTATGGCTCACGGCGGGGAGTTGGCATCGCTTCGTATCGCATAATAAGTCGCGATGCACTTGTAGGCGTTGTTGTATGTATTGGGTATTCCCCGCACTAATAATGAATTTATTAAGAAGCTCAGGGTCAATGTCTAGCCAATGCCCTTTAGGAAGCCAAAGATAGCGATGTTGCTTGGCACTAAAGCTCATATCTTGGCTGGTGGTATAGGGCGCGAGCTTTGGCGAAGTTTGCAGCCAAATTGCGGGCTCAAGAACACCTCTATTTGTATCAACAGCGTATGCAGTCTGCATTGAAAGCAGCAGTAAAATAATAGCAATTATGAAATAAGGCATTGGTTAAACAACTTAAATAGCTGGTTATTAGAAACTAATCGCTCACGCAACTGGCGACTTAACTCGATATGGAAAAACTGACTGTTGTTAGGAGCCAGCGATGCAAGAATATTGGTGGTGCCTCCAAGTTCTTTAACATCAAGGCCATAAACCATAGCTGTAATATCTAGCTGTTCATTTAAACAGGCTGTGATTGCAATCGTTCGCTTGCTAGGTATTGCATGACCATTACTTATAATTGCATCAGCTTTTTTACCCTCTGGAGTCTTCCTTTTTTCTTTTGCGTAACCATGGATCTGATAAATCGAAAATGACTCAACATGTTCAGAGTATGCAAGAATAAAGGCATTACTCGCGCTTGGTTTATACTTACCAAAGTCAATAAGTTCTCCATGCTCATCACGGTCGTTGCGGTGTTTAGTGTTGCTTAAAAATACTTGGCAGTGTGCATATAGTGCCTTTGCAATAGTATGTGTGTGTTTGTCATGAAAGCGATGTGGTGCATAAGCAATGCACTTTTCACCTTGCTGTTTATAATGAATTTCACCACCGGAATTTAAAGATTCATTTGCAAATAGAGCACCTTGGTTGGCATTAAAGTGTCTGGGAGTCTGTTGCTGATCAACAAGCCATAACTTTAAGCTCAAGGTAAGCTCATTTAAACTAGGTGTTGCGTAGCATGTAGATACAAAGAGCCAAACTATAATCATCATTATTTTAGTTTTCATGGTTCCACCACCTTACTTTTTGCTCCTGCAAAGGATATTCCTCAAGTATAGAAACCCACACCGTGTCAGTTGTTTGTAGTGTTAGGGAATGTAACTCAGCAATGTCATTAGTGATTGTTTGAGTAACGCTGGGATAGCTTGTTAACTGACTATTTTTTGGGTGAATTAAAAAAGCATCGAGTAATGCCGATTGATTTAGCATTAAGCGTTGTTTAGCGATGCTGTATTCACTGGTCAGCCCTGCTTTGTAGTCGGCATTTTGTGTAAGCGATAACTCTACAGGTTCGCTGCTATTTGAACGAAACACTTTAAATACTAAGCTCATCGGGCGCTGTTGCTTTGTGAAATCAAGTGTCAAAGGGGTATTTTTATCAAGCTGGTAAATGCGTTGCTTTATCCATGGGCGATCTCCATACCAATTTTGGTAAATAGTTTTCGCCTGTGACTGTAATTGTTGTAATGCCTCGACCGATAGCTCAGACACCGCGACTTCTTTGCTGCTTTTGTTAGTTAAGCGATAAACTAAACTATTGTCCTCAGAGTCGTCATAAGGTGAATAGTTATTTTTGTTATATAAGCCAAAGTTAAACACCTGCGGAGGTAACTTCGGCATAAAATAGCGATCAGGACTTAGCACTAAAGCGACATTTGATAATGGCAGCTTTGCAAAGAGCTCTTTAGATTGATAAAAAGTTGTCACTAAATCCGGCTCTTTTGGCGGAGTAAAAGTACGGATATTAGTAAAATGTGCTAGCTGCGTTAACTCATAATGATTTGCAGCTCTTTGTTCATACCAAGCGGCTATATCGTAAAAACCATTGATTGGCTCAGGTAGATATTGATGAGAAATTGTTCGTTGATAATTGAAATCTGCTAACCGAGATTTTAATCGAACGTAGACATCTTTTTCAGCGCTAATTTTCAGATGATGAGCATTATCTGGGGTACGTAAATAGTAACTATTTAGCATACCGACACGCTGTCTTTGAGTTGTATCGGTGATCAATCGGTCGAAGTCTGACACTTCACCTTTTAAAGTCACGGTGTAATCTTCTATTGCTAGGTTACGTTCATCATAAATAACCACGTTAAGCTGACTACTTTGCAATGCACGAACGTCAATATTGAGATTACTATTTGGCTCTATATCAAAATCTACACTGGCAAATTCGTTCACCAAATAGCTGCCTGCATAACTCGTTAAAATTGGTGTGCTTGACGCTGTTCGCCAATTAGTCAGTAATGGTTCTTCACTACAAATGGTGACCAGGCCTGGATCAATAAGCTCTGTTTTATAGCTATTTTTGCTATCGGTTGGAGATACACTAATCGGTATTGGCGCCTTGAACTGATGCTTATCATACCAAGTTAGCGATGGTAATAGCTGCTCTGAGTTAACGGCGAAAATAAGGCTGTCAGTCACATCAAGTGTAATACTGGCACAAAGGCCAAGTTCAGTGTAATAAGCGCCTAAGTCATGCTGCTGCATGCTAAAGTCATATGTAGTGACATTGTAAGGCAGAGTTTCATACAAAATGTCAGATTTAAAGTCGATACCAGGGATCCCTTGAGGTGCAATTTTTTGCCACCAAAATGCCATCGCATTACTAATTTCAGCGCTGGTTAGTGTGTTTTCACCCATAGTTAAATAGTCAGTGGCACGTCTTCGCCTTTCTAGAGGGCGTTTAAGCCAGCTGTTGAGTGGGTCGATATTTTGCTCAGGAGTTTTTGCATGAACACGGACAACCACGCCTTGTAGTGATTTTTCTTCTGGGATCAGCGTTAAATCAAGACTTTTGGCATTTGGATAATGAGTGATTGGCAAATAAAAAGACTGTCCAGAAGCAACGTTTAGTGATTGTTTATTCTCTATTATTTGTTTGATCTGTTGTTCTTCACTATTGTTAACTAGCTTTGAAGCGTGATGGTAAATTTTATCTAAAATCACATTACCTTTATCGTCATAAAGAACGTATTTAATTGCGTAATTGACCGGTAATTCAAGAAACACAGATTGGTCAAACACGGCATTCGAGAGAATTCGTAAAGAATGAGTTCGCTGATTAGAAAATGTAAATCGCAGTGGCTTTTCGCTACTTAACCACTGTACATTAGATCGCGTTTCGGTATTGCTACGTGCATCCACGGGCTCTGCTGAGTCTAGCCACACTAAAAAGCTGCGCCCTGCAAAAAGTATAGCGAAAAGTAATGTCAAAATAAGTAATAGGGCGAATAAGCGTTTAATTAAATACACGCTGACCTCCTCCCATTAGCAGGTTAAATGCTTTTACATCAATCAGTTGATTGTTTGTCGGGTTATAGATCGCAAGGATGTTATTGTTCTGCTTTATCATTAGTGCGAATTTATCAAGGTGTTCCAGCTTGATGGTTTGTAAACTACAAGCGGGGATTTGGAGGCAAAAATCTCGCAATGATGTGAGACGCTGATTAGCGACATAGTTATTTACAAGGGTTTGTAGCTGTTGCTTCTTGTTAACATCCAACGGTTGCCAGTTAAATGGCGATAGAGTGGCAAGGTTTATTACCTTAACCTTAGAGTTACTCGAAATAGCTAATAAACGCTGTAACACACTACTTTGATCCATCGAAAACTGTTGTTTAAAGTCTGAAGCTAGCCACAAGGTTGCCAGCTCACTATTGGCATTAAACTGCTGGTAACCGGATTGCGGAGAGCTACCAATCTCGAGACCGCGAGTGGCTTGTTGCCCCATGACTGTTTGATAATTGACACCTAACGCATTGAGTTCATTATTAATTTGCTTCATTAATGGAATCGCAGTATCGCTTATTTGTGTTGTTGAGAATGCGATTGCATTTGGACGTATCCATGAAGGTGCGCTATGGCTGCGAATTTGAATATTCAAGCTAGGCTGGTTTTGTGTAAATCGTAAGAAGCTTTGGTGAATAATATTGAATAAAGAAGCAACATTATCTGCAGCTAATACATTTGCTTGTGGATGTGCATAAGGGTGCGCTCCTGCAACGAGTAGGTTAGCAGCGTTCGACTTAGCAAATAACTCACTGGCAAAGCTTAACGTATTACTTTCAAATAAAGGTCTAGGGACACTTAAGGTAATTGCTTCGTGCTCGGTCAAATTAAATAGGAATATGCCTTGGCCTTGTTGTAATGCAGCAGGAGTATCTAGCGGGCTCAGCAGTAAATAACGGCCAGTGTTGTTTTTCACAAGCCTTAATTGATAGCTTAAAAGCTGTGCGGTGCCATTAATTTGTTTTAGCTGATTTAGCATATCTTCAGTCAGCGCATCATTACCAATGCGAGCAATCAGCTTGTAAAGTGGCGTTAAGACTTCAAACTCCCAAAGTGCGACCTGACTATTAGAAAGTGGTTGATAGTCAAAACTGCCTTTTTTGCTTATGTGAATCGAATAAATATCAACTATTTGATTAATTTCTTCATTTAATTCATTCAACTGTAGATTACTGTAATTGAAATTATCACGGTATATACTGGCTAAAATATTGGTGTAATTATCACCATCTAAAAACATTTCGAACATTGAACCAGAAAAGCTTGAAGAAGGTAGGCTGCTACTCGTTGCCGTGCCAAAAGAGGTTGTTTCACTGCCGACAAAATCATGTAGCTCGCGCTGACTTACTGAGCTTGGTAATTGGTTATAGATCCAATATTGGCTGTTTGCATGTGTTGTTTTGTCTGAAAACAAAGTAGCAGTATGGCGGTTGGCCTCTCGAATTTGCAATATCTCTGTACCTTCCAATGCAGAGATAAACGCCTGATAAAATGGGCTTTGTTGATTTTCTTTCGCTAAGGTCTTTTGTGGCGTTTTACTTGTACCAAATACCAAAGCTTTACTTTGTAGCTGTTCGAAAATCAGGGCCGCAGAATCACTGGCTAAACTTTCAGTAATTGGAAATGGCACGGTGACTAATAAAGGGGTTTTAGGTTGTTTGTTTAAAACAAACAGTCCGCGTTGCCTATCTTCAATTGTATCAATCAGATAAATATAGTTTTCATCACCTTGCAGTAAAAAGCCAATGCTAGAAAATAAAGGTGAGAGCTCAGCGATATCTTGCTGTTTAATGATTGCCTTATTAAGCTGATAAACAGCATACTTAAACTCAGCAACGGCTTGATTTGCTTTATAACTACTTACACTAACTTTATTACTACGACTAGTATAAAGGTAACTTTTATACTGACTAACTTGCTGATTAAGCGTAATATCATGTTGAATTTCAGTTTCGGGTTTAAGGTTCGGCTTAGATAGTATCGAAGGAATTAGCATAACAATAAAGCCAACGATAATGGCAAGTACACCACCCACTATCGAAGTTTGTAATGTTGCTCTGACGACAAGACCTAAGGCGTTTTTTTGATAAATCTTTAAAGCAAGTAAGGTCGCTAACATATAACCAAACGCGAAAGTATCGGTCACTTTTATGGCAGGGAAATACCAGACCACAATGTAGTTAAGAATTAGTTTATAAATAAAGCCGATAGTGAAGAACAGCATCAATAATCTGGCACCTTCAATATTGGCGTGTCTAAGCCTAGTAAAATGAATAAGTGACCCGCCAACGGCCAAAATAATGGCTGTTTCAGCAAATGAAGTTAGTAATTTACTCGGTTGAGTAAGTTGAAGGGCAAGAAGTGCTGGTAGCATGATACCGTTAAACTCCCAGCCGTACTTAATATTCGCCCGAGAGGCAAGAAAAGCGGTAATAACTAGGATGATATAGGCTTTGGGAGCCGCAATAATCGACGCAGCTACTGCTTCGTACATAATACCCAAGTTAGCAATACT
Organism: Pseudoalteromonas sp. 0802; assembly: GCF_013350085.1. NCBI lineage: Bacteria > Pseudomonadati > Pseudomonadota > Gammaproteobacteria > Alteromonadales > Pseudoalteromonadaceae > Pseudoalteromonas > Pseudoalteromonas sp. 0802. The sequence continues at coordinate 1,023,536 of NZ_JABVXE010000001.1, read as the reverse complement.
AAAGTTAGTGAAAGGCATGAGCACAAAACGTACGAGAATAAAGGTAATGAGTAACTGAACAAAGGTTACTTTTAAGCCATATTTAAAGCCCCCGTTCCACATTACATTGGCTGTTAAAGCGATAATGATCAGACCAAGAGAGTAGAGCTGTGAAGCATAATCAAAGGTGATATCCCAGCGACTTAATTGGTTTGCAATTAACGGCCAAAACAAGGTATCCATACATACTCGAACTAGGATACTTATCAATATGATGGCAAAAAAACGATCACGACCAAACATTTGGCTATAGCCAAATTTTTCCATCATATAATGTGCGCTGAAACGCATTAAGGCATATACAACAATAGCTTCAATGATAATAACTGCCGCAGAGGTCGGGCTAATTATTAATAAAGGAACGATATAACCGGGTACTACAAGGCCTGTTAATGGAAAGCCGAAGCGCAAGTTAAGTAAGCATACAACTGCAGTGCCTACCCAAACTGTTGTAATAACAGATTGACCAAGGCCACTACCTGCAGGGAAGAGTGCTAACACAAAATCCATTAACCTTGCCCCTCATTACGAGCTACATGGTTATCGATAAATTCAAATAATATACCTGATACTTGAAAAGGCTCACCGGATGCCGCTTGTGAGCTGTCAGTGTGTAGGGCTTTAATATTTAAGGTATAGTCTTGTTCGCCAAACTTAGCTGGTAAGGCTACTTCTGCTTTGTTTAGAGTGATATAACGCAATTTCCCTTTAGCAATTTCAGCGTCTAAATCACAGCTCTTGCAAAGTAGGTCTAGTGCCGTCATTTCAAAAATCGCAAGTTGGTGCTGCTTGGCAAATTGTTCAAGGGATGCGTTTGTTTGAATTACTTGACCAAACAAATTAAATAAAACAGTGGCAGAGCGGGTATGATTAAATACCATTTCTAAGGTTGTTAGCTTTTGTTCCATTTCATTAATAGATTGTTTAACCTGCTCACTAATCGGCTCATGTAGCTTTAAGGTTAGTAATTGATTTAATAAGCTATTGTTACTCGCTTGAGTGGTTTTAAATATATGATAATGGAAAAGCAATTCAGCAACTTGCGCTGCGAATTTATTGACGTTTTTTTCAAACGCTTGCTGATTGAAGTATTTGTTAGGGATAACAGATAGTGCCCAAAAGCCGCGGACGTCACCGGCATAAACCAAGGGCGCCATAAATTCGATTTCACCTTCTTTAATATGTGTAAAGAAGGGGCGGGTAATTTGTACAACCCCTAATGATTTTAACGCTTTGCTGTAAGGAGTGCGCTTGTAATCACGACGCATCTCTTGAATATCATCTAAATTACAATTTATCGCACGAATTTCAACAACACGATGATCATCTTCTTTTCGGGCAAGGAAAATTGATTTTTCTAAGTCTAGCTGCTGGCTAATTAATTGAATGATTGGATCCCACGGCGAGGCTTGCTCAATAAAGCTTTGTGGGATAAAACGGCCCATCATTTTTTGCTGAATATTGTTCACAACAGTGTTCAGCTCGTTATCTTCAGAGATCTTTCGAACAACAATTACCCAAAAAAAGGTGATAAATGTCAATACTGTGTATTGTCCGATTGGGATGAAAAGTTGATTAAATTCTATGAAAAAATAGCCCAATAAGCACCATAGCAGCACGCTATTTAAGGCAATAATAAAAGAATATATGAGCGACAGTTTTTGAAAGCTAAAGAGTAGGACAAAAACAAGCGCAAGCTCAATAAAAATAGTCAGTAAGCTATTTAGTTGTTTTACAGTTGTTTGTTTATCAATACTGTCAGCGAGATAGGCTATCAGTAATAAAGGATCATTTAAGCCGTCGACTTTTGGGGCGTGAATAAAGACATTAAAAGCGGCCGCTTTTTGACCAATTATAATAATCTTATTTTCAAGTTGCTCACTCATTACGTCAACATTTAGCACCCGTTCAGCACTAAATTTTGGCAGCGCAGTGACAGCTAAATCAAAGTCAATAAGTTGAACGTGTTCTGCATCATAATTAAATATTTGCTGCCAAATACTTTTGCATTCAAGCTCATTTGATTGAGGAATGCGCATTTGGTAAGTAGCCCAATTATCAATTTGTGGTACGCAATATTCTCCCTCAGCGTATGGGTAATAGACATTGTCTAGTTTTGGTGCGACTAATGTTTCATTAGCCAGCACTACAATCGCGCGAGGTTGATATTCAACCAATTTTTCAACGAGTTGCTGGTGGTTGTCTGTTAAGCGGTCGCTGGTAATAAGTACAACATTAGTTTGTTGAGTGTGGCTTAGTGACTCTAAATTTTGATAGAAAAAAGCATTGCTCGCCTGAAAGAGGTTGAACATATTACTTAACAAGACCACACAAAATAAGCTTAAAGTAAGCCAAAATGCGCGCAAGTTTTTTAAACGCAACAATTGTTGAACAGCAGACACATCTCCTCCTTAATCAAGTAATGTGAACGTAATTTTTACACTCGTATCATCACTTGCTGAGATTTTTAAAAAGTCAAAACCGTGCATTTTCTCGGTTTGCCATAGTCCATTATCTAAGCTGATAGCATCTTGCCAGCTAATTAGTGCAACATTATCTAAGCGAGAGATTGCTTCACCTGTACTTGGTGCATAATGTCTAAATTGCAGTTTCACACCTCTTGGTGGAAGTTCTTTTGGTCCTAAAGTGAACTCATCTGACGGTAAACTAAAGTCATGGCTAAATGCATGCCATGCTTGGTCACCGCCTTCACTTACATCTATTTTATGTTGTGAAAAAGTAAGATCGTCTATTTCGGTTGTATAACTTAATAGAGCATCAATTTTTCCACCATTTTCTGATTGTAAATAACCATAAAATGAGAAGTCTTTACTCAGAAGTGGATCGCCATTTTCATCTGTTAGTTCCATCACTCGCATTGTATGTCTAAACGGTATTATCGATGGCGTATTATCGAACTCGTCACGACTTGAGCAAAGTGCTTGAATGCCAGCATAAGGTTGGTCTGTACATGGAAAAACGCTGTCACTGGTGTGATCCCAGCGGCTTACTTCAAACGCCTCGCTGTCGTTATCCCAATCTTCAAAATCACCAAACACCATTATGTCGCGGCCAAAGACCATACTACTGAGTTCGCCACTGGTTACTTCGATCTCTGATACGAATGCGGCTGATGAAGGGGCGTATTGTCGCAAGTCAATAATGTCACTATTGCTATTTACCTCAATAGTGACGTCTGTCGTGCTTTTTGTTGCCTGATTTTGACTAAAATAGACTTCACCATAATTATCACGAGGAATTAAAGTGATATTGTCATCAGAAAACTCAGCAAGGCGTCTTAATAAGTAGTGAGTTAAAAAACCGGTTGTAAAGCGTGGTTTATAATCTTCAACAAAAATAGGATAAGCAAAAGCCCGGTTGACGGTTTGCGTTTCTGTGTTTAAATCGACCATCACAGCAACACCGAGTAAGGTATCAAGGCGAGGTTGGTCAAATACGAAATTACCAAGACCGAGTACAGCAGGAATATCGTTACAGACAGCAAAGCCTTGCGCTACATGGGGGTGGTGAGCAATAAGGAGATCTGTATTTTGCTTTGATAATGCCTCAAACCGGCTGCCAATATAGCTTGAAGGAGAATAGGTGTATTCATCACCTCCGTGCATTTGGGCAATGATAAATTGTGAAGAATCCTGTTTTTCTAGTGAAGATTTAACTGTATCCGAGTTGGTTAAATTTGCAGCACCGCCTTTTTCAGTATCAGCAATGTAGCTGTATTCGTGTTCTGTACCTGTGATTGAAGTGGCGGCAAAAAGCACGAGCGTTACATCTTCAAGTGTTTTACTCACTGTGGTCATTGCTTGGGTTTCATCAAGTCCTGCACCGCTATGTAGTAAGCCAGCATTGCTTACTTCAATGAGGGTATCTTCTAAGCCGGATTGCAAGTAATCGTAGATATGGTTATTACCAAGACCAACATAGTCTATGCCTATCTCGGTTAGCCCTTGCAGTGAATCGGGTAGACTAAAAAAGCTAAACTCTTTGGTTGGATGGACGGTTGCTGGATTAGTCGTCACTGGCGATTCTAGGTTAACTGATGCAAAGTCAGCATTTTCAAATAGGGCTGCGACATCAGCAGTAATTGCAATGCTGTCTGGCCCTGCTGTATCTGGATGGATCAAGGCATCAGTTACATCGGGAATAGACGTGCCCATGGTTTTTAAATTGGGATCTAAGTAACGACGGCCAAACATGGTATCGCCAGCAAATAAGAGGCTTTTACTGCTCGATGCTTTAGTTTGGAGTTGAACTGTAGTTGTCGATGAGTCTGGTTGATTAACGACAATACTTGCACGCGGAAAATATCCGGTTTGCTCAATCATAATCGCATGATTGCCATAAGCAAGGTTACTAACACTTATAGTACCATCACTATCAGACTGATAGCTTTGCCCAGCTAAGGTAACACTGATATTGCTTAGAGGTGTTTGACTTTCATCGGTGATCGTAAAAGAAATATTTGCACTACCAGCAAGCAGCTTTTCGCGATCGCTGATTGCGACCTGCGTTTGCTCATCTGGTTTATCTTCGTTCGGGTCTTTTACTTTACATGCAGTGAAATTAAGACACGTAAGCAGAACTAAAGAATTAAAAAATATTTTCAACTAACGCCCCTCGTTATCACGCAATTTACATTCTATACGTCAAAATTATTATGGTTATTTTATAATTGCTGGCTAATAGGGACAACAATTGACCAGCTCTGAAAATTCAGATATTGCATGCGCTTGGGCATCGTCTTGATGATATTTTGTACTGGTGACTTAATAACCAATGATAAAGGTGTAGCTTAAGTTTTAAGTGTAGTTCAAATTTATTGGTTGGCAGAATTTGTCTTAAAATTTAGACAAATAGCAATTTGGTATTAGGAAATGAATGGAAATAAAAAAGGCCAATAAATGGCCTTTTTGTGCGTATGGGCTTTCACAAAATGAAAGTTAGAATTTGTATTTCACACCGAACATAGCAACAACTGGGTCGATTTCTACAGTTGAAGTTAATGCTTTTGCGCCGTCAGCATAAACGGTAGCGTCTGTATCGATGTCGATTAGTGAAACCATGCCATGTAGGCCCCAGTTTTCACTCATCATGTAGTTAAAACCAGCTTGAGCAGCAAAGCCAAATGAGTCATCTAGTTTAACTTCTACATCGTCAGTACCTAGTGTTGCTTTTAGTGCAGCTGAAGGCTCTTCATCAAAGAAAACAGTATAGTTTACGCCTACACCCACAAATGGACGGAACTTATAAGTTGAGTCTAAGAAGTGGTATTGCGCTAAAAGTGTTGGTGGTAAATGTTTGATTTTCGCAATTTTGTTACCTGCTAAACCACCTGCACCTTGAACATCATGACTAAAAGGTGTTGCTGCTACTAATTCAATTACCCAATTGTCATCAAGCGCATAATCTACAGTAATACCTAGCTGAGTATCATCATCTGCACGTAGACCTAACGTTGGTGCTTCATTGATTTTTGAGCTGTCGTTATCAGGGTTTACATTTATTGCACCTACGTTCACGCTTAAGTTTGCGTTTGCAACAGGAGAGAGTGCTAATAGTGAAGTAAGTAATGCAATGCTTAATTTAGTTTTCATGTTGTTCTCCGCGAACTACTTGTCTTATTTGGTTGAGGCTATTATTACTAACTTGAAGCGGACAAAACCTGTTCTAGATCAAAGTTTCAAAAATGTTTGAACTAAGTGAAGCCATTTATTGATTTAGATTAAGTTTTTAAACAGGTACAGCAAAAAAAAGATTGACTCTTATTGACTCTATATTCAGTTGCGGCTGGTAAACTAACAGGGTTATTTGCTTAATTAGGTGTTTTTCATGGCTGATCCGCAGCACTTATTTCTTCATGGCTCGATTTCAAAAGCGTTACTTAAATTAGGTATCCCGATCATCTTAATCAATATTTTGCAGTCTGCTTATCAGTTGACCGATGCATTTTGGGTAGGGCGCTTAGGGGCAGAACAAGTGGCTGCCGTTTCTGTCAGTATGCCAGTTACCTTTTTGGTGATTGCTATTGGCTCTGGTTTGGCAATGGCGGGCGCTATTTTATCCGCTCAATACATGGGAGCTGGTCAGCAAGATAAGGTAAACCATGTTGCTGCACAAACTATGTTAATGGTGACAATTACCGCAACCATACTTGGTTTAATAGGCTATGTGCTTTCTCCTTACTTTTTGACTTTATTAGGTGTTGAAGATCAAGTGTTTGGTGATGCGCTTAAATTTATGCATGTATCTTTTATTGGCGTTGTGTTTGTATTTATTTATGCCATGTTTCAAGCCTTAATGCGTGGCATAGGGCAAACCAAGGTACCGCTTTATATTGTAAGCGCTACTGTATTACTCAATTTTGTGCTCGACCCTTTACTGATTTTTGGTTTTGGTGACTTTGCTGGATTTGGCGTAATGGGGGCTGCACTAGCCACACTAATCACGCAAAGCTTAGCGGCTGCAATCGGGGTATGGGTGTTTTTGCGAGGCCGCCACGGCATCCAACTTAAACTCTCAAGCTTTAAACCAGACTGGCAATATATGAAACAAGCCTTCTTTTTAGGGGCTCCTGGCTCGGTTGAACTTTCTGCGAGAGCCTTTGGCTTAATCATTATGTCGTTTTTGGTTGCCAGCTTTGGTACACACACCATTGCCTCTTATGGTGTTGGTTCTAATATTTTACAAATGGTGATGATCCCTGCAATGGGTCTTTCAATGGCTGTTTCAACCTTGGTTGGTCAAAACATGGGGGCAAGAAATCCACAGCGTGCAGCACAAATAACACGTTTAGCCTCGCTGTGGGGGTTACTAGGCCTAACTTTAGTGGGCGTTGTAGCTTATCTGTTTGCTGAATACTTTGTGGCTTTTTTCATTCCTGATGATGAGTCTGTGATTGCTGGTGGCGCAGAGTTCATTCGCGTTATGTGTTTAACTTGGGGCGGAATAGGCGTGCAGCTTTGTGTGGTTGCTGCATTTAGGGCTTCAGGAAACATGCTTAATGCAATGGTTGTGTCACTACTTTCGCAATGTGTTATTCAATTTCCTGCAGCGTATATTTTGTCTAAGCATACCTCACTTGGACCGCAGGGAATTTGGTATTCCTTTGCTATTACAAATGTGCTTGTGGCGATCATTACTTATCTTTGGTTCGCAGCTGGTCGTTGGCAACGAACACAACTAACCAAAGAAGACAAAGATATTGCCAAGGTAACCCAAGAAACCCTCATCGAAGAAGGAAATCATTAATTTAAGTTTCACACTGCGGTCATAAACTCTCGTTGTAATAACCTAAGCTTTCTAACTGACTAGGGTTATTATGAGTTTGATATCAAATGCAGAGTTAGCAACCCACTTCTCGGTGCAATCAGATGTGGTAGAAACATTACAAACCTTGCTCCGATTTAAATCGGTAACGCCTGCTCAAGCGGGTGCAATTGATTGGCTTGAAGGTAACTTAAGCCAGCTCGGCTTTGACTGTGAAGTATTTGGCTTTAATCATGTTACTAATTTAATTGCTAAAATCACCTTTGGTGAAGGCCCTATCGTTGCTTTTTCTGGCCATATTGATGTGGTCCCTGCTGCAGAAGGTGATTGGCGAGTTGAACCTTTTAGTGGCGAGATAGTCGATGGCAGTGTCTATGGCCGTGGCGCAGCAGATATGAAAGGCGGTGTTGCAGCTATGCTTTGCGCAACAAAACGTTTTTTAGCGCAAAATAGCAATAAACGCGGCACATTTTACTGGTTAATAACCTCAGATGAAGAGGGCGAGGCTGAATACGGCTCCTTATTGATTGCTGAGCGGTTAGCCAAACAAGGTGTTGTACTTGATGGTTGCTTAGTAGGCGAGCCGACGAGTCATTTGCATGTGGGTGATACCATTAAAAATGGCAGAAGGGGAGCATTGTCTGCTCGATTATCTATTCAAGGTAAAGCTGGGCATGTTGCCTATCCAGCAAACACTATAAACGCAGCGCATTTAAGTGCAGAGGTAGTGAAGCGCCTAACGGCAATTAGCTGGCACAAAGATGAAGCTAGTTCGGCTACAACACTGCAAGTGACCGGAATTAATATTGCCAATGTGGTAGATAATCTTGTTCCTGCTCAGTGTGAGCTCACGTTTAACGTACGTTATAGTCATGGCTACAAAAGTAAAGACGTTAAAGAAGAAATTCAGTTTGCATTGGCAGATCTAGCATCGCAGCTAACGCTTGTTTGGGAACGCCCGTGTGAATCATTTTATACCCTGCATCAAGCAAGCAATTGCTTATTGCAGCAGCTTGAACAAGCCGTGCATGAAGTAACTGGCAGCTTCCCTATGCTAAGTACCAGTGGTGGCACATCAGATGGCCGCTTTTTTGCTAATGAGCACACACAAGTGATTGAATGTGGGGTGCGAAACCATACCATTCATCAAGTTAATGAGCATGTTCCTATCGCAGATTTAAAAACTATTGAGCAAATATATTTAGCTGCACTTAGAAATATCTTTAATTAAAAAGAAAAAAGTCGGCGAGCATGCCGACTTTTTTAGCTATTTTATAACGACTATTCGCGTGTCTGTCCTAAGTATCGTTTGGCCTTAGTCGCTTTCACTTTATCTAAGTCGACAAGCACTAAACCATCAATGCAGTTATTAAACTCAGGGTCGATGCTAAAACTTAAAAACTGCACACCTCCTGGCTCGCAAAGCTCTGTGTATTGTTTAAATAGGGTTGGGACTTGCGCGCCGATATTGGCAAGTACATGCTTAAGTTCAACAAAGTCTTCTTTAATATCATCCCCAGCAAATAACTGAGCACATTGTTCTTTTTGTGATTCGGTATGGCGATATTCATTATTGGGGATAGCTAACACTTGTTTTGCACCATAATAATGTTGGTAATAGTGAACAAGTAGCGATTTAGCTTGCTCGGGGAGCGCGTTAGACACGCTGACTGCGCCAAACAAATAGCGGTATTGCGGGTAGCGGCTCACAAATGCGCCAATGCCAAACCACAAATAATCTAGGCTCTTTCTGCCCCAGTATTTGGGTTGCACAAAGCTGCGACCAAGCTCAATGCCCTTTTCAAAATACGGCGCCATATCACCGCTGTAGCTAAATAGACTGTCGGTATATAAACCTTTGCGGCCATGTTTTTCTATAATGTCTTGTGCGCAGGCAAGTCGGTATGCGCCGACTAGTTCAAGTTGCTTAGCATCCCACAGTACAAGGTGTTGATAATCCATGTCGTATTTATCTATATCTCGGCGTTTGCCACTGCCTTCACCGACTGCCCGAAACGCAATTTCACGTAGTCGTCCTAGTTCACGGAAAATTGGTGAGCTACCACAGTATTGGTATAAGTAAATTTTCATACCATCAGAGGTTTCACCTAATAGCTCACACTCTTCGATGGCTTTTTTAAGGTCTTTCGTTGCTTCTGGACTGGCAATAGGGGTTTGTGTTTTTAAGGGCAGAGGCTTTTTAGTGATAAGTCGATACAACTGCTTTCTTATCAGCTGAGCTATTTCTTTGTCTTTTAAATTCTCGATTAAATATGACTCAGGTGGGATGGAAGCGCCAATTTCAAACTCTAATGATTTTTGTCGCTGTTTGAACATCTCTTTGACTAACAACAAACTGGCTAAGGGTTTGTAGATCATTGAGGTGCCGTAGAATAATGGGCTGTTTTTCGCTTTAATGTAAATTGGCAAAATAGGTGCGTTGGCTTTCTTTGCCATACGCAAAAAGCCAGTATTCCATTTACAGTCTTTAATGCCCGTTGGACTTAAGCGTGACACCTCACCTGCAGGAAAGATTAATAACGCACCGTCTGATTTTAAATGCTTTTGGATATTAGCAAGTTCTTTCTTTTTACTTGTACCAGAGAGGTTATCAACGGGAAGGAGTAACGAGTGCATCGGAGTGATTGACATCAGCATGCGGTTTGCAACGACTTTTAAGTCGGGGCGCACACTTGATAAGACTTTTATCAGCGCTAATGCATCAAGAGAGCCGATAGGGTGGTTAGCGACAATAACGACATTACCTTCACTAGGAATATGTTCCATTTGCTTTGGCTTGTAGCGCGTGTCAAAGTCTAGCTCATCAAGTACTTGCTCTACAAACTCAAGTCCTTGTAAATGTGGGTATGCATCACCAAAGGCAACAAACTCTTGCTCATGTAATAAATAACCCAGACCTTTCTTTACTAAGCCTTTTACTTTTGGTGAATTTTCTAACTGTGGTAAATTTGCTTCTATTACTTTATCAACACTGATCATACAAACCTCAAACATAAACGCTTTCAGCGATGAGATTAGGGTAAGAGTTCGCTGTGACAGTTAGGTTGCAGTTGTGTGACTTTTTAAAGAGCGCTTCGAGTACGAGGCAAAATGGAGAAGACAATGATTTTACTTGTAGCTGTAACAGGCCGAGATTGCAGCCAATTAATTGCTCGATTACAAGCGTTATTACCAGAGGTTGACGTGCAGCTTTGGTCTGAATGCACCGACTACGAAGCTGTAGAGTTTGTACTGGCTTGGAATGCCCCTGCTGATTTATGGCCTAAGCTGGTAAATTTAAAAGCAGTTTCTTCATTTGGTGCAGGCGTTGATAGCATCGACTTAACGAAGATAGCGGCGCACGTCCCCGTTGTTAGAATTGTTGATGATAATCTTGCAAATGATATGGCAGAGTACGTGTTGACCCATGTGTTGGCACACAAGCTGAGACTCAAAGAATATTATTTAAAACAATCAGCCAGTACTTGGAAGCCAAAGCGAGCGTATTCACATCAACATGTGGGTATTTTGGGTTATGGTGAACTAGGTAAAGCCTGTGCTAAGCGTTTACTCGCAAATGGCTTTAGAGTGAGTGCTTGGTCTAATAGTGAAAAACACGATGCTGAAGTAAGTACCTATTACACACAGCAGGGATTAGATGACATGCTTGGTCAAATTGATTATCTCGTGTGCTTGTTGCCACTTAACCAACACACTCAGGGTATCATTAACAAATCACTGCTAAGTAAATTGCAAAATCATGCGGTGCTTATTAATGTTGCCAGAGGTAAGCATGTTGTCGATGAAGACTTGCTTGAAGCACTTGATAGTGAGCAATTACGAGGCGCTACCCTTGATGTGTTCAGCGAAGAGCCTTTACCTAAGTCGCATGCTTACTGGTCTCATGAAAAGGTGACCTTAACACCTCACTGTGCTGCATTGTCAGATTTAGAGACTGTGACTTTGCAAATTGCGGGTAATGTCAAAAGATTAATTGAAGGTAAAAATCTAATAAATCAGGTTGATAGAACAAAAGGTTATTGACACATTACAAATTAGTTTAATATACACCTTGTTAACATCTGTAACTTTGCTATTCTGTTGTTGCTCAATAAAAAAACAACAATAAAAAAGAGGCGTTATGAAATCTAATCAAGGTGGAGCTAAATTTAGTCTAGTCGTAGTGTCAGTAATCGTTCTTGGTGTTTCAGCATGGTTTAATCAAGCGAATGCGTCGGAGCAGCCAGCTCAGGCTATTGAAGTTAGCCAATCATAACCAACCAATCATAGTTAATATGTGCAGCATGTTTTTGTGCTGCACTTCAATCACTTATTCTATCAACTTCTTTTTGAATGGATTTCTCTGTTCTCGTGTTTCTTCTCGTCTGACTTTTTAATCATCACATACGTCGCACCGCTACCACCATGATGCTTAAGGGCGCTATGAAAGGCTAAAACCGCTGGAATTTCTTGCAGCCACTTATTGGTATAGCTCTTTAAAATACCCGGCTGTGATTTATTTTTGATACCAATACCATGGCGAATTAGTACGACACGAATATTTCGTTTATGGCAGTCATCAATAAAATTAAAAAGCGTACTGCGCGCTCGTTGAAGAGGCTGGCCATGCAAATCAAGCGTGGCATCGAGTTGATATTTAGCTAAACGCAGATTTTTATATACTTGGCCTTGTACGCCATCTTTTTTAAATGCCAATATGGCATGAGGATCTAATAGCTCAACGAATTCAGTACGTAAGTAGTTTTCATCAATTGCTAAATCACACTCAGCTGCTTTACGTTTTTCTTGTTGCGCTAAAGAAGGGCCCTGTTTCGTAGAATCAAACTGAACAGTGTCATGCTTAAGAGGTTTTACGTCTTCCATTGATGAGAGAAATAAGTCGAAGTCGTTTGATGACATAAGGTACCTCCAAATAATCTATATGGTATCTCAGTTCAATCATTTTGTAAGTAAAAAAAAGCCCAAGCAGAGGGCTGCTTGGGCATAAAAGCTGATAGATGGGATAGCCTATTCTATCAATTTATCTTAGGAGAAGATTAACCTTGATTGATATTCAATTGGCCAAATGTGTAGACCTTGAATAAATAAAATGTGTTGATCAACACCAAGCTCATATTTGAGATAACGCTTGATGACATCAGATCTAAACTAAACGATAAAAATAATAAACTACACGCGCTAATCGCTGCAAAACGCAGTAATGTAAGCTGGTTAATAAAAAATGCACCTAGTCCTAGTGCAAGTAACGTTAAGTTTAAAAGCCAATCTAGCTCGTTTAGCATGGTCGTATCTGATCGTGTCTGTGTTGAAAAAGGAGCGCCATTATGGTGATCTTTTACACAGCTTTCAACCAAGTAATTTTAAATTTTCGGATTAGATTTTTTAATCCATTATTAGCTTTTTCATGGCAGCAAAAAAACCACTTTGCTCTGTCACGCGATACTTCTGGCAAGTATCTGGTTTGCGCTTATCCTGGCACAGGTAAATAATGTTGCGGCTTAGGTCTGCACGGGGGCTGAGGGTTGAATCAAATAAGTTTGCACCATAACCAAAAACCCCTGGCCAAAATACACTTTGCGAGACCATACCTAGCTTTTCATAAGTGATTAACACAGGTTTGGGCGTAATTAGCAGAATTAATACAACTGCTGCGAGCGCATACCAGCGTGTTTTGCTTTTTTTAAGCTCAATTTCAGGTGCACTTTGCTGCGCAGCTTGTGCGCGTGCTTGTTGTTGGGGGACTGGTCTTTGGCGCTTTGCTTGTGTTGGTTTTTTTCGTTCGGGGGTTTTACCAAGCAAAGATTGTTTTTTTATTTTATTAGACATAAAGCTTATCTGGCCTTTTTAATATAGGTCTCTATAATGAGATTATAACGAAGTTTTTGATATAATAGTCAAATTCAAATCACTTATAGCTTAAATGCGTTACACTCTTAAGTGCAATGAGTGTTTATCTTCATAGTTAAGAGGAATAGTATGGATACGCAGCTTTCAATTCTTATTGTGGACGACGTAGGCACGGTTCGCAGTTTTTTAAATCAAACATTAATGCACCTAGGTATCGACAATGTGCGTGAGGCTTCTACGGCCGCGCAGTGTTTAAGCGCATGTAAAGAAAAAGAATTCAATATTATCTTTTTAGATATTGAATTACCCGATGGGGATGGTAAAGAGATTATCTCGCAAATCAACGAAATCTCGCCTGAAGCAAACGTTGTAATGGTTTCGGCTCATTCAACAGTAGAAAACGTTAAAGAAGCGATTGAGAAGGGCGCTAAAGGCTTTGTGGTTAAACCTTTCACACCTAAGAAAATTGCCGCAATGTTGAAAAAGTTCTACCCAGAGCTCGAAATTGTCTAGCTAATTAATTATTGGGCATTTAGAAAGTGCCTAATTAAATTACAGGTAAAAAAAAACCGGCAAAAGCCGGTTTTTTCATATTCATCAAAAACAAATTATAGCGCTTTGATTTTAGCTGCTAAACGGCTCTTATGACGAGCTGCTTTGTTCTTGTGGATTAGACCTTTAGTTGCGTAACGGTCTAGGATAGGTGTTGCAACAGCGAATGCCGCTTGTGCAGCTTCTTTGTCGCCCGCTTCAATAGCAGTAACTACTTTTTTGAAGTAAGTACGCATCATTGAACGACGGCTTGCGTTATGTTGACGATTTTTTTCGCTCGTAATAGCGCGTTTTTTTGCAGACTTGATGTTAGCCAAGGTTTGCTCCTAACAATCTTAAAATAAGCTTAATTTAAAGGCCGTGGAATATGCCTGTTTTTATCATGAATGTCAACGAAATTTTGACATCTCAAGAAAAACTGCTCCTTATAACGAACATCAATTTGCCGCTTTAGCAGTTAATATCGCTATTGTAACAAAGGGTCGGGTTCGAGCCTAGTGCTTTAAGGATATTTTAGGCATAATCGCCCATCTTAGAAGTTTTTTTATAATGGGTTTAAGGTGGCAAAAGGATTATTTCGTTCTGGGATGATTGTTAGTGCAATGACGATGATCTCGCGTATTTTAGGGTTAGTACGAGATGCTGTTGTGGCAAATCTGCTAGGTGCCAGTGCTGCTGCGGATGTGTTTTTATTTGCCAATCGAATTCCTAACTTTTTAAGACGTTTGTTTGCCGAAGGAGCCTTTGCCCAAGCTTTTGTGCCGGTTTTATCTGAGATAAAAGAGCAACAAGGCGATGATAAAGTCAGGCTGTTTGTGGCTCAAGCAGCTGGTACCCTAGGTACTATTTTATTAATCGTTACCTTGTTTGGGGTGGTTGCCTCTCCAGTCATAGCTGCTTTATTTGGCACTGGCTGGTTTATCGACTGGTGGCAAGGAGGCGAAAATGCCGAAAAGTTCGTACTTGCTAGTGCACTGTTAAAACTGACTTTCCCTTATTTATTTTTCGTGAGTTTGGTTGCTCTAAGTGGTGCGGTTATGAACGTATATAATCGCTTTGCTGTTGCGGCATTTACCCCTGTGCTGTTGAATGTATCAATTATCACGTGTGCTGTTTTTCTGCACGATAAATTTTCGGTGGGGGCATACGCGCTTGCCATCGGCGTGTTTGTAGGGGGCTTAGTACAGTTATTGTTCCAGTTGCCATTTTTGTATCGTGCCCGCATGTTGAGCCGCCCTAAATGGGGCTGGCAAGATGAAAACGTTAAGAAAGTCCGAAAACTCATGCTACCAGCCTTGTTTGGCGTGTCTATCAGTCAAATAAACCTGTTACTCGACACCATGATCGCCTCGATGTTGATGACTGGCTCTATCGCGTGGCTTTACTACTCAGATCGTTTAATTGAGTTTCCTCTTGGCTTATTTGGTATCGGTATAGCAACGGTCATACTGCCCGCATTGTCTAAGCTACATAGCACCAAAAGCACAAAAGATTTCCAACTAACCCTCGACTGGGGGGTGAGATTTGTTATTTTCTTAGGCTTGCCGGCCATGTTTGGTTTAATGGTGATAAGCCCGCTCATTATTACGGTTTTATTTGATCATGGTGCGTTTCAAAATGGTGAAATTGATCATGTAAAGGCGGTAAGTTACGGTGTGATGGCCTACTCAGTGGGACTGGTTAGCTTTATGTTAATCAAGGTGTTAGCTCCAGGTTTTTATTCACGTCAAGATACTAAAACTCCGGTAAAAATAGGCATTAAAACACTGGTGTTAAATATGGTGTTTAACATTATGTTGGCTCCATTTATTGGCTATTTGGGTTTAGCATTAGCAACTGCGATGTCGGCCAGTTGTAATGCCTATTTGTTGTATCATCAATTACGTAAAGAAGGCGTTTATCAGTTTTCTGCGATGAGTCTGGGCTTCACCTTTAAGTGTTTGTTTTCAAGTTTATTAATGGCTGCTTCAGTATGGTATGTTGGCCAGCAATTTACGTGGAAAACATGGCACTTTACTGAGCAAGTGTTGCTGTTGAGTGGGTTATTAGTGCTGGCGGTTTTTGTTTACTTTGCGGCCTTATTTATTTTAGGTGTGCGACTAAATACGATAAAAAGTGTTGCAACTACTGAATCAAACTAAAAAAAAGATTATAATCGGCCCTTCAAGCCCGATATCAATGTTTTGGGCTCGCTGATAAAGGCAAAAAGGTGGCATGGAGTTAATTAGAGGTATTCACAATATTCGCGCGCAGCATTATGGCTGTGTGTTGACCATTGGTAATTTTGATGGCGTGCACTTAGGTCATGCAGAAGTGATTAAAGGCTTGTTGCAAGACGCAGAAAAGCATCAATTGCCAAGTACCGTGATGTTATTTGAGCCTCAGCCACAAGAGTTTTTTGCTAAAGATAATGCACCCGCGCGTTTAACGCGACTACGTGATAAGCTCAGTTTGCTTGCTAAATTAGGCGTAGAGCGAGTGATTTGCATTAGCTTCAATCAGCAATTTGCCAACATGGAAGCAGAACAGTTTGTCAGCCAAGTACTGGTTGAAAAGCTAGGCGTTAAAGCATTAACTGTTGGTGATGACTTTTGTTTTGGCAAACGTCGTCGTGGCGATTTTGCGTTACTGAAAACCATGGGCGCTGAGCTGAACATGGATGTGAAAAGTACTGCAAGTTTTCGCAGACTCAATGATAGAGTCAGTAGTACCCTTATTCGCCATGCGCTTGCTGCAGGGCAATTAGAAGATGCAAAAACCATGTTAGGTCATGGTTATGCGATTTCTGGACGTGTAATTCATGGCTGGGCGAAAGGTCGTGAATTAGGGTTCAGAACTGCCAACATAGCACTAAAACGCCAAGTATGCCCTGTAAATGGGGTATTTGCGGTACGAGCTAAAGTTGGTGATAAAGAATTATATGGGGTTGCAAATATTGGCAACAAACCCACATTTAATGGAACACGCGCATTGTTAGAAGTCCATCTTTTCGACTTTGCGCAAGACATTTACGGACAATTTATGCACGTGGAGCTAATTAAAAAGCTTCGCGATGAGAAAAAATTCGAGACATTAACACAACTGACGGCGCAGATTGCAGATGATGTAACCGCCGCTAAGCAGTGTTTTGGTTTAAATTAGGTAGCCGATACGGAAAGTAGGATTAATGAGCGACTACAAACATACTTTGAATTTACCGGAAACAGCGTTTCCAATGCGCGGCAATTTGGCACAACGTGAACCAAAGATGCTTAAGACATGGTATGAAGACGATCTTTACGGTCAAATTCGCAGCGCTAAAAAAGGTAAAAAAACCTTCATTTTGCATGACGGTCCTCCGTATGCAAACGGTGATATCCATTTAGGCCACTCGGTAAACAAAATTCTTAAAGATATTATTGTTAAGTCAAAAACTTTGTCTGACTTCGACGCACCTTACGTACCAGGTTGGGACTGTCACGGTTTACCAATTGAATTAATGGTTGAAAAGAAAGTAGGCAAGCCAGGCGTTAAGGTGTCTGCTGCGGAGTTCCGTGAAAAATGTCGCGCATACGCAAAAAAACAAGTCGAAGGTCAAAAAACAGACTTTAAACGTCTTGGTGTATTTGGTGACTGGGACAAGCCTTACTTAACAATGAACTTTGACTTTGAAGCGAATGCAATTCGCGTACTTGGTAGCATCATTAAAAATGGTCACCTACACAAAGGTGCTAAGCCTGTTCACTGGTGTACAGATTGTGGTTCAGCACTTGCTGAAGCGGAAGTTGAATACCAAGATAAACAGTCTCCAGCAATCGATGTGCGTTTTCAGTTTGCTGATCAAGATGCTGTAATCAATGCGTTTGAACTTGCTGAAGGCCATGAAGGTACAGGTGCAGTTAGTACAGTGATCTGGACAACAACACCTTGGACATTACCAGCAAACCGTGCAGTAGCGGTTCACGAAAAACTTGAATATGCTCTTGTTCAAATTGATGATGAAGGTGCACAGCAACGTCTAATTTTAGGTTCTGAGCTAGTTAAAGATGCTATGGACCGTTACGGCTTCAAGCATTACCACGTACTCGGTTATGTAAAAGGTGCTGCACTTGAGAACTTACAGGTTGCTCACCCATTCTATGACTTCACAGTGCCTGTGATTGTTGCTGATCACGTAACGACTGATTCTGGTACTGGTGTTGTTCATACTGCACCTGGTCACGGTCAAGAGGATTTCGCGGCAGGTCTTGCTTATGGTTTAGAAGTGGCTAACCCAGTTGGTGCTAACGGTGTTTACTTACCTGACACACCAATGTTTGCAGGTCAGCACGTATTTAAAGCGAATGCGAGCGTTATTGACGTATTAACTGAAAACAATGCGTTATTGCATCATCATGCACTTACGCACAGCTACCCACATTGCTGGCGTCATAAAACTCCTATTATCTTCCGTGCTACGCCACAGTGGTTCGTAAGTATGGACCAAGCTAACCTTCGTCAAGATTCATTAAGCGAAATCAAAAAGACTGAGTGGTTACCTGAGTGGGGCGAGAGCCGCATTGCAAACATGGTTGAAGGCCGTCCTGATTGGTGTATTTCACGTCAACGTACATGGGGTGTGCCAATTGCATTATTCGTTGATAAAGACACTGGTGCGCTTCATCCGAATACCGAAGAGCTAATTGAAGAAGCTGCGAAGCTGGTTGAAAAATCAGGTATTCAAGCTTGGTATGACTTAGATCCAGCAACCTTACTTGGCGATGACGCTGAGCAATACATGAAAGTACAAGATACGCTAGATGTATGGTTTGACTCAGGTGTGACTCACGCATGTGTGGTTGATGCACGTGAAGATTTAACCGGTCCTGCTGATCTTTACTTAGAAGGTTCTGATCAACACCGTGGTTGGTTTATGTCGTCAATGATGACATCGGTTGCTATTAATGGTCATGCGCCATATAAGCAAGTGCTAACACATGGTTTCACGGTTGATGAAAATGGCCGCAAGATGTCTAAATCATTAGGCAACGTAATTTCGCCACAAAACGTGATGAACAAACTAGGTGCTGACATCTTACGTTTATGGGTTGCATCAACTGATTTTACAGCTGAAATGACTGTATCTGATGAAATCTTTAAGCGTTCAGCAGACCGTTACCGTCGTATTCGTAACACTAGCCGTTACTTACTTGCGAACTTAAATGGATTTGATCCAAAAACGGATCAAGTTGCTATTGAAGACATGGTTGAGCTTGACCGTTGGATTGTGGGTCGTGCAGCTGAGCTTCAAGATGAGATTTTAGCGGCTTATGACAAGTACCAAATGCTGCTTGTAACGCAAAAATTAATGAACTTCTGTACAGGTGAGCTTGGTTCTTTCTACCTAGACGTAATCAAAGATCGTCAATATACAGCGAAAAGTGACAGCCACGCACGTCGTTCATGTCAAACTGCACTTTATCACATTGCCGAAGCAATGACGCGTTGGATGGCACCGATCTTAAGCTTCACCGCGCAAGAAATTTGGGAAGCATTACCAGGTGAACGTGACAAGTTTGTATTCACTTCAGTATGGTACGATGGCTTGCAAGCCTCTTCACAAGGTAAATTCAGCAACGATGATTGGTTAACAATCCTTAACGTGCGTGATGAAGTAAACCGTGTACTAGAAGCAGCTCGTAAAGAAGAAGTTATTGGTGCAACTCTACAAGCAAACGTAAACATTTATGCAGGTGAAGAGCTAAGCGCGAAATTAGCTGCATTAGGTGATGAACTGCGCTTTGTACTATTAACGTCAGGCGTAACCGTTGAAACTGTAACAGCACAGCCAGAAGATACGCAAGCTACAGAAATTGATGGCTTATACATTAAAGTTGCTGCAACAACCGCTGAAAAATGTGAGCGTTGTTGGCACTACTGTGATGATGTAGGTGCTGATCCTGCTCACCCTGAGATCTGTGGCCGTTGTGTAAGCAATGTTGATGGCGATGGTGAACAGCGTCAGTTCGCATAGGAGTTGTTTGTGAGCAAACTAGCCGGAAAAAGTGGCTTGGTTTGGTTATGGCTTAGTCTACTACTTTTGGTAGTAGACTATGCGACAAAATCACTTGTCGTTAGTACCATGGCCTACGAAGACTCGATTGATATTCTGCCATTTTTTAATTTCACTTATGTACATAATTATGGTGCAGCCTTCAGCTTTTTAAGTGATTCAGGTGGCTGGCAGCGTTGGTTCTTTAGTCTAATTGCAGTGTCGATTAGTGTACTTTTAGTGTGGTGGTTGAAACGCTTGCCAGCGTCTAACAAAGTATTATGTTCTGCTTATGCGTTAGTATTAGCCGGTGCAATTGGCAACTTATACGACCGCATCGCTTATGGCTATGTCATTGACTTCCTGCATGTATATTACGAAAACTGGCACTTTCCTGTTTTCAATATTGCCGATTGTGCGATTTGTATCGGTGCCGCATTACTTTTATTTGATGCCTTCACAGGCGAAAGTCCTAAGGAGCAACAAGCATGAGCCAAGCTGTAATTGGTGAAAACTCTGAAGTGATCTTTCATTTCTCAATTAAGTTAGAAGATGGCTCTGCAGCCGACTCAACTAAAGTACATAATAAACCTGCAAAATTGCGAATGGGTGATGGCAGCCTGACAGCAAATTTTGAAAAGTGTTTACTTGGTTTAGCTGCTGGTGACAGTAAGTCATTTGCATTAGAGCCAGAAGATGCATTTGGTCAGCCAAATCCAGATAACATTTATTATGTTGATCGCAGTAAGTTTGGTGCAGATACTCCAGCTGAAGTAGGTAATATTATTGCCTTTACTCAACCTGATGGCACTGAGCTTCCGGGTCTTGTTCGTGAAGTTCAAGGTGACTCAGTCACGATTGACTTCAACCACCCTCTTGCAGGGCAGCGCTTAACCTTTGAAGTTGATATTTTAGAGGTAACAGGTTAATGGACATTTTATTAGCGAATCCACGTGGCTTTTGCGCAGGTGTAGACCGTGCAATTAGCATTGTGGAGCGTGCACTGGATATCTTTGAAAAGCCAATTTATGTGCGCCATGAAGTCGTTCACAACCGATATGTTGTTGATGGCTTAAAAAATCGCGGTGCTGTGTTTGTTGAAGAGCTAGATCAGGTTCCTGACGATAGCATTGTTATCTTCAGTGCGCATGGTGTATCGCAAGCTGTTCGTAGTGAAGCAAAACGTCGCGACCTTAAAGTGTTCGATGCCACTTGCCCACTGGTAACAAAGGTGCATATGGAAGTAACACGCGCAAGTCGTAAAGGTACTGAGTGCGTGTTAATTGGTCACCATGGTCATCCTGAAGTAGAAGGCACAATGGGGCAGTACGACAACGAAGCGGGTGGTATTTACTTAGTAGAAACCCCTGAAGATGTTGCTGGCCTAACGGTTAAAAACCCTGAAAACCTGTTTTACTGTAGCCAAACGACGTTATCTGTAGATGATACGGCAGATGTAATTGATGCACTTCGTACTAAGTTTCCGGCAATTGATGGCCCGCGTAAAGATGACATTTGTTATGCTACGCAGAACCGTCAAGATGCAGTCCGTGACTTAGCAGATAAAGTGGATGTGCTGCTTGTAGTAGGGGCTAAAAATAGCTCTAACTCAAATCGTTTACGAGAACTTGCTGACAAAATGGGCACCACTGCTTATTTAATTGATGATGCGAGTAATGTTGAAGCGGATTGGTTCAACAGTGTCAATGCAGTGGGTGTGACTGCAGGTGCATCTGCACCAGAAGTTTTAGTTCAACAAGTAATTGCTCGTCTAAAAGAATTGGGTGGCAATCAAGTTGTTGAAAATCCTGGTGAAGAAGAGAACATAGTATTTGCCGTTCCTGTTGAGCTACGCTAATCTAAGCAAATAGTAGTCAACAGTTAAAAGAGGAGCCCATGAGCAAACAGCCAAATTCAAACGGCTTGCTGATTGCGGCTCTTTT
The DNA here is from genome assembly GCF_013350085.1 of Pseudoalteromonas sp. 0802. Lineage (NCBI taxonomy): Bacteria > Pseudomonadati > Pseudomonadota > Gammaproteobacteria > Alteromonadales > Pseudoalteromonadaceae > Pseudoalteromonas > Pseudoalteromonas sp. 0802. The sequence continues at coordinate 1,001,840 of NZ_JABVXE010000001.1, read as the reverse complement.
TCAATCTCGTGGTGTCCTTGCCACACTGATCGTCAGCCAAGTCATTGCTATTTTACTCGCCTTCTCACCCATGAGTTTAGGTGATGTTTGGTTACGCCTTGCTATATTTAGCTGCTTTTTACATCTAATCTTCCTTTCTAGCTTGTCGTTACTGTATGTGTGCCGAGCCTTACTTACAGAGCTGTCACATTCAAAGCAGTTATTCATTCTGATATCCACTTTACTGGCATTAACGTCTGTTTTTAGTTGGCTGTTTTTGTCAGTGTTTTCAGATGTGTTCGCTATGGAGTCGAGGGCTAACTTTATTGTCAGCAATTTACTGATCATATTTTTGGTAACGGCGCTATTCAGCCAATTTTTGCTTATTCATAATCAAAAAGAGCAGCAAACTAAAGCGTTAGCGCAGGCTGAGCTTGATGCTTTACAAGCAAGAATACGCCCTCACTTTTTGTTTAATAGTTTGAACACTGCTGCTGAGCTGACACATTATGATGCTGACGCGGCTGAACAAGCAATTTTAGCGCTGGCGGCGCTGTCACAGGCCGCTATGCGCAGTGGTAAAGCCATAAAGCTTGTTGACGAAATTACTTTGTGCCAACAGTATGTAGCCCTTGAGCGTTGGCGCTATGACGAACGCCTAGCATTAAGCTGGCAATTACCTGACGAGTTGCCAGACATTGATATTCCGTGTTTAACAATACAGCCAATTATTGAAAATGCGGTATTTTATGGCGTCGAGCCCGCAGAGCTGGGCAATATTTCTGTTGAAATGCATCAATCGGATAAAGCTTATACCTTTATCATAACGAATCCTGTAGCTGCAGAAGTGAATAACTCACGAACAGGAAATGGGATGGCACTGGATAATATCCGCCAACGTTTGGCGCTTTTCTATCAACAAAAAGCACAGCTGACGACCACAATTCGTGATGATGTATTTAGAGTGAAGCTGGTAATACCAAAGCAGAGGGATGCATGATAAAAGTTTTGATTGCTGATGATGAACCACTAGCAAGGGCACGTATAAAACGTTTATTAGCTGCAAATGAGGGTTGCACTATTGTTGGTGAAGCAAGTAATGGTGAGCAAGCAATTGAACTTTGTAAGCAGCTCCAGCCCGATTTAGTAATGCTTGATATTAATATGCCTAAGCAGTCTGGCCTTGAAGTGGCCGCAGAGCTAAAACAGTTTTCGATCCCGCCTGCAGTTATGTTTTTAACGGCCCATTCAGAGCACGCATTAACTGCATTTGAGCTCGCTGTTGATGGCTATTTAGTTAAACCTGTTTCTGAGCAGGCATTAACCAAAGCAATGACGCAACTGAGTAAATTAAACCGTACTCAAGTAACTGCCCCCGAAAATAACTACATTAGTTATCAACTTGCAGGTGTAATACGACGAGTTAATGTAGATGATGTGGTTTGCTGTATCGCAGAGCAAAAATATACTCGAGTAGTGTTTTTTGGAGGTGAGGCACTTGTTGAGCAAAGTTTAAAGCAACTAGAGCAAACCTATCCGCTGCAGCTACTTAGAGTTCACCGTAATACACTTGTGAATAAGCAACATATTGTTAGCCTTAATAGCCCATCTTCAGGTGGGCATACAGTTACGATGAAGCAGTATGAAGAGCCTTTGGCAGTTAGTCGTCGAGAGCTTAAAAATGTTAAAGCTGTAATGGGTAAATAATAACAATCTTCATTGCAGCATCTTATCTTCAATAATTACTTTCTTTAGTAGTCATTATCTAACTTTGAGCAAAGTTTAAGTACCGTTTATCGCGCATTTTGACCGCTCGTCCATATACAGATTGTTATTTATTTGTGCCGTAATATTCTTACGGTATGTAAAAGTATCTATGAACTTCATCATGATTAAACATTCTGAGCAGCAAGGCTTTACGCTTATTGAAGTGCTTATTGCCTTTGTTATTTTAAGCTTTGGTTTATTAGGCGCTGTGGCCCTGCAAGCAAAAGCGAAGCAGGCAAGCTTTGATTCTATGCAGCGTGCAGCTGCTGTAGCACTTGGTAATGACATTATCCAGCGTATGCGAGCGAACGACTCACCTGGCTTTGCAGCGTTATATAATGGCACTTTCGATAGTGATACAGCTCTAAATACGAGTTTGAGTTGCTATAACTCAGCATGTAGTGCTCAGCAATTGGCAGAATTAGATAAACAACAGTGGGTGCGTGCAATTCAGGCTCGTGAAAACACCGGCGCTTTAGACGATGCAACTGTGTGCATTAGTAGTACTCCCGTTGCTGCAGGCAATGCCAGCGAATTCAATATTGAGGTTGTGATTAGTTGGCAAGGACGTCAAGAACTTAGTGCTAATAAAGATACAGCTGCAATTGATTGTGGTTCTAAAGGCGATAAGCGACGTTTGATTGTTCTACAAAGCTATATTTATTTAAGGTCTTGATATGAAAAAGCATAATGGATTTACTCTCGTCGAGATGATGGTTGCTTTATTCATCGGAGGTGTGGTGCTCGGCGGGGTGATGTTTACCTATATAAGCATGAAATCAACAACTCGTGACACGATGACAATTGGTGAGCTACAAGAAACTGGTAGACTGGCTATGAATATCATGCAACGTGATATTGAACAGATTGGTTTTTGGGGCACGTTTTATGAAGACTCATTTTCGGATGCAAATACAAACAGTTTAGGAAATCCCGGTAATGATTGTTCAGAAGGCCTTAATAATGGCAGCTTTCCAGATACAGCTGCAACCAGTAACTTTCGCTCCGTTTATGCAGTGCAAACAACCGGTAACTCAGCCCTTGGATGTATAAACAATGTTGAGAAAAATACAGATGTACTGCAAATTAAGTTTTTAGAAGGCTTACAAATTCAACCTGTCGATACTAGCGATAACTATTACTATTTTATTGCCGAGCAAGAGCTTGCTGAATTTCAGCGCGGCCCAATCGCGGCAGCAGCTGTAAATGGTAATGCTACGATTTGGCGTTATCGACATCATGTTTATTACATAGCAAAGCAAACCTACACCATTAATGACCAAAGAGTGTCTGTTCCTTTACTTAGACGTAAACGCTTAACTCCTTCTGGGGGCATGACAACTGAAACGGTTATGGAAGGGGTAGAAAATATGCACTTTGTGTTTGGTCTTGATACTACAAATAACAGTCGTGTTGATACATATAAAAGTATCAGCCAGATGACCAACACTGATTGGGAAAATCGCCGTGGTATTTTGACAGTGCAAGTATTCTTACTTGTGAGATCGCTTTTACCAGATTCAAACCTTAAGTTGAAAAATCAAACTTATACATTGGGTGAAGACGCAAATAGCCGCGTTCTTACATTTGATGATAACTACCGACGCGCACTATTTACGACCACTATCCGCTTGAACAATGTTGGGGCAAACTTATGGCGCATTTAACTATGATGCATAAGCAACAAGGTGTTGTATTAATCGTTGCTTTGATCATGGTTATTGCGATAACCGGTATTGCTGTGACTTTGATGAGCAGCAGTAGTGTAGATATTAAAATCACAAATGCCGCTCAAGAGAGAGAAGCGGCAGAGAATGAATTAATTGGTGATGTACAAAACGTCATTGCTAATGAAGCAAAAAAATTAGGTAACAGCCGGTTTTTCTTTAGTAGAGGGCAAGTTCCTAAAACAGGCCTCGATCTAGGTAATACAAATGACACATCTAATACCATGTTTAACAAAAATGAAGGCCCTATGGCTTTAAGGTGCCCAAGACGTTTTGATGATACTGCAGGCTTAAGATGCAATATGGTTGAGATTAATTCAGTGATTGAATATGGCTCTAAAAGTAAGCATAACCTCACTATTACAACAGGGATTGCTCAAGAAATGCTGAGCTTAAATAGTGGAAATTAATGGAGTAAGGCGAGTATGAAAATGAAGTTAAACAGCCTATTTTTTATTTTTGCATGTGTATTTTGCAAAAACCTTTATGCTGAAGATATAGATCTATATGTAAATTATGACGTAGCGGAAGACGAAAAATTACGGGTCTTACTTGTTTTTGATACATCAAATAGCATGGCATTCTCTATAGAAACGGGCAAAGCCTGTAGAGATAAAGGAAAACTAATACTATGCCCTGAAGGAAGTCGTTTAGAAGTCGCACAGGAGGCGATGATTAAATTAATCAATGACAATACTGATATTGAGTTTGGTTTAATGCGGCTTATTAAAGGTACTGGTGGTTATATTGTCCATGGGATTGGAACAAATCATAATGCGATTAAAAATACTCTCAGAAATTGGGACATCACTGATCTAGAATTAGGAACCCCATTAGTTGAAACTATTACTGAAACATGGCGATACTTAATAGGAGATGACCTTTTTTTCGCGAATCTGGTTGAACCAGCTAAAAGAGATAGTTCAACAGAATCAAATGGTAAGTATATTTCTCCTTTCAAGCAGAACTCAGGTGATCCAGTACGATGCGATAATAGCGTAAATATTATATTGATGACAGACGGTGAACCTTACTATGATGTCGGTCAGGATAAATATATAGAAAACTTATATAAAAGTATTTATGGCACTTCACCTAAAAAAGTGGGTAATAGTCATTTACCCTCAATGGCAACAATTCTTCATGGTAAAGAGAAAGAAAATAGGGATATATACCCTGAAACAAGTGTTGTAGATGGCGCAAATGTTTACACGATTGGTTTTGGTAAAGGCTTAGTTAAAAACGCAGGAGACATTTTACAGGCGACTGCTGATAATGGTGGGGGTAGTTATATTTTCGCAGAGTCTGCAAAAGCGCTAAGTGATGCATTTGATGATGTTCTTACCGATATCAGAGAGGTCAACTCAACTTTTTCTTCGCCATCGGTAGCATCAAATAATTCAGATAAATTATCACATCGTGATGCAGTTTATTTTCCTATGTTTTTACCTTCAAACGATGCTCGGTGGCGAGGGAATCTTAAAAAGCTAAAAGTATCTGGTGGTGTCGTAGTTGATGCCAACCTTGCCTCCGCCCTTGGTAATGACGGGGCGATTTTATCAACAGCAAAAACGTATTGGCAATCCAACAGCAATCTCATTGCTGATGGTGGATATGTTGAGAAAGGCGGTGTAAATGCTTATCTAGCTGAACAATCGAGTATTCCAAATAAAGGCCGGAAAGTGATCACAAACTTATCTGGTGGTCGAATGCTCAACTTTACGGCTTACAGAGTCATAATCCATTATGGAAATCGATTTAAGGCTGCAGTTGATTTTGATTCAGACCCCGATGAAGTCTTTGATCTTATAAACTGGTCTCGTGGACTTGATGTTGATGATGAAGATCAGGACGGCTCAACGGACGATTCTCGCCATGATATTTTTGGTGATGTACTGCACTCTAAGCCTGTTACGATTGATTATGGCTACAATGATGTTCGTATTCTTATTGGTACTAATGCGGGCTATTTACATATGTTTAGGGACAGAAACGATGTATTAAGTGAAAGCTGGGCATTTATGCCTGCGGAACTGTACTCAATTATTAAGCCATTACGCGATAAAAAGTTACACACAAAAGTGTATGGAGTGGATGGCCCTATAACCGTTTATTTTGATGATAAAAACGAAGACGGCATCGTTAATAATGATGACAGGGTATGGGCATTTTTCGGATTACGTCGAGGTGGTAGTAGCTATTACGGTTTAGATATAACTAACCCTAATTCACCTTCTTTGATGTGGGGAGGGCCATTAAAAAGTGGTGATGGAAAATTTTTAGAATTAGCACAAACATGGTCTAAACCTCAAATTACATTTATCAACCTTAAAGGCTATGAAGATAGACCGCTATTGGTTTTTGGTGCTGGCTACGACACGAATAAAGATAATTCAATCTCAACAGATTCTAAAGGGCGAGGCTTATACATTGTTGATGCAGAAACTGGAAAACAAGTTTGGGCGTTAACAAACTCAGAAGGTGGCTTTAAAGGGCAGCACAGTATAGCGTCAGACATACATTTACTCGATTCTGATTACGATGGTTACACTGACAGATTGTATGCAAGTGATACTGGTGGTGGGATCTGGAGAGTTGACTTAGCAACAAACAACAAAAAAAATTGGACGCACTTTCAACTTGCAAAATTAGGCAATAATAACCGCCGCTTTTTTTATGAGCCATATGTTTCAAGGACTCTGTTCAGTAAAGTAACAGAAACAACACTTGATGGTGAAACAACTTACTCAAGAATTGATACCCCATTTGATGCTGTACTTATAGGTAGTGGTGATCGCACAGATCCATTGAATTTAAAAGTCGCTGATAAGCTCTATATGATTCGAGATGTAAACACCGTAACTCGAAGTTTTGAAGAAGATGAAATTCCAAGTTTAATTTGGCAATCAGATTTAATGAATGTAAATAGTGACCCATTTGCCAAAGTTACTGACAGTTTGAAAGACTTTGTTGAATTAGAAGCTGATTTAGCTGAAAAAGATGGTTGGTTTTATAATTTAGGGTGGGGTGAAAAGGCAACTTCTAAGGCTACCGTGTTAGGGGGCGTTGCTTATTTTACTACATATAAACCAGATACCAGTTCTTCATCGGATTCACAGTGCTCAATTGCAGAAGGGCAAGGTTATCTTTATGCATTTCATCTTCACTATGGGACCAAAGTGTATGATTGGTTAAGAACCCCAACAGCGGCAGAGTTACCAGATACACCAACCATGTATGTTGAAGATGGTGAAGTGTATATATTTCCATTACCAAATAAAGACCCAAATTGTACTGAAAACTGTGAGAAAATTGAAGCTAAAGTAGTTAATGGGCCTACCCCTAGCGTTGATGAAAATGGCAATGTTCAGCTTTATGATGAGGAACCACTTAAATTAGAAGTTCATCAAAGTTATATTTATAAGCAAGAAAGAAATGATAATAGCTTATGATTAAACTGTTTGTTGCTTAATTTTTATATTTAATTTTTCTTTATTAAAACTGTGTTTTCAACCCGGAATTTTTTCTGGGTTGAATGCTTTTTATAATCACTTTTTCATTGCTAATTATCTAACTTTATAATCTATCACAGCAACTTTGTACTGAAAGGTTTACACTTAACTTGTTGTAATATCGCTCTTTTTTTAATTTAGCTTTAGGCAGTTTGTAACATTTTAAATTGATTGGAATTTTCTTTTTTTACCTTTCTATATTTTCTTGAATTAAATCTTTAAATTTTTTAATAAATAACTGGAATGATATTGTGTATTTATTATAATACTAATTAGTTAGCATTAATAGGTTGTGTTTTTGGAATTTAAAAACACTTTTTACCTGATTTTTCTGACTTAGATACTACTAGGCTAAATGTAGATGAAATATCAACACGAAGGTTTGCTATGAAAAACTTTTCAATTAATCGAAATAGAAAATACAGTGTTCCTAATATACGCAAACAACAAGGCATAGTGCTTATTATTGCTTTGATTATGGTCGTTGCTGTGACAGGTATAGCTGTGACTTTAATGAATAGCAGCAGTGTAGATATAAAAATTACAAATTCAGCTCAAGAGCGTGAGACTGCTGAAAATAGCTTAATTGGTACTGTGCAAAAAGTTATCGCAAATGAAGCAGCAGCAGGTGGCAATAGTGCTTTTTTAATGAAGGCATCTGAAATACCTGAGGGCGGTTTTGGTATGGATGATATGGATGGCGCATCTAATACTATGACAAATCTAAATAATGGTGCGCTAGATTTACCATGCCCACGTAAATTTAACTTTACCGCCGGTGTGTCATGTAACATGGTCCAAGTAGATACCACTATTACTTATGGCACTAAGAGTAAACATACCTTAACGATCAGCACAGGCGTTGCCCAAGAAATGGCTAGCCTCAATACCGGTGGTTAGTGGAGAAAAGTGATGAATTTAGAAAAAATAACTCAACGTATACTGCTAACTTCTTTAGCAGTGTTTAGTTTTTTGGGTCACGCTGAAGATATTGAATTATATGTCAATCACAATGCCAATCTAGATGAAAAACCTCGGGTTCTTATTGTTTTTGATACCTCAGGTAGTATGGCTTTTTCAACTAGTTCAGGTAACAGTTGTGGCTTCTCAAATGGTTTATACATTCCATGTTCAGATAGCCGTTTAGGCGTTGCGCAAGATGCTATTACTAAACTGGTTGATGGTAACGATGATATTGATTTTGGTTTAATGCGTTTTAACAGTACTAATGGTGGCTATGTACTTGCAGGCATTGGTTCAGATATATCAGCCTTAAAGACCACAATTGCAGGGCTGCCAGCCGATGGCGGTACACCACTGACCGAAACACTCTGGGAAGCATATCTTTATATAACAGGGCAAAGTCTCTTCTACGGCGAAAAAGTTAATGCCGCACTACGTGATACGTCCATCGAGAAGACCGAAACAAGTACATATATGGAGGAGGTATGTGAATGGCGCTATAACAGGGGGTGGAGGTATGTTTGTTGGGATGAGCCTCGCATTGCTTATAACAGCTCATATATTTCACCGTTTGATAATTCAGAAGAAGTAAAGCGCTGTGATAACTCAGTTAACATTATCTATATGACAGACGGTGACCCATCAGCTGGCTCTGATAATGAACAAGACTCTAATATTAGCGCGTTACACAAGTCGTATTTTGGTAGTTATTTAAGTGATAGCGATAAAATTGCCGGAGTGTATTTACACAAGCTCGCAAAAGTTATTCACGGTACTGATGATGTTGAAGTTGATTTAAGGCCAACGACGACAGACATTCACGAAACAGGTCGTGTCTATACCATAGGTTTTGGCTCTGGCATGAGTGATAATGGTAAGCGCTTACTATCAGAAACAGCAGCTGAAGGTGGCGGTAAGTACCTACATGCCAATACTGCAGAGCAACTTTCTGAAGCCCTTAAAAATACGATTACTCAAATTCGAGAAGTGAACGATACTTTCACGGCACCATCTATAGCAAGTAACAACGTTGACCAAACACGCAGCCGCGAATCAATCTATTATGCGATGTTTTATCCTAAAACAGGGGCTCGTTGGCGCGGAAATCTGAAAAAGCTAAAAGTATCTGGCGATCAAATTATCGATAAAGATGGTAAATCTGCCTTAAATGAAGATGGTTTAATCGATAAAGACGCTAAAACTTTTTGGCTGCCTAGCGGTGAAAGCGCTGATGGTAATTCAGTTGAGCTAGGTGGTGTAAATCTGTATTTGTCTAACTCTTCTAGCGTGCCGAATGAAGGGCGTAAAGTACTAACAAATGTAAATGGTCGCATGCTTAACTTTACCCGCTATCGTGTTGTATTCCATTATGGAACTATAGACAAGGCTGCTGTTGATTTCGAAGCTGATCCGGATGAAGTTGAAGACCTTATTAATTGGTCAAGAGGCCTAGATATTGATGATGAAGACAAAGATGGATCGACAACGGATTCACGTAAAGACATCTTTGGTGATCCACTTCATTCAAAACCTGTAACAATTGATTATGGTAATGATGATATCCGAGTTTTAATAGGCACTAATGCCGGTTACTTGCACATGTTCCAAGATAAAAATGATGTGCTAAGTGAAAGCTGGGCGTTTATCCCTAGAAGCTTGTATAAAATAATAAAGCCACTTCGTGATAACCAAGCAGATACCAAGGTTTATGGTGTTGACGGGCCAATCTCTGTATTTTTTGATGATAAAAATAGTGATGGCATCGTAAATGGATCAGACCGTGTTTGGGCATTCTTTGGTCTAAGGCGCGGTGGTAATTACTACTACGGACTCGACATAACTAACCCAGACTCGCCAAGTTTACTGTGGGATCAACCAATTGTAGGTGGCACAGGTGACTTTAAAGAATTAGGGCAAACTTGGTCTAAACCTACAGTGACGTATGTGAATCTAGATGGTTATAAAGACAGGCCCGTGCTTATTTTTGGTGCGGGTTACGATACAAACAAAGACAATGTTATTCGTACAGATGATACCCATGGACGTGGTATTTTTATTGTTGACGCGCAAACGGGCAAAAAAGTTTGGGCATTAACGCCGAGTGAGAATGGCTTTTTAGGTAAGCATAGTATTGCGTCAGATATTAGTATCTTAGATTCTGACTATGATGGTTATATTGACAGGCTATATGCAACAGACACAGGCGGTGATGTGTGGCGTGTTGATATGCCTTCTGATAGTCCCACAGATTCAGAAAACCCATGGACACATTTTAAATTAGCAAGCTTAGGCAGTGCACTTTCAACCCAAGATCGCCGCTTTTTCTATAAGCCTTTGATTGCAAGAACTATGTTCAGCAAAGTATCAGAAACATCTGTTAATGGTGAAACAGTAACTACACGAATTGATACGCCATTTGATGCTGTGCTAATAGGTAGTGGCAACCGCTCTAAACCAACGGGTACTGTTACCAATGATCAACTGTTTATGATCCGTGATATCAATACGGTAACTCAGCCATTCCTTGGTAGTGATGTACCCGCAGCAATTACACAAGCAGACTTGATGAATATGGATTCTGATCCATTTGGAAATGCACTGGACGACGTTGATAAATTTACTGACTTAGAAATTGAGTTAGGTGAGTATCACGGTTGGTATTACAATTTAGCTTCTGCAGGTGAAAAATCCCTTGCAGCAAGTACAGTTATCGGTGGTGTCGCTTATTTCACAACCTACACACCAGCTTCATCTACAGAAACAGCGAATCAGTGTTCACTAACTGGTGGTTCAGGAAGTTTATACGCTTTCCACTTACATTACGGTACAAAAGTGTATGACAGCTTGAAATTCACTACCTCGAATGATGTTCCTGATACTCCTCAACTTTATTTTGGTGTAGGTGACAGCTGTGTTGATGGTAATAGCGATGGTTATTGTGATGACAACACAGATGAAAAGGTTAAAGAGCAAAGCCAGTTTTTAACCATTGGTCCAGGTATAAAAGGTGAGCAAAATCCAATGAAAGTACAGGAGATCCAAGGCCCAGGTTTAGTTATTGAAGATGGTAAAATTAAACTTGTTAGTGATGCGGTGCCTATTGGTTTTGGCTTTAAAACACAACAAACTTTCATTTATAAGCAAGAGCGAAACGATAATAGCCAATAAAGCAACTAAGTGAATGCTCTGCCTTACATGTTTAGGCAGAGCATATGGTAGCTATTTAAGTACCCGCCTTAATTGCATAATTATTGTCAGCCATCTAAGATAAGAAAAAATAGAGGTAATTCCTCTAAAAACAGTTATATAGGTTTTAAAAAAATGAACTTTATAAGAACAAAGAGTCATAATGGTTTTACGCTAATCGAGCTGATGATTACTGTAGCTATCTTAGGGATTATCGCGAGTATTGCTATTCCTAGCTATTTTGAGCATGTAAAACGTACCGCTCGAACTGAGGCAATTACTGCGTTATTAGATGCAGCTAATAAACAAGAGCAATACTTTGTCGATAACCGAGAATATACAAGCACAATTGCTGATTTAGGTGTTTCTACGACAACAGAAAGTAACTTTTATACCATTAGTGTTAAAGTAGATAATGATGCAGGTACATTTACATTTAAGGCAACACCTAAATCTGGCCCACCATTACAAGATGCTGAATGTGAAACATTGTCTATTTCTGATACAGGTTTAAAAACGTCAACAGGTTCTGCTGACTCAAGCACCTGTTGGGGTAAATAAGTTTTATTAATTATCAGTTTGGCATCTATCTGTATCAATTAATCTAACTCGGCCTATCGGGCTGACTCTAATTGCAAGCCCTTTGAGGCTTGCTTTACTATATTCTGGGCAGTAGATAAAAGTACCATTGCCTAATCCCATCGGCATACCCGCTGGACTAAACGTAACTGCACGACGCTGGTACGTCAGCATGTCAAACTTACTTATAGCTTCGATTTCCATTAGTTTAGTATCACCACTTTCAAATACACCTAGCACGCCTCTGTCTACAAAAACGGTTAACGATTTGTGCCATATAGCTTTGTTGCATCTGTTGTGTTTTAAGGCGCAGAAGGTGACATAGGCATCATTTGTTTGCGCTTTTAGGCGAGTAAACTGCAGCGCTCTTTTCACCGTTTGCATGTTGCTTTCTAAACGGTTTGTTGCCAGAAGTGGCTTATATTCAAATAAAGCGATATGCAGCAGGAGTGATAAAATTGATAGCACTACGAGGCTTTCAATTAACGTCGCTCCATTGAGGCTGCGCAGAGTTGTAAATGCCTTCATCCTTGAAGACTCCAAAATTGCGACTGTTTATTTAACTATAATTCGAGAGTGTGGGCTGTCAATTTACCAAGCTTAATTACAGACATCTGTCGTAGTACCAATATATAAAGCAGTCCCTGAGGTAGATACTTCTAGTTGTTTGTTATTATCGTCATTAGCTTTTGAAGGGCAGTAAGTGAATTTTCCAGGGTTTGACGTGAGCATCCCGCTGGTATCAAAAATAATTGAATTATCACCAGTGAAATTTAACTGACTGTTCTCAGGAATTTCTTCCATGACTCTTAAAATGATATCGCCATCGTCCGGGTTGTAAACACCATTTTGGTTTGAATCAAAAAATACAAATACGCTGCCGTTATTCCAATTGTCAAAGCATTGATTGGTTGAATTATTTTCGATATTGCCTGTATTACCACTACAAACAACAATAATTGCATCACTACTTGTTGCTTTTGCGCGAGCAAAACTAAGTGTGCGTTTTAACTCTAATAAATAGCTCTCAGCTCGATCATTTTCAAGCATCTCTGAGCTATCCCATAGTGCTATTAGAGCAACAATACCCACAATGGCAAGCGTGACCATCAGCTCTAATAATGTAAAACCCCGTTGTAATGATTTCATTGTTGTCTCTATTTTGAATCACTTTGTTTAATAATATCATGATTGCTGATTTAATCACCGTAATTCATAGCTTTGTTTGCCATCAGCAATGGGATTGTCTAAAATCGAGGCAATCGAGAAATAATAAGTAACCCGAAAATGAAAAAAATCGAAGCAATTATTAAACCATTTAAGCTTGATGATGTACGCGAAGCATTATCAGATGTGGGCATCACAGGTATGACGGTAAGCGAAGTAAAAGGTTTTGGCCGTCAAAAAGGACACACCGAGCTTTATCGCGGTGCTGAGTATATGGTGGACTTTTTACCTAAGGTTAAACTAGATATCGTATTAAGCGACGAAGATGTTGACCGTGCTATCGATGTTATCGTTAAAACATCGCAAACAGGTAAAATTGGTGACGGTAAAATCTTTGTCACTGACGTTGAGCGTGTCGTACGTATTCGTACCGCTGAAGAAGATGAAGACGCGATTTAATTCCAACTGAAACTCGCACCTTGGGGTGGTTTGGGTATATTCGATCGCAAACATTAAAAAAGGCGCCTAAGGCGCCTTTTTGCTTTAGTCTGTTTTAACGCTTGTTAGCTTCTCGCGTTGCTTTAGCGTGTTCACTTAGCTCAGGTAAGCCAAGTTTGTTGTAGCTTTTTTCCATGATCTCTAGTGCTTGATCAAGGTAGCTGCTTTGTGAGTAGTGCTCAACCACATATTTACCACGGTTTGCAGCAGCAAGGTATGCCTCACGCTCATAGTAGTATTCAGCAACTTTTAACTCGTAGCGTGCCATTTTATTCAGTAGCCACACTAAACGTTTTTTCGCTTCTGGTGCGTAGGCACTGTTAGGAAAACGTTTTAAAAGCGTTGATAAATCAGTAAATGCGACACGAGTACGGTTTGCATCTCTGTCGGCACGGTCTACACCAAAATATTCTTGAAATGCGTTTTCATCCGCTTTGATATTCACCAAGCCACGCATGTAGTACATGTAGTCTAAGTCTTTGTGGTTTGGGTTTAAACGAATAAAACGGTCGATAGTTGCGAGTGCTTGTTCAGTATTACCTGCTTGATAATGCGCAAACACTAAGTCCATTTGTACTTGTTTTGATAGAGGACCAAAAGGGTAGCGAGAATCAATAGCACTTAATAGCTCAATTGCACGAGCGTATAAGCCAGAATCTAATGTTTGTTTTGCATCTTCATATAAAGCTTGCGCAGATTTATTAGGAACGCGTTGGATATCTTCTTGATCTGGTGCTGATGAACAGGCACCTAAGCCAAGTACAGATACTGAAAAAACTATGGCGAACGCACGTTTCCCTATTTTATTTATCATTTTATTTCTTACCTTCGATGTCTTCGGCTAGGCCAAGTGAGGAAAACCGAGTAAACTATACGTATTATATTAAAGCGATTCTAACCCAGTCGAGCACAGCTTGCACTGGTAAATTGGGTAAAGTTACTAATGTCAGAGCAAATTTCTCTCCAAGCCGAGGTTCCAATTGACCTTGGCGGTAAACGTCTAGACCAAGTATTAGCGCAATTGTTCCCTGATTATTCTCGTTCACGTATAAAAACGTGGATTTTGGATGATAAAATCACTGTAAACGGCGAAATATTAAACACACCGCGCGAAAAACTACTCGGTGGCGAAGTGGTGAGTGTAGAAACAACCATCGAAGCCCCTCGTGAATACGAGGCACAAAATATCAAATTAAACATCGTTTATGAAGACGATGATATTTTGGTGATCAATAAACCTATGGGATTAGTTGTACATCCTGGTGCGGGTAACCCAGATGGCACGGTATTAAATGCTTTGCTACATCATTACCCTGATATCATTAATGTGCCTCGTGCGGGTATTGTGCATCGCCTTGATAAAGACACCACTGGTTTAATGGTGGTGGCGAAAACAATTCCGGCACAAACTCATTTAGTTTCTGCTTTACAAAAGCGTGAAAACTTCACCCGTGAATACGAAGCAATTTGTAATGGCACAATGACAGCGGGTGGCATGGTTGAAAAACCAATTGGTCGACATGCAACAAAACGTACTCACATGGCCGTGCATGAAATGGGCAAACCAGCTGTGACGCATTATCGTGTTGCAGAAAAATTCCGTGCACATACACGCTTACGTTTACGCCTAGAAACAGGCCGTACTCACCAAATTCGTGTACACATGGCTTATTTAAACCATCCATTAGTTGGCGATCAACTGTATGGTGGTCGTCCGCGCCCGCCAAAAGGTGCTACACCTGAGCTGTTTCAAATGCTACGCGACTTTAAACGCCAAGCATTACATGCTGTTAAGCTATCAATTGCGCACCCAATCACTGGTGAACTAATGACTTGGCAAGCGCCAATTCCAGATGATATGGCTGCTATGACAGAAGCATTACGCGCTGATACTAAAGCAAACCCAAATATCGAGTTTTAAGCGTTATGATCACACCAGCATGGACTGCCCCAAACTCTGTTAGCGCGCTGAGTACCACCCGACAGGGCGGTGTTTCGGTTGCACCCTTTGATAGTTTTAATGTGGGTTTACATGTTGGTGATGATGAGCAAGCCGTGCTTGCAAATCGCGCGTTACTTACAAATCAGCTGCCTAATCCTGCTGTGTGGTTAAACCAAACACATAGCAGCGATGTAGTCGTAATTGATGAGCAGTCTGATTTAAGCGAACTACGCTCTGCTGATGCGCTTTACACCCGTTTAATAAAGCAGCCGCTGGCGATAATGACCGCAGACTGTTTACCAGTATTGCTTTGCTCGAGTTCTGGGGATGAAGTCGCTGCTGTCCATGGTGGCTGGCGTGGTTTAGCGCAAGGTATATTGGCAAACACGGTTTCGCACTTTCAAGCGCCAGCAAGCGATATTATTGCTTGGTTAGGCCCAGCCATCGGTCCTTTACAATTTGAAGTTGGGCAAGAAGTTAAAGTGTGTTTTTGCTCACAAAACCCAGAGCATCAACAAGCTTTTACAGCCAAGCACGAAAAATACATGGCTGATATCTACTTACTAGCACGCCAGCAATTGGCACAATTAGGTGTGGTCAAAATGTATGGTGGTGAGCACTGCACCGTCACTGAAAAGTCACTGTTTTTCTCTTATCGCCGCGATGGACAAACAGGCCGTATGGCTAGCTTGATCTGGCGCAATTAATACGCCTTTTTTGCGATTAAATTTTCTTCTTTTACTTGAACAAATCACTAAGCATACCCATTAATTAAGCAATTAGATTTTTTAATAGGTAAACCCTTATGCGTTTAGATAGATTTACAAGTAAATTTCAATCTGCGCTTTCAGATGCGCAGTCATTAGCACTTGGGCGCGATCATCAATTTATTGAGCCTGTGCATTTAATGTATTCATTGCTTCAGCAAAATGGTTCAAGTGTGCGTGCGTTACTTGCACAAGCAGGCGTCAGTGCTGATGAGTTAAACACCAAGTTATCCCAAGAAATCGAGAAACTGTTTAAAGTTGAAGGTATTGGTGGCGATGTTCAGCTGTCAAATAACCTGATTTCATTAATTAACTTATGCGATAAATATGCTCAAAAACGAAAAGATAAATTCATTTCGAGTGAGTTGTTTGTTCTTGCCGCGTGTGATGATAAAGGTCCATTAGGTGACATTTTTAAAGCGCTGAATATTACTTCTAGCAAGATCGAATCTGCAATTGAAGCCATTCGTGGTGGCCAAAAAGTAGAAGACCCAAATGCTGAAGAAACTCGTCAGGCATTAAAAAAATTCACCATCGATTTAACTGAGCGAGCAGAGCAAGGTAAGCTTGACCCTGTCATTGGTCGTGATGACGAAATTCGTCGTACTATCCAAGTATTACAACGCCGTACTAAAAATAATCCGGTGTTAATTGGTGAGCCGGGTGTAGGTAAAACAGCGATTGCTGAGGGCCTTGCACAACGTATTATCAATGGTGAAGTACCTGAAGGCTTAAAAAACAAGCGAGTATTATCGCTCGATTTAGGTGCTTTGGTTGCTGGCGCAAAATACCGTGGTGAATTTGAAGAGCGTTTAAAATCAGTATTGAATGAACTTGCCAAAGAAGAAGGCCAAGTCATCCTCTTTATTGATGAAATCCATACTATGGTAGGCGCAGGTAAAACAGACGGCGCAATGGATGCAGGTAATATGCTAAAACCAGCACTTGCCCGTGGTGAGTTACATTGCGTGGGAGCTACAACCCTTGATGAGTATCGTCAATACATTGAAAAAGATGCGGCACTTGAGCGTCGTTTCCAAAAGGTATTTGTTGATGAACCATCGGTTGAAGACACCATTGCGATTTTACGTGGTTTAAAAGAGCGTTATGAGCTGCATCACTCAGTTGATATTACCGATCCGGCCATTGTTGCTGCGGCGCAGCTTTCGCATCGTTACATTAGCGATCGGCAATTACCAGATAAGGCAATAGATTTAATTGACGAAGCAGGTTCTTCAATTCGTTTGCAAATTGACTCAAAACCAGAGTCTTTAGATAAGCTAGAGCGTCGTATTATTCAGTTAAAACTGGAAGATAACGCGTTGGCGAAAGAAAAAGACGAAGCAAGTCAAAAGCGCCGCACTGAAATGCAAGAACTGATCACTGAACTTGAAGCGCAATACCGCGAACTAGATGAAGTGTGGAATGCTGAGAAGGCCTCACTGCAAGGCACGCAAGTTATCAAAGCAGAACTTGAGCAGGCACGTCTTGATTTAGATGTGGCACGCCGTGCCAGCGATTTACAGCGTATGTCTGAACTGCAATATGGTCGTATCCCTGAACTTGAGCGCAAACTCGACCTTGCTTCACAAGCTGAAATGCAAGAAATGAGCTTGCTTAAAAACCAAGTAGGTGAAGACGAAATCGCTGAGATTTTATCGCGTTGGACAGGTATTCCGGTATCGAAAATGCTGCAAGGTGAACGTGAAAAGCTTCTGCAAATGGAAGATCAATTACACCACAAAGTGATTGGTCAAGATGAAGCCGTTGTAGCTGTTGCGAATGCAATTCGTCGCTCTCGCGCAGGACTTGCTGATCCAAATCGCCCAATCGGTTCATTCCTATTCTTAGGCCCGACAGGGGTAGGTAAAACTGAGCTGACCAAAGCACTAGCCAGTTTCATGTTTGACACTGAAGATGCCATGGTGCGCATTGATATGTCGGAGTTTATGGAGAAACACTCGGTGGCACGTTTAGTCGGTGCACCTCCGGGTTATGTTGGCTATGAAGAGGGTGGCTATTTAACTGAAGCGGTACGCCGTCGTCCGTATTCCGTCATTTTATTGGATGAAGTCGAAAAAGCGCACCCTGATGTATTTAACATCTTACTGCAAGTGCTTGATGATGGCCGCTTAACGGATGGTCAGGGCCGTACCGTTGATTTTAAAAATACGGTGATCATCATGACCTCTAACTTGGGTTCAGATATTATCCAAGAGCAAGCAGGTTCAAATGATTATGCGACGTTAAAAGAAAAAGTGATGGGCGTATTAGTCAGTCAGTTCCGTCCTGAATTTATTAACCGAATCGACGAAACCGTGGTATTCCATCCACTTGCTAATGAGCACATTAAGGAAATTGCTGACATTCAGTTAAGTAAGCTACGTGAGCGATTAACTGAAAAAGGCTACATTCTTGAAGTTACGGATGCAGCTTTAGACCGCATCGCTGAAAGTGGTTTTGATCCTGTGTATGGGGCAAGGCCTTTAAAACGTGCTATTCAACATACCATTGAAAACCCATTAGCACAGCGCCTGCTCGGTGGCGATTACCAACCAGGTGCCATCATCCATATTGATGCTGATGAGAATGGACTTGTTTTCTCAAGTCGTTAATTAGCCCTAAAAACAAAAGCCGCATCAATTATGATGCGGCTTTTTTGTATCAGTTAAGTTTAAACTTTAAAAGTTAACAGCATATCGTTAACTTTGCGTGAACCTTCAACAAGCCCCGCTGCATCTTTAGCCACGTTGAAGCTAAGCTTTAAGTTCTCTTCGCTGTGTCCTTTAATGCTTTCTACATTTTCGCGTATATCGGTGCTGACAACTTGTTGTTCCTCAGCAGCCGTCGATATCTCAGTGGCAAGGCCTGATATTTCATCAATTTGCGCGAAGATGCTCGCAAGCTCAGTTTGAGTGTGAGCAGTCGTATCAACACAACTATCTGCTTGCGCTTTAGTTGATTGCATCACTTTAGACCAGCTAAATAACGTATCTTGGATCTCTTTAATTGAGCTGTGTATTTGTGCTGTTGCATTTTGAGTACGTGAAGAAAGTGCGCGTACTTCATCTGCTACAACCGCAAAACCTCGGCCATGCTCACCGGCACGTGCTGCTTCAATTGCTGCATTCAGCGCTAATAAGTTTGTTTGTTCAGCAATGCCTTCAATCTCACTCATTACTTGGCCTATTTTGTCTGCTTCACTAGCAAGAGAGTTAGCGGTAGTGGCTGCTTGCTCTACTTGGTTAGCGAGATCAGACACCATGCTGCTATTATCTTCAATATGCAGTTTGATATCGTTACAGCTTTGGTAAGTGGTTTTAACCTTATCAGCAGTGTGATGAGTATTTGCTGAAATTTCGCCAATAGTTGCACTCATTTGTGTCATTGCCGTAGCAATATCACTTAAACGTTGGCCTTGTGCAGCAATACCTTGCTCGGTTAGTGACGATTGGTTATCTAAGTTGGTAGCAATGTCTTTGAAGGAGTAAGTAGAGTCTTTAACACGACCCAATACAGTTCTAAGCTTAGCGAACAGCATTTGCTGATTATAGGCAGCAATACTGAAAGGGTGTGAACCGCAATAGACGTAGCGTGAGACCGAATCAAATTCTGCACGTTGCTGCTTTAAATGGCTTGGTGTAACAACCAGTTCGTCATAATTTAAAGCAAAAAGTAGTGCTATAAGGACACATGCGGTTAAAGCAACCATCCATGAAGCGGCCACAGCTAAACCAACAATACCTGCAAGCAATAAAATCGCAGACATTATTTGTCTAAGTGAAATATTCTCACGAAATGATGTGATTGATTTACCGCCATTTATTTTAGTGTACAGTGCCATCGCACGGGTTTTTAATTGCTCAGATGGCTTGGTACGCACTGATTGATAGCCAACTAGCTGACCATGTTCATAAATAGGCGTAACGAACGCATCGACCCAATAGTAGCGGCCATCTTTACAGAGGTTTTTTACCATGCCACGCCAAGAGTGGCCCTCTTTAAGTTTTTCCCACATCTCTTTAAATGCCGCTTTAGGCATATCTGGGTGGCGTACAATATTATGATTTTTTCCGAGAAGCTCTTCTTCGGTGTAACCTGCTATAGTACAAAACTCCTTATTTACGTATGTGATTACACCGCGTAAATCTGTGGTAGAGACAAGCTCTTGATTATCTGAGTATGTCACTTCTTGATTGACGATTTCTTGCCCACGACGCATATGAGTCCTCGAAATATACTTTTTTATGGTGTGCGGATTATAGTCTCAGAAAAATGTAAGGGAAGGGGGGACATAGTGTTAACTGTGAAACTTTTAATAATTTCATCTTCCCTTTGATCTAAAACAATATCTTGCCTGAAATATTATGTTTAGCCTCATTCTTTTATATTAGTTAAAAGACCTAATATCCTCAAGGAAAAAGCCTAAATTGTATTTTTAACCGTTTAAGCAACAATGAAGTGCCACCAAAGCAATTGTATATTGTGACTCACAATGGCAAGATTGAGCTTCGAGTGTATAGGTAAATAATGAAACTGATATTTCTGACTTGAGTAATTGTTTTTTGCCCCCATACACTTAGGATTACAGCCACGCGGCTCGAGGAAGCATTTTTGATAAAACATGATTTAAATAAAACGCTAGAAGCGTTAACGGCACAATTTCCTAACGCAATTAATGGGATTCAACGTGGTATCGAGCGAGAAGCATTAAGGATTAAACCAAGTGGTGTTATCTCACAGCAAGGTCATCCACAAGGCGTTGGTAGCGCTTTAACGAATGATCATGTCACCACTGATTTTTCAGAATCACTTTTAGAATTTATCACGCCGGTTAGTACATCTGCAGAGCAAACACTCGCGCAGCTAAAAGACTTGCAAAAGTTCACCTTATCGCAGATGGACGATGAGCTGTTATGGCCGATCAGTATGCCATGCTTTATTGAACATCAAGATGACATTGTACTCGCACAGTTTGGTGACTCAAACATTGGCCGCATGAAAACACTTTACCGTGAAGGCTTAAAGAACCGTTATGGCAGCATGATGCAGGCCATTGCCGGTGTGCATTTCAATATCTCTTTCCCTGAGAGCTTATGGCAAAGCCTGTATAGCTTAAACGGCAACCAAGGTACATTAGCTGACTCTATTTCGAATGGCTATTTAGGGCTTATTCGTAACTTTAAGCGTGAGCTTTGGTTGATCAGCTTTTTATTTGGTGCATCACCAGCATTATGTAGTTCATTCTTACAAGGGCGCGAAACTGATTTACCATTCAAAAAGCTAGGTAAAGGCACCCTTTATTTAGAAGTGGGCACAGCGCTGCGTTTGGGTAACCTTGGCTATACTAATAGTGCGCAATCGTCTTTACGTGTTATGTATAACTCACTAGAAGAATATGTAGCGGGTTTAAAAGAAGCAATTCATACACCATCGGATATCTATGGTCATATTGATGATTACACGAGTGCGGAGCCAAAGCAGTTAAATAAAAATATTCTACAAATCGAAAACGAGTTTTACTCGCCAATTCGTCCTAAGCGTAATGCAGCCTCTGGCGAAACACCGACAGATGCATTACTTCGCGGCGGTATAGAATACATCGAGGTACGTGCGCTTGATGTTAACCCGTTTAGTGAAACGGGTATCGATTTACAGCAAATTCGTTTCTTAGACGTATTCTTAACTTATTGCTTATTGAATGACTCGCCAGAAATGGATTGGCAAGAGCAAAAATTAAGCACTACTAACCTTGATGCGGTTGTCAATGAAGGTCGAGACCCAGAGCTAATGCTCAACAAGCAGGGTGAGATGGTGCGTCTAACTGATTGGGCCGAGACAATTTTTACTCAGCTATCTGAGGTTGCCCGTTACATGGATAATGCATATGGCGTGAGTTATTACAGCGAAACCATAGCTGAGCTTGCAACTTGGGTGAACAATCCAAGTAAAACTTTCTCTGGCAAATATGTTAGTGCGCTGGCAAAAGAGAACCAAGATAATGGTCATTTCGCTTTATCACTTGCACAGCAGTACAAGCAAAGCCACCTTGATGCTGATTATCAATTTTATGATCAAGCATTTTTGGCAAAGCAAGCGACTGACTCTGTACTTAAAGAGCGTGAAGTTAAAGCGGCAGACTGTGTATCTTTCACTGCATTTTTAGATGACTATTTTGCTAAAGCTTAGTATGGTGAAGGCATAAAAAAACGCAGCCTAGGGAGGCTGCGTCAAAGATTCTTCAGGGATGAAACAATGCTATACTACTGCATTCATAAGTTCAGACTGACCTGATGAGAAAAAGTTCAGCGAGATCCATAAAAAAATGAAAAAAAGTATAATTATTTTATCGCTGGCCGCATCTTTGGCTGGTTGTGCAACGGCTCCTCCTGAGCAACCTCATGATATATGTAAGATTTTTGAAGAAAAACCTGACTGGTATTACGATGCTCGTGATGCACAAGAAAAATGGGGTTCACCAAAGCATGTACTAATGAGCATGATGTATCAAGAAAGCTCATTTCGTCATGATGCAGCGCCGCCAATGGAATATTTCTTGTGGGTAATTCCAATCGGACGTGCTAGCTCTGCATATGGCTACTCACAAGCAAAAACCCCAACATGGTCAGATTACATTCGTGAAACAGGTAACAGCGGTGCAGACAGAGATGACTTTGATGATGCTATCGACTTTATGGCTTGGTTCGTTTACAAAACTCATAAAGTAAATGGTATATCGAAATGGGACGCCTACGCGCAGTACCTAAATTACCACGAAGGGTGGGGCGGCTATAAGCGAGGTACTTATAAAAGTAAAAAATGGCTAATGAGCGTTGCTAATAAAGTTAAACATCGAGCTAGCCGCTATGGCGCACAACTTAAAAAGTGTGAAGCCGATTTAGACAAAAACTGGTTTGAACGCTTATTTAGTTAATGCATAAATAGAAAGCCCGCATCAATTAGCGGGCTTTTTGTTAGCTATTTACCAGGGAACTGGTGAATGTGAACATCCCTTTGCGGGAATGGAATAGTGATATCAGCGGCGTCAAAGGCAATTTTAACGCGTTCGTATAAGCCAAAATACACTGGCCAGTAGTTATCAGACTCAACCCATGCCCATACCAACATGCCAATATGGCTTTCACCGTGCTGACTAACATGAACCGATGGTTTTTTATCTTCTATATCTTTTAGTATCAAATCATAGTCATTAAGCACGCTCATAAGCACATCACGGGCTTTATGAACATTATCGCCATAACTAATGCCAAATTCGATAGCTACGCGGTGTGTTGGCTCTGAAAACTTATTCTTAACGCAACCATTTGATAGCGTGCCATTTGGGATAATGATTTTTTCATTGTCGTAAGTGAGTAAAACCGTGACAAAAATTTGTATCTCAACAACTGTACCCATGTAGCCTTGTGCTTCGATTACATCGCCTACTTTAAAGGGCTTAAAGAACAGAATAAGCACGCCACCTGCAAAGTTAGCAAGGCTACCTTGAAGTGCCATGCCCACCGCAAGGCCAGCAGCACCTAGCATTGCGATAAATGACGTGGTTTCTATACCAATCATAGAAGCAACAGATATCAGCAACAGTACTTTTAAAATGACCGAGATAAAGGAGACTAAAAAGTGTGTAAGACCAACTTCAAACTTGACCTTGTTCATTGATTTTTCGGCCATATTGGCAATTCTACCAATTAACCACCAACCTATGATCAAGACCAGTATTGCGAGGATAAACTTTGGCCCGTAAAGCATCAGTAATTCGATAGCTTGGTTATAGATTTTTTCGATTGATATTTCGTCCATTATTTTCCCTTTTATATCAAAATATGCAAAAGAAAATAATAGTAGAGGAATTCGTGTTTGGTTGTACGGGATAGCTTATAAAATGTGAATCTTCAGAGGTAATTCACCTATAAGTAACAAAAAAGGAGCAGCAAGCAACTCCTTTTGTTTAGGTGATGTAGAAAATTATTCTGTGCGTTTACTTGGAATAACTTTAACTAACTTAACCATATTTTCTTTTATCTCGATAACTTCAATAGGGTAGCCGGCAATACGCAAACTTAGGTTTGAGTCTGGGATGTCCTCTAAGTATTCAACAATTAAACCACTTAGCGTTTTCGGGCCATCAATCGGTAGCTCCCAACCCATTTCTTTATTTAAATCACGAATATTGGCACCGCCATCAACAAGTACTGAGCCATCATCTTGCTCTGTTACTTCTTCACTCGGTGTACGCGTTTGCGTTGTAGTGAAATCACCCACCACTTCTTCAAGAATATCTTCAAGTGTTACTAGACCTTGAATATCACCATACTCATCAACAACTAAGCCAATACGCTCTTTTGATTGCTGGAACTTAAGTAGTTGCGTGTTCAGTGATGTGCCTTCAGGAATAAAGTAGATTTCACGTACCGCACGCAGTAGTGATGGTTTATCAAACTGCTCTTTCGTTAATAGACGCAGTGCATCACGTGAGTGAATAAAGCCAACAGCATCATCAATTTGGTCACGATACAACAGTACACGGGTGTGCTGTGCATGAGTAAGTTGGCGGCTGATAAGCTTCCAATCATCATTGATATCAATAGCAACAATTTCGTTGCGTGGGATCATGATATCTTCAACAGTGACTTGCTCTAAATCTAAAATTGAAGTCAGCATGCTTTGGTGGCGAGCAGGTAATAGTGCACCTGATTCGTTCACCACAGTTTTTAATTCTTCTTTACTTAAGCTGTGCTCTTCAATTTGTGCTGTGGTAATACCAAACAAGCGTAACATGCCGTTGGTCATCCAGTTTACGATAACCACAAACGGGAAAAGGATTTTCAATAGGCCTTTGAGCACAATTGAGCTTGGAAAAGCAACCTTCTCTGGGTATAGCGCAGCAAGTGTTTTTGGCGTTACTTCGGCAAAGATTAAAACAACCAGCGTTAGCGCACCGGTTGCAATAGCGATACCGAGATCACCATACAAACGAATACCAATAATCGTTGCAACCTGTGCTGCAGCGATATTTACAAGGTTATTACCAATTAAGATCAGACCAATGAGCCTGTCAGGGCGACTTAATAGTTTGCTGACGCGCTTCGCTGCACGGTGCTCTTCTTTTGCAAGATGACGCAGGCGAATACGGTTGATTGACATAATTCCAGTTTCAGAACCAGAAAAATAAGCAGAAATAAGTATCAATAATCCCAATATTATAAACAGGGTACTAGTCGATATGTCGTCCAAGGATGGATCCTTTTTTTATAAATCAGTGCATATTAAGCTAGAGACAGCATGCTGAGTCAAGTTAAAACTTATTTAGAACCACTTCTTGGATGAAACGGCTGCCAAAATAAGCAAGTGACAAGATAAAAGCGGCTATCATGATCGAAAATACCACAGGCTTACCACGCCAGCCTTGGCGTAAGTGACCTACAGTGACCACAGTGAAAATTAGCCAAGCAATTAACGATAAAACCGTTTTGTGGATAAACTCACTGGCAAACATTCCCTCTAAGAAGATGAACCCAGAAAGGAGAGCAAAAGTCAGTAAGATAGTACCCAGCGTGAGTAATTGATATAGCTGACGTTCAACCACCATTAAAGGAGGGAGGTGGCTGTGAACAATTGCCAAGTCTTTGCGTTTTAGGCGTTTATCAATAAAGTAGAACTGTACAGCATAGAGTGTTGAGATTATCAAAACACAATAGGCTAGCAGTGATAACGATATGTGAGTAACTAAACCAAGTTCAACATCGATTGATTGCAAAATCACATGATGCGGTATAAACAAGCTGGCAAGGGTCAGTAAGGCTGCAAAACCATAAACAACTGGCAGCAATAAAGTTGCGGGGAATTTGAGAGACACAGCAGTTACCGACACCACAATGACCCAACAGGTTAATAAGGCAACGTTGACGATACTTAAATCTTGGCCGTCAGCACGAAAAACTGAATTAACCAGTAATAGCATATGAGCAAGGATAGCCACAGTGCTAAGAATGACTGTGAGTTTTTGGCTTGGACCTTGTTTGTGAAAAAGGCGTGATAGCACATGTGACGTTGCTAACACATAAAACAAACTAGCAATAATAGTTAAACTAATAATCATCGTGTTTTGGCCACTTAATTTATATCGATAAATCCTTGTCTCTTTGATGCCATTGTATTTTATAGCAAGGCAAAAGCATAGAGTTTGTAAAAAGAAACTCAAACTGCACACTTGAACACTGTATTGTCGACCACCATTTACGGTATACTGCTATGAATTAAATTTTAATATTGCCTGTATTGTCGCCAAACTTGTTTGATTTATGTACATTGCAGGTGCAACACGTTTTATCGGAACCTTTACATGTTTGAGAATCTCCAAGAACGCTTAGGTAAAACCTTAAAAAATATCAGTGGCCGCGGACGCCTAACTGAAGACAATATAAAAGATACATTACGCGAAGTCCGCATGGCATTTTTGGAAGCGGACGTTGCCTTACCTGTTGTTCGTGAGTTCGTTAAGCAAGTTAAAGAACGCGCCGTAGGTGTTGAAGTAACAAAAAGCTTAAGCCCAGGCCAAGTCTTTATTAAGATTGTTCGTGAAGAACTTGAAAAAGCCATGGGTGAAGCTAACGAAGAGCTAAGCCTTAATGCACAGCCGCCAGCGGTCGTGATGATGGCGGGTTTACAAGGTGCTGGTAAAACGACCAGTGTTGGTAAACTAGCTAAATTCTTAAAAGAGCGTAAAAAGAAATCTGTATTAGTTGTGAGTGCCGACGTTTACCGTCCGGCAGCAATCAAACAGCTTGAAACACTGGCTGATGAAGTGGGTGTTGAGTTCTTCCCAAGTGACATTTCACAAAAGCCTGTTGATATCGCAAACAATGCGATTTCGCACGCGAAGAAGAAATTCATTGATGTGGTATTAGTTGATACCGCGGGTCGTTTACACGTCGATAACGACATGATGGACGAGATCAAAGCACTTCACAGTGCGATTAACCCAATCGAAACCTTATTCGTTGTTGATGCGATGACAGGCCAAGATGCGGCAAACACTGCAAAAGCATTTGATGAGGCGCTTCCTTTAAGTGGTGTGATCTTAACTAAGACCGATGGTGATGCCCGTGGTGGTGCTGCATTATCGATTCGTCATATTACCGGTAAGCCAATTAAGTTTATGGGTGTGGGTGAGCGCACTGATGCTCTTGAACCATTCCACCCTGACCGTATTGCTTCTCGTATCCTAGGTATGGGTGATGTACTTTCATTAATCGAAGAAGTCGAAATGAAAGTAGATAAAGAGAAAGCTGCTAAAGTTGCCGAAAAAGTATTTAAAGGTGATGGTTTCACATTAGATGATTTTGCTGAGCAACTTCGTCAGATGAAGAATATGGGCGGTATGATGTCGATGCTTGATAAGCTGCCAGGCATGCAAAACCTACCAGACGCTGTAAAAGGCCAGATGGGTGATAAAACTTTCGTACAAATGGAAGCTATCATCAACTCTATGACGCCAAAAGAGCGTGCTCGCCCAGAAATCATCAAAGGCTCGCGTAAAAAACGTATTGCTGCAGGCTCTGGCACTCAGGTGCAAGAAATCAACAAACTGCTTAAGCAATTTACGCAAATGCAGAAGATGATGAAGAAGATGAAAGGCAAAGGTGGCATGAAGAAAATGATGCGCGGCATGAAAGGCATGTTACCACCAGGTATGATGGGTGGCGGCCCTAAATTTTAATAGTGCTGTTTATTAAGTGTATAAAAAGGAGCATATAGCTCCTTTTTTTGTAGATAATTTATGCGTAGTTGTTAGCTGCATGTAAGATTTAAAGCCCAGATCAGTGTTTAATCAACTAAACTTACATTTTGCAGCAGTTCTTACTTGCAATGTTGCAAAAAACTCGTACAATTCCCCAGCTTCCCGTATTGGGGAGTAAATCTTATTAATGAAAACAGTCAATCTAATGTAGAGGACGGTATGGTAACTATTCGTTTGCAACGTGGTGGCGCTAAAAAACGCCCTTTCTATCAAATTGTGGTTGCGGATAGCCGTTTCTCGCGTGACGGTCGCTTCATCGAGAAAGTAGGTTTCTTTAACCCAATCGCTTCTGGTCAGGAAGAAAAAGTACGTTTAGATTTATCTCGTGTTGATCACTGGGTAGGTCAAGGCGCATCTCTTTCAGATCGCGTAGCTAAGTTAGTTAAAGACGCTCGTAAAGCGGCTTAATAGGCGTAAGAGTAACCATGAGTCAAGAGAACACCTCGTATATTACAGTAGGAAAGCTCGGTGCCCCGTATGGTATAAAGGGCTGGCTTAAGGTGCATTCATTTACTGATGATCCCGAAGGGATCTTCGATTTCAGCCCATGGTTGATAGGGCAACAAGGTAAATGGCAGACCTTAGAAGTGGTCGACTGGCGTCGCCACAACAAAGGCTTTATCGCTAAAGTTGCGCAAGTAAACGACCGAGACGAAGCAATGGCTTTAACCAATGCAGAAATCTCAGTAGATGCAGCGCAGCTACCAGAATTACCGCAAGGTGAATTCTATTGGCGAGATCTGATCGGCATGTCTGTTATAACTGATAAAGGTTATAACTTAGGCACTGTTGATGACCTAATGGAGACAGGGTCAAATGACGTTTTGGTTGTGAAAGCAAACAAAAAAGATGCATTTGGCCAAGCAGAGCGTTTAATTCCTTTCTTAACAGATTCTGTTATTAAAGAAGTTAAACATGATGCAAGAGAAATTACCGTAGACTGGGACCCAGGGTTTTAATGTCACAAACGAGTTCGCTATGGGTAGGGGTGATAAGCCTTTTCCCGGACATGTTTGATGCGATTACCACCCAAGGGGTAACAGGTCGCGCAGTTAAAAATGGTCTAATCGACTTTAACTGTTGGAACCCACGTGACTATGCTACTGATAAGCATAGAACTGTGGATGATCGTCCTTACGGGGGCGGTCCTGGCATGTTAATGATGGTTGAACCATTGAAACAAGCTATCCTTGACGCTAAAAAAGCGGCAGGTGATGGTGCAAAAGTAATTTATATGTCCCCGCAAGGGCGCAAATTAGATCAGCAAGGTGCAAGCGAGCTTGCACAATCAGAAAAGCTGATTTTAATTGCAGGTCGCTATGAAGGTATAGATGAGCGAATTATAGAATCATACGTTGACGAAGAATGGTCAATTGGTGATTTTATTTTAAGTGGTGGTGAGCTACCCGCGATGACGCTAATTGATGCAGTAGCACGATTAGTACCAGGGGTGTTAGGTCATAACCAGTCAGCTGAGCAGGATTCATTTTCGAATGGCTTGCTTGATTGTCCTCACTATACACGGCCAGAGACATTGGATGATAAACAGGTGCCTGCTGTATTACTCAGCGGAAACCACCAAGAAATCGCTAAGTGGCGCACAAAGCAATCACTTGGTAGAACTTGGCTTCGTCGTCCTGACTTGTTGCATAACCTAGCTCTGACTGAGGAGCAAGCGGCACTCCTTGCTGAATTTCAGCAAGAGTACCAACAAGCTTGTGGCTAGAAGACAGTTACACCTAGGAAAGTGAGAAATATAATGGCAAAAGTAAACCAAAATATTATTAAAGCGCTTGAAGAAGAGCAGCTTAAAACAGACGTACCAGCATTCGGCGCTGGTGATACAGTAGTTGTACAGGTACGTGTAAAAGAAGGTAACAAAGAGCGTCTACAGGCCTTTGAAGGTGTTGTAATCGCTAAGCGTAATCGTGGTCTTCACTCAGCATTCACAGTTCGTAAAATCTCGAGCGGTGAAGGTGTTGAGCGTGTATTCCAAACGCACAGCCCTCTTATCGATAGTATCTCAGTTAAACGTCGCGGTGCAGTTCGCCGTGCGAAACTTTACTATCTACGTGAGCGTTCTGGTAAATCTGCACGTATTAGAGAAAAACTTAACTAATACGCGCTGTTTTACAACGCAAAATAAAACGGGTTGCAGCCTTAGGTTGCAACCCGTTTTGGTTTTTAT
Source organism: Pseudoalteromonas sp. 0802 (assembly GCF_013350085.1). Lineage (NCBI taxonomy): Bacteria > Pseudomonadati > Pseudomonadota > Gammaproteobacteria > Alteromonadales > Pseudoalteromonadaceae > Pseudoalteromonas > Pseudoalteromonas sp. 0802. The sequence goes on along the minus strand of NZ_JABVXE010000001.1, from coordinate 971,747 downwards.
ACCACAAAAAAATTTTCCTTCCCTGAGAAATACCGAAATACTCCCTTCTAAATTATCTGTTATCCCTTCATAAGCTATGCTACATGCACGTTAGGGCTTTGTGCTTTGGCTGTTATCCTGTTACTATAATTTGTATTACAAGCTTTACTTTTTTGTATATAAATATTTACGTTTATAGGGTTTGAGGTGTGGTAACGTGGTAACAGTGAATGATCTAGCTGATTTAAGAGCAGGAATAGATGAATGTGATGCGCAATTGGTGGCATTACTGGCAAAGCGTAATGGGATTACAGAAAAAATCGGCGCAATTAAGCAACAAATCGGTGCACCATTACATGCCCCAGATCGCGAGGCAGATTTACTCGCGGCACGTCGTCAAGAAGCAGTCGCACAAGGGGTTAACCCTGAATTAGTTGAGGACATCCTGCGTCGTATGATGCGTGAAGCTTATCAGAATCAGCAAGGTAGCCTTGCTTGCGTTGCGCCTCAGTTATCACCTATTGTAATTGTTGGTGGTGAAGGTGCCATGGGTCAGCTATTTGCTCAACAGTTTACTCGTTCAGGTTATGAAGTGCGTATTTTAGATAAAGCACAGCAAGCACAAAGTGAAACGATATTAAAAGGGGCAAAATTGGTTCTTGTCAGTGTGCCAATTAATGCACTTGAACAAGTTGTCGCAGCATTACCAACACTTGATGATGACTGTTTGCTGGTTGATATTACCTCAGTAAAGCAAAAACCTCTAAAAGCGCTTATGGCGGCACATAGCGGCCCTGTAGTTGGCTTACACCCGATGTTTGGCCCAGATATTTCGCACTGGGTAAAACAAACGGTTGTGGTGTGTGAAGGGCGAGATCATGAAGTGGCTAAAGGGTTAATGGCACAACTACAAGTTTGGGGCTGCCAAGTAGTTGAAATGGATGCTAAAAAACACGATGAAGCAATGCAGATCATTCAGGTTATGCGCCACTTAACAACCTTTGTATATGGCCAATTTCTTGCCAAGCAAAGCCATACACTTGCAGAGCTTCGCAGCTGCTCATCACCCATTTATCAATTAGAGTTAATGATGGTAGGGCGCTTATTTGCCCAATCGCCAGAACTTTACTCTGATATCATGTTAGCGCAATTCGACGATGTAGAAGCACTGCTTGCCAACTACCAAGATACTTTTGCAGACACGCTCGAAAAGCTAAAAGCTGGGGATAAAGCATCATTGATTGCCGCATTTGCTGATGCAAAAGAATACTTCTCTGATGCAACTGCACATTTCTTAACGCAAAGCCGCAGCTTACTTAATAAAGCAAACGACGCGAAAGTGCTTGATTAAACAGCTATTACCTAGCAAAAAGAGCTCTATCAAAAAAGCCCGCATCAAGCGGGCTTTTTAGTTGCAAATGTTTTGTTTTAAATAATCGTTTTAATGACCACCTAATGAGCCAGGTAACGCACCTGTGTGGTGGTTAATTAAGCCCCATTGATACAGCAAGTCAGTCATATCTGAAAGGCTGAATAAGGTCATGCTCAAGCCAACAATCGTCAACACTATGGTATAAGGTAGCGCCATGTATACCATGCGTCCATAAGATAGTCTTAACACAGGGGCTAATGTTGATGTAAGCAAGAACAAGAAGGCAGCTTGTCCATTAGGCGTTGCAACACTTGGTAAATTAGTACCTGTGTTAATTGCCACAGCTAATAGGTCAAATTGATCACGGGTAATTTGACCTGCCTGTAACGCAGCAGCCACTTCATTGATATACACAGTACCCACGAAAACGTTATCGCTGACCATCGAAAGAATACCGTTGGCAATGAAGAACATCACAAGTTGTAGCTGACCTTCAAAGGTAAGCACCCATGCGATCACAGGTGTAAATAAATGCTGGTCGATAATAACTGCAACAATAGAGAAGAATACGCAAAGTAATGCTGTGAATGGTAGGGCTTCTTCAAATGCTTTACCTAACTGGTGCTCTTCGATAATACCAGCACTGGCTGTGGCAAAAATAATGACAGACAAACCAATTAAACCAACAGTGGCTAAGTGAAGGGCTAAACCTATGATCAACCAAACAGCAATGAAAGCTTGAATCGCTAGGTTCACTTTGTCGCGTGTGGTGCGTTTTTTCTCAAGCTTTTTAGCATGATCAGATAAAATCGTGTGGATGGGGGCAGGGAGTTTTGCGCCGTAACCAAAGGCTTTAGTTTTTTCGAGCAAGAAAGTAGTGGCAATACCGGCAATCATAACGGGTAAAGTAATAGGCAACATTCGGAAGAAAAATTCGCCAAATAACCAGCCAGCACGCTCAGCAATGATCAAGTTCTGTGGCTCGCCTACCATGGTACAAACACCGCCTAAGGCAGTACCAATTGATGCATGCATTAATAAGTTACGAAGAAAAGCACGAAACTCTTCAAGCTCTTGACGGTTTACAGGGCGAACTTGGTTATCGTCATTAATATCATGCTCGCTGCTAGAGTCTTTTCCTGATGCAACCTTGTGGTAAATACTGTAAAAGCCCATCGCAACGGCAATAACCACCGCCATCACCGTTAACGCATCTAAGAAAGCAGATAAAAAAGCCGCAGCAATCGTGAACGACAGCGACAATACGGTTTTACTTCGCACCGAAACAACCAGCTTTGTGAAGATATACAAAAGCAAGTCTTTCATAAAATAGATGCCGGCAACCATAAAGATAAGTAACAGGATCACATCGATATTCTGTACTATTTCATGTTCAACTTGGCCGGCGGTTGTCATGCCGATAAATAAGGCCTCAATTGCTAATAAGCCTCCCGGTTGTAGCGGGTAACATTTAAGTGCCATGGCGAGTGTAAAAATAAACTCTAGCACTAATACCCATCCTGCCAGATAAGGGTTAAGTTGAAATAACACCGGGTTGATTAGTAAAAACGCAATAATGGTGTATTTATACCACTGTGGCGAAGTCCCCAAAAAATTTTTAAATACTGCTGGTAAAACGCGCTGCTGCATGGCCGTACCTTTTAATAGTGCTGGTTGTTATTGTTAATAATTAGAAATTCAGTATATCGAAAGTATTGTTATTTGGCGTACTTTTAATCCAAAAGGTCATTTATTTAACTAGATCTTGTAGATTTTTATGCACTGCGGAGTTAGTTTACTTGTTAGTTGCAGATCATCTGGTACAATCAGTGAGTTGAACACCAAATGCGGTAAAAGTAGTTGCTAACTCAAGTGGAAATTGGATGAGAATTTTTAAAGCGAAAAGCCCAGCAGGTTTTGCTGAAGAATACATTGTTGAATCTATTTGGAATGGTGACTTTCCGCCTGGCTCAATTCTTCCTGCTGAACGTGAATTGTCAGAGCTGATTGGTGTAACACGTACAACCTTACGTGAAGTACTTCAGCGTCTAGCTCGTGATGGCTGGCTAACGATTCAACACGGTAAACCTACACGTGTAAATAACTTCTGGGAAACCTCGGGTCTTAACATTCTAGAGACGCTAGCACGTCTTGATGAAGACAAAATGCCAGAGCTTACAGACCAATTACTTTCTGCTCGCACTAATATTAGCGCAATTTATACCCGTGCGGCTATTAAGCTTGCCCCAGAGCGTGTAATTGAAATTTTATCGCAAAGTGAAGAGCTTGAAGACAGTGCTCAAGCATTTGCTGATTACGATTATAAAGTTCACCATGAATTAGCAGTGGCGGGTAATAACCGCATTTACGTGCTTATCTTAAATGGTTTTAAAGGTTTCTACTCAAAAATTGGCTGCCATTACTTCTCTGATTCTCGTACCCGTGAATTAGCGCGTCAGTTTTATAAAGACCTAACAGAGCTTGCTGAGCGTCGTGAGCATGACGGTGCGATTTCTATGATGCGTAAATATGGTCATCAAACAGGTGAAATCTGGCAGCAAATCCGTGGTGATATGCCAGAAGATATCATGGACTAAGTGTCTGTATTGATATTCATTTAAGAACCCAGCTAAAAGCTGGGTTTTTTGTTCTGTCGGTCAATTTGCACACTAATATAGAGTTATCTCAAACCCCCGTTTATTGCGAATCAATTTTTCCGATTAAGCATATCGTTTTTTTCGATTGTTCATTTGTCTGTAACCTCATTAAACTATCTTGCAAATTATCAATACTTACTCTTGGTTTTTGATTTTTAGTAACCATATCTAAGTGAGTATTGCATAGGCAATTGGAAATAAACTCAAATATTTGGAGATAAAAATGGGTGTATTAGTTGGCCGTCAGGCACCAGACTTTACTGCAGCAGCTGTTCTTGGTAACGGTGAAATCGTTGAAAACTTCAACCTAAAAGAAACTATCAAAGGTAAAAAAGCAGTTATCTTCTTTTACCCGTTAGACTTCACTTTCGTTTGTCCTTCAGAGCTAATCGCTTTCGACAAGCGTTTTGAAGAATTCCAAAAGCGTGGCGTTGAAGTAATCGGTGTTTCTATCGATTCACAATTCTCACACAATGCATGGCGTAACACTGCCGTTGCTGACGGTGGTATTGGTCAAGTTAAATATGCACTAGTTGCAGACGTTAAACACGAAATCTGTCAAGCATACGACGTTGAGCACCCAGAAGCAGGTGTTGCTTTCCGTGGTTCTTTCCTAATCGACGAAGAAGGTAACGTACGTCACCAAGTAGTTAACGACCTTCCACTAGGCCGTAATATCGACGAAATGATCCGCATGGTTGACGCGCTAGCGTTCCACAGCGAGCACGGTGAAGTATGTCCAGCTGGTTGGACTGAAGGTAAAAAAGGTATGGACGCAAGCCCTGCAGGTGTTGCTAAATTCCTTTCTGAAAACGAAGGCGACCTATAATCTAGGCCTTAGTTAAAGAATTAAAAAACCCGCCAATTGGCGGGTTTTTGTTTTTAAGCTCAACGATATTAGTTAAAGCGCATTGTTAGCTTAGTATAGAAATAACGACCACGTGGGTTATGTACGCTTGATACATAGCCATATAAGTCGCCATCACCATCACCGATTGCAAACGGAGGATCTTCATCAAACACGTTATTCACACCCACAGAAAGTTTAATTTTCTCTGAGAAATTATACGCAGTTTGTAAATCTACTAGCGTTTGTGAATCAACCATACGTGATGTGTTGCTATCAAAGTCTAGATTACCGTCAAAGTCGATATCTGGCGTATCTTCAAACTCGCCAGTGTAACTAACGTTTACATTAGTATTGAAGTCACCCATTTCCCAGTTTGTTGAGAAAATCCAACGGTTTTCAGGGTAACGGTACTCGCCAGTGTAATCGCGGCCATCTTTCTTAAATTCGTTTTGGTAAGCCCATTCTAAATTGAATTTTAAGAAGCCATAATCGTTCATCGCATGCGTGTAGTTAGCCGATACATCGACACCTGATACTTCTTGTGATGAGACGTTTTCAAAGGTGCTGTAAACTTTTTGGATTACACCTAAACTCTGACCATTTTGTGGCGCTAAACGCACACACACAGTGCTGTTTTGGTCATTACAGTTGTTATCATAGATAGGGCCGAACTCTTGCTCGTCAATCTTATTATCTTGGGTAATGCTCCATACATCGATTCCAAAACCAAATTCAGCGGTTGGTGCCCAAATGAAACCCACATTCCATGACTCTGATTCTTCAGCTTCAAGGTTCGGGTTACCCGCAAATTGAATGTTGTAATCAAGCGCATTACAGTCAAGTCCCGTTGCCTGACAACGGTATGTATCTACAAAGAACTGACTCTCTTCCGATGGACCTAAACCAATTTGTGCCAATGAAGGTGCGCGGAAACCTTGAGCCCACGAACCACGAACAGTGATTGAATCAGTTGGTGCCCAGCGAACAGCTACTTTAGGGTTTGTTGTTGAGCCAAAATCGCTGTAGTCATCGTATCGACCCGCTAATTGCAGTTCTAGGTTATCTGCTAAAGGAATTGAAAACTCAATATAAGCTGCGTATTGGTCGCGTTCTGCAGCAGCTGATACAGACTCAGTACCAAAGATTAAACCACGTTGGAATTGGTCGTCCGGAATATCGCTCACATCTTCTTCACGGTATTCAATACCAGCAGCCATCATTACTACATCATCGCCAAAGCTAAATGCTTCGCCACTGATATTTGCATCAAATGAGGTCATATGAGACTCACCACGGCGCACTAAGCTTGTCGTGATACGGTCAATCACTGCTTGGTCATTATAGGTGCCGCCAAATGGATTATAGTTACCTGCATCGATTTCTTGTTGTAAGAAATCAGTGCGCACCCAACCTTGGCTTCTGTCACCGGTTTGCATTGATTTACTGCGACCTTTTTGAACTGCTGCTTCCCAGCTCCAGTCGCTGATCTCACCTTTTAGGCCCGCAACAAAACGCATTGTATCTGATTCAATATCCCATTGGCGAGGGCCGGCATCTACCGTTCTGTAGCGACCAATTTCGATATCTTGGCCAAACGGGTTGTTAGGATGGCTCGCTGGCACTGTAAGGCCTGCGTCTTCATCAAGAGGCGTTGGTGCACCTGCTGCTTGCGATGTATTATGTTGTACAGCTACTTCTAAGAAAGCTGAAATGCCATTGTCGAAGTTATATTCAAATTGTGAGATAGCACCGACACGCTCAGATGCTGGGGTTACATAACCAAATGGGCCGTAGTCAAATAAGCAACTGCCACTTGCCGTTGCATTTTCTGCCGGACAGGCCGGATCAATTGTTTTTTCACCATCTACATAAAAGTAACCCGGGAAGCCACGGGATGAGCGAAAATCCATACCACCGTATGGTTCTTGGTTTGCTGTACCTAGACGTCCCATTTCATCAGAAGAAAGTGCAGTGTTGTTAAAGTAATCAATAATAATTGATGCGCTGCTTTTTTCTGTACTGGTACCCCAAACTAGACTTGCTGTTTTTTCTTCGTAGTTAGGACCGTCAGTGCCACCATATCCAAGGTTTACTTCTAGGCCGTTAATATCTTTTTTTAAAATAATATTAACTACACCTGCAACTGCATCAGAACCATAAATAGCTGATGCGCCATCCTTTAAAATATCGATACGCTCAATCGCAGAGACAGGGATTGAGTTGATATCAACAAACGAATTAGTAATGCTTTCAGCAAAAGCGCTAATAGATACACGACGGCCATTAATAAGTACCAATGTTGCGTCTGAGCCTAAACCACGAAGGCTGACTGCTGCAGCACCATTAGCTGTAGAGTCTTGGTTATTACCGCGAGTAGAGAAAGTACCATTACCTGCAACTGGCATACGTTCTAATAGTTGTTGTAGGTTGTCGTAGCCCATGTTATCGATGTCTGCACGGCTGATTGATTGAACCGGTGATGGCCCTTCAATATCTGAGCGCTTAATGCGAGAACCTGTAACTTCAATACGCTCGACCTTTTCAGCTCCGTCTGACTCTGCAGCAGCTGACATAAAACTTGTGCCTGCTAATGCTGCAACTGTAAATGCATAGAGAGGTCGTTGTATAAAGCGATGGGTGATCTTCATATATTTCAATCCTTGTATAATTGTGAAAGTGTTGTGAATTAATCACGACAAAGATTGATATCATGTAAATGGTGGCGAATGAAATAGCAAAAAAGTATGGGTTTATTAAGGGGTTAAGTTCTTAAGTAGGGAAAGTCAGGACTGGTAAGGGGTACGAGCCTACCAAAAAGGTTAGGCTCATTTCATAAATTAAGCTTTATGTTTCATCAGGCGTTCTTTTTCACGCGCCCAATCTTTATTTTTTCCGTCTTCACGTTTGTCGTGCATCTTTTTACCTTTAGCAAGGTGGAACTCCAACTTCACCCAGCATTTTTTCCAGTACATTGCAGTCGCGATTAATGAAAAACCTTCGCGTTCTGTAGCACCGATAAGACGATCGATTTCACGCTTATTTAAAAGTAACTTACGATACCTTAAAGGATCGCAAATTACGTGAGTAGAAGCACTGTTGAGAGGCTGAATTTGACTGCCAAGTAAAAATGCTTCGCCGTTTTTAATGTGAATATAAGTCTCAGAGATGTTTACTTTACCAGCTCGGATACTTTTTACTTCCCAGCCCTGTAGTTCAACCCCTGCTTCGAACTTATCGTGTAAAAAATACTCATGACGCGCTTTTTTGTTAAGCGCGATGGTATTACTTGTCGATTTAGATGATTTTTTCTTAGCCATAGTGGCTCATATTATACGTAAAAACAGCGTTTTTACATCGCTTTTTTAAGGCTTTGCAGATATTTTCGTGTTACTAAAATTTGGGGAAATAGCCAAAGCTTGCTAAAATTCGCCGACAAAGTTGGGAGTGAATATGCCGCAAATAGAAAAAAGTGCGCTGGTAATGTACAGCAGCAAAGAAATGTTTGATTTAGTGAATGATGTTGATGCTTATCCAGAGTTTTTACCACATTGCTCAGATGCAAAAATCGTTACACAACAAGCCAGTGGCATGACGGCCAGTTTAGAGATCTCAAAAGCCGGCTTAAAAAAGTGGTTCACTACCGAAAATACCTTTATTGATGAGCAAACTGTTGCACTACGCTTAGTCGACGGCCCATTTAAAAAGCTGCAAGGTAAATGGCATTTTTTACCGCTGGACGATAAAGCATGTAAAGTTCAGCTTCACCTTGAGTTTGAATTTGCTAGTAAACTTATTGAGATGGCTTTCGGTAAAGTATTTAACGAAGTCGCTAAGAACATGGTTAATGCATTTACACAACGCGCTAAAACTGTATATGGAGTTCGCCCATGATCACTGTTGAAGTGGTTTTTGCCTTACCTACAACGGCAACTAGTTTGCTGGTAGAAGTGCCAGTAGGCACTACAGCTGAGCAAGCGGTGATTAAGTCAGGTATTATTGATAAGTGCCCTGAAATAGACGCAAATAACCTAACGCTTGGGATTTGGAATCGTACTTGTAAACTGCATCAAGAAGTAAAAGATGGCGATCGCATAGAAATCTATCGACCGCTTATTGCTGATCCAAAGGATGCACGCAGACGCCGGGCTGAAAAAGCCAAAGAAGAGGGCCGAGCCAACAAAGTGACGGGCGGTCGCCCTTTAAATAAAGCATAAAAAAGGGTAGCTTAGGCTACCCTTAATAATTTGCGCTGCTATTACTCTTGTTCAAGCGGCGTATTAAATTCGCTAGGTTGTTCATAGTCTCCCGACAACGAAACAAGCTTATCGTTTTCAAAGTTAATAGTGAGTGACTTACGTTGCTCGTTGCTACGACCAAGGTTGAATACGTACAGGTAGTGCCAGGTATTTTTATCAAATGAGTCTTCAGCTACTGGCTTGCCTAGTACATACAGTACTTGCTCGCGAGTCATATTTACACGAAGCTTATCTACATCTGATTGCTCTAAGAAGTTACCTTGAGGAATGTTGATTCGGTAAACCCAGCTTGAACACCCTGCTGTAGCACTTAAAGTAAGGGTAAGTACTAACCAAAAAGAAAAAGTTTTAAACGACTGCATTATTTGTTTGAATCCTTATTTTTTATACACTGCATGATACCGATTAGTCACAGAAGGTAAAACCCTTTTCAGCAATTGTTTTTACTGAAATGCGATTAACAATCACGAGGCACAGATTTGACCACAGCAAACCCAGAAAGTTTACAGCAGCCTATAAAAAACAACGAAAATTCAGAGGCTCTGTGGCATTTGTATATAGTGCAAACACGTTTAGGTCATTGGTACACTGGGATCAGCACTAACGTTGAAAAGCGTTTTATGCAGCATCAAGCGGGAAAAGGGGCTAAAAACCTCAAAGGCAAAGGGCCTTTAACACTTATCTATCAACAGCAGGTAGGTAATCGTAGTGAAGCAACTAAACTTGAAATAAGCGTAAAAAAGCTCAGCAAAGCACAAAAAAGACAGTTTGTTTTAACCTCTGAACTACCCAAATAGCTAACTTGGAAGCTTTTCAATAAATAGGGCTATCTTCGCTATGGCATATTCGAACAATGTAAAGTCGATGTGCGCCGCTGTGTCAGTGCTTTGATGATGATGTTTATCGTGTCCGATGCCAAAATAAATGTAAGGGATCCCGGCTTTAGCGAATGAATAATGATCACTTGCTCTGCGCCAATCAACTTTGAGATCAAATAATCGATTCAGCCTCGCTGACGAGCTAGTTGCCATAAAGGTTAGCTGCTCATCAGATAGGGTTTTAATGTCAGTTTGATATTGCGCTAGTGATTGCTTATCTAAAAACGCATAGATACGAGGTTTTCGTGGGTTTACAACGAGCATATCTAAATTAATATTAAGTTTGATTTCGTCTTTATTAAGTGTTGATACCAAGTACTCGCTACCATGTAGGCCATTTTCTTCTGCATCGGTTGCAACAAAAACTAATTGATAGGGCTGGGTGCTTTGTGCAAAGTGCTCAGCTAAATAAAGTAAAGCGGCAACGCCGCTGGCATTGTCATTAGCACCAGGATAAAGCCGACTGCCTTTTTGCCCTAGGTGATCATAGTGGGCAGTAAAAATAACTTTTTTACAGTTTTCACAGCGGCTATTTTGGGACGCAATAATGTTCCGCCCAGTAGCCTTGCCAAAGAATCCTGATTGATAAGTAAAACTTTGCTCATCAACAGTGTAGCCAAGTGAGGTAAAGCGCTCAGAAACAAACTCTGCGGCTAACTGAGCGCCTTGAGTCGCCGTTTTTCGCCCTGCAAATTGAGCCGATGTTAGCGTTATGATGTCTTGTTCTAAGTCTTTACTGGCAAAAGCGTGCCCAGTGCTTATCAGTACAGCACTAGCGGTAATCAATAAGCTTTGCAGTATGCGAGCGAAGCGCTTGTAATTTACTTTCGTAACGCTGTTTATCATGATCAAAGTCTGCTTTATTGTTTGCCATAGTTAAATATTTTTTAGCCAGCTTTAAGTCACCCAATTGATAGTAGGTTCTCGCTAAACCAAAATCAGTATCATGCAGGGTTGGATTTAAGTCACGGGCTTTTTTGTAGTGCTTTAAGGCATCTTGATAACGGGCGGTTGTATAGGCGTCATTTCCTAAAGAAATATGATAATACGGGTTTGCTTGGCGCTTTTTATCAAGCTTGGCTAATATAGCTTGACCTTGCTCTTTACGATCGGTCAGGTTATAGAGTCTTGCTAAGTTGCCTAATGCGGTGTTGTTGTCTGGATCTAAACTAATCGCGTATTGGTAGGCTGTTTCTGCATTTTGATAGTCACTCGTTAATCTGAATAATACCCCAAGGTTGCCCCATGCACCTGAGTAGTTGCTATCAATATCAACTGCCGCCTTGTAATAGCTAAAAGCAGTATCATAATCATGTTTTAGCATCGCAGCTGCACCTTTATTGTTATAAAACATTGCTGTGATGCGGGCTTTATTGATGTTGCTAGTTTTAAACGCTTCTTGGCGGCTGTTAGGGTCAAAGTCTATTACTAAAGAGCGCTCTTCTGGGTAAATGACTTTTCTATTTACCACCAGTTTTTGAGCTTCACTTACTTTTAAGTTGATATGGCCTGTGAGTAAATTAAAGCCATTATCAAGTGCCCAATATTCTGGGATATGCACTTTTTGAAATTGTCCTGCAAGGCCAAGGTAGTCAGCAAGACTATAGGCTAAAATCGATAACGATAAACAGTTGGCGTTTAAATTTGAGTAGGCTTGATTAGCGGTTAAGGTCGCACCAGATTGATAAGATAAAGACGCATCGCCATTTTGCAACAGGAACTTCAGCAAACGTTTAGTGCTTTGCAATGAACGGCTGTCTTTTGGAAAAGCACTATCAAGTTGCTCTTTTACATGTTTGCTTAATGCAAAAATCTCTTGTTGAGTTTCAACTGGGATTTGAGTAAACGTATTACTTTGCGTCAAAGCAAATGGTGGGGGAGCGGTGTTATTTTCTGTACTACTACACGCTGTTAATAAGCAAAAGCTTGAGGCTAAAACAATGCTAGATAATTTCATCTGACCCTCTTAAATCATGGCCTAATACCATTTAAGTATAGGCCGTGAATGAAAAAGGGGCAGGGTTAACTGTTACAAAACGTGTCAGCGTTTATCAAATGTCGCAACAAGGTCATCAAGGGTTTGCGCACTGTTCGCTAAGTCTTTGATTGCTTGTTCACTGTCAATTTGTTCACGCATGACGTTGTCACTAATGTCACTTATTTGTTCAATATTGCGACCGACATCTGCCACAACATTACTTTGCTCTTCGGTCGCAGTTGCTATTAAGGTTGCCATATCGTTTATTTCATTGGCAGCATCGTTAATGGCATTAAGTAATTCAACAGAGCTCTGCATTGCATCAACGCTTAATTGAGCTTGTGATTTTGAGTGATTAATATGATTAACCACTAAATCAGAGGTACTGGTAAGTTCACTGATCATAGTTTGAATTTCAGTTGTTGATTGTGAAGTGCGATTTGCAAGTGCTCTTACTTCATCTGCTACAACAGCAAAGCCTCGGCCGTGCTCACCCGCACGAGCAGACTCAATCGCCGCATTAAGTGCTAACAAGTTAGTTTGCTCAGAAATACCCCTGATAGAGTCAACAATACTGGCAATGGCTTGCGTTTTGTTGGCCAGCTCGTTTACTTGCTCGGTGATATTATCGATATCACATGCCAGCTCTATTATCGCTTCTTTACTTTGCGTTACCTGAGTATGGCTTTGTTCAGTGTTCTGCTTACTATTCTCAGTAAGCTTAGCCGTGTTCGCTGCGCTTGAGGCAATTTCTTGCACTGTCGCACCCATTTCATTAATCGCCGCAGCAACCGAGATAGTTTGCTCTTTTTGATTATCAAGCGCTTCTGAGTTCTTTTGTGCTTGCTGAAATACATGATCAGCGCTTTGTCTGATTTCACTACTCTCTTGAGCTACTTGACTAATTGCAGTTTCAATCTTAGAGATAAATTGGTTAAAGCCTGCAGATAAGTTAGCAAGTTCTGGCTGCTCAGAGTCAGGAAGTCTATATGCTAAGTTAGCATCACCAGAGCCTAAACGGGTGAATAACTCAGCCATTTTCGACAGCGGCGATGAAAGCGTGCGTGCAAGCACTAAACCAGCAAAACTTGCGATCAGCGCAATCACTATTGCAAAGCTGATGATTTGCCATTGTAAAACCTGAATACTCGAAAACACTTCGTGCTTAGGTACTTGGGCAATAACAAATAAATCGGTGTTTTTAATTGGACTTGCAGCCACTAAGGTTGCTTCTCCGTTGAGAACAATCTCTTGTAAATTGAAGTCGCTTTGCGTTAGCAGAGTACGCGTGATACCCGTTTTATAAACGTCATCCAACTTAGCTTTAGCGACTTTGTTTTCGTCTTTATGCAGCTGAATGAGGCCGTTTTTATCGGCAACAAATACAAAACCTGTTTCTTCGATTTGGAAGCGCTGCAGCATAGCCTGCATGTCGTCAATGCTTTTAGCAAGGCCTGCTAAACCAATGCCGTTGGTTTGCTGGTGGTTTACAAACATTTTCACATCAGTCGGCGACTCTTGATAGATACTGATAGAAAAAGGCTGTGCGGTGTTTGTAAACGCAAAAAACCAACCATCTTGTTCTTTAGTTAAAACGCGCAAGAAGCCGTCTTGGTTCCAATATTGTGCAGTTTCACGATTAGCCCACGAAGCTGTTGCTAAATCGTATTGCTTAACAAGGCGGTTAAGTTCTTTTAGCAGTGTTTTATCATCAGTATTGCCTGAACGCGCCCACTCTAATACAAATTCGTTACTAGAGAGTTGCTCAGCTGCACTGATCATTTGATTTATATCGTGAGTAATATAGTTATCAATTGCTTGAAGTTTGCTAGGTAGCTCAGATTCAATCATTCGTTGTTCGATGATTTGTTTTGCACTGTATATCGCTGTTGCGCCGATTAACGCAGCAACAATGAGAGCTATAGAACTGCCAAGCAGTGTAATTTTTTTAGTAATGGTGAGTTGATTTAACGCCATGAAAGTGTCTTAGTTTACAACATTTAAGTCAGTAATTTTAGCATACACTTTACAGATGACGAATCAATGTAGGGACAAAAAAAAAGCCCAAAGCATATAAGCAATTGGGCTTGGTTTCTAACAAGCGAAACTTACTTTCCAGGGTTAAACAATTTTCTTCATTGCTGACATGTAACCACGTAGCTTGCTACCAATGATTTCAACCGGGTGCTCGCGTAGTGCTTTATTCACGGCAATCAAGGTTTGGTTATCAACTTGGTTGCTAGCACTATCAAGTCCTTTACCAATCACATCAGTGTCGATGTCTTTCATAAAGTCTTGTAGAAGCGGTAAACACGCGTGGTTGTATAAGTAACAGCCATACTCTGCAGTATCTGAAATAGTTCGGTTCATTTCGAAAAGCTTCTTACGAGCAATGGTGTTTGCGATAAGCGGCGTTTCGTGTAGTGATTCATAGTAAGCAGATTCAGCGATGATACCTGCGGCAGTCATGGTTTCGAAAGCAAGCTCAACACCTGCTTTAACCATTGCAACCATTAAAATACCTTGGTCGAAGAATGCTTGCTCGCTGATCTCTTGGTCGGTATTTTGTTGCTTTTCGAATGCAGTTTCGGCAGTTTCTGCGCGCCATGCTAGTAATTTTGCGTCATCTTCAGCCCAGTCAGCCATCATACCACGAGAGAATTCGCCGCTGATGATATCGTCCATATGCTTGTTATAAAGCGGGCGCATAATTGTTTTAAGTTCTTCACTTAATTCAAATGCTTTCACTTTTGCTGGGTTTGATAAGCGGTCAAGCATGTTAGTCACACCACCATACTTAAGTGCTTCAGTGATCACTTCCCAACCGTATTGGATTAGCTTTGACGCGTAGCTTGCATCAATGCCTTTTTCCACCATTTTATCGAAGCAAAGTAGTGAACCTGTTTGCAACATGCCACATAGTATCGTTTGCTCACCCATTAAGTCTGATTTAACTTCTGCAATGAATGATGATTTTAGTACACCCGCACGATGACCACCGGTACCTGCTGCATATGCTTTAGCTTGCGCTAAACCATGGCCTTGAGGGTCGTTTTCTGGGTGAACCGCAATTAATGTCGGTACACCAAAGCCACGTTTGTACTCTTCACGTACTTCTGAACCAGGGCACTTAGGTGCAACCATGATTACTGTTAAGTCTTCACGGATTTGCATGCCTTCTTCAACAATGTTGAAGCCGTGTGAATAAGCAAGTGTTGCACCTTGTTTCATTAGCGGCATGATGGCAGTTACAACAGCCGTATGTTGTTTATCAGGCGTTAGGTTTAATACTACATCTGCTGTTGGGATAAGCTCTTCATATGTGCCTACAGTAAAACCATTTTCAGATGCGTTTAAGAAAGATTGACGACGCTCAGCAATCGCTGATTCACGAAGAGTATAAGAAACATCTAAACCAGAATCACGTAAATTTAAACCTTGGTTAAGGCCTTGTGCGCCACAACCGACAATAACGAGTTTTTTCCCTTTTAAAGCGTCTACACCATCAGCAAACTCTGCTGGGTCCATAAATTCACACTGCGCTAATTGCGCTAACTGCTCTCTTAAAGGAAGAGTATTAAAATAATTCGCCATTGTTAGTGTCCTATAAATACAATTTTGTTAGAAAATCAAAGAACCGACGTGGTGTTCTTTGTATGTATTAACACTATGCAATTTTTTACCTTGCGTAAAATGATATATTTGAATTAAAGTATTTCATAAAATGAAATGGTGGCGATATGGATCACAAACATCTTAATTACTTTTTGGCGTTAGCTAAGACGTTGCACTTTGCTAGGGCCAGTGAGCTTTGTCATATCAGTGCGCCCACTTTGAGCCGCAACATCAAGCAACTTGAAGAAGAAGTTGGGGTAGTGCTGTTTAATCGGGATAATCGCACCGTCAAATTAACTCGCGAGGGTGAGTCATTTATTGAGTACGCTAATGCGACGTTGGCTAACTGGCACCGTTTTAAGGCTAACGTACAAGAGCCGCAACAGCATGTTTATGGCAATGTCAGTATTTATTGCTCAGTAACCGCCTCATATAGTTTTTTACACCAAATACTTGAGCAACTGCGAATGCAACATCCATATATTGAAATTACCCTCAATACAGGTGATCCCGCTCTTGCAATTAATCGTGTTTTAGATGGCCATGAAGATATGGCAATTGCTGCAAAACCTATGAAGTTACCGGGGCAAATAGCCTTTACAAGCGTTGGTTACTCACCATTAGTATTGATAGCACCAAAAATAGCATGCCCGATCAGCGAAAAGCTATCTGCTAATGAACAAATTGATTGGTCAGATTTAGAATTTATTGTTGCTGAGCAGGGTTTATCTAGGCAGCGACTTGAGCAGTGGTGGCGTAAAAAAAATATTCATGGCCGTATATACGCGCAGGTTGCAGGCCACGAAGCCATGGTTTCTATGGTGAGCTTAGGTTTAGGTATTGCCATGGTGCCCAAAATTGTATTGGATAACAGCCCACTTAAAGATAAAGTACAAATAGTGAGTGATGCGGAGCAGAGTATTGCAGGATTTGAAATTGGTCTAGCTGTTTTAAATAAAGAGCGCCATGATCCGGCACTCAACGCAATTTGGAGTATTGCTCAATCGCTTACTCAGCAAGCAATCTAGCTTAAGAGCTAGTCACTAACACTTTATTGCTAACTATATTATGTTGATACAAATGGCTTAATTTAAATTAATTATTTAGTATTGGTTTTTGTAAAAAATATTCGTGGTTTTTGCTGGTTTTACGTTTGTAAAATCCTTTTTCATTGATTTTTTTAATGGGGTTGATACCGTATTTTAAAATAATAAAACTTTCATGGCCTAGACTCATGATACTTTCAGCGCAAGCCGAACATTCATTAAGCTACTCGAGCCACTGTTTGAAGCTCGCAATTCCTTTAATGGTAAAATACAAAATGCCAATTACACCGCTTAATTATGCGCTTTGGTATTGCTATGTGAGTGAAAAGAACCAAGACTTAAACGAAGAGCTTGATAGTATTATTAAAAAATACAATACCTGCAGTCATGAGCAGGCAAAGCACCTTTTCAACAAGTACTTATCTAGAGATGACTTAGCTCTTTTTTATCAGCTTTCGAGTGGCTTTAATGATGTTGTTGGTAGGGTGCATCAAGATATCAATGAAGCACTTAGTTACTCAGCTGAATTCAACCAAGCTTTGCAAGAATGCCGTGACACACTAACTAGTGCTGATATAAGTCAGGAAAGGGGCTTTGATGATGTACTTGATTGTGTCGAGCGCTTAAGTGACGAGTCGGCAGCTTTGCAAAGTCGTGCACAAGATTTTCAAAATCAGCTTGCGCTGGCTTACTCAGAAATTACAGAATTAAAACAAGAGCTTGTCAGGTCTAGAAGTAAAGCCGAAAAAGACCCGCTTACAGGGCTTTATAACCGCGGTAAGTTTGATGAAGATATCACGCGGTTTTGTCAAACCAATGACTTAGCTGAAGTCACTGTTCTTACTATGGTTGATATCGATCACTTTAAACAATTTAACGACACTTTTGGTCATCAAAAAGGAGACCAAGTTTTGCGTGCAGTTTCAGCAAAACTACTTAAACATGTATCTAGTGTTGGTCAGGCCTATCGTTATGGTGGTGAAGAGTTTTGTTTCACCGCACAGTTTGCAAGTATAAGTGACATGACTAATTTTACTCAGCAGCTGCGTCATGCTGTCGCTAAATTACAGATTAAAGAGCCTAAATCTAATAAGGTGTTAAGCCAAGTCACTGCTAGCTTTGGTATTGCTATAAAAGCTAAAAATAGTAATCCAGAACAACTTATAGCAAAAGCCGATAAAGCACTCTATTTAGCCAAAGAACATGGCCGAAATCGTATCGAAATCGTCGAAGAGTAACAAACTTAACCGATATATGTATCAAATTTGTGAATAGTTGTAACCTTGCAACGACAGTTTGTTCACATCTTGATATTATGCTCTTATTGCAAAACCCCTTTGGTCGTAAAATAACAATGAAATCTCAAACGATCAGGATGTGCGCAGCGGTTTATGTCTTGATAGGCATGCTAGTAAGTCAAGCAAGCGCCGATGACTCAACGCGCACTGAACGTGAAAGCCGTGTGGCAAATCAACAGATCGATACCCAGCAGTGGCACCTAAGTATTAATACGGGAGCTGGGGTGATCACGAACCCACTTCATGGTGGTGATAACTTACCATTAATTGTGCTGCCTGAAATCGCTTTTTATGGTGAAAAATGGTTCTTTGATAATGGCCGTTTAGGTTATTCATTCCAAGAAAGCGATACTCATGTTGTTAATTTCGTAACCGAGTTCAACCCTGAGACTCGCTTCTTTATAGATTTTCACCCTAGCAATGTTTTCGCACTGCAAACATCGAATAGCTTTATTGTTGAATCGACTACTAGTAATGAACTGGCAGAAAAGTCAGTATCTACGAACGATATTAAAAAAAGACGATGGGCATTAGATGCTGGCTTAAGCTATCACTATATTCATAATAATCATGTGATTTCTTTACAGGCACTAGCCGATGTTTCGAGCGTTTATAAAGGCCTTCGTAGTGCTTTACAATGGCAATCACATCACCGAATAGGAAACCTATCTGTCGCACCTAGCTTAGGGGTTTGGTACAAATCAGCCAGACTAAATGATTATTTTTATGGTTTATCGGCTAAAGAGTCCTCATATGGGGAAATAGATGTTGGCAGTAGTTGGCAACCTTATGCTAAAATCGACGCCCGTTGGCCCCTGAGTGAGGCTAACTCTCTTCGTTTTCATTTAGCATATTATGACTACTCAGCCGTGGATGACAGTCCGCTTTTTGAACACACGTACTCGATGACTGCATTTATAGGATTCAATCATATTTTTTAATATGAAGTATTTTGTTTTTAGTCTGTGTGTGTTTGTTGCTGTTATTTGGGTTACCCCAAGCCATGCGCAAGCGACTCAGTTTGATATCACACCAAAAGTGTGTGTTGTATTACAACAGCACGAATTTTGTGATCTTGAGTTAAAAATCAGCTGGCAAACACAGCTGCCTCAAGATCTGTGTTTGTTTCAAAATAACCAACAAATTCAATGCTGGAACGACAGCAAAAAAGGGCTTTACAGCCATAAAGCGCGGGTTCAGGTTGAAACAATATACTCCTTAGTCAATCCGCACACGGGGAGCAAAATTGCGACCGCAAAAGTCGAAGTGCAAAGCACCGAAGCAAAAACAACGAGGCGTAGATTACGCTCACCGTGGAGCTTTTTTTAATTCAGGAGCAACCAATGGCAAAGATTTTACTTGTTGAAGATGATCTCGGCTTACAGCAGTTAACACGTGATTACCTTCAACATAATGGGTTGGATGTTGCGGTCCTTGAACGCGGCGACGAAGTATTTGAATACCTTGAAAACAACCCAGTTGATTTAATGATTTTAGATGTCATGTTACCGGGTAAAGATGGCTTTAGCGTTTGCCGTCAGGTACGTGATAAATTTAGCTTACCTATTTTAATGCTGACAGCTAAAGGTGAGGACTTTGACCAAGTGATTGGCCTTGAACTTGGCGCAGATGATTATGTAATTAAGCCTGCAGAACCTCGTGTATTGTTAGCACGTATCAATGCATTGTTACGTCGCGGTCAAGCTACAAACAAAGCGCCAGAAGAGCTTAGCTTTGGCGATTTAACCATTGATAAAACTAGCCGCATTGTTACACTTAAAGGCAGTGAAATTACACTGACTTCTCATGAATTTGAGTTGCTTTGGTTGCTAGCGTCAAATGCTGGTGAAGTGTTAAGTCGTGAGCATGTTCATCAACACATGATTGGTCGTCAATATGATGGTTTAGACCGAACCGTTGACGTACGTGTATCGCGTATCCGTAAGAAATTAGGTGATAACAGTGATAAACCATACCGAATTAAAACAGTTTGGGGACAGGGTTACCTTTTTGTATCTGACGCATGGGATATGTAATTTTTAATGGGGAAACTATTTGCTAGCTTATATCTTTATATAATAGTTTCTCTGTTTCTAGTTAGTGGGGTCATAGAGCAGTTATGGCCCTACGAAGAAACCCAACAACAAATAGCCCTTGACCAAGAATTTGGTAAATCTCTGTGGTTATTAAGCCAATCTGAAAATGGTTTAGCGACACTCCAGCAAGAATTCGAAAGCGAGATAATTAACCTCACCGATCTAGCACTTCCTGAAGATCTAAAAACACAGCTCAAAAATGACCATTACCTGTATTTGTTCAATCAAGAACAAAAAGTGGTTTGGTACATAGCCCTTAATGACACTCAGCTTTTACATGTAGGCCCACTTTCAGTTGAAAATCCAAACTTTAGCTCTGTTTGGCCTTACTTTTTATTATTGACCGTGATTGGCTTGCCAATTGGACTTTGGAGTCTATTGCTTTGGCGTGACTTTAATAAATTGACGCTCGCCTGTGAAGCTGTAGGAGGATCGCAAGACTTTGAGCTTCACGATGCCTCAAAATCATTTTTTCTGCCGATTACTGATACCCTAAACGCGATGCAAGAGCGTATTCAGTATCTACTGGCTGCGCAGCAAGAACTAACTTCTTCCGTTTCTCATGAGTTTAGAACGCCCCTTGCGCGTTTAAAGTTTGCTGTTGCCATGCTCGAAGAGCAAATCGAGAATGAAAAATCCTACACTTACATTGATAACATGCAGGCTGATATTACAGAGCTTGAAGCACTGGTGTCAGAAATGCTTGAATACGCACGACTTGATTCACACCAACCAAGCTTAAAGCCCCGTTCCTGTGACCTAACAGCGCTTATCAATAGTGTGGTGAATAAACTCGAGTTTGCTACAGATATAGAGGTAGCATTGACTGCACCCAAGCAGCTTTACTACGAGTGTGACGAGCATTTTATGGCGCGTTGTATTCAAAACCTATTGGGCAATGCACAAAAATACGCAAACCATAAAATTCATGTAAGTGTTGAAGAATTAGGGGATTCAATACAAATAAGTGTTGAAGACGACGGCCCAGGGATCGCTAAATCTGAGTGGCAAAGTATTTTTAAGCCATTTACTCGTTTAGATAAAAGTCGTGACAAGAAAACTGGCGGCTTTGGGTTAGGGCTTGCCATTGTCGCTAAAATTGTTAGTTGGCATCAAGGGCAGTCTGAGGTGTGTGACTCACCATTAGGTGGAGCTAAATTTACTATTCATTTGTTTAAAAGTAACTCGCTTTAAATTGCAGGCATAAAAAAAGCGCCTAGGGCGCTTTTTAAAGATTAAAACCAAAAATAAACAAGTAGCAAAGTAATAGACCGCAATTAATTATAAAAGTTCGAAAAAAGTTTAATTATTTTTCATCTAATAATGGCATTAGCATTTTTTCAAGGCCATTGAGCTTCACTTCATACATCATTGCTAGCTGTGCACCCAACTGGGAATCAGGAAATCCTTGCTGTTTAAACCACACTAAATAAGGCTCTGGCAGCAACAATAAAGGGCGGCCAGCGTACTTTCCAAATGGCATCTTAGTATTTATGGCGCGTTTGAGTTGAGCTGTATCCATCTTTATCTCAAAGAAATTTTAAAGCTAGATGATACGGTAAAAAGAGGAGAGAAAATAGGCTGTGACGGGCAAGAAACAGCCTATTTAGTGAGGGATGTAGGCCCTCAGAATAACAACCACTAATTAATTACGGCGTATTAGTGTAGCTGGTGACGACGCTTTTTCGTGAAGCCAAGTTTATTTAGCTTAACGACAATAGCTGGGTCGTCGATTCGTTCTGGTGTCTCACCGTCACGAAGAAAATGATCACTTGGTACTTGATATACATCGAGCATCTTGTTGAATAGCACTGTTCTGATATCCATTGCAGTCATGCCATTATTTTGTAACTCATCAAGTTGCTGCTGAATATCTGAAAGTTTCCCAGCACGTGCGTCATCCGTGTTTGCTAAAAATTCGTTGGTAAACTTATCTTTCATTTAAACAACCTCAATCCACCTAACAGTGCTGAATTAAAAACAGCGGCACTACACAACACTGTTAAACTTTTTTGTGTTAAAAATAGATACTTAGCTAAGCACCTTGAAATTAATTCTACTCTTTTTTTTAGCCTGATTGCTAATCTGGATGTAAAGCTTTGTAAATAAGCTTGACCCAATAGAGGGACTGATTTGGCTTGTCGTGAAAACTAGTTAGCCAACTAACTGAATACAGTGAAAATAATTCTCAGTACCATGAAAAGGTACCGAGAATTATTTTTTACATTAAGAGAAAAGTTTTTGTTTTACATGCTCTGCGAAGCCGCTACCAGCTTCTAAATAGAAGTTATATGTGGAATCAACCCCCATATCTTCTAGTTCTTTTTGCTGATCTGGGTAGTTTGCAATGGCTGTAACTTGACCTTCATAACCAGAAGCACGCAGTTGCTCTAAGGCAAAAATATTTTGCATGTGTTTTGGCATTGCAAGCATCACCATACCTACATGTGAGTGGTTTACCCGTTGCCAAAAGTCAGGGTCAGTGGCATCAGCAAGTAGCACCCGGCGGCCTCGTTTAATATGCTTATCAACAACATCTGGCTTAATATCGATTCCAGCAACAAGGTTAGGGTGAGTTTGACTGATTGTTTCATAGGCACCTGTACCAATTCGACCCATACCAAAGATTACGATTTTAGTGTCATTTAGATTAACTGGCAGCTCTTCTGCAAGACGGCTGTCGCTTTCAAATTTTAGTAGCCAATGTTCTATTTTTACATACACTTCATTCGAGCGTTTATTTAATGGTGATGCGAGTATAAAGGTGATTGACACAGCGATAGCCATGACGGCTAGCCATTCAGATGTGATCATATTGCTGGTGGCTGCAACGGCGCAGACAATTAAACCAAATTCACTGTAATTAGCTAAGCTAAACGCGCTTAATAGTGAAGTACGAGCACGTAATTTGAAGGCGTTTGTTAGCACATAATAAAGTGCAACTTTTACAGGCAAAACTAAAATAATGATGAGTGCAACAATCACGGCATGGCTGGTCAGCTCTGCATTCAAACCAATATTTAAGAAAAAACCAACCAGCAACACGTCTTTTAAATTAAGGAGTGACTTTGATAATTCACCGGCTTTTTTATGCGATGCGAACATCATACCGATAATCAACGCACCTAAATCACCTTTAAGACCTGCAAATTCGAAGGCCTGATAGCCAATAATTAGCGCAAAGAAAAAACCAAACAGGGGTAATAACTCACCATGCTTTGAGCGGTTTAATACCCAAAACATCACAGGGCGTAAAATAGGTAAACCCACTAATAATGCCAAAGCCCAAATGTTAGGTGCTTTACCTGTGCTGATGGCTAAGAAGACAACGGCAAAGATATCTTGCATAACCAAAATACCAATGGCGATTTTACCATGGAGACTTGCCATTTCACCGCGTTCTTCAAGCACTTTTACAGCAAAAACGGTGCTTGAGAAGCTAAAAGCAAAGCCGACTAACAATGCACTTTGCCAAGTAAGCTCGTTAAATAAAGGCAGTGCAAGGGCTCCTAGCAACAACATAAAACCACTAAATAGCGTACTGCTTAAAACAATATGCATTGAGGCGGGCGCCCAAACTTGTGGTTTTATTAAGTTTGATACTTTGAGCTTAAGGCCAATGCTAAACAATAACAAAGTAACACCCAAGCTTGCCAACGTATTCAGCAGCTCGGTTGTCTTATATCCATATATGTTGAGTGCAAAACCCGCTAATAAAAAGCCGATAAGAGGTGGCAGCTTTAACTGATAAACAGCAAAGCCACAAACGAACGCGGTAGCAAAGTAGATTAGTTCCATAGTTTTTCTTTTGACTTCATTTGTTAGAAGTGTAGCGAAATATTTGTAGTTGGAAAACAATATCAGACAGTAAGAGTTCAAAAAATAAGCACTTATACATGATTTATCGATTAATCCGCCAAAAGCATCATTTTTTCGCTGACATTAGCTTTTAATTGTGGTTAAGATGCATTAACAAAGGAATTTAAGCCATAGGTTAGAAGCTGGCTTAAGGAGAAAAGATGTTTAAGAAAATCCTTGCATCAGTAGGTATTGGTGCAGCAAAAGTTGACACTGTACTTGAGACAGAGCATTTACAACCGGGTCAAAAATTTAATGCCGTTATTGTTATTAAAGGCGGCGATGTTGATCAAGACATATCGGGTTTAGACTTAGCACTGATGACACGTGTTAAAGTCGAAGGTGAAGATGGTGAGTACTTTACAAACCATGTAATTGAAAAGTGGCGAATTACAGATATCGGCACGATTGCAGCAGGTGCTGAAAAACATATTCCATTTGAAGCGCGACTGCATTCAGAAACACCGATCACTGAAATTAATGCTGGTTATAATCAATCACATGTGTGGCTTGAAACAGGCTTGGATATTGATTTAGCACTTGATCCAACTGATCGTGATGCACTTCATATTTATCCTAACGATGCTGTAAGCACGTTGATGGAAGCGATGGATAGACTTGGCTTTAGCTTAGTAAAAGCGGATGTTGAAAAAGGCTTCTTAAGAGCACCTACATTTCAATCACATTCGGGATGCTATCAAGAGCTAGAGTATCGACCAAACAGCCGAAGCCTATTTGGTCTACAAGAGATAGAGTTGTCGTTTGTTCCTGAAGCTCACAAAACTCATGTACTCATTGAACTTGATCGTGCCTTTAGAGGGGATGGTTATGTCGATTTAACCATTGAGCATGATCATGTAAATCTGTCGCAGCTGTGTGATCAGCTAGAACGATTATTTGCTTAGGCTAACTGCTGTTAAGTTAGTTAAAACCCAGCTACGGCTGGGTTTTTTGTCTTCAAAAAGGAGAGTTATGTTTTCTGTTAAAAGTTATAGTGAACTCAGTAAAGATGAATTATTTGCCATTTTACGGGCGCGGGTTGATGTATTTGTGGTAGAACAAACTTGCCCTTACCCAGAAATTGACGAAGTGGATAACAATGAACTGACCCAGCACGTGTTCTTGTTTAAAGATCAACAAGTGGCAGCCTATGCACGATGCTATAAAAAGAATGAGCAATTTAGCGCATTTGGTCGTGTGCTGGTAGCAGAGCAATTCCGTGGTGAAGGTTTGGCGAGTAAGTTGGTGCAAACTGCGATAGACACATGTAAAGAGCATTGGCCTGACAAAGCGATTATGATTGGTGCTCAGTGTTATTTAACAGGGTTTTATCAGCAATTTGGTTTTGAAAATGTGGGCGATGATTACCTAGAAGATGGCATTCCACATCAAGATATGTGTTTGAAGTAGCCTAAATGGCCACTTCAAACATAAACATTTGTTAGCTTAACAGAGAGTTAGCAAATACGAGCGAAATGGCTAGTGGGCAAATAAACTTGATATACCATGGCCATACTTTCCAGAAGAAGCTATTGGCAGCTTCAGGGCATCCTTGTTGAATTTCTTTTAGCAGTGACGCGCGATGCCAAATCCAACCAACAAAAATACAACACATTAAGCCTAGAATCGGTTGACCAATCTTAGTGGTTAAGGTGATCACAAAGCCAAACAAGGTGCCTAGGTTAAAGACAATTGTAAAACTAATGAGCGCAATAATACCGCCAATGATCCATGTAGCTTGCACACGCTTTAACGCAAAGCGTTCAACAGCATAGGAAACAGGTGCTTCTAGCATCGAAATCGATGAGGTTAACGCTGCAATACTCATTAACGCAAAAAATGCAAAGCCAACAAAAATACCCACATTACCCATGCTAGTGAATAGTGCCGGCAGCACTTGGAATACTAAGGTATCTTCTGAAAGTAGTGCGCCTTCAGCAGAGAAAATTTGTACGCCTTGAGCTTGAGCAACATACATAGCTGGAATAATGAGTAAACCCGCTACAAAGGCAATGAACACATCGATTAAAGTCACATAAGCGCCTAACGATACTAAGTTTTCTTTTTTGCTAATGTATGAGCCGTAGATGATCATTACGCTGGTACCAAGCGACAATGAGAAAAATGCTTGTCCTAGTGCATTCACTAATAACTCAGGGTTTAAAATCGATGAAAAGTCTGGCACTAAATACGCCTTTAGGCCTTCCATTGCGCCATCTTGCGTCATTACATAGATGATAAGCATAAACAAAATCCCTAACAGGGCAGGCATTAAGCGCTTAGACCATTTTTCTATGCCGTTTTCTACGCCCTTAGAGATAATAGAGACGGTTAAAATAATAAATGCGGCAGTGAATAGGAGGTTTCTTGATAGTGACTGCTCACTAAGCCAAGTACCAGCTTGCTCTTGACCGGCTAATTGTGCAACAGGTTCAAGGGTCGCACTCAGCATCCAGCCAGCCACAATCGCATAGAAGCTTAAAATTAGACCCGCACAAATAATACCGCCAAAACCCACCATGAAGGCGAACTTCTTTTGCCATGCTTGATTAGTTACTTTTCGAAGTGAAGTGACGGCATTAGCTTGACCATGACGACCAATTACTAACTCAGCCATTAAAGCAGGATAAGCAAGACAAAATGCTAACACTAAATAAGCCACTAAAAACGCGGCACCGCCATTACTTGCAGTTTGTGTTGGGAAACCCCAAATATTTCCTAAGCCAACAGCAGAGCCTGCTGCAGCCATAATAAATCCAAAGCGGGAGCTGAACTCCCCACGTGATGCGCTCATATTATTGTTACTTCTCTATTTGTGACGGCGCTGACAATCTACTCGAATTAACACTAAATAAAAAGGGTTAATCATCCGCATTTTCGTTGTTCTTCGTTATGTGCGAGCTGTCAGCGTAGAATTCGTGCAATTGCGCATTACAATACGAAACAATTAACACAAATGAAACATGTTTATTGGCTTTTATTTTGAATTGAAAGAGTAAAACACGCGCCACCTAGCTGCTTACTTTTTGATACTTCGACCGTGCCATGATGCCAATCAACAACTTTCGCAACGATAGCAAGGCCAAGCCCGTAGCTTTCTCCATCCCGGTTACGATGTGTTTGTTCTTGGAAAAATGGACTAAATACTTTTTGCCAGTTTTGTTCGCTGACACCCGGACCGTCATCTTCAATTTTTATGGTAACGGATTCACTGGTACTCGTAGCACTGAGTAAAATTTCTGATTTAGCAAAGTCGCAAGCATTACTTAATAAATTAACAATGGCCCGAGCTAACCAGTGTAAATCCGCACAAATATCACCGCCTTCAACGAGGTGATTAATGCGCAAGCCTTGTTGTTCAAGCTTGGGCTCAATTTGATGTATTAAAGTAAGAATATAGGTTTCTAGATCAGAATGATTAAAGGTCAACTGATTTGCCTTTTGCTCAAGGGTTGCAAATGCCAAGTAACTTTTTAGCATAGACTCCATTTGGTCTAAGTCGTTTTCCATTCGAGCAAGATACTCAAGGCGCTTTTCGTCATTAGGGCAGTCTTGCGCTGCTTCAAGGCCAAACCTTAAGCAGGCGATAGGTGTGCGAATATCGTGAGATAAACTTGATGCCATTAACTTATTTTCATCAAGAAGTTTTTCAATTTGACTCGCCATACGGTTGAATGTCAGCTCAACATCTTTGATATAAGTAAAGTGAGATAAGTGAATACGGCTTTTTAAATCACCTTTAGCAAAGCGTTGTGCCGCTTCGTTTAATACCGTTAAACGCTTGGCCAGTGGCGCAATGATAAAGCCCATAAATACGCATAACCCAGCGTAGAACAACAAGGTGAGTAATACATCGTTGCCTTGCTCGTGTGTTAAGTCTTTATCTAAACGCATTTTTAAGTGGTGTGTGCCCAAAGCTGCTTCACTGTAAAGTAAATAGTAGCCTTGCTGATCTTCGAGGATAAGGCCACTAGGTTGGGTCATTAGTGTTAACAATGAATGAGGTAGCGCAAGCGACTGTGTAGGGCGATACTCTAGTTGCACAGCAAAGTTTTGGTTAATATCCGCAATAGCTTGCTCACGATCTTTAGCATCATACTTAGCGAGTTGCTTTGCAAAGCCTTTAATCATTTGTGTTTCGCTAGAAAACACATCCTGAGGTGCTTGGGTTTGTTGGCTAAAAGCATCAATTAGCCAACCCAACACGATGATTGAAAGCAGGGCACTGCCAAGGAGTGAGATATAAAACTTTTTCACAGGCGCGAGTCGTTATTGCCAAGCGGTGGCAACAAGTAAATAGCCTTTGCCCCAGATAGTTTTAATTTTTTCAGGGTGCTGAGGGTCATCATTAAATTTTTTACGTAATGATGAAATCAGCACATCCACACTTCTGTCTAAGCCATCATATTCGCGCCCTTTCGTTGCCTTAAACACTGCATCACGTGAAACCACTTGACCTGCATTACTTGCTAAATAATGCAGTAGTAGGTACTCAGCGCTTGAGATATGAACCTCATCATTATTAAAGTAAACGGTACGTGACTCAGTATTGATTGATAACTTACCCACATTAATAAGCTCAGAGCTTGTGCTTGATTCGTGTGTATCTGATTTAGAGCGAAGTGCTGCTTTTATACGTGCTAATAAAGCGCGAGGGCGAACGGGTTTCATCATGTAATCACTGGCACCAACTTCAAGGCCAATCACTTCATCCATTTCATCATCACGTGCGGTGAGCATAATAATCGGGGCGTGATAAAACTGTCTTAAATCACGGCACACACTAATACCGTCTTGACCCGGAAGCATAATATCTAACAAAACTAAGTCAGGGTTTGTTTTACGTACCTGCTCAACGACTTGGTCGCCACGTTGGCATATGGTTGTTTGGTAGCCTTGTTCAATTAAATATTCCGCAACCCAATTGGCGAGAGAAATATCATCTTCTACTAATAAGATAGTTCCGTAATGTTCCATTATTTACTCCTGCTTAGAACAGTCGCCAACGACGTTTCTTTTGACGATTTTGATAGACCCACTGTAATTGTATTTCAGTGCTTGCAACAACCTTACCGTTATCACTGCTTATAAGTTCAAAACCTATGGTTTCTGCTGAATCAAATTGGTATCTAAATAAGCCCTTTTGTTGCATCAACCAGCACTGAATAATGTGCTTGCTTTGTGCATTACGTAAGCAGTAGTTACCAACTTGCTCTTGATGCCATGTTAAATCAACTTCTGCGTAGCAATTTCTGCCTTCACGCAGCGCTACGCAAGTGTCGGGCAGTGCAACTAACGCATTTTCAATATCTTTCTTACCTACAGATTGCTGCTCAGCGAGTAATGGCCCTGACAGTAATAAGGTAAAGCACAAATAATACTTAGAAAACATAACGCACGCCTACCTTGGCTTTATGCTGATACTCTTGAGAAATTATAGGGCTTTGGTGAATATCGTTTGAAAACCAAGTCGATAACCAACCAGTTAAAAACACCCAATGTCTGTTAATTGGGTATTCTGCATGAAATTCAAAAATAAGGCTGTAAGAGGTATCTGGGTTATATACAGGGCGAGTTTCTAGCGCTTCAGCTTCTGAAATGCCAAAGTAGTAATTTGTAAAGTCTGCTGAGTAGGCACTTAAGCCAACACCAGAGCGAAACTCCCAATTTCGCCAAGGAATGATCTGGCTAAAAAACGAATTCATTACCCAGCCATTATGTGCACCTGAAATATCATGCAGGTATTCAAATGAAATTTGCGAGTTTTCAAAGCGACGTGATAGGCGAAGACCTACATCAAAGTCGTAGTCGCGTGTTCTGATCCCTTCAAGCTCTTTAATTACTTCGTTACCATAAATATTTAAGCCTGTTTCATCAAAGCCAGATTGAATGTTGGTGCCGACAATATCTAAGCCCCATTCAAATTTATCGATAACGCTGTAACCTAATGTTAAACCGCCACTAAGTTGGCTTTGGTCATAATCGAGGTAAAAGCTGTCGTAAGAAACTGCGAGGTGTACGTCTGGCTCTATGCCATCATTATATGAATCCATGCCAATAAGGTAAGAGTCTTCAATGTAGTAACCTAACCCAATGCCCCAGTCCCATGCAAAGCCTTGACTTGGCTCTAAAGTATTGTCTGCATAATAGCGGTTACTTGCTTGGCTTGTGCTACTAAGCAAGGTTAAACATATCAATAATAGGGCACTGTAAGCTCGCAATGTTGCTTCCTTGTCTGTGAGAAAGGGTAATAGCTTATAGTATATTGTTAAGGAGTTCCTGTAATCTGTAAAAAAATGTAGTAACAGAAATTGGAAGTGTAAGAAAGTGTTGCAAATTCAAGGAGGGAAGCTGTTTGCCTATGGGCAGACAAACAGCAAAAGTTAGTTACTGAACTTTTATTTTATCGATTAAAATGCTGCTCAGGTAGTACTGCATCATAGGTGTAAGTGCACTAATTTCTGTACGGTTACACGGTCCTTGTTCCTTTTTAAATTCGTTCATTCGCGTAATCGTTTGATAAGCAGGAATCGTTACTTCTTGGTTAACTCGTGCCATACGTGCCTCTTCAGAGTTTTGTTCATGTACAAAAGTCGCTACTTCAAGTTCATTCTTTATTAGCTGCTGTTGTTCAAAGCTGTAGATCAGAGGCTCACGGTGAAAGCTTGCGCTGTCAATTGATGACTTTGCAAACCACACAACATCACCGGTTTTTCTATGAGTTAAGCGCATGCTTACTTGACCTAAGATCGTTGCACATTGCTGAACTGGAAACTGTTTTGCTACTTCATCAAATAAAGGCAGAGGCTTTTCTGGTGTTACCAATTGATATTCTGTGTCTTCTATAAGCTCAAGATCAAGCTGGTGAATAGATAGGGTATAATCTGCTTGAGTAGCCTCTTTAACTACATTTAATTGTTTGGCTGCAAGTGCTTCAGTAAGCTGACCATACAGGGTATCAGTCACACTGGTTTTGTCGGCAACTATCACCACAGTTTGGTTTTTACTCACTGCATGTGCAGGCAACTGTACTGACTTCACTTTAGGAGCTGCATGCTCTGTTTGGTACTCAACTTGAAAACGCTGGCTTTGTAAGCTTGGTTTCTTCGGCATCGAAAGTAATGGAGCTGGTTCAGGTTTTAGGGCGCAACCAGCTGAAATTAAAGTAAAAAACAAAACTACAAGTAAGCGCATGAAAAATAGTCTACCCATAAAAATTTAAGATTGAACGTATTGTACGTTAGTCGAGACAAAAGTTCATGATATTATGTTATGAGAAACTTCCAAAACAGGCATAAAAAAAATAAATAATGAAGTACAGCTTATCTTTAATTCCTTTTCTTTTTTCTTTAACACTGCTTTTAGTTAGCGGTGAAGCTGCTTCGAGTGATAAGCAATGGCAAACATTCGTTGCTGATTATAATAAACACCTCACCCGAAAATTAAAAAGTAAAGGGATCCCGGGTGGTTCATTGGCGATTGTAAATATTGGTCATGATGATTTTATTAATGGTATTGGTCGAACAAAAATAGAAAAAGGCCGCAAAGTCGATAAACATACCCGCTTTCGATTGGCATCAGTCTCTAAAACCTTTGCAGGCTCATTAACCGCTAAACTTGCAGCGCAAGGGGAGTTTAATATTGATGACCCAATAAGTAAGTTTATTCCTGCTTTTTCTAATACTGCTTACAAAGATGACTTAAAAATTTATCATATCCTTAGTCATTCTAGTGGCCTAGTACCTAATGCATACGATAACCTAATTGAGTCGCGTATGAGTTACCCAGATATTGTCGAGCGGCTATTGACGGTTGAGCCTATCTGCAAACCAAGCGAGTGCTACGGCTATCAAAATGTGATGTTTAGTTTGATTGACTCAGTGATTTATCAATCAACACAGATGGATTACACACATTGGATTTCAGAATATATCTTTGCGCCTTTAAAAATGGTGGATGCCAGTGTTGGTTTTGAGGGGATGGTTAAAGACAATAACTATGCACACCCTCATGTACGCGGCCGAAAACGTTGGTATACATCACGATTAAAGAAGAATTACTATAAAGTGCCTGCGGCTGCAGGTGTGAACGCCAGCGCAAATGACATGGCTATTTGGTTAAATGCGCAGCTAGGGCAATACCCTGACGTATTACCACTCGAAGCATTGATCAAACAAACCCGTCCTTATACACACACCAAAAAAGAAACTCGTCGCCGAGTTTGGCGAAGTCATGTTAAAGATGCTTACTATGGACTAGGTTGGCGTGTTTACAATTATGATGATGAAGTACTTTATTACCACAGTGGTTGGGTACAAGGTTATCGCAGCGATATCGTAGTATTCCCGCATTTAAACATAGGGTTTAGCTTAGTTCTAAATGCTGAAACAGGGTTAATTAATGAATTAACTACCGAGTTTATTAATCGGGTCCTTAAATACACGCGAGAGCAAAAATAGCCTAGTTAAAAAAGTTTAGTTACAAATTAATGCAAAATTATTTTTGCCTACAAAAAAGCCAGCATATTTGCTGGCTTTTTCTGATTCGAAATTTCACAAGGCAGGATTAACCGCGTGGTAATTGAATCTTTTTCTCTTCGCTTTGGCGATACAATACAATTGTATGGCCAATTGTTTGTAGTTTCGTTGCGCCTGTCTCGCGAACAATTGCATCAAAAATCAATGTTTTAGTTTCACGTTCATCTGTAGGAACTTTAACTTTGATTAGTTCATGAATTTCTAGAGCGCTTTGGATTTCAACTAAAACGCCTTCGGTTAATCCGTTTGCACCAAGTAATACAACAGGTTTTAAACTGTGCGCTTGGCCTTTTAAAAACTGCTTTTGTTTGTTCGATAATTTCATCATGTTACAAATTTTGCTGAATATGGCTTGAATTAAGGGTATTCTAACGCCATCTAGAGAATATTACTAATTAGTTACGTATTAATTTTATGGCAAATAAAAAACATTCAGCCAGTTCTAAGCGTTGGCTGAAAGAACATTTCGACGATCCTTATGTTCACGAAGCGCAAAAGAAAGGTTGGCGTTCTCGTGCGGTATTCAAATTAGACGAAATTCAAAACAAAGATAAATTAATCAAACCATCAATGACGGTGGTTGATTTAGGTGCTGCGCCAGGTAGTTGGTCGCAATATTTAGCAGAAAAAGTAGGTGATAAAGGTCAAGTAATTGCTTGTGATATCTTACCTATGGATTCCTTAGCAGGTGTTGACT
This sequence comes from Pseudoalteromonas sp. 0802, assembly GCF_013350085.1. NCBI lineage: Bacteria > Pseudomonadati > Pseudomonadota > Gammaproteobacteria > Alteromonadales > Pseudoalteromonadaceae > Pseudoalteromonas > Pseudoalteromonas sp. 0802. The sequence continues at coordinate 938,630 of NZ_JABVXE010000001.1, read as the reverse complement.
TCTTACAAGGCGACTTTCGTGAAGAAGCGGTACTTGATGCACTATTGACCCGTATTGATGGAAAAAATGTTGATGTAGTTTTTTCTGATATGGCACCTAATATGAGCGGCAATACATCTGTTGACCAAGCTGGTAGTATGTACTTAGTTGAGTTGGCATTAGATATGTGTCACCAAGTTTTAAAGAAAAATGGTGCATTTTGTGTCAAAGTCTTCCAAGGCGAAGGATTTGATCAATACTTGCAGGAAGTACGTAATAGCTTTAAAGCGGTTAAAATTAGAAAGCCCGATGCATCACGCGCCCGTTCTCGGGAAGTTTATATAGTGGCGACAGGCTACAAACTGTAGTACAGTTGTGCTGCGTTAAGTTGAATTTAAATTAATTGGATACAAGAGGTTAACTCCTTGAGCGATATGGCGAAAAATCTAATACTCTGGCTGGTCATTGCTGTTGTGCTAATGTCAGTGTTTCAGAGCTTTAATGGTGGTGATCAGGCAGATCGCCAAACAAGTTACACTCAATTTGTAAGCGACGCTCGTAGTGGCGCTATCCAAGAGGTCTCAATTGAAAGCACATCTGGTACTATCACAGGCACCAAGACTAACGGTGAACGCTTTCAAACTATCATGCCAATGTATGATAAAGACATCTTGAATGATCTTTTAAAAAGCAACGTTAATGTAAAAGGTGTTAAGCCTGAAGAGCAGTCATTCCTCGCCAGCATTTTAATCTCTTGGTTCCCGATGTTACTGCTTATTGGTGTATGGATTTTCTTCATGCGTCAAATGCAAGGTGGTGGCGGTAAAGGCGCGATGTCTTTCGGTAAGAGTAAAGCGCGCCTGATGAGTGAAGACCAAGTTAAAACGACGTTTGCTGATGTCGCTGGTTGTGACGAAGCGAAAGAAGATGTAACTGAGCTGGTTGACTTCTTACGTGACCCATCAAAATTCCAAAAGCTAGGTGGTAGCATCCCGAAAGGCGTGTTGATGGTTGGTCCTCCAGGTACGGGTAAAACGTTACTTGCTAAAGCAGTAGCTGGTGAAGCTAAAGTGCCGTTTTTCACAATTTCAGGTTCTGATTTCGTTGAAATGTTTGTAGGTGTTGGTGCATCACGTGTACGTGACATGTTTGAGCAAGCGAAAAAAGCAGCACCTTGTATCATCTTTATAGATGAAATCGATGCAGTAGGCCGTAAACGTGGCGCTGGCATGGGTGGTGGTCACGATGAGCGTGAGCAAACACTAAACCAAATGCTTGTTGAAATGGACGGCTTTGAAGGTAACGAAGGTATTATCGTTATCGCTGCAACCAACCGCCCAGATGTATTAGACCCTGCGTTATTACGTCCTGGTCGCTTTGACCGCCAAGTTGTTGTTGGTCTTCCTGATATTCGTGGCCGTGAGCAAATCCTTAAAGTTCACATGCGTAAAGTGCCACTAGGCGACAACGTAGAAGCCGCAGTTATTGCACGTGGTACGCCAGGTTTCTCTGGTGCTGACCTTGCAAACTTAGTTAACGAAGCCGCGTTATATGCAGCTCGTGGTAACAAACGCGTAGTAAGCATGGCAGAGTTTGACGCTGCAAAAGATAAAATCATGATGGGTGCAGAGCGCAAGACCATGGTGATGAGTGAGCAGGAAAAAGAAATGACTGCTTACCATGAAGCGGGTCACGCGATTGTTGGTCGCATGGTACCTGAACATGATCCAGTTTATAAAGTGTCTATCATTCCTCGTGGACGTGCGTTAGGTGTTACTATGTACTTGCCTGAGCAAGACCGTGTGAGCCACTCAAAAGAGCTTTTAGAGTCAATGATCTCTAGTCTTTACGGTGGTCGTATTGCTGAAGCGCTGATCTACGGTGAAGATAAAGTGACAACTGGTGCAAGTAACGATATTGAACGTGCAACAGATATTGCTCGTAAAATGGTTACTCAATGGGGTCTTAGTGAAAAACTAGGTCCATTACTTTACGCTGAAGATCAAAACGAAATGTACATGGGTGGCGGCGGTAGTCGCTCTATGAGCATGTCTGATGAAACAGCGAAAGTGATCGACACAGAAGTTCGTTTATTCTCAGATCGTAACTATCAACGTGCAGAGCAAATCCTAAAAGATAACATTGATATCTTACATGCGATGAAAGATGCACTAATGAAGTACGAGACGATTGATGCGGGTCAAATTGATGACTTAATGGCTCGTCAGCCTGTACGTGAGCCGCGTGATGTTCATGACCGTCGCTCAGATGATAAAAAGCCTAGTACGAAGGCTGAGCCTATTGTTAATGAGACAAAAGCGGATGATTCAGTAAAAAAGGATGAAACAAGCCTTGATGACAAACCTGAATAGTCGTTAAAATATAATAAGCAAAAGCCCCGGATGCCGGGGCTTTTTTGTAGCATAAAATTGGCTCACTATCGTTGTTGAGCAAATGCATGGAAGTTTGAAGGTAAAAATGACCGCTCTTAAATTACCCCGAGGTCGTATTTTACACCTCGACTCCCCAGTGGTGATGGGGATTCTAAATGTCACTCCTGATTCATTTTCTGATGGCGGAAGTTACTGCCAACTAGACAGCGCTGTCAAACAAGCTCATACGTTATTAAATCAAGGTGCAAAAATAATTGATATAGGTGGTGAGTCAACTCGCCCAGGGGCACCTGATGTATCTCTTGAAGATGAACTTGAACGCGTTATTCCTTTAGTTAAAGCGCTTAGAGCAAGCAGTGATTGTATTATTTCCATTGATACCAGCAAGAGTGAAGTAATGCGCCAAGCTATAATTGCAGGGGCTGACATAATCAATGATGTTAGAGCGTTACAGGAGCCTGAGGCGGTAGAGGTATTGGCACAATACCCAGAGGTGGCAATTTGCTTAATGCATATGCAAGGTCAGCCCCGCACTATGCAAAGTAACCCACATTATGACGATTTATTTGCTGACATTAACGAATTTTTTGCAGAGCGTTTAGCCGCGTGTGAGCAAGCGGGCATTCAGCAACAACGTATTATTTTAGACCCAGGTTTTGGCTTTGGTAAAACACTGGCTCATAATTACGAAATTTTAAATAAGTTTGATGTATTTAACCAATTCAAGTTACCGGTTCTTGCGGGGTTATCTCGTAAATCAATGATCGGTAATTTATTAAATAGAGACACACATGAACGCTTAGCGGGAAGCCTTGCCGGCGCGCTGATTGCAGCACAAAATGGTGCTAAAATCATTCGCGTTCATGACGTACAAGAAACAGTTGATGTGCTTAACGTTTGGCAAGCATGTACTAAAGGAATTACAAATGAGTAAAACAAGAAAATATTTTGGCACGGACGGTGTACGAGGCATGGTTGGTGAGTACCCAATCACTCCAGAATTTGCGCTAAAGCTTGGTTGGGCTGCAGGTCGTGTTTTATCAAAAATTGGCACTAAAAAGGTCATTATTGGTAAAGATACTCGCATTTCTGGCTATATGCTTGAAACATCACTTGAGGCAGGTTTGATTGCTGCTGGTATTGATGTTGTTTTGTTAGGGCCAATGCCAACACCAGCAGTTGCATATCTTACGCAAACTTTCCGTGCTGAAGCGGGTATTGTAATTAGTGCATCTCATAATCCTTACCATGATAACGGTATTAAATTCTTTTCAAGCAGGGGCTTAAAGCTACCTGATGAAGTTGAGCTTGAAATCGAAGCTATGATGGATGAGCCAATGACCTGCGTTGCTTCTGATAAGCTTGGTAAAGCGCGTCGTTTAGAAACTGCTGATGGGCGCTACATTGAGTTTTGTAAAAGCCAATTCCCACAAGGCTTATCGCTAGAAGGTCTAAAAATTGTACTCGATTGCGCAAATGGTGCTACATACCATATTGCACCGTCAGTAATGCGTGAGTTAGGTGCTGAGGTTATCTGTCACGCCTGCGAGCCAAACGGGGTAAATATCAACCTAGAGTGTGGTGCAACCCATGTTGAAACGCTTAAACGCAAAGTATTAGAGCATAATGCTGATGTTGGTATTGCCTACGATGGTGATGGTGACCGAGTAATGATGGTTGACCACAATGGTCGTGTATTTGATGGTGATGACATTGTCTATATTATTGCTTGCCAAGCTGCAAATGACGATATTTTAGGTGGTGGTGTCGTTGGCACTGTGATGTCAAACATGGGTCTAGAAAATGCCTTAAAAGCGCGCGGTATTGGTTTCGCTCGCAGTAAAGTAGGCGATCGTTACGTGATGGAATTACTGCAAGAAAATGGCTGGAAAATCGGCGGTGAAAGTTCAGGTCACGTATTAAACCTTGATTTAATCAGCACGGGTGATGGCATTATCTCAAGCTTGCAAGTATTAGCAGCAATGGTTGCGCAGAATAAAACATTGCAAGACTTAGGGGCTGGTTTTACAAAATACCCAATGAAAATGATCAATGTTCGTTACCCACAAGGTACCGATCCGACGCAAGATCAAGCTGTAGTTGACATGGTAGCTCATGTTGAAGAGCAATTAGGTGATACAGGCCGAGTATTACTTCGTAAATCAGGAACTGAGCCTGTTGTGCGAGTAATGGTTGAAGCTGAGCAGGAAAAAGTTGTGCTTAATAGTGCACGTAAAATAGCTGAAGTTGTCGAAACTGTGAGCAAACAAACCCAGGCATAACAATAACCTCTTGTAACTTTGGGCAAGTCGAGTTAGTATCTTGCCCGCTTTCTAATGTGGAGTGGAATAATGGCAACACGTAAGCCGATGGTCGCAGGTAATTGGAAAATGAACGGCTCTCTAGAGCTTGTTGAACAGTTATCAACTGCTATCAAAAATGTTCAATCGGATGAACTGGATATAGTGGTGTTTCCACCATTCCCATTGTTGAGTTCTTTGCAGCAACAAAACGTCACGTTTGGTTCGCAAACAGTCTCTGAAAACCAAGCTGGTGCTTTTACTGGTGAAGTAGATGCTCAGTTAGTAAAAGACTTAGGGGCAACTTACACCTTGGTTGGTCACTCTGAACGTCGTAGCATTTACGGTGAGTCAGATGAAGTTGTTGCAGATAAGTTTGCGCGAGCGCAGCAAGTTGGCTTAACTCCTATCCTATGTGTGGGTGAAAGCGAGCAGCAACGTGAAGCAAACGAAACTGAATTAGTGGTTGCAGCTCAAATTGATGCTGTAATTAGCAAATTAGGTGTAGCAGCACTGAAGAATTCTGTGGTAGCATACGAGCCCGTTTGGGCCATTGGCACAGGTAAGACTGCCTCTCCTGAGCAAGCGCAAGCCGTGCACAAGTTTATCCGCGAGAAGATTGCTTCTTCAGATAGCGACGTAGCACAGCAATTAACCATCTTATATGGTGGTAGCGTGAATGAAAAAAATAGCGAATTATTATTTGCACAACCAGATATAGACGGCGGCCTTATTGGTGGCGCGAGTCTTAAAGCAGATTCATTTACTGCTATCTGTGAAAGTGCAAAAGGGACCGTATAAGATGTACGAAATTTTATTAGTAGTTTATTTAATTGTTGCTTTAGCATTAGTTGGTATGGTTTTAATCCAACAAGGTAAAGGCGCAGATATGGGTTCATCATTTGGTGCTGGCGCTTCTGGTACCGTATTTGGCTCATCAGGTGCTGGTAACTTCATGACTAAAACAACAACAATCTTAGCGACGATTTTCTTCGTACTAAGTATTGTTCTAGGTAACCTTACTGCAGGTCAAATCAAAAAGACTGATGAGTGGGAAAACCTAGAAGCTGCGCCAGCTGTTGAAACTGTAACGCCAGCACAATCTGATGTGCCTGCGACAGAAGATAAAACGTCTGACGTACCTAACTAATTAGCTTTGCTAATTATCGTTAAGCAGTTTTCACTCCTCAAGTAAACGTTAAGCTTAACAACATACAGAATTGTATGCGGATGTGGTGGAATTGGTAGACACGCCATCTTGAGGGGGTGGTGGCTTCGGCCGTGGGGGTTCAAGTCCCCCCATCCGCACCAAAATTAAAAAGCTGTAACTCACTGAGTTACAGCTTTTTTCGTTTTAGTGCTTCATAAAACAAAATGCGCACCTTTATAGTGCTTTTATTCTAATGCCATTCCCCTGCCCGAAATTAACTAATTGATTATTAATTGAAATAAAAATTGGAGTCTTCCTTGCTTAACTAGAGTTAGTATCTCTACTACTTTGAGGAAGCAAGATGGCCAGAATGAGTTATTTAAGTGCTATAGAACGTTATGAAGAGCAACAACAGCTTATTCATGAACTGCTTCTTTCTATACTTGCCAGTGTTCAGGCATCGTTGACTAACAAGCAAGCGTATCAACAGCTTGTCAATCAATACCCATTTCTAGAATTACAATATTGTTTGAATGAGCAAGGCATTCAGCAAGGTGATAATGTTTGTTTTAAGCGTCAGTACAACAAGAAACTAGGTAATGTTGGAGCTGGGCAAGATTTAAGCGCTCGACCTTATTTTTTAGTCGCCTCTGCTGCGCCTGTTCCGCACTTTACTTCGCCATATATTTCGACAGCGACTAAACACCTTTGTATCTCAGTGATCAAAACAATCCCTTCAGGCAACGATGAACAGCAGTTTTTGGTTATCGATGTGTGTTTAACAGAGCTGATTGAATTTATTATGGGAGACACCAAGCGAGCCAGAATGACACCTTACTTTAAGGTAGGTTATGGCCTGATTGTAGTTTGCTTATTCTGTTTGGTATTTTACCTGTTATATAAAGTGTTTGCCGGTATGGTGGACTTAGTCATAAGCGAAGACACTCAGTCAGACCCGCTTAAACCATTTACCATTATTATCTTTGTTACTTTAGCGTTGGCCATTTTTGATTTAGGCAAAACAATTCTAGAAGAAGAAATCCTCATGCATAAGGATATTTTTCGCCACAGCTCAACAAGACGAACGATCACACGCTTTATCTCAACAATTTTGATCGCAGTATCGATAGAAGCCTTACTAACCATGTTTAAAGCAGCGCTCGGGCAAACTGAGTACGTTATACCTGCTGTATTGATGATGTTTGCTGTGGTAGGTCTGTTGATTGCTCTGGCAATTTACGTTTACCTAGGCGCCAAGGCTGAAGATGTATTGACTCAGGTGCAACGCTTAAAAGTAAAACACTAATGAATAGGACGCTTTGTTTAAAACGCAGCGCCCTGAAATTGATTAAAGTGTACCGCCAATGCCAATACTTGGGTTAACGTACACAGGACCTACTTTAAATGGCGCATTAATATCTAGGCTTGCATATGGGGTGCAGGCATTTAAAGCTAACATTGCAGCCGCAAGAGCTGCTAAGCGAATCATTTTTTTATTCATTACATTTGCTCCTGAATTACAATACCAGCACCCGCTGGATCACGAATAATGGCGACGCTGCCACTTCGTACTTTGTCATTTGGTGCCATTAGAACTATGCCGCCTGCGGCGGTTACTTTTAATAGGGTCGCGTCAACATCGGCTACTTTAATGTAATTCACCCATGTGTTACCTATCTCGGCATCTGGTTTTTTTACAAAGCCAATCGCAGGTGTGCCATTTAGGGCTAAGTAGCTGTAATTGCCATTACTAAGCGGTTTACTTTGTGCTGAATAATTACCAAGTGATTGGTAAAAGGCTTTGCTCTGCTCTGGGTTATCACTCCATACTTCTTGCCAAATCCAGCCGTTATCAGTTTGCTGAGTTTCAGGGTCACCATTTACGGTATTGATCAGTGAAAAAACAGCCCCTTGGGGGTCTTCTAATACAGCAATAGTGCCACGGCCTTTAATTTCGGTACTGCTTACTAAGACTTTACCTCCGGCTTTGATAGTTTTTTCACTAACGGCAGCGATGTCTTTACTACTGATAAGGCTCAGCCAATGGCTGGCATTTTGTTTATTATCAAGCTCTGCCATACCAGCAATTAATTTTCCATCTAATGATGCCAGCGTATAGCTGTCGTTAATGGCTTCGAATTGCCAACCAAACACGCTGCTATAAAATGCTTGAGATTGTTCCAAATTGGGTGTGATCAAATCATGCCACACAACGTGACCTGAGTTTTTTGTTCCTGAATCACTGATTGCAGGTAATTCACTTGAGGTAAGCTGGCAACCAGTCAACGAGACCGCTGTGACTGCCATTAAAATTGCAGCACGTAAGAGGGTGAGTAATTTCAAAGTTTGCTCCTTGCAAAATGGGGTCAAATAAAAGCATAGACCATTATTTGTTTGTTATTCAATCAAAAAGAGTTTGTTTAATGATCTAAAACCATTATTGAACCAGTTTTAGTTCAATAGTGTTTAATTAGGTTTAACAACTACTTTTGAATTAATTAGCGAAAAACCATCAAGTAAATCTGCACATCATTAAATCCAAGTTATTTTTGATATTAAAAGCAATGAGTTAATTATTTTCGCTTTAGTGGGAGTATCTCGGCGTTTAATTTTCATTCACTTAATCAAACTGCGAAGTCAACGGCTTAAACGCATCTAAGCAAAATTCAACAATTTTAAAATCCTAATTCACATAATCTAAAACTGTTAACGAGATAATTCATATGGAAGTGAAGTGGCTAAACGATGAAGCTATTACCGATCTTACTAGTAGTTTGTGTGGTTAATCCCTGTTTTGCATTTGATGATGTGAGTTTGACGCTAACTGGAGAGGTTAGTGCAAAGTGTGGGTTTGAAGCACAATCGACGGAACTGCAGTTTTCAGAGAGTGGCTTAGTTAACACGGTATTGGTAATCAACTGCAATACACCTATGAAGGTGTCTATACACTCTCAAAATGGTGGATTACGTCATCAGCAAAGCAATGTGATTAACAACTACAGAATGAGCTTGTCAATTGTGAATACAGCGCTAAAAAAGTCATATATGGCGGAGCAACTTCACAACAAACAAGTATTCTCAGTGAGTGATATTTTGTTTAAGCGGGTGATGGATGTTCAGTTTCAGCTTGCCGAACCACTTATATATGCGGGTGAATACAAGGATATCTTGCGCATAGAAATGACCCCAACCATTGCCTCTGGTGGTGTTTGGTAGTCGCTAATAATTTTATAAGGAATAGTGGAATGAAAAAGCTAATCGCACTATCTGCAATTGCAATGCTCTCGTCAGGCGCTGCACTTGCTGAAAACATTAATATCAGCGGTTCTGTCGCTTCGGTTTGTGAGGTAAGTAATTTAGATACATCGACTTACTTTCCAAGTATTGCTAAAGATCAAACGACGACACTGGATTTTGAATTGCAATGCAATGACTCAGATGGTGCCACACTGAAATTAACAACGTCTGAAGGGCACTTACAAAACGCTGATGACGAGGATGATGGTGTCGGTTATACCGCCGCGTTAACTGCAGCGCCATTTGCTTTTACGCTTATTGCTGATGATGGTGATAACGATGAAAGCGCTGAACAAAGTCAACCTGGTTCTGCTGCTTTGGCAGTAGGGGGTATTCCTGGCACGATTGTACTGACTATTACAGAAGACCCAATATTTTCTGGAACGTACTCAGACACTTTAATGCTAACTGTTACAGCTAACTAAGTTATTTTAGGCAGCCTATGGCTGCCTTATCATCAAAGGAGGGATGATGCACAGACTTATCTATTTATTCTCACTTCTTCTTTCATTTCACAGTGTCGCATTTCAAGTTCAGCCTATGGTTGCTGAATTAGCGCCAAGTGGCTCTAATGCACAACAAACAATTCGTGTAATGAACAATTCATCAGCTTCGCTCGCCATTGAGTTAACAGCATTTGACTTAAAAATTACACCCTCGGGTGAGGAGCAGCTGACCACAAACGATGCAGATTTTTTCATACTTCCAATGACAACCATTATTGCACCTGGAAAGTCTCAATCAATTTTAATTCGCTATGTTGGCGATCCTATTTTAGCAGCCTCTAAATCATACCGGATTGGCGTTGACCAAGTAATGATTGATACAGGTGAATCGAACCAATCGGGTGTTGGCATTGCGACTAGCTTTCGTACCTTATTTACTGTGGTACCCGAAGGGGCTACAGCAAAACTTGTAATTGAACAAAAGCAGCAACAGCAAGAAGGGCTTTGGAAAGTACGGTTAAAAAATGAAGGTAATAAATTACTGCGTTTATCTAAATCAACTTGGTTTATTGAACAGCATGATGACACTATGAACTTAGCTGGCGAAGAGTTAAGTCGTGCATTATCAGGCAAGCTTTTATTGCCACACTCTTCTCGTGAGGTCTTACTAAAAGTACCTAAGCAGTTTAAAGCCGAGCAAAGTAAGTTAAAGGTACAATTTTAATGCGTATCTTTGCTGTTTTAATTTTATTTAATTCGCTGTTCTGCACTGCTGTGGAAGTAAGCCCAATGGTACTAAGCTTGGATCCAACCAAGCCACAGCAAGTAACCTACAGTACGATACATAATGTATTTAACCGTGAAGTCGCTTTTGATATAGAAATATTTGAGGTTGATTTTTCTGGTCCAGAGCCAATGTTTCGTTATCTCGAAAATAGTCCTGTTTGGGTGTTTCCTCCAACATTGTTATTGCACCGTGGTGAAAGTCAACGAATCCAATTGCGCTGGGTAAGTGAAGCCCCGAGCCTAGATAAAACCTATCAAATAAGTTTAGTTGAGCAACCACTGTCAAACTCTGCAAATGCGTCTGAGCCACAACTGACGATGTTGCTTAATGTGAATTTAATTGTTCATGTACATCAAGAGAGCTTTTTACCTGATCTTGTTGTCGAAAAGAGCTTATGCAGTAATTACAGCTGTGAAATAACGGTAGCAAATAATGGTAAGGGCGCCGCCCGCCTGAGCGAATATGATCTTACGATATATTTGCCTCATCAAAAAACCGCTTCATTTAAAAAACAACAACTAAAAGCATCGGGTTATGACGTGTTCTTTGCGCCAGAAAGCAAACAGCAGATGCTCATCCCGTTAAAGGATAGCGTTAATGCAGAAGTTATCTCGCCAGACGTTGCGCTATCTCAGTAGTTTGCTTTTTTGCTCTGTGTGTATGTTTTTGTTTAATGCTGGTTTAGCCTATGCAAAAATAAATACCACCTCAAAAGAGCTTGAGCTCACGGTGAGCTGCTACTTAAATAAGCAACCTCAAGCAAACATTTCCTTACTGGTGACTCCAGATGACACCTTGCTATTAAAGCATTCAGAATTGATGGTGTTTTTAAGACCAATTGTAAATACCCAAACCCTTGAACACATAGAAATGCTTGTTGATGAAAAAGGCTTGGTAAACATTGAAGAGCTTCAAACATTGGGCATTGGTACTGTGTTCGAAATGCTTGATTTTAGCTTAAACATAACCTTGCCACTGAGCATGATCAAAGAAAAAAGTATTGCTGCAGTGTCAAAACGAAAGCAGCAGCAAGCAATTAAAAGCGCAAACTACAGTGGCTACATTAATGTGTATTCCAGCTATGTGTATCAATCGAATCAAGCCCAAGATATAAAGCAAAAGCAGTTAACGATTAGGCCTGAAGCGGTATTAAACTTAAAAAGTTGGGTTATAGAAAACGAAGCCCAGTTCGTAGATACACAAAGTGACAACAACTTTAAACGATTAGGTACTCGAGTAATACATGATTTACCCATTCATGGCATGCGTTTTTCATTGGGTGATAATTACAGTGCGGGTAGTTATTTTCAATCTACAATTCGCATCCTTGGGCTGTCGCTTGCCCATGATTTTACTCTTGTTTCTGACAGAACAATTCGGCCAAGTGCATCGCAGCGCTTTACGCTAGATAGCCCATCTTCTGTTGAAGTATATATTGATGATCGCTTATTTAGACGCTTGAACTTGCCTGCCGGTATTTATTCTCTGGACGATATTCCGTTAATAGAGGGTAATAACCATATTGTTTTGAAGATCACGGATAATGCGGGTGTTACAAAAGAGGTCAACTTTACACTTACCACAGGCCTCGATTTGTTCTCTGAAGGGCAGCTTGAATACGAACTTCACTTTGGTTACCCAGCAAAATTAACAGATAAATTAGCCTACGATTATGATCAGCCTTTATTTTCTGGCTTTATTAACTACGGTATCTCAACAAGTTGGACCGCTGGGTTTTCAGCTCAAGGAAATGAAGAGAGTCTGCAACTAGGGCTTAAGCAAATATTTGCGACCCCAATAGGGCAGTTAGCATTTGAAAATGCAATTAATCTCGATGATGCTAAAGGCTATGCATATCGGCTTATCTATAGCTCATTTAGGCAGCTATCTCAGTCGGGGGCTGATTTCAGTATTGGCTACGAATACAGTAACCCTGAATTTTATCAGATAGCTTTCAATAATGAATTGAGCTCGCTTGCTAGTTCTAGGCAGCACTTTATCCAAGCAAATATCAACTTTATGAGCGAAACATCAATACAAACGTCGATTTTTGCCAATGTTTCTAGGCGTCATGAGCAAACACAGTTTGAAAAATCAACGGGGGTAAATGTTTCAGGCAAAATTAACACGAATCAGTGGTATTTTTCACTCGGTGGACAATGGCAAGAGACAGAGCAACATCAGCAGTGGAGTTTTAACTTATCGTTGAGTTATCAGTTTTCGCAAAGGCAAAGATTAAAGTTATCGCACCAATCTAAATACGATAAATCCAGATTGGAGTTTACTCAAAATGAAAATCAGCGCTTTGTTGGTGCACTAAATTTACATGCAGGCTTAGAGAAAAATAACAATAACGAAGCCGTGTTTGATCTTAACAGCCAATACAATACAAATAGATTATCATTAGGTTTTGACCATGGCACTTACTACCAGCATTTAAATGGCAATCTGTTGTCTCATCAAAGTCGTGCCAGTGCTGCAGCAAGTATTGCATTTGCTGATTCTCAATGGGGGGTGGGTAAGCCTATTCAAAATAGTTTTGCTTTGATTAGTGCACACCCAAGTTTAGCGGATAAAACCATTAAGTTAGGTTTACAAGAAGAAGATTATTTAGCCACTAACTCTGATCTGCAGACCGTGTTACTCACCGATATGAATGCCTATGACAGAGCCACTATTGGGGTTGATGTTGAAGACTTAGCACCTGGTTATGACCTAGGCGCTGGTAATATCACTTTTTATCCTTCCTATAAAAGCGGCCATGATGTTGTAGTAGGTTCGCAGAACAATATCTCCATGCTGGGAACTTTAAAAAATAGTGAAAACGAACCGCTTGCATTGCAAGTCGGTGAGGCGCGTTGCATTGACGAGCAAGTAGCAGAGCCTTACTTATTTTTTACCAGTAAAACAGGGCGTTTTGCACTGACTGGGCTAAAACCTTGCCAATATCAAATTGTGCTAAAAAATGTCATCCATGAGCCCTTAATTATCGATATAGATACACAGCAACAGCTGCATAATAAAGGAGTGATTTATGTACATTAAGCGATTTCTATTTATAGTACTTTTAATTAATGCGCTATTTTATACGTCGGCGAGTTTTGGTCAGTGTTCTGCAAAGATACAAAGAATTGAGCATCTATTCGATAACTTACAGGATTACCGAACACTACAAAATCAAGATGCTGAAAAGCAGATTAAAGTAATCATAGAGGGCGACACAAGTTGTTCATACTATTTGCAAGTCTCGAGTGAAAATAACCAACAATTGCGTGGTCAGTATCAACACATCCCTTATTTCATTGGAAACTCAAGTTCGATTTTTAATAACTCATCTGTCAATAACCTTGTTATTTCTGACAATACAACAGATTTACGGTTTGTGATTGCAAAAGGTAGCATCGCACGTGCTGGTCAGTATCAAGATACAGTTAAACTAATACTTAAAAATCAATTTAATGAAGCTCTTGATGAACGAGATTACGACTTCGACGTAACAATTCCGACGCATTTAGCACTGTCTTTTTTAGGTTATAACAGTGCTAGTACAAGTATCGACTTAGGAGAGCTTATACCTCAAAAGGAATATAGCCTATTACCTAGTTTATTGGTTGTCGCAAATACAGATGTCGCAATGACTATTTGGTCAGAGAATAAAGGTAAATTGGTACATGAGCTTTACCAAAACAACTATACGATTAACTACTCACTGGCCCTTGCTGGGGATTATATTGAGCTACATCACGCAATGAAAAAAAGTTTCTTGTTTACAAAGCAGACAGATTTTTTAATCCCTTTAAAAATAAAATTAGCCGCATTTAGTAATCAAGCTGCAGGACAGTACCAAGATACAATTCGCTTCCAAATTAGCCCGCAAGTTTATTGATTTTATTCATGTTCCTTTCGCACCACTGTAAGGCTTTTTGTTTGTTTTTAACATTAATCTTCTGGTAAATCTTGTGCAAATGAACTCGCACCGTTGCTTCGCTAATAAACAAAGTATCGGCGATTTGAGGGCAAGTCGCGCCAGAAGAAAGCAAGTGCAGTACTTTAGATTCTTTAAACGTTAAGTTGTTTGATTGAATTTGATTTTTTTGCTCAGTTTCGAGCATCACTCTCATCCATTTATCGCTCACCGTTCTTGGAAACCACAAGGATCCCTTTTTAATTTCTTGCAGTCCCTGTTCAAAAATATCTGTTTTGGTGTTTTTAAAAAATAACCCTTTTAGCTTTGGCCAGTCTTTTAATGGCAACACATCCGCTCTATCAGGCATATTAAAAATCACCAGATGATGATATCCATGCGTCTTCATAAACTCACTTATTAATTCACGGTTGGTCAAAGTGTCTAAAGAGTCGTAATTAAGCAGCAGAGTTTTATCATCATTCGCAATACAGTAGGGAAGAATTGAAGCTGATGACACAGAATCAGCCGCGTTTTTATTAAAAAGAAAATCCATATTCACGCCAAAAACTATCGGTAAATGATAACAAGTAAATTGTGTTGCTGATTATTACGTGTAAAAAATGAAATTCCAACAGAGGAAAATCTTGCGCACATTTTTGTTTAGTTAGCTTTTGCTAACTTGGCTGCACTTTATTAAACATTACCTGAGCTAGGTACTCTTTTGAAGGTGAGAAATTTCTGAAATTTATTTCTACTTGATTGAAAAGTAATAAAAATAACGTTCATTTTTTGTTCATTTTAATTGTGTTATTCAGAAAGTTTACTGCGATAATACAAAACTAAACATTTATTTTTATTTACTTTTATGTAAAGAATCTAGTGGCTTATAATTCGAAAATATGGAGATAATGTGGTTTATTTATACAGTTTTTGATAAAAATCAAAATAATTATACATATTTTCACAAAACTGACATATAATACCCCTCCAGAGGAAAGATGCTTATAGCTAAGCGTCTTTTTTTATGCCTGAAATTTACGGGTAAAAATACACACACACGGTATCCTTTGGAGTTTTAATTGAAATTACGTCACCTCTCACAGTTAACTGTAGCTATTGTTGCTGCATTATCTACTTCAGCCTTTGCTGAGCAAGAAAAAACCACTGCTAAACAAGATGCTTTTGAAAAAATCGAAGTAACAGCGCGTAAGCGTACAGAAAGCATTTTTGAGTCGCCAACCGCAGTGACATCAATCGGTGAAAACCTGATTGATAAAGCGAACATGAGCAACCTAGAAGACATTGGTAAATACGTACCTAACCTAAATATCACGCGTTATGGTGTAGGTAATGCGGCCCATGCATCTGTATTTATTCGTGGTATTGGTTTACAAGACCACGTGATCACAACTGATCCGGGTGTAGGTGTTTACTTAGACGGTGTTTACCTTGGTCGCCAAATGGGCTCTAACTTATCATTACCAAATGTTGAGCGTGTAGAGGTATTACGTGGTCCACAAGGTACTTTGTACGGTCGTAACACATTAGGTGGTGCAGTAAATATTATTACTAAGCAACCTGGTGATGAAGGCATTGTGACTACAAATGCAAAAGTAGGTAGCCGTGGTCGTTTAGCCGGTGACGTTTACTTTAATAACAGCCTTACCGACACTGTAAGCATGTCTGCAAGCGTGTCTTATAAGCAACGCGATGGTGTAGGTGAAGCAATTAACCTTGCTAACCCAGAAAAAGAAATTGGTGAAGAGCAAGAGTTAAGTGGTCGTATGGCGCTTAAGTGGCAAGCAAACAGCGACTTATCTTTTGTGTTCTCTATTGATGGTGTTGATAACGAATCAGGCCAATCACCATACACAATTGAACTAACGGCACCACTTGATCCGAATGACCCATTCAATGGTGATTTCCCATTACTTACTGAAGACATGTTACCAAGCGATCCTGATGACTTAGCAACGACGGTAGCGGGTATTGAGTCGACGGCTTATTCAGGCTGGGGTACTTCATTAACAGCTGACTGGGATATCAATAATACGTATACAGCAAAGTTCATCACTAGCTACCGTAGCTCAGAATACGAAGGGGGTCTTGATGATGATGCTGTTGCCCTTAACTTATCTGAATTCCCAGAAGAAGGCGGCGCAGATCAATATTCATTCGAAATCCAGTTAAATGGTAGCTTCGATAATATGGACTTTGTGTCTGGCTTATACTTCTTTAATGAAGATGGCTTCACAAGCTCTGGCCCGTTTGTATTTAGCCCATTCAACACACCTGATGGTCTTCTGAATGATGGTACTACAGCGTCTTTTGGTGATTATGGTTACTTTGATATCAACCAAGAGACTAACTCATACGCAGCTTATATCAATGCAAGCTATGACCTAAGCGATGATTTAACTGTGGGCGGTGGTCTACGTTATTCGAAAGATAAAAAAGAAGCCGATGCCTTATTCCCAACGTTTGCAACTCGCAAATACGTAAGTGCTGATTTTGATGCGGTAACATGGGATTTAAATGCGTCGTACCAGCTTAGCAATAACATGAACGTGTATGGCCAAATCCAAAAAGGTTATCAAACAGGTGGTTTCCCACCGCGTCCATTTGGTGGTCCTGATCAATTTGTTTCTTTCGATGAAACAAAAGCAATTAACTATGAGCTTGGCCTAAAAGGTCAGGTACATGAAGATGTATCTATGATGCTTGCTGTGTTTGTTACTGATTACACAGACCTAGCATTACCATTCTCAGATCCAACTGCAGGTGGCGGTTTCGTTACTATCGTAGAAAATGCGGGTGAGTCTAAAGCACAAGGTATCGAGCTTGAGACAACAATTGCATTTACTGATGACTTTACGCTACGTAGCGCAATTGGTTACCTAGATTCAGAAATCACAGAAGTAGATGACGGTGTATTAGGTATTGGTAAAGGTGACTCACCAGCACTAACACCACGTTGGACTGTGATGGTCGCACCTTCTTATTTCATTGATTTAAGTAACGGTGGCACAGTGGCAGTTAACGCTAACTATTCATACCGTAGCGATATGCAAGGTCAATCAGTTTACAACCAAAGTGAACACATTGATTCTCGTGAATTAGTGGGTTTCAACATTTCTTACTTAAACCCGAACGGTGACTTTGAAGTGACTCTTTACGGTGAGAACGTGTTAAACGAAGTATACGATGTGGGTCGTTTACAACAATCTGGTTTTGTTGGCGTAATGCGCAGCAATGACCGTAGTGAATTTGGCTTAAAATTCAAAAAAGAATTTGAGCTTTAATCACTAACAAAAAAGGGCAAGTAAATACTTGCCCTTTCTTTTTAATTATTTTTCTCTTGCTCGCGTTTTTCGCGCGCTTCTCTTAATTCTTCAGCCAGTTCTTTTGCTTTTTGCTTGGTTTTTTCAGACAGCTCACCAGCCGCTTCTTTACTCTCAATCCATGCATCTAAGGCAATTTCTTTACCGTCGTCATACATGCTCAAGCCCATTTTCTTACTCTCTTCGAGTAACTCTTGCAGTGAGTCGTCGTTAAACTCATTGGTGGCGTCTTTTACGTCGCTCCAAGCATCATTTAGGGCTTGCTTTACTTCTTCTTTTGCTTCGCTGGCATCTTTCTTGGCTTGCTCTGCGTCATCACAACCTGTTAAGGCAATACAGCCTAATAAAACTAAGCTTGCTAATTTGTTCATATTTTTCTCTAATGGTTAATCAACTATAAAGCAGTATAAGCAATAAAAAATGAATATAGCTAGAACAGCACGATTAAGTTTTCGGTTAATGGATGAAAATGATGCCGAGCTACTTTATGAGCTAGATAACGACCCTGAGGTAATGAAACATCTCACTCGCGGCAAAGTATCCACTATGCAGGGCATTAAAGAGGTGTTTATTCCACGCTTGAATGCCTATAGAAATGAGCAAAAAGGGTGGGGGCTTTGGCAAGTAAATATCATCGAGAGCAATGAATTTATCGGTTGGGTATTAGTCAGGCCTATGGGCTTTTTTGAACAGCCTGATTTTAGTGATTTAGAAATTGGCTGGCGCTTTAAAAAAATGAGCTGGGGCAAAGGCTATGCGTCAGAGGCCGCACTTGCCATTGCCAAAGCAGTTAGCGAGCCAGAGGAAGTAAAGTCGCTCAGTGCCACAGCACTTAAAGATAACCTGGGCTCAATAAAGGTGATGGAAAAACTAGGCCTCAAGTTTGTAAAAAACTACAACCATAAAGATGAGCAAGGTGAATTACCTGCAGTACTTTATTCATGCCCTAAAGAGCAGCTTAGCTAAGTTAATCGTAACTAATTGACCTTAAGGGTTACACATGTCTAAATGGTTAAAATAACATCAAGAAAAAGGAAGTACCATGGCAAATTTAGTCAAATACGCGGCACATCTGTTGATCGTTACCGCGATATTCTTTCATCCGTCAAGTTTTGCAAAACAAGCAGCTGTCGCAATGCCTGATAGCTACAGCAGTGATACGGCACGGGCTATTTTAGAGCAAGGCGGTAACGCCGTTGATGCGGCAATTGCGGCACAGTTTGTATTAGCAGTGACTTTACCAGAAGCCGGAAATATAGGTGGTGGCGGGTTTATGCTGATCCAAAAAGATGGCAAAGGTGATTTTATTGATTACCGTGAAACAGCCCCTGCTGCAGCTCATCGCGATATGTACCTTGATGATAAAGGTGATGTTATTGATAACATGTCAGTGTACGGTATTCACGCAAGTGGAGTTCCGGGCAGTGTTGCTGGAATGTGGCTTGCCCATCAAAAGCACGGCAGCTTAGAGTGGAAGACTCTGCTAGAGCCTGCGGTTAAATTAGCCGAGCAGGGCTTTATTGTGCATCCTAAGCTAGCCGCAAGTATCGAACGTTACATTGCGCGAATGGCCAAAAAATCGGTAAACATTAACTTTGCCGATTACTTTGCTGATGCCAAAGCAAATAAGGTATTTAAACAGCCGGAACTTGCCGCCACACTAAAACGTATTCGTGATCAAGGTAAAGCTGGTTTCTACGAAGGTGAGACAGCAAAGATCATTGCGACGTTTATGAAGCAACACGGCGGTATTATCACTGAGCAAGACTTAAAAGCTTATGAAGCTAAATCGCGTACACCGATTAAAGGTAATTGGCGCGGTTACGAAGTGCTCACATCGCCACCGCCAAGTTCAGGTGGTATTGCTATTTTACAATGGTTAAAAATGTACGACTTGGCAAAGCCAAAAGGAACGCTTGAGCACAACTCGACCACCTATGTTCATATTTTGGCTGAAGTAGGTAAACGCGTATTTGCCGACAGAGCTGAATATTTAGGTGACCCAGATTTTTATGAGGTGCCAAAAACAGCTCTACTTGCAGATGATTATCTTAGCAATCGTGCAAGTACAATTCGCCCAGATGCCATTTCAACTACCGAGAACATCAAACCAGGTTTACACGAAAGTGAGCAAACAACGCATTTTTCTATTCTAGATAAGTGGGGCAATGCTGTTGCGAATACCACGACCATCAACTTAAGTTTTGGTAGCGGCGTGGTTGTATCGGGCGCAGGATTTATTTTGAATGATGAAATGGATGACTTTAGTGCCAAGCCAGGTGTGATGAATGTATTTGGTGCAATTGGTGGTAAAGCTAACGAAATTCAACCCCATAAACGCATGTTGAGCTCAATGACACCGACCATTCTACTTCAGGATAACAAAGTTAAAATGGTAACTGGCTCTCCGGGTGGTACCACGATTATTAGCTCTGTGTATGAGTCAATTTTAAATGCGGTTGAATTTGATATGACAGCAGAGCAAGTGGTAGACAGCCCACGCTTTCATCACCAGTTATGGCCTAAAAATGTGATTAGATACCACACAGGTCTTGAACCAAAGGTTGTTAAAGCGCTTGAGAAGATGGGTTATACACTTGATGAACGCCATTTTGGTGATATGCATGTGATCATCAATAAAGACGGTAAATTAGATGCAGCCTCTGAAGCATCTGGCCGTGGTAAGGCGATGGTGTTTTAATTAAATCTTAAATCAGACACAAAAAAAGCACCTTCGGGTGCTTTTTTTGATGAGCTGTTTAACCAATCGCTGGAATAAGCCCCGCCATTTGTAAACCTTGAGCACTAATAATAAGCACACCAAACAGGGCGGCCAGTGCTAAGCCAATATTACCGCCTTTAACTTGGTAACCCGCATCAGGTTTGCTGCTTCGTTGCTTATAGACCATAGCTACAGGTAAAAACACCGCTAAAATAACCAGCGCAATGGCGGCGTAGCCAAGTGCCATAATAAACCCTTGTGGATAGAATAGCGCAAAGCCTAGCGGTGGAATAAAGGTGATCAAGGCTGTTTTGATACGATCTTTACTACCATCACCTTTTTTAAATGCATCAGCAAAAAAGTCGAACAAACCTAAACTCACCCCTAAGAAAGACGTGGCCAGCGCTAAATCAGCAAAAATGTTCACAGCGGTGGCAACGTGTGGGCTGTGAGCAATGCTAGCAACACTGCTTACAAAACCGGGTAACCCTTGGCTTTGTAGCAAGTCGCTTTGACTCATCATGCCTTGGCTAAGTAATTGCCAAAAAATGTAAATTACTAAAGGCAATGCGGCACCTGCCACCATTACTTTACGAAGTGTTTTGATATCTAAACCCACGTATTTCACAATCGATGGAATAGAGCCATGAAAACCAAATGAGGTAAACACCACTGGAATTGCAGATAAAATCAGACCTTGTTCAATAGGCATTTCAAGTAAGTGTTGGCCATGAACATAAGGTGTCAGCATATAAAATAAGCTGGCTAGTACGCATACTTTAATAGTGAAAAGTACGCGGTTAAGTTTATCGACTTTGCTGGTACCGAGTGTCACCACAGTACCAATCACAACAGCCAGAATAACTGAGCCAACTTGCGGCGCTAAAGAAAGCGATAAACCATTGTTGAGCTTTTCTTGTAATTGCGCACCACCACCTGCGATATACGCAGCGCATAATGCGTAAAACAAAAACATCACAGAAAAGTTAGCGACCCATTGCCCACGTTTACCTAACCATGACTTAGCTAACGTATTGAGGGTTGCATCTCTGTCGGCATATTGATGCAGCTCTAGCATTAGTAATGCTGTGTAGGTCATTAAAACCCATGTAAGTAAGATAAGTGATAACGCTGTTGTGAAACCAAGCCCTGCGGAGGCGATAGGCAATGCCAGCATCCCTGCACCTATGGTGGTGCCAGCAACAATTAACATGCTACCTATTGTTTTATTTTTAAGCACTTTTTGCCCCTTAAACTTCGTGAGAGGCAAGAAAGATATAACTTGTTTAACAAAACTTAAATAGTTTTGTTATAAATCAAAGAAATTAAATGTAACCTATGATTTACATGTGCAAACAGGCTGTTGAAATCAGCAAAAAACTTTTTGCCAAATAGCATGAGTATTCATGTTGACAAAATAATCATTTAGGCGGATTCTTAAGCTTCTTCAACTTACTTTATTAAATACCATGATGCAGCTAAACCAACGACCAACAAACAATTGTATGCGCCTGACCTCATTAGTCGTATGGTCTGTTATTTGCTGCGGTTAATTAAGTAAGTTTTACTAACCGCGTTCTAAGCGGTTGGTTATTTCCCTTTTAAATTTTCTTCCGCTTTTTTCGCCTTTTTAAAGGAATAAGCTAGTGCCTGTTAAAGCCTCATATTTTTTAATGGTGGTGATTTGGTCAACAACACCACTGGGTATTGTTTGGAGTAGTGAAACGGTAGCACCAACCCTGGCTGTGTTTTTACGCATGCTGGTGGGGCTGGTGTTGGCTTCGTTTGTCGTTGTTGTTGCCAATATCCGAGTGCCCTGGCATCGCCGTGCTTTATTCCTTTATGGCTATTCAAGCATAGGTATTTTTGGGGGCATGTTATTAAGTTACATGGCCGCTAAAACAGTGCCTTCTGGGTTAATATCATTAATGTTTGGCCTTGCACCAATTTTATCGGGCTTACTTGCGCAAAAAATCTTGAACGAGCCTAAGTTTAGCGCCATTAAGCTTGGCGCACTTGGCTGTGCCTTAATTGGTTTATTTTTAGTAAGCCAACGCCATATTCAAGGGGGAGTAGAGCAGCTTAGTGGCCTGTTATATGTATTTATGGCAGTGTGCTTTTTTAGTTTGAGCGGTGTGATGATCAAACGGGTAAGAATTGCTATTCATCCAATGGCTACCACATTTGGCGCGTTGGTTTTTGTAACACCTCTGTTTTTTATTACTTGGTTGCTGGTAGATGGCCAACTTAATAGCCAGATGTGGAGTGCAAAATCACTGTACTCAATTGTTTACTTAGGCGTGTTTGGCTCACTAATTGGTGCGCTGGCGTATTTTCATGTATTGCAGAAGTTGAACGCAAGCACGGTCGCATTAACAACCTTGATCACACCAAGTTTTGCAATCGCGATTGGTGGTTTACTTAATAATGAGCCTATTGACCAAGCACTGATTGTTGGTGCGACCATCAT
Organism: Pseudoalteromonas sp. 0802; assembly: GCF_013350085.1. Lineage (NCBI taxonomy): Bacteria > Pseudomonadati > Pseudomonadota > Gammaproteobacteria > Alteromonadales > Pseudoalteromonadaceae > Pseudoalteromonas > Pseudoalteromonas sp. 0802. The sequence goes on along the minus strand of NZ_JABVXE010000001.1, from coordinate 915,838 downwards.
TATGATTAGCCTCGCATTTTTTCAATTTGGCGATAAGTGGTTAAAGCGCTTTAAGCGCGTGAAGTCGGTAGAAATGAGTTAAAGCTAGTAGCCGCTTCAGCGGCTACATTTTTGCAATTTGAATGACTAAACGACGGTTTTTATTTCTGTCTAAAATGTTGTCGTTGCTAGCAACATGGCGCTTTTCACCGTAACCATCGGTATCTACTTTGCTTTCATCGACCCCTAAGCTAACAATGTAATCCTTAATCGCTTTAGCGCGTTTTTTTGATAATTCGAGGTTGTTCCAGCGACCACCGTAGCTGTCGGTGTAAGAAGATATTGAAATAGATTCGATGTTGGTGTCGTACTTTAAGTATTCGCCAATTTTATCTAAGCGTTTTTGTGATGATTTAGTCAGCTTGCTGGTATTAGGCTCATAGTTCATCACTGTGAACGAAATATCTTCAAAGCTGTAAGGCAGCATTGCATCTCGGCACTGTAAAAACGCCCAATAAGCTTGCTTAAAGTTGACACTCGATAAACCAACGGCAATTTTATCGGCACTGTTTTGCCAGTCTTGGTAATAAAATGTCGGTTGGTAACCTTTTTCAAGTTCGGTGAGCATTTCCCAAGCAGTTTTGTTGCCAAGCTCGCCGTCAAACTTACGTAATAGCTTCATATTTGCTAAGTCGCGAGCAGGCATACCTGCACGCCAGCTAGGTGGTACGGCTTTTAGGCCAGCAATACTGTAATTGTCTGGGCGTACGACCATATCAAGGTTAAAGTTTACGTCTTTATTTTTACTGGCAGTGGTGCTGAAAATTGCTTCACCATAGTAAGGAACTTCATGATTTAATTGGCATTCTAAGCGAGAAGTTTTAACCATTTGCCAGTTCGACATATCAGCATTAGCGGTATACTCACGCATGGCTGCATGCGCATTTATACTTGCAACTGAGGTTAATAGGCCTAGGCTTAAAGGAAGTAATGAAAGCTTCATCACGGTAATTCTCCAACAAATCATCAATGCCAAATAATTGGCAATTTTTGTGTTTAATTGCTTCAGCATACTAAACACAGGGCTAGCTGATTAATATAAAGCAAGTAATGTGCCTAAAAACTCAGTAAGAATCTGCGATTTCACACTATTTACTCTAGCAGAGTAGCCGTGGTTTTTGACATAATAGCCAGCTTACACTGGCAAACCAAGAAGACTATGGAAAATACTGAACAAACTCTTTTCGCAAAACGCTTTCGTGGCTTTTTTCCTGTTGTGATTGATGTTGAAACCGCAGGTTTTAATAAAGAAACCGATGCGTTATTAGAAATTGCTGCATCTGTACTGAAAATGGATGACGACGGCGTGTTAAGTATTGATCATACTGTGCATTTTCATGTTGAGCCATTTGAAGGCGCGAATATTGAACAAGCGGCCATTGAGTTTAATGGTATTGATCCTTTTTCTGCGCTGCGTGGAGCGGTGCCTGAAGAAGAAGCGATTAAAGAAATCTGTAAAGTTGTGCGCAAGGCACAAAAAGCAGCGGGTTGTCAGCGTTCAGTGGTAGTAGCACATAATGCAGCGTTTGATCACGGCTTTTTAAATGCCGCCATTGAGCGTTGTAAAATTAAGCGCACGCCATTTCATCCATTTGTTAGTTTTGATACCACATCATTGGCAGGTCTTGCACTGGGGCAAACAGTATTAGCTAAAGCGTGTAGGGCGGCAGGTATTGAGTTTGATAATAAACAAGCTCACTCAGCACTTTATGATACCGAACGCACAGCAGAACTGTTTTGTTTAATCGTTAATCGCTGGCAACAACTCGGCGGTTGGCCATTGCCTGAAATCGAAGCAAATGAAGAAGAGCAAGACTCAGCCGTTAAAACGACTGAGTGATCTTACCTTCAAAAAAACGCACCATGTTAGGAGGGTAAATACGTGAAAACTGTTTACTCTCTTGCGCTATCTTAAGCTCCACCCCTGGATGCATTAATTCATTCACTTTTAAGCGACTTGTTGCTAATAAGCGCGCGATCTTAATTTTCACTAAGTGTTTCTTTTTCTTGGTGTTGGCTGTTTTAATTTTAATCTGCTGCTCGCTGGCAGTGATCTTTTTAATATAATGCGCCCGTTGAGCTGGGTCGGGTATTTTATTGGCCTTTTTGCGTGCTTGCTGTAAGGCAGCTGCTTTTGTCGCTAATAACTTTTCAAAGTCATTAATTTGCTGCTGCTTTTGGCGTAAATCATGCCAATACTGAGCAATGAAAACCCGTGTTTTAGTGCCTGATGGCGCACCAAGCTCGCCGGTTTCTATTCGCATCGCATCTAAAATATTGCCACCAATAATTTTGCCTCGCGGGTTATTGGCTTTGCCAACTCGAATAAGGCGGCGAGCACTTAAATCACAATGCAAAGCCTGGCGTTCAATGAATAAATCTTGCTCTGTTTTTATATGACAGTACTGAGCATAACCCACTGAGATAGTGCGCGAAGCCGTGATGTTGCAGGTAAAGTTTTCAACGTTTTCACGCTTTCTGCCAACAGCCCCAAGCATCACGGTGACTTCACTTTTACTTTCAATTGTGGCTGATTCAACAAAGCCTAATACCGTCACATCACCCGTGGCTTTGACGCGCATACCATCTTTTACATCACCGCTGATAATGACACTACCATCAAATTCGACATGGCCCGTACTTACATCAACATGATGAAAGCACAATACGTCGTCCACGCGCATACCGCGGGGTAGGGCAACAGGCACGCCCTTAGCATCGGCAATCAACATATCGCTATTGTTTGGATCGATGCGCGTTCCTTCGAATGGCTCAAGAGGTAAGTCTTTACCAGGTTTTGCAGGCATTACATCACCAAACACAGTAAAGCCATCTTCACCGGGTGTTGCAGGAACTCGCTGCATTAATGGTGTACCCGGCTTAACGGTAATAATGGCACCTAAATTACGCATGTCGACTTTACCGCCAGAGGTCGCTTGCGGGCTAAGAACGCGGTCTTGTGCTGTAGAGCATAAGCGTACGAATTTAGCATCGGTGCCTTCTTTAGGCATTCTGCCATGGGCAACAATTGCGGTGTAATGGGCGCCGGGTGGTTGCTTAAATTGTTGGCCTAAAAAGGTATCAAGGGCACGTAAACTAATGCCTTTAATCACTCCCGCCTCTGCAAGCACCTCTTGCGCCATATCCATGCTAACAATTTTACCGCCACGGGCTGTTGTTAAGCTTGCTTCAACCACCATGTTTTTAGCATCGACTTTTACTTCAAGGTGAGCATCAACGGCTTTAGCAACCACTAAAGATTGGTTTTGATATTGGCTGCTAGGTATAAACAACTTGCCTATATTGGCATCAATATATTCGTAGCTGGCATAAGGAGACTGCTCAAGTAATTCAATTAATTGAGAACTCGTAGTAGGAAAACCCGCATCTCGAGGATGCTCACACAAAGTGACATAGCCGCTTTGTTCATCGAATGAAAACATCGACATCTGAAAAGCCCTGTAAAAAACTGCCTGTTATTATAGTTATGTGTTGTTACAGGTTATTTTGAAGAAGGGTAACAACGTTTCCTATTTCAGCACAACTTTTGTACTATGTTAAGAATTTGTATGATTAAAATGTGAAAATATGTATAAAAACTGATTTTTCCTGCCTGAAAATTCAGCATTCAAAGGCACTTAGCAAAAATTTCCCGATTAATGCCTTGAGTCTGAATAGGCTACTCAGTTATACTGCACGAACACTCTGAATGAGATACCAAATTCAGGGGCTGATTAGGATTCGACGGAATTCAAGACGCCCGAGGTGCATGTCGAGGTGCGGTTGGCCTCGTAAAAAAGCCGCAATTTAAAGTAATCGCAAACGACGATAACTACGCTCTAGCGGCATAATAGCCCGCTAGCACTTCTCCGGTGTATGTCTGTGGACCCGGTTCTGAAGTGTCACCCTACACGGACTCGCTACGGAAACCCTGGCCGGGGTTGAAGGGCTAAAACTAAGCGGCCTCGCCTTTGCAGATCGTGTTCGTCCGAGCTGTATAAGGTTAACTAAAAGACGATACTAAACATGTAGTACCAAAGGTCGAGGCTTTTCGGACGGGGGTTCAAATCCCCCCAGCTCCACCAATACAGTGTTCGGTTACCACCGAAGACGACCTGAAACCCCTTAAATCTTCTAGGTTTGAGGGGTTTTTTGTATCTATACTGTTCGACGTTGTTTTGCACTTTTCGGGTAACGATGTACCATAGAGTGGCCCACCAAATTGATAGGCCAAAAGCCATGGGCCATAAATTCAAAGTGACCACATTCAGCAGGTGCAGACAATGCCTAAAGTAGCGACTCGATTAAATGATACTCAAATAAAAAGAGCTAAAGCATCAGATAAAAATTATGAGTTATCAGATGGCGAAGGTTTAATTTTAAGAGTTCTTACATCAGGAACTAAATCTTGGATCTTTCGATATAGTCCTCCCTATACCAAAAAAAGAACAAATATTAGCTTTGGTACTTACCCACTAATTACTTTAAAAGAAGCTAGGCAATTAAGAGAAGAAGCTCGCACATTACTCGCAAAAAACATTGATCCAAAAGAGCATAAAAAACAGGCTGAGGCATTTGAAATAAGCGAAGCTCAAAACACTTTTAGGCTGGTGGCTCAAAAGTGGTTCGAAATAAAAAAGACTACTGTGACAGAAGGCTATGCTGAGGATTTATGGAGCTCGTTAGAAAACCACTTATTTCCTAGGCTAGGAGATAGAGCAATAAGAGACTTAACAGCGCCTTTGGTTATTGAAGTGATGCAACCCTTAGCAGCGCGAGGAGTGTATGAGCAAATAAGACGTCTTTGCCAGCGTGTAAATGAGATCATGACGTATGCCGTTAATACGGGAATTATCCATGCTAATCCATTAGCTGGAATTAAGAGTGCCTTTCAGTCTCCTAAACGTAATCACATGAATACCATTGAGCCAGAAAGGTTACCTGAATTATTAGAGAGATTAAATCGTGCAAGTATAAAATATACAACGCGTTGCCTCATTGAGTGGCAACTACACACATTATGCAGGCCATCAGAAGCAGCTTGTGCTAAATGGTCTGAAATAGATTTTGAAAATGAAATTTGGACTATTCCTGCCGAAAGAATGAAAGCAAGGAAAGAGCATAAAATTCCTTTAACTAAGCAGTCGCTACACTTACTTGAGCTTATGAAACCGATAAGTGCACATTTAGAATATATCTTTCCTGCGGACCGAAATCCTAGAACTCATACCAATCCACAAACGGCAAATGCAGCATTAAAAAGAATGGGCTTTCAAAACATTCTAGTAGCTCATGGCTTAAGAGCTTTAGGGAGTACAATTCTAAATGAAAAGGGTTTCGACCCTGATTTAATTGAAAGCGCACTGGCCCACACTGATAAAAATGAGGTTAGACGAGCATATAACCGAGCTCAATATCTAGCTCGTAGACGGGAGATGATGGAGTGGTGGAGTGAGCATTTAACAGAATCTTTATGATTCAAACTAATTTATTTAAGTATGCGTTTAAAATTAAATTAATGGATAATCAAATCCTTATATAGGATATTATTCAGGCAAACTCGTAACTTTAACCTCACTACAACCTAAAGCATTTGGGGATTTAAAAATGAGTAATAAAACAAAACGTAAACAAAGATCTAAAATTAAGGCAAAACAGGCTAGGTGTTTAAAGCAAAAAAACTCTCAAGGGTTGAAGAAAATGTTGTAAGTATCTCTGATGAATATATATCTAAATTTGAAACTATACCTGAAGATATGCCAATTGAGTTAATCATTGAAACTCTAATTGAATTAGAGGGAGATAGAGTAACTAAAAACCCTCTAGATCCTAAAGCAGCTTTAGCCGCAGTGCTCGTTATGTATACACACTGGAAAGTGTCCGAAAGATATATTCCTTTTTCAGTATTTGAATTTGAATGTTCATCCGTATTAGATTCTGAAAAATTTAATATAATAGTCGATAAACACTTAGCATAACTTGTATCTAAGATGAATTTTCAGCAGGAGTTTAATTAAGGCGTTTAAATTAAATTTGTTGCAATAACTTATCCCATTCATTACGTGGCGCTCAATTAGCGAGCGCCCTCCTCATTAGACTTACCAAGTCCTTTCATCAATACGTCAAACATCAACCCAGCAAAGCCTTTTGCGATTGCTTCATTCGACAGAAGTTTCATCGCCATGTCGTTATGCACATCCATACTTTCGATGATGGCGTTGTTGATTGACTCTGGGAATTGACCGAGCATCGCTTGTTCTTTGGTGTTGCTACGAAGCTGGTCCATAACGACTTCGTTTTCCGAAATTTTGCCTGCAATGGTATTGGCATAATTGAGCATGTCGTTTTCAGATAAGCCATCTTCGATAAACAAATCGTTCATTCGTTGAATGATCTCATTAAGAAGTTCAGTTTTAGGGTCTTTCGGAACCGCACCAGAACCTTCTTTTGCATCAGGCAAATACGACTTTGGTTCTTCACCAATTTTGACACCGAGTTGCAAGTCAGCCTCTCGCTGCTCGTGTAAACGGTAGTGCGTCATTACCACATCAGATAAATCAATCTCGTCCTCCACCACATCAAGGCGAAGTAGTGGGTAAAGATGTTTGGCGAAAATACTTAGCTTCTCTAGCTCAAGATCATCAAAATTGACGATTTGAGACGTAAACTCGTAGAAGCGATAGAACGACATTAGATCTTTCTTGAACACTTCCAGAATATCTCTTGCTTCCTTTGCGTGTTTAACGCTGTTTTCGGCAAATTTGATTTTCTTATCGTTCTGCTCAACCTTCGCTTTAGACAATTCAGCTTGTGCTGATTGAAGCACCTGAGTAGCTTCTTTATAACGAACGGAGAAACGGTCAACTGCGGGTTTACACAGATTCGCTAATTTGGCTTGATTCGCTTGTTTGTTATTATAAGTTTCAACAAATGCCTCAACCTCTCGCCACTGATAAATACCTACTTTATCGAGCTTCTTCATTAGCTCATAAACAATATTAGGATCAGACACACCAGCTAATTCAGCGGTTTGGAAGTAAACCTTAAACTCAGCCAAGATCTCTTCAGGGTCATTCACAAAGTCGAGCACGAAAGTTTTATCTTTACCTTTGTAGGTGCGGTTTAGCCTCGAAAGGGTTTGGATACACTCAACGCCTTTTAATGGTTTATCGACATACATCGCCACCAATTTGGGTTGGTCAAAACCTGTCTGAAACTTATTCGCAACCAGCATTACCTGATAATCTGTGGTATCAAATGCTTTACGCATATCACGGCCACGCAGACCCGGATTCATATTATTTTCTGTAAATGGGTGATCGGGTAAATCAGGATCATTCACTTCACTCGAAAAGGCGACCATAGCATTAACATTTGTATAGCCTTTTTTTTGTACGTATTTTTCAAAGGCAAGTTTGTAACGTACAGCTTCTAGCCGGCTACTGGTAACAACCATTGCTTTTGCTTCACCACCCAACAAGTGTTTAATTTTTTCATTAAAGTGCTCAATGATAGTTTCCACTTTCTGAGCAATGTTATACGGGTGCAAGCGAACCCACTTTGCCATTTTTGAAGCGGCTTTTTTGCTGTCCACTTCTCGGTCTAAATCAGGATTTTCATGGGCTAATTGATAAGCTACACGATAACTGGTGTAGTTTTGTAGAACATCCAGAATAAACCCTTCTTCAATCGCTTGGCGCATTGAGTAAACGTGGAATGGCTGTGGTTTGTTGGTGTCACTTGCTGGTTCATCAAGGTTTGGTCTGCGTCCAAAAAGCTCTAGTGTTTTCGCCTTTGGTGTAGCGGTAAAGGCAAAGTAGCTGAGTTTGTTTGACCCTTTACGGGCTTCCAGTGATAAACGCAGCATATCTTCACTGTCCAACTCTTCATCACCGTCTAACTGCTCCGCCATCAACACTTCACGCAATTTTCGAGCAGTCGTTCCTGTCTGGCTGGAGTGCGCTTCATCTGCTATTACCGCAAAGCTGCGGCTAGCTAGCGTTGAATCCTTGCGGATAGCCTCCAAAACGTGTGGGAAGGTTTGAATAGTCACAATAATGATAGATGTGCTAGCCCTTAGCTCCCCAGCTAATTGTCCTGATTTAGAGCCTTGCGCTTCTTCTCGGTTAACACGAGCAATCATCCCTTCATTATGATCGAATTGGTAAATCGTATCCTGTAACTGGCTATCCAATACTGTTCGGTCAGTGATCACTATTACAGAGTCGAAAACCTTATCCCCAGCTTGTTTGTTAAGCTCAGGGTGATCGGTGTAGTAATGCTTTGACGCCAATTGGTGAGATAGCCAGGCAATCGAGTTAGATTTGCCCGAACCTGCACTGTGCTGGATAAGGTATTTATGCCCTGTGCCTTCGCTGTCCACTGTTTTAAGGAGCTTAGAGACTACCGCCCACTGATGATAGCGAGGGAAAATCATTGTTTCTTTTTGAGTGATTGAACCATCTAAGTTTTCAACATCTTTTACTTCGAGGTGAATATAGCGGCTGAGGATAAGCAACAGGTTATCTTTTTGGAAAATCTCATTCCAAAGGTAAGACGTAGCATAGCCACCATCTTCAGGAACATCATTACCTTTACCACCTTCACTTGTGCCTTGGTCAAACGGTAGGAAAAAGGTCTTTTTGCCAGCTAAGCGAGTAGTCATGGCTACGTTATACTGACTCACAGCAAAGTGAACCAGCGCACCACGCTTAAAGGTTAATAACGGCTCTGGTTTACGAGTTTTCGGATCTTTCGGCTGCCTGTCCTTCATATACTGGACTTTGGCATTATCAACCGACTGTTTAAACTCAGATTTAAGCTCACAAGTCGCAACAGGGATACCGTTGACGAATAGCGTTAAATCTAAACGTCCATCATAGCCATTAGGGGAATAAACCAGCTCTGGCACAACTCGCAAAATGTTTTTCCCATAACGTGCGGTTGCCTTTGGATTTAAATCGTGATCAGGCTTAAAACTACAAAGGTCAAACTTCGCTCCACGATTATTGAGTTTATTTCGCAATACCCAAAGCGTACCTTCGTTTTTAAGCTCCAGCTCTAATGACTTGAGCAAAGCGTCAGCCGTTGCGTTTGGGTTACGGTCAGTGTCTGGAAAGTGCTGTGCTAGTTTTTCCCACTGTTCAGGCTGTGTTGCCTTAACAAAAGCAATCACATCGTCAGGGTAAAGAGCCAATTCTTTGTTGTATTTGTTTGACTCGCCCAACAACCAACCGTGAGACTGCATTTGATCAAGGATATCATTTTGGAATATTTTTTCTTCTGCTACGCCTGCCATAGTTAATTCCTTTTAAGCAATTTCTTCTGCTCTTTGTTTTATTTCGTTGAAAACAGTTTCTGAAAATTGCTCTGCAATGTCATCTTCTATAAGTAATTTAAGAGCTGTATCATTATGTTGTTCCTGGCTCTCAATTATCGCGTTTTGTAGCAATTCAGGATAAAGACCTTTTTTTGCCCTATCTACAGGGTTGTTTTTAACTTGTTGCAGTAAATCCTCATTACCCATCAAGCTATCAACTATTAAGGTGTGATAAAGCGGTGAGATTATATCGTCTAAAGGCACTATATCGTCTTTTGGCTGTTCTTTTATCTTGATGTCTTTTTTCAAGAATCGGGCAACATTATCAATCTCAGGGAATAATGTTGCCTCCGAGATAGACAGCGTTGAAAGCTCTTTAAGCAGGCCATCTTTGGACGATTTGGGAATTGAAATATGCTTGATATCTGGGCGAAAAGCCTCAGGTATGCGAATCGGGTCTGTCTTCTTTTCGCCCATACCAAACAAGAAGAATGCGCCACTTTGTTTAACAATTCTTCGGTTATCTAGTTTTGGTTTTACACATATTACAGAGTGAAGGTGTTCTTCTTTGATATGTGGTTTGAAGTATGGCTTTTCTGCTTGTATTGAGTGTAAAAAGCGTTCGTTATCTCTAGCAAAATCAAAATCTGCATTAGCGCGGGCTAAATTGCTTACTACGGACACTGTATCGCTATTGAAATACTTAATATCTTCATTTGGTACTTGATAAATCAGCACCTGTCCATTTTTTGCCGAGCTATCCCTCGATGATTCAGGAATTAATGAACAACAAGCAAAATAAAGAGCAACCAAAGGATTACTTGTGATATCAAGCAACCTTGTGGGCAGCCCGTAGTGCTGCATTTTCACTAAAAAATCGAATGTTGAAACGCAATCCTTAAATTCTTCAGGGCATTGAGTCACTAAGTTGTGAAATAATTCACCTTCGTTTTCAACATAACGGCTTTTCTTTGGGTCGTCATTTTGGTTTCTAAAAATAGTCGGCAATGGAGTAAACGCATCCGAAGCGTGACCTCTGTAGAATAATGTATGATCATCTTTTACCTGAATTTCCGAGCATGCTGCGATAAAGTGTGCCAGCGATTTGATGTTTTTTACTGCCACTACTTAAGCTCCTCATCACGAACATCAATCTTGCCAGTTACTGCTGCTGAGATAAGAGCTGTTTTCCGTTCTTTTAGTAAGTTAACTTTTAGAAGAGCCTTATGCGTTAACTTATCAAAATATTGATCTTTTTCGATAAGATAGTCGCTAATAGCCTTTCGCTCACATTCTGGAGGAATTGGGACTTCCATACTTGCAAGATTCCCAATTGTTAGTTGATTGATAGTTGACGTTAAAAATGAACCAGATTGGTATTCAAATAATGGGGAGTTTAATACCCAATATAAATAAGGGTTTAGCTTACTTCTAAAAACAACCATAAATGCACCAAAAGCCATATCAACGGCTTCTTTAGTAATTAGGGCATTTTTGCCGATAAGTTGTCTGCTGCCGTTCCTTGAACAAATTAGCAAATCATTTTCTTTGGTTCTAATACGAGTAGGGATATCCATGTTGACGTAGACATTATCGGAAAAACTTAATCTCGCATCCTGGATATTTGAAGATCTTAAAACTAAAATCCCTTCCTCTTGGGTGACAACATCATCGGGCGAATAAGTAAGCCCGTTTCTTGCTTCACCAATATACTTCAGTCTTTTCATATCCCAATGCGCAGGCACTTCACCCAACCATTCCACGCCGGAATCTTTCATTGGTGCATCTGGGTTGAGTCCTTTAGTCACTGCGTGAGAAATCACTGCTTGGCGCTTTTCTTTTAACAGCTCAATCAGTTTTTCTTGCTTGGCGATTAAGGTGTCGATCTTGGCTGTTTCGTGATCGAGGAACTTGGCGATTTTTTGTTGTTCTTCGATTGTTGGTAAATGTGATTTTACTGTTTTGACCAAGTCACAGTTTAGATGTGGATGAAGAGCACCAGTTTGTATAGATTTTAAAGAGTGGAAACCATAACTTGAATTAAGCAACCAAGACAAGTAAAAACCATTCAGATCTTTTGTCGTTGAAATTATGATTAAAGCGTGACAATTACACCCTTCAAACTCCTTCGTTACCGCAGCTACCTGACCAATATCACCAGTCTGAACAACTAATACATCGCCTTCATTTAAGATGGATTTTGCTTTTGCATCACTCCACTCTTTACTTACATAGTATGGAGTGTGAAAGTTGATACGGTTTTGTTTGATGTGTAGCGATTGAAGATATCTCACTCCAGAATCAAAAAATATGTCTCTTGTTGGACCTACATAGCCATTGGTAATCTTTGTGCTGTATGAAGATATAGCCGCCACCTCCCAATGTTCTGGAATATCACCAACCCACTCAATCCCTGAATTCTTATACTCAGGATATGCTTTATATCGACCTGTCATTATGAATGCACCTCTTGCAGCAACTGCATAATATCAGCCGATACCGCATCTAAATCTGCATCAATTTCTTCTAATGCTCTTGGTGGTTCGTATACATAGAAATGGCGGTTGAACGGGATTTCATAGCCGACAATACCTACTTCACCATCTTTAGGGTCGGTCTTGCTTTCATCAATCCATGCATCAGGTACATGAGGTAGCACTTCACGAGCAAAGTAATCGGCAACCGTTTCAGTTAGTGGCACGTTCTCGTTATCACGTAAGTCTGGATTGGCGTCAATCTGGCCTTTTGATTTGCATACTTCCGCTTCGTCATCGTGTTCGCCAAGATGTTTGACGATCAGTTTTAGTTGAACTGCGCTGAGTTTAACTGCTTTTTCTGCGCTTTCTCGCTCCAGTTTGGCTTTGAGTTGTTTGAGGAACTTATCACGAGATAAGTATTTCTCTTGCTCAAAGGAAGAGAGCGCATCCAAAATAGTTTGCTGGGTAGTTTCATCCATTTTTCCCCAAGCATTGTCGGCTTGCAGGGCTTCAAGGCGTAGTTCGTCTTTGGGATAAATTGCTAATTGCAGCGGGCGCTCAATTGTAATTCGGCGGTAGCCAAATTCTTTATAGTCAAAGATTTTACTAAAGTCGTTTGCGGCAAACTGACCGTAGGTTTGCACGATTGTATTAATCGCTTCAGGTGTGAGTTCTTTACGCTTACTGCCGAGTGATTTACGCATTGCTGCATAGAATACGTTCTCATCATTGCCTTCTACTTCACCGCCGCCACTGCGACCACGACCGCCTGCCTTAGCACGTTCTTTTGAGGCATTGATAAGTTGAACCTTACCTTTGCGATTGGCAGGTTTATGGCTGGATAACACCCAGACATAGGTGGCAATACCTGTGTTGTAAAACATATCCGTTGGTAAAGCCACAATGGCTTCTAGCAGATCACTTTCGAGAATGTAGCGTCTAATTTCACTTTCACCGCTACCTGCACCACCGGTAAAGAGTGGTGAACCGTTTAAGATGATGCCAATACGTGAACCGCCTTCGTTTTCTGGGCGCATTTTGCTAATCAGATGCATCAAAAAGAGCAATGAGCCGTCAGAGACTCGTGGTAAACCAGGCCCGAATCGGCCTTCGAAGCCTTTGTCTTTATGCTCGTCATTGATGTGTTTCTGGATTTTCTTCCAATCAACCCCAAACGGTGGGTTTGACAGCATATAGTCAAACTTTTCATTACGAAGCTGATCGTTTGATAACGTATTTCCCAGCTTGATGTTATCGACCTTCTGTCCCTTGATTAGCATATCCGCTTTACAGATGGCGTAGGACTCAGGGTTTAGCTCTTGGCCAAACGCTGATAACGAGGCTTTTTCATTAAGGTTATGAACATACTCCATACCCGTTGATAAGAAGCCACCTGTCCCAGCGGTAGGATCATAAATTGAGCGCACTAAGCCCGAACTGGTTAAGTCGTCTTCATTAGTGAATAGTAAAGAGGTTGTTAGCTCAACGATGTCTCTTGGGGTGAAGTGTTCCCCGGCGGTTTCATTAGAGCTTTCTGCAAAACGCCTGATCAGCTCTTCAAACACCAAACCCATGCCATAGTTGCTAATGGCATTTGGGTGTAGGTCTTCTTTTCTAAAATGTTTTACAACGTTATAAAGCAGGTCTGCTTCTTGAAGTTTGTCGATAGTATTGAAAAAGTCGAAGTGCTCGAAAATCTCACGAGCGTTTGGACTGAACGATTGAATATAGCTCTCTAGGTTACTTGCCACGCCTGTTTCACCCAGGCGGTTTAAATCCATTTTAGAGGTATTATAAAAACTTAGTCCTGCCGCATGCGTGAGAAGCTTGTCTTGGGCTTCGAGAGGCATCGCCTTTACTGATTCATACTTTGCAAGAACAGCTGGTTTGGTTGCTTCTAGCACACACTCTAAGCGTCTTAGTAGTGTGAAAGGAAGGATGATGCGCCCGTATTGAGATTGCTTGAAATCGCCACGGAGAAGATCGGCAACCGACCATAAAAATGCAGCTGTTGAAGAGAAGTTGTTGTTAGTCATTGTCTATTTTTGCTCTTTTAATTTGTTATTAGTCTGAAATTTTTTCTTAACGAGTTTACATAGCGTTAGCCTGTCAACTTTGTCAATAAGCTAGAAAGCTTTTTGCTCTACTCTTAATTTATTTTTTGATTATATGGGACAAGTCTGAAGCTGAAATGCAAGCTAGCATTCTAAATTCCTTTTTATCATTAGTGATACACTATACTGGCTTATCGATTTTTGAGTGTTGTTTTCTAGTCACAGTATCCTTCTAAAGCAAGAATTTTAAAGGATTTTTGATTTCTTTGTGTACAATAACATACACTTTTCTTTAGTAGAGCATAGTTAAAACAGTTATTGCTCTTGAAACTTAAATTATTACTGTAAAAATTCTATGAATTAATAAAGCCCACATAATTAAATTGAACTTCTAAAATGCTAATAAGCAAGTTTTTGCTACTGTAATTTTTTTAACATAGCCACACCATCATTGTAGAGGTTTAGCTCTTTGATTTGAATTAATTTTTATTAATTAGTAGATTTCTGTTTTAAAATCTAAGAGTAATAATAAATTGACGTTTCACGTACAAAACGCATGCTGTAATTGATAGTCTATTACTTAAGCAATTACATCTGAGCTATTTGAAAGCTTAAGCTGAAGTTTATGAAGCTTTACGGATAGAAACATTGATATTTCATTAGATATTCTCTGAAACATGACTTAAGAAAAGGAATTTTATGCCAACCTATAACAAGTACAACTTTGATGGAAAACAGCTAGGGAAATCAAGACTTATCCTAGCTATCATGAAAAAGTTCGTAAGAGAAAATAACCCTAATTATGAACAGCTTAAGCAGAACTTCTCTGAAATAGAAAAGGATAGAAGGTCACTGTTTATAACACCTCTTGAACTAGCAAAAAAGAAAGAAGGAAGTAAAGATTCAAGGAAACGTTTTTTCGAAGCGGATGATGAAGCTCTAACGCTTTCTGATATTTCAAAAGTATATGTTAGTAATCAATGGAGTAAAGCGGGTACTGAAAAAGTTATTCGCTTTGTTAACTCTAAGTTTGATTACGGTATTTCTGATGTTATACAGCAACAATCTATCAATGACTTATACATTGATTACCTTAAAGAACCTGATAAAGAGTGGATTACTGCTTATCAACAATTTACTGAAGAGGTGAAAAACAATTTAGGTGTTGCTGAAACTGACCTTGCCACAAATTTTATAAATAAGCTATGGAAGCCTGAATCTAATGGAATTGCGAGTGCTAAACCAGGCACTTTAAGTAACGAAGAATATCAAAAACTGATAGACGATTTACCAAAGATCACAGCCTTAATTTTTAAGGAACCTAGCTCAAATACATTAGAGAAAGTTTATGAATGGGCTGATGAAGCTAAAACGGAAGGAAAGTTTAACACTGTTAAGCGTGGTGTAATTCACAGGGTTTTTGCTGCTGCTGACCCAAAAAAATACAATACGATTTTGAATATTCATGCTTTAAGAGCTTTTACGAAATACTTAAATGATGCTTTTGATCTTGGAATTAATGTTAGTTGGAATTGGGCTGAGTTAAATCAGGTTGTTACAGAAAAAATTAAAAGTAAGGTAGAGGAACCTGAAAATGAGCTAGTTTTTAATACATTCATTTGGTGGCTTTTTGAAAAGCTAAAACAAGAAAGTGACGATGAAAGTTTATATATTGACGAAGATGAAAGGGATCTTTCAATGTCTACTAAACGAAACCAAGCACAACAAAAAGCAGTAAACCTTATTTACTACGGTCCACCTGGTACTGGTAAAACTTATACCCTTCAAAAGATTTTAAAAGAACAATATACAGAAACAGGAACTTCTGAAGAGCCTGAAGTTTGGCTTAATAATAAATTGAGTGAATTAAGTTGGTTTGAAATCATTACTCTTATTTTGCTTGACATAGATAAAGAAGTTTCAGTTACAGAAATTGTGAACCATGAGTATTTTACAAAGAAGTTAGCGCTTAATGGTAGAACTGCCAACATACGTCAGACAGCGTGGGCAGCCTTGCAAACTCATGCAATTCAAGACTCAAATACTGTTAAGTATGCCAAGCGCATTGAACCACTAATTTTTGACAAAGATACAGATAGTAAGTGGATTATTGTTGATAAAGAAAATGAATTGATTGTTGGTTATAGAGAACAACTTAATGAGCTTAAAGCGGGCCCTCCTGTCGAAAAAGAAATAAAGCGCTTTGAGTTTGTGACTTTTCATCAATCTTATGGATATGAAGAGTTTATTGAAGGTTTAAGGCCAGTAACTAACGACGATGGTGATATCAGCTACATTGTGAAACCTGGTATTTTAAAACGCCTGTGTAAGCGTGCTGAAGCAGACCCTAAGCATCAATATGCGTTAGTGATAGATGAAATTAACCGAGGTAATATTAGTAAAATATTTGGTGAGTTAATAACTCTTATTGAAATAGATAAACGTGCTGGTGAAGAGCACGAACTTTCAGTTACTTTGCCTTACTCAAACTTATCTTTTTCGGTACCTAGCAACCTAGATATTATTGGCACAATGAATACGGCTGACCGTTCTTTAACTCATATAGATATAGCGTTAAGACGCCGATTTGAATTTAAAGAGCTGAGAACTGACTATTCTTTATTAAGCGATAATGTTGATGGTATTAATTTAAGAAAGCTTTTATTCACGATTAACAAACGAATAGAGCTTTTATTAGATAGAGAGCACATTATTGGCCATGCTTTATTAATGAATGTAAGTAATTTGGCAGGTCTTAAACAAGTCTTTATCTCTAACATCATGCCGTTACTGGAAGAATACTTTTTTGAAGATTGGGATAAAATTAAGCAAGTATTTAACGGTAACGGATTTGTTTCAGAGCTTAAAGATGCTCATACAACTTGGCTTGGTGACGCAAATGAGTATGCAGCAAAGTCTTACTTTGTAGATCCTAAAGCTTTTGACGAGATTGAGAACTATACAGCTGTTTATCAAGGTATTGATGGCAAAAATTTTGCCGCGCTTTTTTCTGGACAAGAGCAAAACTAAGGAAGGTTTATGCGTACATGGTCTGTTTATGAGTTTTCTCGCTTGTATAAAAGTAATATTACTAAATGTGAGGGTGATAACTTAAATCTAGAGCACTTTCAATTTGAAGCGCTCAAACAACTGTTAACTTGCAGTGAGGCAGACCACGATAAGTTATTTAGGTATGGCTTTGAAAAGCGACAAGAGGTATTAGTTTGCCAAAACTACGTTGGTGTAATTTGCTTACCTTGTGGAGACCAAATTGAAATATTGCCTAAAACGCATCGGAAAAGCATACATGCTGAGAGTGATGAAAGTATTAGCAGGAATCGCTCCAACCTCATAAAAATGTTAAAGGCAACACAGTATTTACCTGGTAAAGTTGCTGACAATGCATCGTTAGATATGGCTAAAATGCCGTTACTTGACGTATTCATACAATTGTTTTTGCAAGAGGTAAGCTTATTAATTAAACGTGGTGTGGCAAGGCAGTATGAAACGCACGAGAGTAATGAGCCTTTTATTAAAGGTAGAATACTAGTTAGCCAGCAAATCAGGCATAACTTAGTTAATAAACATCATCACTTTATAGCCTTTGATGAGTTGACAACTAATCGCCCTGAAAACCGATTAATTAAAAGTGCTTTGCTCTGGTCGCTTAAGCGTGTGACAGCAAAAACGCAACACCTTTGCAGGGAGTTACTATTTCACTTTGAAGAAGTAACAAGCTCAAAAGCTATTTGGCAGGATCTCAATGCTTGGCAACGGGGTAGGCATTTGTCTCACTATGAAGCGATTAGGCCGTGGATAGAGATGATTTTTAAAGATCAAAGCCCTACATCGGTAAATGGTTCTAAAAGTATGTTGTCTATATTATTTCCTATGGAACGTGTATTTGAGGATTACGTACCAATTTGTCTGAAGGAACAATTCAAAAAATATGACATTAAAAAACACCCCCCCAGAGAATATTTAATCAGCCATGAGCCTAGCGACAATAAAAAGCGCACCAATGGTAAGCTTTTCCAATTAATACCCGACTTACATATCAAGGCACCAGGTAAATTAATTATTGGTGATACGAAGTGGAAGGTGATTGATGAAAACTTCCCGAACAAAAAGTATGGAATAAGTGAAAGTGACATATACCAGATGCTGGCCTATAACCAAACTTATCAAAAGGGTGAATCAAAACCCCCAGTGATTTGGTTGATTTACCCTATGACCCCACAGTTTTTAAGTCCGTTGCCTGATTTTATTTTTGATAACGGTCTTACACTCAAAGTACTACCTTTTGATATTGATAAGTCAGAGTTAGTCGACAACACGGCTGATAATTAATGGATTATATTTACTGAATAGTAAAGGTTGCTGAATTTAAGCTTAAAGCTTGGTCATATAACCTGCTTTTTTAGTTGTTTGTCATCATTTTTTTGCTTATCACAGCTGGTTTATATAATATCCCGGTACGACTAAAGTTTTGATTTATTTTAGTTGTGGATGGCGAAAGGGAACTAAAAGATTTTATGGATAAAAGCTGAGCAATACTGCCATATCCCCACTATTTATTTTGTATCTCTTTATAATTTCGCCATTCTTGCGTGTTTTCTGCTTTGAGGTTTCAAAGTGGTTGTTAATTAAATTAAGAAGTACAAAAGATAAATCAGATGAATATACTAGAAAGTTTACTGCGCGGTTTTGATACAAACGTTGTTAGTGGTGTTGTTTTAATTTTAATGCTTTTTGTTTTTGGCTTAGGTTTGTTTTATACCAAAAAAGCTAAACAAATTGAGTTTGTTCAGTTTGTTCCAACACTATTAACTACTATGGGTATATTCGGTACTTTTTTAGGTATAGTTCTTGGTTTATTAGAATTTAACCAAAGTGACATAGAAGCCAGTATTCCGTTGTTGCTAGCTGGCTTGAAAACTGCATTTATTACAAGTCTAGCAGGTATATTTTTATCTTTAGTGTTTAAAACACTGTCTACGTTTTCGTTCTTAAAACCTAAAAAACTAGAAGAAATTATTTCACACGCAACACCTGAGGCGATATTAGGTGCTATGCAAGCACAGGTTGCAGAAACAAAAGTTTTAAAAGAGGCGATTGTTGGTAATGAAGAGTCGACACTGTTTGGTCAATTAAAAATATTACGTGGTGATATTAATGACAATGCAAAAACATCGATAAAAATTGCCCAAGAACAAGCAGTAAAACAACAAGAGAACTTTGAGGCGTTTAGTGAAAAGCTATGGCTTAAACTACAAGACTTTGCAGATACTTTATCAAAGTCAGCTACAGAGCAGGTTATTGAAGCGCTAAAACAGGTGATTAGTGATTTTAATAACAACTTAACAGAACAGTTTGGTGATAACTTTAAACAATTAAATGAAGCGGTAATTAAGTTAGTTGAATGGCAAGAAAACTATAAAGTTCAGCTTAAAGAAATGAGTGACCAATACGCTCATGGCGTTGCTTCTATCTCTGCTACTGAATCATCTGTTGCTCACATTAGTGAGCAAAGCCAAATAATTCCTCAATCGATGGGTGAATTAAAAGGTGTTATGGAAGTTAATCAACATCAATTAGCTGAGCTTGAGCGCCATCTAGAGGCCTTTAAAGATATGCGCGATAGAGCTGTTGAAGCCGTCCCGCAAATTCAAAAGCAAGTCGAAGCTACAGTAAGCGATATATCGGCTGCTGTAACAACAGCGAGTGACCATTATAAAACCCTTCTTACGCAATCAGACGATTACATAAAAACTCATGTTCAGACATCTAATGATTTATTAGACAAGTTTGCTCATGAAACAGAGAAAGGCATTAATAGTGTTGGTGAGCGTTTGATTGAAAGCTCAGACAAGATTGGTAAAGAAATTCAAACTGCAGGTAATGAGTTTACAGATAATACAGCTCGAACCAACGAAAGCTTAAAGACAACATCTGATCATTTACAGTCGCAAACTGAAGTAATTAAGCAGCACTTACAAGATACGGTGACTGACTTAAATAACAATATGCGAGACATGATTGAAAAACTAGTCGATGATGCTAAAGATATTACTTCAACTATGAAGCAAGCTAATCAAAACCTTGTGACAGATACAGAGCAGGTGCGTGACACTGTAGTTAAGTCTGCAGAAAAACTTCAGCAACGCCTGAATGAAGTGATTGATGACGCTGCGACACAGCAAATTAATCAAGCTAAACGTACCTTTGATGCAATGGAGAATGAGGTTAAAAAGCAGGTTGGTATGACTGGTGAAGCCGTAGACTCACAACTAAAACTTATTGATACTGCGATGCAGCAAGAAATAAACCGTGTAATGAATGAAATGGGTAAAGCTCTTGCACAGGTAAGCGGTAAATTTGTTGATGATTATATTAAGCTAACTAAAGCGATGAATGAAGTTGTAAGTCAGCGAGTAATGTAATGGAAAAGATATTTGGCTCTCAAAACTCTTCACAAGATAGTGGTGATCATTGGTTAACTGTATCAGATTTGATGGCTGGTTTAATGGTTGTATTCTTGTTTATAGCTATTGTTTTTATGATGATAACTCAAAAAGAAAACGACAAGATTAAAGATGTTGCGGTTGCTTACCAACAGAACCAAGTTGCTATATATGAAGCTCTAGAAAGCGAATTTGAAAAAGACCTTGATAAGTGGGGAGCAACAATAGACAAAGAAACGTTAGCGTTCAATTTTCAATCTCCTGATGTTTTATTTGCTAATAATGAAACTAGACTAAGTGACGCATATAAAGAAATATTAAACGACTTTTTCCCTCGATATATCAACGTGCTTGCCCCGTTTAGAGACTCTTTAGATGAAATTCGTATTGAGGGTCATACTTCAAGTGTTGGTTTAAGAGGTTCTACAGAAGCGCAGGCATATTTTTACAATATGCGATTATCTCAGGGACGAACACGTTCTGTATTAGAGTATGGTTATGCTCTTATGCCTAATGAATCTGATTGGATTAAAGCTAATATCGCAGCAGTTGGTTTTTCATCTTCACGCTTGATTAAAGAGAATGGAGTAGAAGATGCTGCAAGGTCAAGGCGTGTATCTTTTAGGGCTATTACTAATGCTGATATTCAAATAAAACGGATACTGGAGGCGCAGTAATGAAGCTAACCGTTGACTTCAGTGCATTACATAGAGCTGTTGCACCCTTAGGGCAAGTGGTTACAGACTTTTCAATTGTCAGTGATGCTTCTGAACTCGAAAGCATTGGCAGCCATCTAAATCAAGGTATGATTTTAGGTAAAGATATACAGTTAGATGAAATTGATGGGTCAAATGGTGTATTAAACTATGATGGCCATCAAGTTATGCTTTACATACCTGATCAAGGCGATGACATTGAAGCTGTATTGTCTAATGGTAAATTAGGGCGGCGTATCCATGTAGCAGAGTGCTCTACTCTTGAGTTGATGCGAGAAACAGGTAGGTTTAAACGTTACGATGTAATTAATCGCGTTGATGGTTTCTTTCCTGTATTTGGCTCAAGCTACAGAGGAGGGCATAATACAGAGGGAGAGGCTGATTTAGGTGTATGTAAAAACTGCTTAAAAATTCTTAACTACAAGGGGTATTCTACCCAAAGTCAACAGGTTAAGAACCAAGTATTTAATAATTTTTCGTTCGAACAATTTTTCGAAGTTTATAGTTCTTACTTCAAAAGTTTGCCAGTAAACAGTAAAAAAAATACAGCTGATTATACCCCCGATTGGCCATCAATCTCAGCTAAGTTAAGAAGTGATTTAAATTACACGTGTGAGCAATGCGGCGTTGACCTTAAATCTGAGAAAAGACTTTTGCATACTCATCATATCAATGGAATTAAAGCTGATAATGAACGAGAAAATTTAAGGGTACTTTGTGCCGATTGTCATAAAAAACAACCACACCATGATCATATATATGTAAGTAACACAGATATTCTGAAAATTAACCAGTTAAGACGAGAGCAACATAAGTTTGATGTGTTTGATTACGACAACTTACGAAAATGTGCTGATTCAGCTTTGGATGGCCTTCTTCAAAAATGCCAGTCAACTAGGTTACCTGGTGCTGAGTTAGGGATTGTTATACAGGATAAAGAAGAATTTGTGTCAATCGATCTATGCTGGCCAAGACGTAAAGTAGCAGTACTTATTAATATGAATAATTCAAATATCTTAAGAAAACATGGTTGGAGTGTTTTCACAGCATTTGATGCCTTAAACAATTTTGAAAATTTTCAGAGGAAAATCAGATGATTGGTTCTAGTTTTAATACACAGTGTAAACTATTATTTTTAAGGTCATTTCTTTAAAAACAGTTTTTACTAAACATAGTCAAGGATGAAAATGAAGTCATTTCTAAATGCAGTTGATATTTTACTCGGGCATTTTGCCCGTGGTTTTACAGTTGTTTTTCTTTATATAGTTTTTAGCCTCATTGCAATTATTAGCTTACTGTCAATACCGCTGTCTTTCTTTGAATATGACGCAGGTTTATCTGATTTAGACTTGGTAGAGTTAGGTCTTTTTATATTCTTAATAGCAGTGGTTTGGCGTTTTTATAATCGCTGCACTAATTTGAAATGGTCAAAATGGGCAGCTATAAAACGCTTTGTGTTTGTTGTCGCTTTTGCAAAGCTTTTGTATATGTTCTTTTATGCAATCTATTTGATTTTAGAATTAGCAGAACAAGGTGTACTGGGAGTTGAAGTTCTAGATAGGCATGCTGATTTTGAGTCGTTTTTATCGGTGTTGGTTATAATTTCGGCAATCTATGCAGGAACTCCACTGCCTCCTTTTTATCTAAAAAAGGACAAACTACCAAAAGAGGAAGCAGAAGATGCTTTTAGTGCAGGAACACCTGAAAAATCCGAATCAGCAAGCGTAGTGGGATAGATTAACAGGGAAGTTTTTAGTATGAGAAAATTAGTTCAAAGTGTAGTTATTACAAGCTGTTTGTTTATTTGTAATAACATAGTTGCAAAAGAGCAGCTATTTCAGCCAGAAGATACTGCCTTTTTACAGTCATCATGTAGAGAGGTGATTGAAATTTTCAATAAAAAGCAAGAAACAGGTAAATACGCAGCTTTACATACTTCAATGTCTGAAGCTATGAGGGCGGGTTATTGTATAGGTGTTTTACAGCAATATATTAAGACTCCACCCAAATGTAAAAACAAGTATGGCAATTATAGAACTCTTAATTGGTTCGATTTAGCACAAATAATAGTTGGTTTATCATTGAGTGCTGAGCAATTAGAGCATGTTAAAGCAAGTAGCTTGCTAAAAGAAGCTTTTTGCAATGGCTAGTGGTTTAACTATCCCCGATGCAATTCGTCATTTATTTGGAATTGAAGTCGCCAAAGAAAGTACATACTTAAAAGATAAAGCCAATTCTTTAGTGCGAAATAAGCTTGTCAAAGTTAATACTGAAAAAGTAGTTCAAAGATCTAAGCAATATCTAGCTGAAGGGCAGTTAGATGTTTTGTTTAATGCGTTACTACTGAATGCTATTTTTACCGATCCTAAAGACGTAAAAAAGATTTTCGAAGACAGGCTCTTTAGAGCTGAATCAGCAAAAACGGTTAAACTGCTTTTTACTGAAAATAATTCTTTAATGGGAGTTGCTCTTAGTAATCAAAACGCAGTTAAATTTATTGATGACTTGGCAAGTGAGATGGATCTTTACTCTAATAGGCTTCCAAATCCCTTTGCTACTCTCCCACAACTTGCGTTAGGTAAAAACCTGAGTTTACTTCATGCTCTGCTTACCCAATCCGCACTTATTAGCCCTACAGATAACTTACTATTGGCTTATCTAAATAATGATATGGATAAGGCATTAGCGTTATCAAACCAAATTAAGGCCAATAATAGTAACGTTAAACAACTCATTGAACATATACATGCCCAGCACAAAGAGGCTGAGGAATTTGATGATTTGTTAAATTATTTTCAAAAAATGTGATTATTTTAAAATAATGCTTTTTAGTGCATTGCACTAGGTGAATCTGTGTTTGTCAGCAACAAATGGAGGTTTATATGACAAACATTAAAGAGTTCACTATTAGCTGTAACATGACTGAAAGCTACAATTTTAGTTGTGGGACTAGTGATTCTAAGAAACAGTGTTATACGTCAATAAACAAAGTTACTCTTTTAGGGCTTTGTATATGAAAAAGTATAGCAGTGACAAAGATATAAATATGCTAGTGCGCGCTTTGTTGAAGAAAAAAGGGTGGTCTATTAGGCAAGGCAAGCATCCAAAGTTAATAACACCTTCGGGTTTTAAAGTAACTGTACCAAGTACTCCAAGTGATTTTAGAGCGTTTAAAAATTTTAAAAATGATATTCGACGATTGAAGGAGCTTTAGCAATCGCTGAAGTTCCTAAAATCGAATTTTCTTTTTTAACCTTTAAAGGAGACTCTTATGTCTAACAATAATCACAAAGCTAATCAAAATAACGGTAATAAAGGTACTTCAGGTAATAATCCTGCGTATCAAAAAGCCCAGGATAATCGGGCTAATCAATTAAACCCTAACAACCCAAATTACCAAGGTAAAAAATAAATTTACAGTGAGAAGTTTAAGCGCAGTTTAACTGCGCTTTTTTCTATTTAAAGAAACTGGATCATGCCAAGCCCATTTTTACTGTTTTCACTTAAAACCAAGCATGACGACAAGGTTATGACATTTTCTTTTAATGTCGCACATATGTCATATGTTCCACGGAAGCGGTTAATTTTAAGTTGTTGTTTTATATGCTTTTAAAGTTTGGTGGGCGAGGTTTTGAATATTTTTAGATATTTAAAACCGTTATGAAAAATGCCTCAATTGATGACGCCAAAATAGGTTTTTGTCATACTTTTATTGCTTGTTAAGTGAGCAGTTTTGGTTGAAATCAGTTAATTAAGAAAATGTCTTTACCTATTATTTTCTCAAATAGCAGCTAAGCCCTTTAAATATACACTATTGGTAAGTCATGAGTTTTCTTCTGGTCTATCGAGAATCTAGCAAAATTTAAAATTGAATTTTTATCAATTTTGTTAAGGCTTAGACTTATTTATATAGTTCTTTAAAGAGGAAAAGAGCTGTCTGCTCCTAACTAACACTTGTTAATATCGAAGGAATTATGATTAGTTTTTTGATGAGAATGGTCTCTTCATTATAAGTAGTTGTGAAATAGGCTTTCAGATATAAAAGTGCTAGTTTGATAATGAGCTTAAGTCTGTTTTTCTAATTTAAACTAAGGTTGGTCAATTGTGACTCAATGGAGTGGGGATATAAAATGTTAAAAAATGCTTTTTTATTAGCGCTATTCGCTACCTTAGTTGCTTGCGGAGGAGGGGGCGGTGATAATACTTCAACTGCAGAACCAACCAATCTGCCACCAACCAACACACTTCCCTCAGTGAATGCAGGTGAAGATCAAACGGTTGTGGAAGGAAGTGAAGTTAGCCTAGAAGGTGAAGCAACAGATAGTGATGGGAGTATAGTTTCTTACTCTTGGATCCAACTTGCAGGTGAAAGTGTCTCACTCACTGACTCAGATAAAATTAGAGCGTCATTTGATGCGCCTGATGTTGAGGAAAGGGTAGAACTCAGTTTTCAGCTAACTGTAACAGATAATGATGAGGCTCAAAGTAGTGACACAATCAGTATATTTGTTGAACCAACCAATCCGCCACCAACCAACTCACTTCCTTCAGTGAATGCAGGTGAAGATCAAACGGTTGTGGAAGGAAGTGAAGTTAGCCTAGAAGGTGAAGCAACAGATAGTGATGGGAGTATAGTTTCTTACTCTTGGATCCAACTTGCAGGTGAAAGTGTCTCCCTCACTGACTCAGATAAAATTAGAGCGTCATTTGATGCGCCAGAAGTTACTTATGAGCATGAACTAATTTTAGAGCTCACAGTTACAGATAATAATGGTCTTGATAACAGTGATACCATTGCAGTGTTTGTAATCCCAACTCCAGCTGATATTCCTACAAAACTAATGTGGCCGATAGAATGTGAACCAGGGATAGATTGTACTGTCGGCTATGCAGATGTTGATGGGGATGGAGTTGCATTTAACTGCGAGAATCCCAGCTACCAAGGACATGAGGGTATTGATATAAATTTAAATGACGGACTTAATACTACCAAATGGGAGCAGATGGACAAAGGTGTAAATGTATTAGCGGCTCAATCAGGAGTGGTGTTATGGGCTTTTGATGATGAAACTGCTTTTGATAAATGCACAGAAAATACTGATATCGCTGAGTGTAATGCTCCTACTGAACAAAATGGCCCCAATGTATCAAGCGGGTATAGAGTATGTACAGACTTAGGAAGCTATTGTGCCGGTGGAGCTGGACTTTGCTATTGGTGTTTTGACGGAAAAAATGTTGTCGTAATTAAACACGAAGGAGAGGTGTTTGCTACTCGCTATGACCACTTAAAGAGTGGTTCTGTTTTGGTAGAAAAAGGAGATACAGTTTTTAGAGGGCAAAAAATAGCTGAAGTGGGGAGTGCTGGTCGCTCTACAGGGCCGCACCTGCACTTTGAGGTATGGAAAACTGATTATTACTCACTGGGTGAACCGTTTGCTGGTAAGTGTGGACCTAACTTTGAAAACTCTCTATGGAATCTAAATAAGTTCCCTTGGTTTGTTAAATAGTATTTTTCTGAGATTAGACGTTAATACAT
Source organism: Pseudoalteromonas sp. 0802 (assembly GCF_013350085.1). Lineage (NCBI taxonomy): Bacteria > Pseudomonadati > Pseudomonadota > Gammaproteobacteria > Alteromonadales > Pseudoalteromonadaceae > Pseudoalteromonas > Pseudoalteromonas sp. 0802. Next base: position 889,233 of record NZ_JABVXE010000001.1, on the reverse strand, counting down.
CTAAGAGTATTGGCTGTAAAGAATCGCCATGATGACTTTAAGCTAGGAGTTGAGGTTAGTTCATTCTTTAAATCGGATTTGAACAGCTTCTTGTCATGTGATTTTATCATTTTTAGTTAATTAAGTTCTCGGATATAGCTTAATTTAAACAATTGTAATTCCTTGTAGCTATGTGTAACTTATTAACTTTTAAAATCGTATCTTGATAAATTTGTCAATTGATACATCGATTGTTAACAGAAATTTTTGATAATTCGTTGTTATCTTCTTAAGGAAAAATTATGGCTGTTGGAGAAATAGATTTAGTAAAGTTAATAGAGGCTTTAGCCAAGATACTTTGGCCGCTTATTTTTGTTTATCTACTTTACTCTTTCAGAGATGCTATTAAATCAGTCATAAGTTCAGCTACTTCGAGGAAATTTACTCTTAAGGTTGCTGGAAATGAGCTCACTATGGAAGAAGTCACAGAGCAGCAGAGACACCTAATTTCTGATATGCAAAGTGAAATAGGTGATATTCAAAAAGCTATTGAGAATTTACTATCTGATGATTCTTCAATGCAGGTTATGAACGAATCTCATCAGGCAGGTACCGAAAGTGTATCGAGTATCCTGTGGGTTGATGATCGCCCCAAAAATAATGCGTTTTTAATTGCCAATATAGAAGAAATGGGTGTTTCAGTGAAAACGGTTAAATCTTCGGAAGAAGCCTTAAATATCTTCCGCCCAGGAAGATATGACAGAATTATCTCTGACATGGGGCGCCCTGAAGGTGATTATGCAGGAATTGAGCTTGTGAAAGAAATAAGAGCCATAGATGATAACGTACCATTTCATATATTTTGCGGAGGTTGGGCTGCCAAACACCTTAAAACGGAGGCTTTGAATGCAGGCGCCAATAGCATTACATCTTCAGGTACAACTTTACTCAAATCACTCGATCTGGGTCTGCATGGCTAACAAGTAATAGCAGCTGAGTGAGACGTAAGCCAGCAACAAAAATATGAACGATTTTGATAATAAATGAAATAGAAAGAAGACAACAGTTTTTAATGCGAGCAGCGTTGTAGACATTTCCATTGACACAAAAACGTCCTTAGCCTATAACGCTTTTATGCCCACACTTTGTGAACTTAAAAAACTGTCAGGTTTAATTAGATCATGAAATCAAACCTGACTGATGAAGTTAAACTTATAGAATTAGCTAACCATCATACTAAGCGGCAAACTCGGTTGAAATCTTTTTGCTGGTCTCATCGTTTTTTGTATTATCTCTTTTTCTGTCAACGTCTGTTTTGCAAACAATAGGGTAGGGCCATACTGTTTACTTAGATTTTCTAGACCCCTATCCCTAACTGCATTACATCGCGTTTTTATCTCTCTTGCTATAGATCTTGCCTCAACGCCTTTAAGCATACATCGATAAACTTTTGGGTATGCATTTAAAAAATAACTATCAGGACATGTGAGGACATCACCAGGGATAATTATATTCTTGTTACCTCTTAGTCTCAGTTCATGCCTTGTCCATGATTGATACTCTTGTGAATCTTTTGGCAGCTGTAATTGTTTACCCTTCTCGTATATGACCATCTGTTTGCTGGCATTTTTTGAGCCAATATAGATAGTTCGTCCTGTTGATGAGCTAATGTTTTCTCTGGTTGGCTTTGGCCCAGAGGAAGGTGAAAAGCCACCAGAAGAATACTTTTTTTGTATAAAGCGGATATTGTAACGGCTTGAGAAGTCATCTAAAGCTATATCAACTCGTTTAATTTCAAAGCGGTTTCTTTCCATCAATTCTAAAAGCGGAAAGAAATAGCATTGACTAATATTAATCAATTCACACGCATAGCCTGTGAGTTCAACAATTATGAATTGCTTATCAGCATTCCATTTTATAGCCCCGCAATAGTGAACTTTTACATCAGTACTTTCTAGCAGGATGCCGTCGTCAAAGTACTTTCTATTAAATTTATCTTTAGACACCTTAATTCTGAGGGTAGTTAACCATTGTTTGATTAAATAGATAGTTGACTCGAATTGTGCATCACTAGTTGTAAATAGTTTTAGAGTTAAATAATCAATTCGAGTTTTGAAATTATTATCTTCTAGAAAAGGACTATCTGTACTTTTTAACGGCATTAACTTCTCGTTGTGTAACTTACTGTTTTTTAATTCATTACTACTATGTGTTGTCTCACGTAATGGCTTAGTTATGATCTTAGGCTGCATTAATACGCTCCTCCATCCAGTTTTGAATGTCAGAAAGTCTCCATGCAACGGTTCGTGTATTCAGCTTTATACGTTTTGGAAATTTGTCTTCTTGCTCCATTTCATAACGAGTTGTTCTAGAGAGACCAGTTAAGTGTTTACATTCTGCTTCACGCACAAAGCGATCAATTTGTGAATTGGTAGTATTCATCACGGATACCTTCCTATTATCATGGGCGATCGATATTGTTCGCCCTTGTCTGAGGTGTATTTAACTGGAAATTTAAGAGTCTGAGAATCGTACCTAGCAGCTAGGCTCAGACTTTTTTAATTGCTGAGAATAATAGAAGTTTTTCACTGCTTGTGGGGTTTTGGGTTTCCATTCGTTATTTTTAATGAAGTGTGAGTAGTTAGAAATCCATTTTAAAATAGCTTCAGATTCTTCTGAAAACTCTGGTACTACGCTTCTTAGATCGGCTCTTGATTTAATGAAATTGTTAACCTTATTTTTAATTATTTTCGCTATGTGGCTGCGGCTTAAATTGCTTGTGCTGTAATTTGATACATATTCATTTAATGCGCAGTTAACAATACCTTGATTCTTTTCAGCTTTAATCCGACCACCACTACGACCATTTTTACGAGCTTTGTCTTTTACTGCTTCTTCTTTTTGTACTTCTCCTTGAAGCTTTTCAATTTTAACTGTTAGTAAAGGTTTTATTTCTTGTTTTAATTGTCTAAATAAAACTTCATTCGCGATATCATGTAGTCCTAGGTTTGTGAGTAACTGAGGCAACATGCCGTAAAAATCAGAGTCCTCTAAGTCTTCGATTTTTTCTTTATTTGCTTCAGTCATTCTATTTGACTCTTTGACAACGCGTTTTAATTCATCGCTATTAGGTAGAGTTGTTTTTGGAATTGATGGATTCTCAAAGTATTTATTTCTCATCCATTTTAGAAAATCTTTTTGTTCTTCTTCTAAAATTTTAAGAGCTTTCTTTTTAGAGCCGGTAATTTGAATCTGTTCTGAAATAAAATTGTTGGTTATTTCATGCGCGTTAGTTGTTATTTCGTTTAGATGCATTTTGCCCTCACGGATTAATTTTAAAACTGAGGCATCCCTGCTATATTAAGTACTCATCGTACAATTTCGAACTTATCAGACAAAATACGATGCTGAAAGCATTAAAAAAGGGAAAATTTCAAAATTTTTTCATCCCTGTTTTTGAGCAAAGTTGAACCCGGGGGTCAGAGATAGTTTGAGGCCCATGGTGTGGCCCATGGGTTATTTATGTTTTTAAATTTTTATTTTAAATCAGATGGTTGGTTGTTTGGTTTGACTCACCCCAGCTCCACCAAATATGAAAAAGGCTGCTCTCAGAGCGGCCTTTTTTATTGCGCAATTTTCAAAGCATCAATTTTACTTTGCCTTATGCAATTATTAAATCTTTATTAGAAGCCGCTTTTGCTCTGTCAAAATTCCAATTTTTTCTAGCAGCATTTATTACGACTCTAATTACAAACTTTATTGCTACATATTCAGCAGCTTCGGGAATGTAAGGAATATTTATTTTTTCGTTTGCTAAAATAGATAACCTATTAATCAGTCGTGTGGCTTCTTCATCTTCAATACCATTTTCTGAGCTTCTGACTAAATCGTAAATTTCATTTGGCAGGTTGTCATATAAAAATGTATCAACCCTTAAAATGACTTTAATCAGTATTTTTTCTTCCCTTGTTTCGCTAATTAATGGAATATTTACTTTATCATTCAATTTGCTTGCTAAGTCTTTGACTTCAGCTTCTGTAAGTTTGTTTCGCGCTTTTGGTGGCGCGTAATATTCTTCTAAGAGATTTACAAATTGTGCTTCAGTTAAATCTTCTATAGTTGGCATAATGTGTTCCTTCTATTCATTCATGTTCCCAGTAATGCTAAAAGTCAAAGCAATTTAGCATTGCTTGTAAGTCAGTATTGCGATGGTAAGTCATTAGATACAGTTGTTTGAAAAGTACATCTTTGTGACTAGAAATGTATTCTTCAAAATTTTCGTCAACACTATTACCGCGAAGTCTTTCCAGTAACTTGGTGATTTTTATTACATCTTCATGCCTATTCTTGAAAAGTGTGCAATCGAGGGGGATTAGCCCTTTGCCAGTATCTTTGTAATTATCAACCCCAAAAACTAAACTGATGGCAATCGATATATCATCTTTTATTCTAGGGTCGTATCTTCTAATTTCGTAACCTTGTGAAGTTTGGAGGACTAAACCATCTGCCACTAATTCAGAGATTGCCCCCAAATATCCATCAGTTATGACTTGCTCAAGCTTCATTGGGGTCGCAGAGTTGCTCAGCTGTTTTAATATTACTAATTTAGTTTCTTCAAGTGATTGCCTTGAAAGCTCGCTATTTAGCGTCCATAAGACAGCCACTATGGCGATTAAACTAACCCAGTTAGGCAAATTTTCTGGCTGTAATATTTTTCTAATGTAGCTTTGCATAGTCAAAACTCTTACTGGATTCTTTTAACGTTAATAGTTATAAAACCAACGTTATTGGCCATTCTTGACTTAATGTCGTTAGCAAAAAAAGTAAGCTCACCATCTTTACTGGCTTTAAACTCGCCATTGCAGCCTATTGCTTTTGCTTGATTATCACCTCGTCCAACAGAACAGCATAAAGTAAACCAGTCAGCTGATTTAACTCGCTTTAACCTGCGAGAAAGCTTGATTGTTAGTTCCACTAAACCAAGCTGGACAGTGTCGGTATTCCAACCATCTGCATTGCATTTAATACTGCCATCGCTCCATACATCGTCTGCTTGAGTGGTAATTGAATAGACTTCACCTGTTTCTACTAAAATACCTGAGTGGTTAAATAGTTTTGCAGAATCAACTTCTATCTCAATTGATTCACCAACCTCCAATGCAAACCATACAGGTCTTGGGTTATTGCAGTAAGCTTTAACTCCGTAGCCGTTTATTGGCTCATGTTTAAAGGCAAAAAATACATTGTGCGAGACATTTGCTAAAGACTTAGGGCGGTAATCCTTGTCGAATGCAATTCGTTCGGTAATTGAGTTATGAATAACTGGTTTATGCTTACTCGACAGCTTATCTTTATCTATTACACAACAGACGCGATCCTCAAGAGTGAGCCAGTCAACAATTGGCCAGCGATCTTGTTGATGGTTTTTACCCAGAGCAGTAGCTTCTCTTTGGAGATCATCAAGTCCAATCATGTTTTTTAACCTTAATGGTAACGCCTTTTGAAGCGCTTTCTCTGAAGGCATTTTTAATTCAGGATCTAGCAGGTCAAACATTTTAACTTGGTAAGCAATCCAATTGATCAGATAAGAAAGCGTTAAATCTGATAAGCCATCACGATAATAACCCCCGCCTACATCACTATGAGCACCTGCAAACCATAACTCTGTGATTCGGCTTTCTTCATAGTTCATCAGTGTTGGTTGAAATGCTTTACGTTTGTCATCTAAGCTGACAAGGTGGGTGGCTTGTTTGATTATTTTTGAAATAGTATGCCCATCTTCAAAAACAACTTCATAGTCAGGGCGTTCTGCTTTACTTAAGTTTGGCAGGCCGATGCTAGCCACGGTGTCAAACGCTGCTAAATAAATAAAAGGCGTTGTTTGTTTATTTAATAAGGGGGATTTCTCAATAATCTTTGAACAAAAGCGACGGGCAAGGGCTGCCCCTCTTGAAAAACCAGTAACAATAACTTGATCGCCTTTTTGATAAACCCGATTAAAGTCATTAATCGCTTTTATCAAAATTGTTCTGACGTCTTTTTTTTCAGGCGATATACCCTGATTAATTAACCGAGACCACCAGTTGCCATAGGTTCCAACACCTTGGTAATAGAAGCTGTTATCGACATTACAGTGTGTTGATAGGCCTTTATTCTCATCATCATGAAGATTACCACCTGCCATGAAATGAAACTTCAAAATGTTTGTAATATTATCGTCTTCTTTTTTGCCTTTTTTGACGATTTGTAGGGCGTCTTCTGGCTCGTTGCCTGTGCCATCAAAGTTAAAAATATGAAGTGCCATAACTCCTCCTTGAGTAAATGAAACTAGCTAACAGCTTCGATACTTCATGAATAGCTATGGGTTGTATATTCAATTAGAAGTTTAGAATTAACGACTATTTATGTAACTCAGAAATTTCTTATTATGTTTTTTAGGTGTCTAATTCTTTGAAAAATTAACTTTTATTTTTTATTTCATTATAAGGCTGAGAGCTGGTGAGGGCATTGGTTAAACCCCTCCAAACTTTGAAGGGGAGGTGGATTTCTATTTTCTCTGGTATCAAACAACCAACTGAACGGCATCAATAATCGGTTTGTTTTCAATATCGATGGTGTCGATGATGTGTTTGTGTAGGCGCTTTTTATGCTCGGCGAAAATCGCGCGTTTTTTATCGAACTGGCTGGCAAATTCGAGGGCGGTATTAAATAAAGCTTCGCTGTTTGGGCAGGCTTGTTCAATAACATGATCCGTGGCAAGTTCGCCTGCGGTAACGCGACGGCCAGTTAGCATCATTTCGTTAAAACGATAGTCTGGAATGGCTTTTTTAATGAAAGCGAGCATGCCCGGTAAAAACGGGATTGATAAGTCAACTTCTGGAAAGCAGAAGAAACCACGATCGCTTTGCATAAATCTAAAATCACAAGCGCACGATAAAATGGCGCCATTACCAAAAGCGTGGCCATTAATTGCTGCAATTACTGGCATTGGGAAGAGTAATAGGCGTTTAAATACCGCATCCATCGAGTGCATAAAGCCACTTACTTCAGCAAATTTTTGTGCTTTTAATGCAGGCATAAGCCAATCGGTATCTATGCCCAAGCTCCATGATTTTTCGCTGCTTGAAGTGATCACCAGTGCTTTGTGTTCAGGGTTACGTTCGATTTCGTCAAGGCAATTTAAAAAAGCCTCTGCAAAAGCAGGGTTATGGCGATTTTCAGCTGTTGTCATAGTTAAGATAGCAACAGATCCTTGTGTACTTACATTCATCAGTGTCATGCTGTGCCTTTAATTTTATTGTGTTGTGGGCATAGTTATAACCCATAGGTTTAACAAAATAAACCACAAGTCTGACCAGTTGTGAATTTAGGGGCACTTCTCTTTTGGTTGATATGGTCTTTTAGTCGAAACTATTTTCCAATATATCGCTAATAGTGGTGAGTCATGATAGCGTTAGCTCAAACACACTATTTAAAGCGTAACAATGGATTTGATCAGTTGGCAGTTTTTGGGTGGAGATTTATTAAGTCCGATCAGCACAATAATGCTCATTGTGGTTGCGGGCTTTACTTCAATGATTTCAGCGGCTTTTGGTGCGGGTGGCGGCTTAATGCTGCTGGTGATCATGGCATCTATGCTTCCTATGAGTGTGGTTATCCCTGTCCATGGCTTAGTGCAGTTAGGCTCTAACGCAAACCGCTTTTTGTTCACGTTTAAACATATTGATGGTGCTATGTTTATGTACTTCTCTTTAGGGGGAGTCATAGGTGCGCTGGTAGCCTCAACGATTGTCACATCAATTCCCCTTGAATTAATGAAAATAGTGGTCGCTGCCTTTGTGCTCTATTTACTCTGGGGTGTGACGCCAAAGCTTAGAGAAACCTCAAAGTTATGGCGTGTTCTCGCTGGGCTTTGGACCACGTTTATCTCGATGTTTGTGGGAGCAAGTGGGCCTTTGGTTGGCAGCTGCTTATATGTGAATAATTATAATAAGCTTAAATTTACCGCCACTTTTTCAAGCTGCATGACAGTGCAACATACCTTAAAAGCGATTTTATATGGGGCTGTGGGGTTTGCATTTTGGCAGTGGTTGCCGCTGGTTATGCTCATGATATTGAGCGGTGCTTTAGGCACTTGGCTTGGCCTTAAGTTATTGCACCGCATCTCGTCAGATAAATTTAAAAAGATTTTTCGTTTAGTGTTAACGGTGCTTTCCCTGCAACTTGCGTGGCAGGGAATTATGGCTTTTAGTATTTAAACAAACCCAGTTTGGCAACGATGCCGCGTTCTAATTCATTGAGTTGGCCTATGGTGTTATCGAGGTGCTGAGCTTCTTGCGATAGGCTCTTAGCGCCTTGGTTAATAAGCTGCATGGTATTTAAGATATCAGCGGTCACACTGGTTTGCTCTTCAGAACTTGCCGCCACGCTTTCGTTCATTTGATTAATGGTATTGATTTGTTTAGCAATATCTTTAAACACCGCTTGGCTTTTTTGATTCGCTTGGCTCACTTTATCGCTGAGCGACTTACTTTGCTCCGTTGCAGTTACACAATCAGAGGTATTGTTGTGTAGCGATACAATAATCGACTCAATTTCAGACGTTGAATCATAGGTTTTACTAGCAAGCGCTCTTACTTCATCGGCCACCACAGCAAAGCCACGACCAGATTCCCCCGCACGAGCCGCTTCAATAGCAGCATTTAGAGCCAGTAAATTGGTTTGCTCGGCAATACTTTTTATAACATCGAGCACTTGGCTAATTTCATTACTGCTGGCGTTTAGTTGTTTAACTACGTTTGATGTATGGTCGAGTTGTGCAGCTAATTCGTCAACCATGTTGCCATTGGCATTCATATTTTGTTCGCCTTGTTGGCATAAGCGATGTACGTCGGTTGTTTGCTGTGCAGTTTGATTAGCCCCTTGTGCAATCTCTTTGGTTGCTTCACTTAACTGACTAAGCGCATTGGTTGCTGAATCAGTGCGATTATATTCAAGCTCTGCTTCGTTTTTAGAGCGCACAGATGCTTCGTTTACTGTGCTGGCTATCATTTCAAGCTCACTGGCTGTACTGCCTAGCTCAGTGATGATTTCTTGTACTTGCGCTATAAATCGATTGAAACCATCGACCAAATAGCCTATTTCATCATTAGATTGATAGCTAATACGTTTTGTAAGGTCGCCTTCGCCTTTGACAATTTCATCAACAAGGCTATTTACGCTATCGATTGGTTTTATCACTAATAGCCGCACGATATAAATAATCACCGCACCCAAGGCGATAAAAGAGACCAGCAAGGTAATAAACATGGTGCGTGTCGACTCAGCAATGGTGCTATGCAGTGCTTGTTGTGAGTAACCAATTTTTATGTGACCAATTAAATTATCTAAATAGTGCAAATCAATAGTTTTGCTAACCGATGCGCTATTGCTTTGTTTAGTGATAGAAGCAAGTGGCTTATTGCGATGATCTGTCACTGAAATGATATGTACATGTTTGTTTTGCGAAAAGGCTTTAATAATCTGATTGATTAACGGCTCATCATAAGAGAATACCGGCTCGGCTAAAATAACCTGCATTTGCTCATTGAGAGCTGTGATGTCGTCTTGCCATTGTTGTGTTTGACTCGACTTTGCGAGCAGATAGTTTGCACTGATCACGAAGATCACGCTCAGTAAAAGGCACAAAGACAGTGCCAAGGTCATTTTATATTTTAATGATTTCATTGTGCGCTCATTGAAATGGGTTAAACCACAAAGGGCTATTTTTATTAGGTGTGTTCGACGATAACGTTGGGTTATCTAGCTCAATAACGCGACGCGAGGTTAAGTTGGCTTTTGATAAAACCGTTTGTACTTGGCTGTCTGCCAAAAACATGGCGTTAAATGTGCCATCAGCAATCATCTCGTTTAGCGCATCATTTAGCTGTTTATGAAGTGTGTGGTTGTTTTTGTTGACGAAAAAGTAAAGTGGTGCGGTGTACTTAATCACCAAATGCGGCTCTACAGTGAGGTTAAGCTCTGAGTGATTGGCAATTTCATCCCAAGGTTCATTCACCCCACGTGGGAAGTAATCAAAGCGTTCGCCTTCAAGCATTGGGAACAAGTTAGGGTATTTTAATGTGGTAACAACGGGTAGTTGATTTGCTTTTAATATTTTCGTATCTGGCCAGGTTTTACCTTGTCCAGCGGTGAAACGTTTTAAATCTTGTAAGCTAGTTACCGAGCTAAACAGTTCGCGGTTTTGTGCTTTCACTATTGCTACTCGCATGCCAAGTAAGCCACGAAACAAGGGAATATAAACGGCTTGATAATCTTGCTCTAACTGAGTGGATGTCATGCTCCACATCACATCCAGCTGGTTGTTTTTTACATCGTTTAAGATACGTGCGTTAGAGATATCTTTATTGGTTTCGTAAGGGTGAACATACTCTAAATCAGCCCGTTCAATGGCGCTGATCAATAATTTGTGGGGAAGGGAGGTATCGCCACTGTAACTTTGAACTTTTACCGGTGCGGCAAAACAAGCCGACGTAAAAGCAAAGCAAAAAAGAAAAGCAAAATGACGCATAAAGCACCTTTGTTATTATTATGTAAACAATAAACTAAAGTGCTTTACGCGCTTTCTCAATCTTATTTCTTATGCATACGTATTCATACCTAATCAATCGCGTAGTAGGCTGCCGATTGACTTATCACCATTAAACAATTCAAACACTTGCGGTTTTTTAGGTGTACGTTCAGCAAGGTATAGCAGGGTATCTGCCACATCTTCACGGTTGATCACCGCATCTTGGCGCGTTGCAGGGCGCGTGGTGGTTAATAATCCCGTTGCTGCATCATTTAACAGCGTGCCAGGTCTGACTATGCTGTAATTTAATTCGCTATTGATTAAATGCTGGTCAGCCATGTGCTTAGCAACTAAATACGGTTTTATACTGCTTTCAATGTTGTCTGGGGCATCAGCGCCAATTGAGCTGACCATAATAAAGTGCTTAACCTTGGCATCTACCGCATAATTAATCGCTTTGACTGCGGCCCATAAATCAATCAGTAAGGTTTTATCTGCACCCGTAGCGCCGCCAGAACCCGCGCTAAAAATCACTTGATCAACACCCTCGAAGGCACGACTAAAATCGTTTTCGAGGTCTTGCTCTACAATCGTTAAATTATTACTTTCAAGCGCACTCAGCTTGCTTTTGTTTCGAACTAAAGCTACTACATCATGACCGCTTGCCAGCATTTTTTCGGTGGTCATTTTACCTATTTGACCTGTTGCGCCAATGATTAAGGTCTTCATATCAAACTCCTTCTAATTGCTGTGTAAGTAAAGACCTTGGGGTGTGGATTTATTTTTAAAGGGGTACAAGCAAACTTTGAATAAAAAAGTATTATTTGGCATAGTACCGAATTGGGTACAAAATCAATTAAAAGGACTTAAAGTGAAAATATATTTTAATCTTTTGGTGGTGATAACATTAGCATTTTGCAATGCGGTATCTGCCAATCAATGGCTATCGCCTTATCCAAATAGTGAGGTTGAAAAGTCGGTTAAACTCAGTGGCGAACAGACACAATTAATGAGCCAGTTTGATGACAGTAAAAAGTCGTCAGAGCGATTTAGTTACACAGACTTTATTGGCGATGTAAACCACACATTGTACGAAATAAACAATGTTGCCACTCTCAAAGTATTTGAAAACTATAAACACGCGTTACTCAGTGATGGTTTTAATATTGTTTATTCTTGCCAGCTAGATGCTTGCGGTGACAGCAGTGATTTTGCAGAGGAAGTCGGTTACTTTCAGCTCTATAATTATCATCGTAAGCCATATTATCTGCTTGCCACTAAAGGTGAAAAGCCTGAGTTTGCAGTGTCGTTATTTGTTGGCCAGTACAACAGTAAAACGCGTGTTATGAGTAGCTCAATTGCGATTAAAGAGCTTGAAACGGGTCTGATAAAAGCCAATACAGCTGCTTTTGCAAAACAGCAATTAAATCCAGTTACCAAAGCACCTAAAGACGATATTAGAGGCTCAAGCGATCATCCATTACTTAGCCGTTATCCTGGTAGTTTTATTGAAGACTACGAGCAAATTGATTACGAGGAATTTTCACTACCAACAGGAATATTTAACCGTAAAAACAAAGCGCTACCTGCTGAAGATGTGACAGGCGATATCACTCGTATTACTTATGAAATTAGAAAAGTATCAACCCTTAAGGTTTTTCATAACTATGTGTCTGCCTTAACAAAAGAAGGCTTTGAAACGGTATTTAGTTGCGAACGTCAAGCATGTGGTGACGACCGTAAGGCAATACAAGCACTTGGTGATCACTTGTCGGTAAAACAAGTTTATAACTATTATCGTCAGCCGCGTTATCAGTTAATGAAAAACACCATAGAAAATCAAACAACCTATGTCGCATTTTTTGTTGGGAATTACCAAGGCACTACGCGAGTGCAGCTTGTTATAATTCGAACAGAGCCTTTACAAGGAGATTTAGTTAAAACCAATCCGGACCAAGTGTTAAAGCAGCTAGAGCAAAAAGGTAAAGCAGCCATTTATGGCATTTACTTTGACCATGATAAATCAGACATTAAGCCAGAGTCAGCAGAGTCATTAAAAGTGATTGCGGATGTTTTAAATAAAAATAACAGCTTAAATTTGTACGTTGTTGGTCATACAGATGATAAAGGAAGCCCAGAATATAATTTAGGGCTGTCATCTAAGCGAGCTAAAGCAGTTGTTAAAGCGCTCGTGAGTCAATACGGCATTAAAGAGTCGCGTTTAATTGGTTATGGTGTAGGCCCTTATGCGCCAGCTGCCAATAATAAAAATGATTTGGGTCGTCAGCTAAACAGACGCGTAGAGCTAGTTGAGCGATTAAGTAATTAACAATCAAAAGGGGCTTTTTAGCCCCTTTAAATTTTATTACGAATTAGGTCGCGAACAATAAAGCGGGCGGGGTGAATAGCCTGACTCACACGTTCGCTAAATGGCCTTGGTTCATTGTTTAAACAAGCAATTAAATGTTCAGCACATAAAGGGGCACTGCACAGGCCTCTTGCACCAAAGCCTGTGAGTACATGCAAGCCTTGCTGAGGTTTCGTTAACGTTTGGTACTGATAACGCTTACCTAAGCGTAGATTAGCAAACGCGCTTACATAATCACTTTGTTCAGCCCATTCACCTGCCATAGGTAGATGGTCGATAAAGGTGCACCTTACAGCTGCTTTTGCCGCTGTTATCTCACCTAAGGTCGTTGCAAACTCGCTGTTTGTGTAAAAACTTAATAGTTGTTCGCGATTGGTGTGGTTGTCTTGCTCTTTAACTTCACGGCTTTTTGAGTTTTTTTCAAAAGTCGCGCCCATGCAATGATGGCCCTGATATTCAGGAGTAAAATAGCCCTTATGGCAAAGCACGGTCTTTAGGCGTTTTGACTGCTCGCTTGCTTGCACATGCGAGACTTGGCCGCGCACACCAACAATAGGTAGCGCTTGAGTTTGGCTAAACTGGTCACTGTGTTCACCTGCACAATTAATCACATCGCTAAATGGCCCGAAAGTTTGCTCTTTGCTGTGTAGTAACCAGCCATCAGCGGTTTTTTCGAGCTTTTCAATATGGCAATTAAAGTGACTGTCCATTTTATTATTGGTAGTGGCAGTTAACGAATTTGCCGCATTAAATAGTGCTGTAACCAGGGCTGGTGGATTTACCCAGCCGCCTTTTGCAAAGAATACACCTGAGTAGCCTGTTTCTACACCGGCAATTTCGTCACCTTCTTCGGCGCTTACATTACGCATTAATTCAACTGGCCAAAGTTCTTTATCGGCAAGGTTTTGATGTTTATCAGCTAGGCCTTGTTTAACCGCATGCTGTAATACACCACACCACTGGTGAGGGTAGTCAAAACCATCATCAAGTAATTGTTGGTACAGACGCATCGCATATAAAAAACTATGGGCGAACATTTCACTGTGTGGTGAATTTTTCGCTTGTAAATGCGGATACACAGCCCCTTGTACATTGTGAGAAGCGCCCATGGCAAGCGCTTCGTCTTGGCAAAAAAGCGTGGCTTTTAGGCCTCTTTTTGCCAGTGAATACAGTACACTGCTACTGGCAATACCACCGCCAATAACAGCCACATTACTCAGTTCACTTTGCTGATGAGTAAAATAGGCAGGCCCTGATTGTTGATCATTAGGCTCAGTGAGCTCGCCAATCAGCATTTCGCGTTTTTTACCATAGCCTTTTGCTTTACTCATGCTGAAGCCTGCTTCGATTAGCCCTCTTCTTACAAAGCCTGCGGCAGTGAAAGTGGCGAGTGTGGCATTTGCTCTTGAGATAGCACGCATCTTGTTGAACAAACTCTGTTGCCACATATCTGGGTTTTTACTTGGTGCAAAGCCGTCTAAATACCACGCATCAACAACCCCTTCGCTTGGGTAGCTCATAGCGTCAATGCTGTCTTGCACGTCACCAAAGTAAAGGTCGAGTATTAGTTTGCCGCCTGCAAATTCAAGGCGATGACAGCCGGCCAAATTAATTGGGTATTGGGTAATTAGTTGCTCACTATACTTGCTTAAACTAGGCCAGGCTTTGAGTGCTTGAGCAAGGTCATCACGCTTAATAGGAAATTTTTCAAAAGAGATAAAGTGCAAGCGGGTAACACTTTTTTTACCACTATGGTCGGGTTGATTTTGAACTTCTTGCTCTGCATGCTGCCTATCAAGGTGAGCAGCAAAGTGTTGCCATGTATTTAAAAAGTTAAGCCCCGTACCAAAGCCTGTTTCAGCAATTGCAAAGTGGTTACGGTCATGATTTTGTAATCGTTGCGGGATATGGTTTTGTTGATAAAACACATAATGTGATTCGGCTAAGCCATCGTCATTAGAGAAATAAACATCGTCAAACTGATCGGCGACAGGGGTACCAAGGTGATTAAAATGAATATGTGCGTTTTTGATCATGGTTTAACTAATTAACTACAAACTTTTTTCATTATTTTACGTGTTTTCTTTGAAATAGTCTGGCGTTATTTATAAGCTAGACATTCAGAGTACATGTGTACGCTAGAAAGCTGACCACTTCGAAAGTAATTTCAGCGTAAAATAGAACACAATTTAGTATAGAGCTAAGGTAATTACCCATGAGAAGAGCCGTTATTACGGGCATCGGTGTTGTTTCAAGCATCGGTAACAACAAAGAAGAAGTATTAGAATCATTAAAACAAGGCCGTAGTGGTATCGCGTTCAACCAAGAGTTTGCTGACTACAACCTACGTAGTAACGTATCTGGCAAAATCGATATTGATGTTAAAGAGTTTGTTGATCGTAAAGCAATGCGCTTTATGGGCGATGCTGCTGCATATGCTTATATCTCAATGTCACAAGCGATTGCAGATGCTGGCCTTAGTGAAGATCAAGTTTCAAACGAGCGCACTGGTTTATTAGTGGGTTCAGGTGGTGGTTCATCTAAATGGCAAGTTGAAGCGGCTGACATTTTACGTGAAAAAGGCGTAAAACGTGTTGGTCCTTACATGGTACCACGTACTATGGCGAGTACGACTTCGGCGTGTCTTGCAACACCATTTAAAATTAAAGGTGTTAACTACTCACTAAGTTCTGCATGTGCGACATCTGCACACTGTATCGGTCACGCGGTTGAGCAAATTCAACTAGGCAAGCAAGACGTAATTTTTGCAGGTGGTGGTGAAGAGCTTCACTGGACGCTAGCAATGGAATTCGATGCAATGGGTGCATTGTCTACTAAGTACAATGAAACACCAGAGAAAGCATCACGTACATACGATGCAAACCGTGACGGTTTCGTTATCTCTGGTGGTGGCGGTATCGTTGTTGTTGAAGAACTTGAGCATGCACTTGCTCGTGGCGCGCACATTTATGCAGAAATCACTGGTTACGGTGCAACGTCTGACGGCTACGACATGGTAGCTCCATCAGGTGAAGGCGCTGTACGTTGTATGAAGCAAGCAATGCAAGATCTTGAAGGCGGTATTGATTATTTAAATACTCACGGTACTTCAACACCTGTTGGTGATGTGAAAGAGCTTGGCGCTATTCAAGAAGTATTTGGTGGTAACTCGCCAATGATCAGTGCAACCAAAGCGATGACAGGTCACGCTCTAGGTGCGGCAGGCGTTCATGAAGCAATTTTCTCGCTATTAATGCTTGAGCATAACTTTGTTGCTCCATCTATCAACATTGATGAACTAGATGAGCAAGCTGAAGGTCTAAATATTGTAACTGAGCGTAAAGACGTTGAACTAAATACAGTTATGTCTAACAGCTTCGGTTTCGGTGGCACTAACGCCACATTAGTAATGAGCAAATATAAAGGTTAAACCTCTCCAGTATTTGCTTAAAGCCGAGCAATAGCTCGGCTTTTTCATTTGTTATAAAGTCTTAGTTGTTACCTATCCGAATACTGATAAATTCGCTACAATAGCGCCACTTTCTGCCTCTCGGACACACAAATGAAAATTCTTGCAGATCAAAATATGCCATTGGTTGAGCAGTACTTTGCCGATTTTGGTGATGTTGAGCGATTTGATGGCCGTAATCTCCAACCCGAGCAGCTAGTCGGGGTCGATATTTTGTTAACCCGCTCTGTTACCAATGTAGATAAAACCTTACTCACTCAAGCAGATAAATTAAAATTTGTGGGCACAGCAACCATAGGTGTTGATCACATTGATACCGAGTTACTTGCTGAGCGAAATATCGCATTTAGCAGCGCACCAGGTTGTAATGCCGTGGCGGTTGCTGAATATGTTATTAGCTGTTTGTATGCCTTGAGCCAAGAAAATGCTAGTTCATTACAAGGTAAAACCATCGGCATAGTGGGTGTTGGCAGTATAGGTAGCTGTTTACGTGATAAGCTTAGCCTGCTTGGTATGAATGTATTGTTATGTGATCCACCAAAACATGAAGCCGGTGAGCTTGCAGAGCATATTGAATTAGACACATTACTAGCCCAAGCCGATATTGTGACTTTTCACGTGCCATTAGTTAAGCAAGGTCCGCATAAAACCCTGCACATGCTCGATGACAAACGCTTAAAAGCGCTTAAGCCGGGTATGACGATTATCAATGCAAGCCGTGGTGATGTGATTGATAACCAAGCATTGCTAGCATTGTTTGAGCAAGGCGCAAAATTAGATTGTGTGCTTGATGTTTGGGAAAACGAACCCAATATACTGACACCTCTGCTTGATTATGTACGTTATGCCAGTGTGCATATTGCAGGGCATACACTTGAAGGCAAAGCCCGCGGTACACAAATGCTGTATCAGCAAGTATGTGAGCTTGAAGGCATCGCAGCGCTTAAGTCTCTGGACGATTTTTTGCCAGAACCAATTAGCCACTCTGTCACGCTAGGTGAAACCTTTAACCTAGATGATATAGGTCGCTTAGTGCACTTAATTTATGATGTGCGTCGCGACGATGGCATTTTACGAAGTAAATTAGCAAGCGAAGGCTTTGATAGTTTACGCAAGAATTACCCGCCACGACGCGAGTTTAGTACTTTGTCGGTGGCTGCCAACAGTGCATGTGAAGGCGCATTAGCTGCACTGGGATTTAGAATTAACGAATAAAGCCATTGGCTTTATTCAAAAGAGGAAAACACATGTCGCAAAAATTTAATGTAGCCGTATTAGGTGCCACAGGTTTAGTGGGTCGTCAGATTATCGAAACTTTAGAAGATCGTAAGTTTCCGGTAGACCAATTATTTTTACTCGCAAGCAGCCGTAGTGCTGGTGAAGAAATTCAATTTCGCGGTGAGAGCATTGAAGTAATCGATGTTGAAGAGTTTGATTTTAGCCAAGCTCACATTGGTTTATTTTCAGCAGGCGGCAGTGTCTCTGAAAAATACGCACCGATTGCGGCGGACGCAGGCTGTGTGGTAATTGATAATACCTCACACTTTCGTAATGACTACGATGTGCCACTAATTATTCCTGAAGTGAATGCATCAAGCTTAGCGGATTTCAGAAACCGCAACATCATTGCAAACCCTAACTGCTCAACGATTCAAATGCTGGTGGCACTAAAGCCAATTTATGATGCTTATGGTATTGACCGCATTAACGTATCAACTTATCAAGCTGTATCGGGTGCGGGTAAAGAAGCCGTTGATGAACTAGCTAAGCAAACAGCAAACTTAATGAATGCGCGTCCGATGGATAATGCCGTTTTCCCTAAACAAATTGCTTTTAATGTGATCCCACAAATCGACAGCTTTGAAGATAACGGTTATACCCGCGAAGAAATGAAAATGGTCAACGAAACACAAAAAATCTTAGGTGATAACAGTGTTGTGGTTAACCCTACTTGTGTTCGTGTTCCCGTGTTCTTTGGTCACAGTGAAGCGATTAATATTGAAACGCGTATGCCAGTAGATATCGAACATGTGAAGCAGCTATTAAACGATGCACCTGGTGTAGAGTTTATCGAAGACTTAGCCGATTATCCAACTGCAGTATCAGACGCAAGTGGTAACGATACTGTATACGTGGGTCGTTTACGTGCTGATATTTCGCACCCACATGGCTTAAACATGTGGGTTGTTAGCGATAATACGCGCAAAGGTGCGGCAACAAATAGTGTGCAGATTGCTGAAGAGCTTATCGCAAATTATTTATAAATCTGATGATTTAGGCTGAGCTAAATTTAAGAAAAGCGGCAATTTGCCGCTTTTTTTGTGAATTCACTGCCAAATTATTGCCGCATACGCTGTAAAAGCGTATAAACTTAACGATAACAATAAAAAAGCCTCTCAGCCGCTATTATTTAAGCTATTTACTATCAAGGTGTTGCAATAGATATTGCAAGGCAACTAAGTTATAGTTTGCAGCTGGAATAGAGCTTGCAAGAAAACATAATTAAGAATCAATTCTGCAAGAATTACTTGATGTTTAAGCAACCAAGGTTGCTGCGTTAACATTTAAAACATAAAGGATCAGCATGCGCGGTTTAGCAACACTCTTCATATTAGCGTCTGCATTGGTGGTAACACCGACATACTCTGATGAAGGCACCACACTTAAAGGCCCTAAAGGTGTCGATTACGGTGCGCAGGGGCGCTCTATTGGTCCAATTAAACCGACCGATACATTATGGCGTATTGCCGCTAAAATTCGCCCTGACAACTCTGTAAGTATTTATCAGGTCATGCAAGCTCTGTATGACAAAAACCCATCGTCATTTTTAGATCAAAACCTAAATCATATGCGTGATGGCGCATACCTAAAAATTCCAACCATTGCAGAAATGCGTGCGGTCAACCCGACACTAGCAAAAGCGCGTTCTGAACAAGATGATGAGCTGTGGGAAAAAAAGAAAAATGGTACGCTGACTACAGCTGAAATTAATGAATCGCAAAAGAAAGTAACTCAAGCCCGTAAAGTTGATGTAGACGAAGCAAAACAAGAACTTAAGCAAGAAATCAACACTATTAAAACAGAGCAGGGCACGCAGCTAGTAGAGTTACAAAAGCAGTTTAAATCGTCGGTTGAAAATGTTGAAGAAATCTTAGCTGAGAACAACAAGCTCAAAAAGCAACTGAGCGGTATTTCTAAAGAGCTTGAAACCGTTCGTGATCAACTTGGCCAAGACAGTGAAATTCAAAAGCAGCTGAAAGAGTTGATCACTAAACAAAATGAAATCATAGAGCAGCAAAAAGCAAAAAAGATTGAAGAGGACAGTGGGTTTAGTTTTTCGAGTTTACTGAGCAACCCATTTGTTCTCGGTGCATTAATGTTTATTCCTGCATTACTTATCATTGCAGCCGTTGTGATGTTTTTGAAAAAACGCAACAGCACCAATGATGATACAGATGCAAGCGATGACGATGAATTTTTACCTCAAAGCCCAAGTTATAATGCTGATGATGATTTAGAACCAATTATAGAAACTGATCCGCTAGTTCCTGATCCGGTCGAAGACAATGATGACTTGAGTGTGCGTTTAGATGACGACTTAGACCAAGACATGCTACCAGATGATGACATCATTTTTGACGACAGCATTGATGATAGTTTTGATGAAGATGACAGTGTTTTAAATCAAGATGAACTAGAAGGTTTATTAAGTGATGACATCGAGTTTAATGATGAGTCTTCAAGTAGTACTGACGATGATGATTTAGATGCATTTTTACAGCAAGATTTCGATCAAACCGATGACGACAGTTTAGGTGATGAAATTGACCTAGATAGCGAACAGTCTCCAGCAGATTCATCGGGTGATATTTTAAGTGCTGATGACATTGATGACCTATTTGATACTGATGAAGATGACTCGTTAGATAACGCCAATGATGAAATGGCAGCGCTTAGTGAAGAGCTTGCAGAAGATGACGCTGAAGATGATTTTGACATTGATAGCTTAATTGATGAGCAAAACAACACGGATTCTAATCAAGATGTAAACCTAGACGATATTGATGACTTACTCGATGAAAATAATGATGCCTCAACAACTAACGTTGAAGCTGAACTCATCGATGAAGATGATTTCGATATCGACAGCTTAATTGATGAAGCCCAAACAGACGAGCCAGCAGCCGAAGCTAACGATGCATTAGAAAACGACGATCTTGATGATGCGCTGGATGTTGATGACATTGACTCGCTATTAGATGAAGCTCAAGAAGAAGCGCCAGCCGAAGAACCAAGCGCGGATGAGCTCATCGATGAAGATGATTTCGATATTGACAGCTTAATTGATGATGCACAAACAGAAGAGCCAGCCGCTGAAGCTAACGATGCATTAGAAAACGATGATCTTGATGATGCGCTGGATGTTGATGACATTGACTCACTATTAGACGAAGTTCAAGAAGAACCTGCAGAAGAACCTAGCGCAGACGATTTAATCGACGAAGACGAGCTTGATGATGCCCTCGATGTTGATGACATTGATTCATTGCTAGATGAGGCACAAGCAGAGCCTGAAGCGGAACTTGTTGAAGAGCAGGCTGAAGAGCTTGCAGAAGAACCTAGCGCAGACGATTTAATCGACGAAGACGAGCTTGATGATGAACTAGATGTTGATGACATTGATTCATTGCTAGATGAGACACAAGCAGAGCCAGAAGCGGAACTTGTTGAAGAGCAGCCAGAAGAGCTTGCAGAAGAACCAAGCGCAGATGACTTAATCGACGAAGACGAGCTCGGTGATGAACTAGATGTCGATGACATTGATTCATTATTGGATGAAGCTCAAACAGAGTCAGAGCCTGAAGTGGAGCTTGTTGAGGAGCAGCCTGAAGAGCTTGTAGAAGAACCTAGCGCAGATGACTTAATCGACGAAGACGAACTTGATGATGCCCTAGATGTCGATGACATTGATTCATTATTGGATGAAGCTCAAACAGAGCAAGAGCCTGAAGCGGAGCTTGTTGAAGAGCAGCTTGAAGAGCTTGCAGAAGAACCAAGCGCAGATGACTTAATCGACGAAGACGAGCTTGATGATGATTTAGATGTCGATGACATTGATTCATTATTGGATGAAGCTCAAACAGAGCAAGAGCCTGAAGCGGAACTTGTTGATGAGCAGCCTGAAGAGCTTGTAGAAGAACCAAGCACAGACGATTTAATTGATGAAGATGAACTTGATGATGCTCTAGATGTTGATGACATTGATTCACTATTAGATGAAGCTCAAGAACAGCCTGAATCTGAAAAGCTGGTTGAAGAATCAATTGAAGAACCTAGTGCAGACGACTTAATTGACGAAGATGAGCTTGATGATGATTTAGATGTCGATGACATCGACTCATTATTGGATGAAGCGCAGGAAGAGCCAGAACAAGAACCAGTTGAAGAGCTTACCGAAGAGCCTATTACGGATGATTTAAGCGATGAGTTTGATACTGATGAAATAGACTCACTACTTAATGAGGTTGATGCAGAGTCAGAAGAACCAGAGTTAACAAATGAAAGTAGCTCAGATATTGATGACAATGCTGAGCAAGACGATGAACTCGATGTAGCAGATATTGACTCATTACTTGATGAAGACGCTAGTGATGAGCAGGACTCTGACGTTGATGATGAGCTTGAAGAGCTTATTCAGCAAACAAATGAGCTGAAGCAAGACACTGAAGCGCAGATATCAGATTTAAGTCATGAACAGAGTGACAGTGCAGAGCATGATGAGAATCTACAAGAGTCGCTAGAAGATTTAGCCGATGCTGATCAAGCGGTTGATGACATGAATGTTGAATCGATTGCATCAGAGTTGGTTGATGATACGGATGATAGTGACGAAGTTGATATCGATGAAGCGCTTAATCAAGAGTTTAATGAAGATAGCGATGAGCTATTAGATGAAGATGATAGCCTTGACGAGTTTGATGATCCATCACTGAAAAGTGTCGATGAGTTATTAAATGAAATTGGTGAAGAAGATGACTATGTCGAAGCACCAGACTGGTCAATAGATGAACCAGAGCAAGACATAGAAGAAGTTGAAATTGATTTAGGCGATGATCCGCTAGCAGATGAAGACCTAACTGATGAATTTGATTTAACCGCCGACGAAGAGCCATTACAGCAAGATACAGTGACGCCTAGCCAAGAGTTGGAAGAGTATCCAGAGCTTGAGCTAGATGAAGCCGGTTTTGAATTGGATGAATCTGATGAAGACACTTCTAGTGAGTTAGATGAAGATGCACCATTACAGTTAAGTCAGGCAGAGCAAGACCTTGCTAATTCATTAGCAACGGGTAATGAGCTTGATCAGCTAGACGATGATTTTGATGATGAGATCTTGCTTGATAATGAATTTACAGAAGATGATGTTCTTGATCCTGAGGACGACTTATCGGATCAATCACAGACTGAAGGCACAACAGAGTTAACGAGCGAAGCGCCAATTGACGATGAGGTGGCTGATAGCCAAGACGAATTAGAGGAGTTCCCTGAATTCGAATTGGATGATATTGAACTTGATGATGCCGTAGAAGCTGAACAAACATTAGCTGATATCGAGTCTAATTTAGCTGACGAGGCTGATTTAAGTGAGCTGTCAGACGATGAAATCGATGATGATTTTATGGCTGACCTTACTCAAACAGACTTTGATGCACTGTTAAATGAACTAGCAGAGCCAGATGACGCTGATATTGCTGATGCAAGTGAATTCGATGTTGATTTTAATGCACTATTAAATGAAGACTTACAGGGTGAAAGCGAACAGCCAGTTGAACCAGAAGTACAGGCATTAGATTCCGAGGAGCAAACTACTTCAACGGATGAGTTTGTAGATATCGATTCATTACTTGAACAAAGTGACGATGAAGCACTCGACCACGAACCTTATGATGAGGTTGATATGGATGTAGGACTGAGTGATTTTAATGACTTACTAGCGGGTGATAACCCAACTGATGTTGATGCCGAAAGTGGTGGTTACTCAGCAAAACTGGACTTAGCGCGGGCATATATCGAAATAGACGACTTTGACTCAGCGCTGCAAGCCGTTGAAGATGTTATTGCCAATGGCCCAGACGAAGTGCAAGAAGAAGCACAATCACTTAAAGCTAAAATTAACGAGTAATAAGTAAAACTGACAATAAAAAACCGAGCAACTAGCTCGGTTTTTTGTATCTAAGCGAAGGTTATTGCTTGTCTTGTAAGCGACGAGCTTTGAAATCAGACTCGGCTTTCCACTTAGGCCAATCGCCGTTATCAGCAAGTTTGGCGGCAATATCAACAATCAGTTCAATATCTTGCTTAACACCGCCCATAGACCAATCTGCTGAATAGTCGTCAGCTTCTTTATGATATTTGTGAGCGATGTAATCAGGATCTGTATCACCTAAACTCATAAATAATAAGCTAGGCACGCCTTGTTTAGCTAGAGAGAAGTGATCAGAGCGGAAGAACAAACCATTTTGAGGACGCGGGTCCATTTTTACATGACGACCTTGTGCTTTCGCTGCATCTGCAAGGTAGTCTTCCATTTCAGACATGCCTTTACCGTATTGTAAAATGTAGTCAACGCCGTCTAGCACGTTCATACCATCAATATTAAGCAGTGCGACCATTTGTTTAGTTGGTACAATTTCGCCAGTAGCGAATTGCTCAGAACCAATAAGCCCTGTTTCTTCAGCCGTAAAGTTGGCAAAGATAATCGAGCGTTTAAATGGTTTTTTCTTATGCATTTCAGTAAGAATACGGGCTATTTCAACCGTTGCTGCGCTACCTGAAGCATTATCGACAGCACCATTGTAGATTTTCACACCGTCATCAGTTTGCTTGGTGCCAAAGTGGTCCCAGTGCGCACCAATTACAATGTACTCATCAGGAGTTTCGCTACCTTTAAGCGTTGCAACAACATTATGCGATTGCGCTTGAGAGATATCACTTTTCAGTGTCAGCGCTGCTTTCGCTTTTAAGTCGACAGGTTTAAAGTCAGCTTTTAGTGCGTTGGCTTTTTCAGTTTGATAATCAAGGCCTGCTTGAGCAAAAATTTCATTTGCCGCTTGCTCATCAATCCAACCCATTACAGGGATGTCAGAAGCATTCTTATCTTGGTCGATTAAGGTATATTTGCTACCCGTGTTCGAGCTTTCTACAACGCCCCAAGGGTATGCGGCAGGAGCAGTTTCGTGAACGATAAATACTGCTTTTGCACCTTGGCGAGCACCTTCTTCATATTTGTAAGTCCAACGACCGTAGTAGGTCATAGCATTACCGGTGAAAAGCGTGTCGTCTTGCGTGGCAAAACCAGGGTCATTAACAAGCACGATAATTGTTTTGTCTTTTACATCAATATCTGCAAAGTCATCCCAATTATATTCAGGTGCATTAATACCATAGCCAACAAACACAACATCAGAGCCATCAATGTTGATTTCAGGGTTAATTTGTTGGGTACGGGCGGTAAAATCACTGCCAGCATTAAAGCTTAAATCACCCACTTGTAAGGTCATGTTTTGATCTGGAGTGAGTTTTGCCATGGTAACTGGCTGTAAAAACTCGCCATTAAAACTACCGCTTAAGCCGAGTTTTTTATACTCGTCGGCTAAATAATTAATGGTTAGTGTTTCGCCTTCAGTTAAAGGGCCACGGCCTAAGAATTCATCAGAGGCGAGGGTTTTAATATGTGAGCGTACATTGGCAATGTTTACGGCTTCATTGCTTTCAGCACTTGGTTCATCAGTGCTTGTTGTTGGTTGCTCAGAGCAGCCGAATAAACCAATTGCAAGTGCCAAGCTTGCATACTTAAGGTGAGTTGTCATAGTTTTTCTGGTTGATTGCACAGGGTTTCACTATATGGGACGCGAAGGGGCTGTCCAGAAAGAGTCTACAAATAACTAATTATTCAGGATGAAAGGATAATAATGCACCTTTCATCCTGTCAATTTTACCACCACGCTTTATCAATGGCGGTATCTTGAATTTTAAATACCTCACCAACTAACGGAGTACTCAGTGATACTTGCTCTTGTCCTGCTTTTTTAGCAACACGTTTAAGTGGGTCATACCAAGCATGAAAGGCCAGATCGAATGTTCCATTATGCACTGGCACCATCACATCACCTTGTAAATCGAGGTGAGCTTGTACTGATTGTTCTGGTGTCATGTGAATGTCAGCCCAATCTTTGTCGTAAGCACCGGTTTCAATAAAAGTGATATCAAACGGCCCATAACGATTACCAATCTCTTTAAAGCCAGAAAAATAGCCAGAGTCACCGCTAAAATAAAAGCGCTTGTCATTTACTTTAATAGCCCAAGAGCCCCAAAGGGTTTTATTGCCATCTGTTAAACCTCGGCCAGAGAAGTGCTGAGTTGGGGTAAATACAATTTGGCTATTTGCCATATTTTTCTCTTGCCACCAATCAAAACTATGGACTTTTTGTTCATCAACGCCCCATTTTTTCAGGTCGTTTTCGACTCCTAATGGCACATAAAAAGAATCTGTTTTATCAACAAGCTGTTTAATTGCCGCTTTATCTAAGTGGTCATAATGGTTGTGTGAAATAAACACTTTAGCAATGTTTGATAGCTCTGCAATGCTGATAGGTGTTGGCTGAAAGCGCTTTGGCCCCATGAATGAAAAAGGCGAAGCGCGTTCTGAAAATACCGGATCAAATAGCCAGTATTCGCCATACACTTTCGCTAAAATAGAGGAGTGACCTAATTTCACAAAATGCACTGTGTCATTAGATAAACGCTCAAGCTGTGCATGAGAAACAGAATGCATAGGCAGTTCACCTTTTGGCTCTGCATCAATTTTCTTTTCTGTAATAAAGCGTTTGAAGATACCTAGCGTTTTCTTAAAGCTGGGTCTTTCTACCTCAGCAGTATTGTGGAACTTGCCATCAGATAATTGCGCAGAGTGGCTGTTATCACTCACGCCTTCAGCGGCTAATTGATTATTCATAATAAACACTCCTATCACGATGCATAGAGTGGCGATTGCGAGCCATTTTAGAAATTTCATATCGTCACCATAAGTAAACTACACGGTGTAGTTTTTCATGGTTTGCTATAAAAGTAAACTATCTAGTGCATTTTTTATTTTTGCGTTACACTAGTAACCCTTATCGGAGGGGTCCATGAAATTATCACAGAGAAAACGATTAGATATTTTGAATGCAGCTGAGACATTGTTTTTTCAGCAAGGTGTTGAGCATACCAGTATGGATCAGGTTGCAAGCTTAGCGGGTGCCTCAAAGCGTACCGTATATAATCACTTTGAAAATAAAGATGTGTTGTTTCAAGCCATTCTAGTGTTTATGTTTGAAAAAGTCCGCCAAGAGCAAGCGGTTGTATTTGATGCCGCTGTGCCAATTGCACAGCAGTTAACACGCATTGCTGAACAAGAAGTGGCGCTTTTGACCTCTGAAGAGTTTTTAAAAGTAGCGAAAGTCGCTTTTATGCAGATGTTACAGCAGCCTGATTTAGCAAAATCATTAGCCAGTAATAACATGGGCTGTATGCAAGATCTTGTGGCGTTTTTAGAAGCGGGTGTGCAAGCACAGGTTTTAACGATTGATGATGTTGAGTTTGCAGCAAAACAGTTTGTGTATCAGTTAAAGTCGCTGATCTTTTATCCGTTGCTGTATGGCTTTGAGCGCCAAGAAAGCGACTCCGATAACAAAGTAATAAGCGAAACCGTAAAAATGTTCTTAGCGCGTTATGGGCGCTGATATTTTGGCACATAAAAAAGCCCGCTTAATGCGGGCTTTTAAATAATTGTAAAAGTATTACTTCACTTCTTTACCAGCTGCTTGTTGGTCAGCATGGTAGCTTGAGCGAACAAATGGACCACAGGCCGCATGTGTAAAGCCAATTTCGTCTGCATAATCTTTTAAAGCATCAAACTCTGCTGGCGGCACATAGCGTTTAACCGGTAAGTGGTGCTTAGAAGGTTGTAGGTATTGACCTACTGTTAGCATATCAACGTTATGTTCGCGTAAGTCACGTAACACTTCTTCGATTTCGCTAATTTCTTCACCTAAACCTACCATCAAACCAGACTTAGTTTTCACATCTGGATGTGCTTCTTTAAAGCGACGTAATAGCTCAAGTGACCACTTATAGTCAGCACCTGGACGCGCTAATTTGTATAAACGCGGTGCAGTTTCTAGGTTGTGGTTAAATACATCTGGCGGCGTCTCGATTAAGATATCAAGGGCTCTGTCCATACGACCACGGAAATCAGGTACTAGAATTTCAATCGTGATTTCTGGGTTGTGCTTGCGAATTTCACGAATACAGTCAGCAAAGTGCTGTGCACCACCATCACGTAAATCATCACGGTCTACTGACGTGATTACAACATAGCTTAGCTTCATGTCTTTAATAGTCAGCGCTAGCTTTTCTGGCTCAGCTGCGTCTGGCTTTAATGGACGGCCATGGGCAACATCACAGAACGGACAACGACGAGTACAAATAGCACCTAAGATCATGAAAGTCGCAGTACCATGGTTGAAACATTCAGATAGGTTAGGGCACGAAGCCTCTTCACACACTGAGTGTAAACCATGTTTACGCATCGCTTGTTTAATACCATCAATACGTTCAGTTGATTTTGGTAAGCGAATTTTTAGCCACTCTGGCTTACGCAACATTTCGTTTTTTTCAGTCGGTAAAACTTTAACTGGGATCAGTGCCATTTTTTCTGCATCACGCAGTTTTACGCCTGGTTCCATTTTGACTGGTTTATTCATTCGTTTTCAAACCCTTCAGTGTGCTTAACCACAGTAGCATTAAGCTTTTTAATCATGTGTTTTACAAGCCCTGCACCTGCTTGCTCGAGGTTTTGCGGACCGTTTAGATCGGTTGTTTGCACCATGTTCATGCCAGCATAGCCGCATGGATTAATACGTAAGAATGGACTTAGATCCATACTTACATTTAGTGCTAAACCGTGGAAAGAGCAACCGCGGCGAACGCGAAGACCTAATGAGGCAACTTTGCTGTCGTTAACGTAAACACCGGGTGCATCCGCTTTCGCGTAGGCATCAATGTCGTAGTCTTTTAACGTATCAATAATGCACTCTTCAAGCCAGGTTACTAGCTCCCTTACACCAATGTTTAAACGACGTAAGTTGAATAGCACATACATCATTTGTTGGCCTGGTCCGTGATAGGTAACTTGACCACCACGATCCACTTGGATCACTTCGATATCACCGGTATTTAATAAGTGCTCAGCTTTGCCTGCTTGGCCTTGCGTAAATACTGGCTCGTGCTCTACAAGCCAAATTTCATCTGCTGTGTGCTCATCACGGGTGTCGGTAAAAGATTGCATTTTTTGCCAAATTGGCATGTAACGCTGACGACCTAATTGACGAACGATTAATTCTCTTTCGCTCACGACTTACTCCGTAATCGGCCTATAGCATGTGACGTACGTCATCGATGTTGCTGATCACGTTATAAATTTCTTCGATGTGCTCTTTACTTGTAACCGTTGCTACAAGCGTTACAGATTCGTAATTACCTTTGCTGCTTGGTTTTACCTTTGGCGCATAATCGCCAGGTGCAATTGGTTGCAGCTTTTCTAGGATCTGATCTGTTAGATTTACGTTAGCTAAGCCCATGACTTTAAATGTGAATGGGCATGGGAAATCTAAATACTCGTCAAACTTAGTATTTTTTACAGGTTGAACCACGACGGTGACTCCTCAAACAGTGAGTGTGCTTAATAGAGGTGTTCTCTGCCATTTCCTGGCGTTAAGCAAACTTAGATTACGACGCACTCGACCCAGCGCGACTGATATGGGGCGCATTCTATCATTTTTCAGACAAAAAAAAACGCCTTGCGGTGCAAGGCGTTTATAAACTTTATGACCAGATTACTGAATTTGTAAACGTAGGTAATCGTAGATCTTGCTAAAGAAGCTGCCTTCTTCCACTTCTTCTAGTGTAACTAGTGGATATTGTGCAATTTCTTCACCTTCAAGCTGTAAGAATAGCGTGCCTACTTTAGTACCTTTAGCAAGCGGCGCTTCTAATGTTTTATCAAGCTCGAAGTTCGCTTTTAAGTTTTTACGCTGACCACGTGGAATAGTAATAGGTGTATCTTCTAAGATACCTAACGATACGTTTTCTTTGTTACCCATCCAAATACGTTGCTCAGCAAAGCTGTCGCCTGCTTTATATGGCGTGATTGTTTCGAAAAAGCGGAAACCGTAGTTTAATAGTTTTTTGCTTTCAACTTTACGAGCACGTTCGCTTTCTGTGCCCATTACTACCGCGATTAAACGCATGTCATCTTTAGTTGCAGAAGTTACTAAGCTATAACCCGCTTCTGATGTATGGCCAGTTTTAATACCGTCAACGTTCATGCTTTCATCCCATAACAATGAGTTACGGTTGTATTGCTTGATGCCGTTAAAAGTGAATGATTTTTTCGCGTATACTTCGTACTCATCAGGTACATCGCGAATAAGTGCAGCACCTAAGGTTGCCATATCACGTGGTGTCGTGAAGTGTTCGTTAGTATCTAAACCATGGCTATTTACGAAGTGGCTGTTAGTCATGCCAAGCTTTTCAGCGTGGGCATTCATTAAATCAGCAAATGCGCTTTCACTACCGGCAATGTGTTCAGCCATTGCTACACAGGCATCGTTACCTGATTGAATAATGATACCGTGGTTTAAGTCATCAACACTGATCTGCTTACCGACTTCGATAAACATTTTTGATGATTCAGGAAAATTCTTTGCCCAGGCTTTTTCACTGACTGTAACCATATCAGTTGGTGCAATATTACCTGCTTTGATTTCAGTACCAATTACATAACTGGTCATCATTTTGGTTAAACTAGCCGGTGCTAATTTTGTATCAGCTTCGCCTTCGGCAATTACTTTACCTGTGGTGAAATCAACCAAGAAATAACCTTTCGCATTAACTTGAGGTGGGGCAGGGATAATTTGGGCTGTTGCAGAAAATACGCTAGCAGTGCAAACAAGGCCACAAACGCCACTTAAGATTTTATATTTTATAGATTTCATCGTACTCATTAATGGTTAAAGTTAAACATGTTGCGTTGACCTATTCTAAAGGTCTTACTCACTGTAAAGCAAGAACGCGTTCTGAAATTGGTTTTGTTTTAGCTTTTCTAAAACTGCTTGTGCTTCTGCGGCATCTTTTATTGGACCAAGACGTAATCGATAGATTCCATCTTTCTCAACAATGTTTGTTGGCACATGATATTGCTGACGAAGTTGAAACGCGAGCGCTTCAACATTAGCAAGAGTACTTCCCGCTGCAACCTGAATGTAGCTTAAACGAGGGGCAGAATTGGCAAGGGTAACAGCCTCAACCTTAACACGGGCTGTACCTTGTCGGTAATAACCTAATTTATAGGCCGCAGAATAAGATAAATCGATAATCCGGTCATCATGAAACGGGCCTCGGTCGTTTACGCGAACAATTACTGATTTTCCGTTGTCTAAATTTGTTACTCTGGCAAAGCTCGGTAGCGGCAGTGTTTTATGAGCTGCTGTCATCGCAAACATATCGTACACCTCGCCGTTTGAGGTGTGATAATTGTGAAACTTTCGACCATACCACGAAGCAATGCCTTCTTCAGAGTAGCCAGTTTCATCTAACATCGGCGTGTAGCGTTTACCACGGACTTCGTAAGGGCGACTAGCGCTTGCACTTTTAACAACCGGGGTGACTATAGCATCTTGCATTTCAAGTTCGGTTGGTTTTCGAAGCGGGGCTGCATCATGCTCCATAGCATAACGGCCTTGCTGAGATGAAGAGCTACACGCCGCAAGCAGCACAGAAAATAACGCTATAAGTAAGTAATTGACTCGCTGTGTCATTATTTTAAAAGCATCCTTTTATCGGTGGCGATAGACATTATAATGCCAAATCCGGCCATCAAGGTCACCATTGAGGTTCCACCATAGCTTATTAGAGGTAACGGAACACCTACTACAGGCAGTAAGCCCGAAACCATGCCAATATTTACAAATACATAAACAAAGAAGGTCAGTGTTAATGCGCCGGCAAGCAGTTTACCAAACGCATCTTGCGCATTAACCGCAATATATAAGCCACGGCCAATAATAAACAAGTACATACAAAGTAATAAACAAACCCCGAACAGGCCAAACTCTTCGCTCAGTACAGAAAAGATAAAATCGGTATGACGCTCAGGTAAAAACTCCAATTGTGATTGGGTGCCTTGTAGCCAGCCTTTACCCTCAATGCCACCAGAACCTATCGCAATTTTCGATTGAATAATGTGGTAACCCGAGCCAAGCGGATCGCTTTCAGGATCTAAAAAGGTCAATACCCGTTGTTTTTGATAATCAAGCATCACGTAATGCCAAAAAGGCCATGCTGCCAAACCAACAGTAGCAGATAAAAAGCCAATAAGGCGCCAACTTAGTCCAGATAAAAACAATACAAATATCCCTGAACTGGCAATCAGAATAGAGGTACCTAAGTCGGGTTGCTCTTTAATTAAAATGGTTGGCACCATTACAATCGCAAAGCCAATAATTAAATGGATGATTCTTGGCGGTAAATGGTTACGCCCGATATACCATGCAACCATCATTGGCACAGCAATTTTCATTAGCTCTGACGGCTGGAAACGGGTCACACCTAAGTCAAGCCAGCGCTGTGCACCCTTTGAACTTACCCCAAATAACAACACCCCAACCAGCATTAAAAGCCCCACGCAGTAGAGCGGAATAACCATACTCTTTAATGTGTTAGGCGAAAACTGCGCGAGTATAAACATACCTAAGATAGCGCCAAACATACGTGTTGCGTGGCGTATCATCATGGCAGAGTCTTGGCCGCTAGCGCTGTAAACAATAGCAAGGCTGGCTACCATCATCGTCATAAGGGCGATAAGTAGTGGTAAATCGAGGTGTAGGCGCTGCCAAATTGAGCGTTTTTTATTTAATGGGATCATGGCGCGTCACTTTGGGCTATTTGAATCGGGTTCGCTGAGAAGTAGTAATCCATTAATTGACGCGCAATAGGCGCACCAACTGTACTACCACCACCGGTGTTTTCAACCACCACAGAGACCACAATTTGTGGGTCGTTATAGGGTGCAAAACCAACATAGATAGCGTTATCACGTTGGCGCTCTTTAAGTGATTTTGCGTCGTAACGCTCACCTTGAGCAATACTCACAACCTGAGCAGTACCGGTTTTACCAGCTGGGTCGTAATTCGCCCCTTTAAATGCTTTATGCGCCGTACCTGTGACTTTATGTACGGTGTTGTGCATCGCATCTAGCGCAATTTGCCAATGATGTGGGTTTTTTAATACTACAGGTGGCTTTTCATCATTATTAATTTGCGTTACTTCGTTTTCTTTTTTAGCGACTTGTACAAGGTGCGGAGGATGATCGAGCCCGCGGTTCACTAAGATGTTGGTTGCATTAGCTATTTGCATCGGTGTTGCGGTCCAATAACCTTGGCCGATACCCACTGAAATGGTGTCGCCGCGCCACCATGATTCTCTAAAGCGGGCTTCTTTCCATTCTCGCGATGGCATAATGGCGGATGTTTCTTCGTGAATATCGATTCCAGAGAGTTCGCCAAAGCCAAACTGCGTCATAAAGTCACTGATTTTGGTGATCCCTAAACGGTAAGCAACATCGTAAAAATAGGTATCACATGACTCTTCAATAGCACGATAAACATCAACATGACCATGGCCCCAACGTTTCCAGTCACGCCATTTGTGCTCCACATTAGGAATTTGGAAAAAACCCGGGTCCCAAATTTGTGTTTGCTCGGTTACCAGTCCTTCTTCAAGGGCAAGGATCGACATATGAGGTTTTACTGTGGATGCAGGTGCGTAACGGCCTTGCGTGGTTCGGTTAATAAGTGGTCGGTCTGGGTTTAACAACTTTTTGTAATCTGTGCTGCTGATACCATGAACAAATAAATTCGGGTCATAACTTGGGTTAGAGTAGAGCGCTAAAACGCCGCCATCTTTAGCATCAAGCACCACAATGGCACCACGCATATCTTTTAAGGCATGTTGAGCAATTTGTTGCAGGCCAATATCTAAAGTCAGTACTAAGTCGTGACCTGGTTCAGGTGGCGTGAGGCTTAAAGTACGGATCACTCGGCCACGGTTATTCACTTCAACGCGTTGTGAACCAACTACACCATGAAGGAGTTCTTCGTAATACTTTTCGATACCCAGCTTACCAATGTCGTGCGTTGCACGGTAGTTAGTAGCTTGGTCTTCAGCTTCAAGTTTGGTGAGTTCTTTTTTGTTGAGTTTGGCAACATAACCTAAGGCATGGGTAAGGGTATCGCCATAAGGGTAATAGCGAGCTAAACGCGCTTCGATACTAAAGCCAGGAAACTTATGCTGATTAACCGAGAACTTTGCAACTTCGGTTTCGTCTAAACGGGCTTTTAATACTTGGCTTTTAAAGCGGCGATTGTGTTTAATGTCATCTAGAAAGTCAGCTTTTTGTTGCTCAGTTATTTCGATAACTTTTTCAACTTCGCTCAGAGCCTCTTCAAGGTTGTCAACTTCCTCGGGTATTACTTCTAAATTATAAACTGGCTTGTTTTCAGCCAGTAATACGCCATTTCTGTCGTAAATAAGCCCACGGTTAGGGGCAATTGGAATAACTTTGATGCGGTTATCGTTCGAACGTGTTTGATAATCTTGATGTTCGATAACTTGGATGTTGTATAGGTTAGATAACAACACACCAATTAACAGTGTAACAAACACAAAACCCACAAATGCTCGGCGAGCAAACAAGTTTGCTTCAGCCGAGTGGTCTCGAATCGTGGGTCTGTGTTTTCGCATTGGCTTTACTACTCGCGATGATAAGGGTGGTTGTTATTCAAGCTCCAGCCTCGGTATAGGCTTTCTGCAACAATAATGCGCACTAGTGGGTGCGGTAGTGTCAGGTTTGATAATGACCACTTTTGCTCAGACGCTGCAATACACTCAGGTGCTAAACCTTCTGGTCCGCCGATCAATAAGCTAACATCGCGACCATCAAGCTGCCACTTTTCCATACTTTTTGCCAACTGATGGGTATCCATTGGCTTACCGGTCACCTCTAGCGTCACAATGCGGTTGCCTTTAGGAATAGCAGCAAGGGTCTTTTCGCCTTCAAGTTGTAAAATACGTTTGATATCCGCATTTTTACCACGTTTACCTGCGGGGATTTCAATTAGCTCAAGGGGCATATCACGTGGGAAGCGACGTTGATATTCTGTGAATCCGGTTTCAACCCATGCTGGCATTTTGGTGCCAACAGCAATCAATTGTATTTTCAAAATGGTTACCTATGTCCTTGCTAAGGGTTAGCCCCAAAGTTTCTCTAGATCATAGAAGTCGCGAGTTTGGTCTTGCATTACATGCACAACCACATCACCTAGGTCTACAAGCACCCACTCACCTTCGTTTTGGCCTTCGTAACCGAGAGGTTCTTCACCAGCATGGCGTGCTTCTTTAGCAACGTGGTCAGCAATCGATTGTACATGGCGTTTTGAGTTACCTGAGCACACTAACATGTAATCAGTAATGTCAGACTTACCACGAACATCAAGCTGTACCACATCACGGGCTTTCATATCATCGACTTTATCAAGGGCAAATGCGAGTAGTTGTTTAGAATCCAAAGTGTTTTCTCAAAAATAAATAATCTTAATTTGTTATTTTATCACGCAGGCAGTATTTATTCATCTGTTTGGTAAAGATGATGCTGCGCAATGTATTGACTTACATTGGTAGGTAAAAGTTCCGCTATATTATCATTTAAATGCAGCTTTTTTCTGATTTCGCTTGAGGCGGCATTAACTTGTAAGCCATTTAAAAAGAATAACTTACCTGCAGGGGCTTGTTGTAGCTGGCTAAGTTGCTCTGTTACGGCATTCTCTTTATAAGCTGCAAGTTCACCAGATACTTGGCAGTGCTGCCCCGGGCGCTGGTACACGACGATATGACAAAGTTTGACAATCTCTTGCCATTTAAACCATTTATCTAGGCTATTGAATGAGTCCATACCAATTAAAAACATAATCGGCGCTGATGGGGTTTCTGCACGAAGCTCTTCTAAACTCAGCAAAGAATAAGACGCACCTTCTCGGTTTAGTTCGCGGTAATCAATAGCAAAATGCGGATTGTCGGCAATCGCAAGTTTTAGCATGTTAATGCGATGCTTATCACTAATTCCTGGCTTGGCTTTATGAGCAGGAATAGCACAAGGCATGAAGTAAAGGGTATCGAGTTGGCACTGCTGAACACACTGCTGGGCCATATTAATATGACCTAAGTGAATTGGATCAAAAGTGCCACCAAAAATAGCAATCATCAATTGTTACTCTTAGTCAAAGACCGGGTGGCAAGGTAAAGGTATCGCCACAGGTTGGCAAAACACTAAGCATATTTGCATTAATGCTTGGTAGGGGGCTACAAGGTTGCCTTGTTTATATGCGGCATCAAACTGAGCTAATTGTTTGGTAATTTGTTCGAGTACTTGGATGTTCAAGCGGTTTAAGGCCTGTTGTACAACAGCTTGTTGGTTTTTCCAAATATTATACTTTTTGTATAAATCAGCCATATTGGCACCATTCAAGCGCCCGTGTTGCATTGCCAGTAAGTTAGCGGCTTCTTTATTGATGGCCCAAAAAATACTCATGGCTTCAGTGTTATCGGCAGCCAGCTTAGTCATTACTTTAACTGCTTGTTCGGCGTGGCCATTTAATAAAGCATCACTCAAATCAAAAATATCAAACCTTGACTGATTTAGTAGCCCTTGCATCACAGCTTGTTGGTCAATTAGCTCACTACCATAAAGCAAAGATAGCTTTTCTAACTCTTGATGACAGGCAAGTAAATTTCCTTCAGTGGCATCAATTAAGCTTTGTTTCGCGTTGTTATGAAGGTTTAAGTTCAAACGGTAGCATTGCTCATCTAACCAGCGGCTCAGGTGATTACCTGTTAATGGGTAACAAGGAACAAATAAGCCTTGCTTATCGAGGGCTTTAAACCAAGCACTGCGTTGAATATCTTGGCTGGCTTTGGCACCTTTTAAAACCAAAATAGTATCGGGATTAGCAAGCTCAACAAGCTGCTTAAAGATTTGACTGCCTTGCGTACCTGGTTTTTGCTCGTTTAAATCAAACTCAATTAAGGTACGAGCGCTGAACAGTGACATACTTTGGTATTGAGCAACAATTTCTTGCCAATCAAAACCCGGCATTAAAGTAAATTTGATTACCTCGTCAAAGCCTTGCTGTTTAGCTGCTTGACGAATTTGCATGATGCACTGAGCAATTTGATAAGGCTCTTCACCAAACACCATGTAAAAAGGCGCGAGGCCTTTTTTTAACTGGCTAGGAAGCTGGTTTGCATAACAACGCATTACAGTTGTGATAACTCACGAACAATACGACGACTCGCTTGCTTACGAATTTCGCCTAATAGCAAATCAAGCTCTTTTGCTTTTGCAAGGGCATTGTCTGGGTCGTCTTGGTAGTTACGATACAATTCAAAGCTTTGATTAATCGCTTTTTGCCCAGGGCGCTTGAGGGTATAGCTTACACTGTAGGCAAGTTCATACTCAGCAACCTGACCATTATCAAATAATGACAAGATTTGACGCTCTAAACGGTCTTTGTGGATCTTTAACTCAGGGTGTTTACCAACTTGGTTAAGCTCAACTTTACTCGCAATAAGCTCTTTTTCGACTAATTCGAATAAGGCTGACTTTTCATCATCGCCAACAAGGGTGAGTACTTTCAAGTCGTCAGGCAAGTTAGAGGCTTTCTTTAAGTGAAAGCCACAACTTGTCAGCAGTAAACAGACTAGCGCAAGGGCTAGTCCGTTTTTCAGTGCTTGAAGCGCTGCCATCTTAGTTAGCAACCACGTTAAGTAGTTTGCCAGGTACGTAAATTACTTTACGGATAGTCGCGCCTTCAGTGAACTTAGTCACGTTTTCTTCAGCAAATGCTAATGCTTCAACTTGCTCTTTGGTTGCATCAGCAGGCACTGTTAACTTAGCACGTAGCTTACCGTTAACTTGTACAATGATTAGCTTCTCATCTTCAACAAGTGCTGACTCATCAACTGTTGGCCATGCTGCATCTAAGATGTCGCCTTCTTTGCCAAGGTCTTGCCATAACTGGTGACACATGTGCGGTGTGATAGGCGCAAGCATGATAAGTAATGCTTCAAGTGCTTCGTTAGCAATTGCCACATCTTGTTTATCAGCAAGTGGTGCCTTAAGTAACTTGTTCGAGATTTCCATGATAGCAGCGATTGCAGTGTTGAATGTTTGACGACGTTCAACGTCATCAGTCACTTTTGCAATTGCTTTATGAAGTTCACGACGAAGAACTTTTTGGTCGTTGTTTAATGCTGATTTATCAAGCGCTTGGTAGCCTACTGTTTCTACATCAACAGCGTATTTCCAAATACGTTTTAAGAAACGCATTGCACCTTCAACACCTGAATCAGACCATTCAAGAGTTTGCTCTGGTGGTGCTGTAAACATCATGAATAAACGAACTGTATCTGCACCGTACTCGGCAATAACTTGTTGTGGGTCGATACCGTTGTTTTTCGATTTCGACATTTTGCTCATGCCCGCAGAGAACACCGGCTCGCCATCTTCTTTGTGCCATGCTTTAACAACACGACCTTTGTCGTCTGTTTCAGTTTGTACGTCTGTTGGTGAAATCCAGATATCACCGCCTTTCTCATCTTTACGATAGAAAGTATCAGCTAGTACCATGCCTTGACATAATAAGCGCTCAAATGGCTCATCTGAGTTTACTAAACCAAAGTCACGTAATAATTTGTGGAAGAAACGCGAGTAAAGTAAGTGCAAGATCGCATGCTCAATACCACCAATGTATTGGTTTACTGGTAACCAGTAATTTGCAGCACCTGGCTCGATCATGCCTTCGTCAAAACGTGGGCTACAGTAACGAGCGTAGTACCAAGACGATTCCATGAAGGTATCGAAGGTATCTGTTTCGTGGAATGCAGGCGCGCCATTTACTGTTGTTTTAGCCCACTCAGGATCAGCTTTGATTGGTGAAGTCACACCATTCATTACTACGTCTTCTGGTAAGCGAACCGGAAGCATGTCTTCTGTTGCTGCAAGCTCATCACCATTTTCGTCGCTAAGCATTGGAATTGGAGAACCCCAGTAACGCTGACGGCTAACACCCCAGTCACGTAGACGGAAATTAACTTTACGCTCACCTACACCAAGCGCTTCTAGTTTGTCTGCAACGGCATTAAACGCTGCTTCAAACTCAAGACCATCGAACTCACCCGAGTTAACTAACACACCTTTTTCTGTGTAAGCTTGGTTGTCTAAATCAACCGTTTCTTCAGAACCTGCAGCTGGTGCGATAACTTGAGCAATTTCAAGGCCATAAGCTGATGCGAACTCGTAGTCACGTTGGTCATGTGCAGGAACAGCCATAACTGCGCCTGAGCCGTAATCCATTAATACAAAGTTAGCAACCCAAATCGGTACTTGCTTACCTGTTAATGGGTGAATCGCATAAAAGCCAGTTGCAATGCCTTTTTTGTCCATGGTTGCCATGTCTGCTTCAGCGATTTTCGTGTTTTTACACTCATCAACAAACATAGCTACAGCGTCGCTGTTTTTAGCGGCTTCTTGTGCAATTGGGTGACCGGCAGCAACCGCTACATACGTCACACCCATGAAGGTATCTGGGCGCGTTGTGTAAACACTGAATGTATCTTCGTTATCTGCACGCTTAAATTCGATTTCTAAACCTTCAGAACGACCAATCCAGTTGCGCTGCATGGTTTTAACTTGCTCAGGCCAGTGATCAAGTTTATCTAAATCGTCTAGTAGCTCTTGTGCGTAATCAGTGATTTTGATGAACCATTGTGGAATTTCTTTTTGCTCAACAATGGCACCTGAACGCCAACCACGACCATCAATAACTTGTTCGTTAGCAAGTACAGTTTGGTCAACTGGATCCCAGTTTACTGTTGACATCTTTTTGTATACTAAGCCTTTTTCGTAAAGCTTAGTGAAGAACCACTGTTCCCATTTGTAGTATTCTGGGTGACATGTTGCGATTTCACGATCCCAATCATAACCAAAGCCTAATTGCTTTAACTGGTCGCGCATGTAATCGATGTTTTCGTAAGTCCACTTAGCAGGTGCTGTGTTGTTTTTGATTGCCGCATTTTCAGCAGGTAGACCAAACGCATCCCAACCCATAGGTTGCATTACGTTTTTGCCTTGCAAGCGTTGGAAGCGTGATACTACGTCACCAATGGTGTAGTTACGAACGTGACCCATGTGGAGTCGGCCGCTTGGGTATGGGAACATAGATAGGCAGTAATACTTTTCTTTGCTCTCATCTTCAGTGACTTTAAATACTTGGTTTTCTTCCCAGTAGGCTTGTACTTTTGACTCAATGTCTTGCGGGTTATATTGCTCTTGCATCTACGATTCCAGACTTCTTGCAAATTAATAAAAAATTGTCGATAAGGATAACCCAAAATACATGCTAATCACAGCGGCAAATAGGCGCTTTTGTTAATTTTCCAAGGAAATATATTTTCAGGGCAGGTTAACCTATACTCAACTAGAATAACGGTTGATTTTTCATCATTTTTGAAGGAGTAAACGATGGCAGATTATAAATCTTGGCTTAGTGATTTAAGTGCATGGCTTAAAGACGTAAAAGATCATGAGCTAAAAGATGCAATGGAAAAATTTGTTGAGTCAGAGCAAGCACTTAAAGACTTAGGGCAAGAAAAGCTCAATCAGTATCGTGACTATCTACAACGCGATATCGACCACATTAAAGAAAACGACAGTCACTATGATTCACTCGCATGGCTTGAGCTTAAAGAATCGCTTTGGTATGAGTTATCGCACATTGAAGATAAAACCCAACTCGAATGGCAAGCCTTAAACCAAGATTTTCAACATAATGGTGTTTATCAAGAGGGAGAATGGATAGCCATGGGCACATTAGTATGTAAAAATTGTCAGCATAGTTACGATGTTTACCATGCTACGCAAATTACTCCTTGTACTGAATGTGGCGGTATTTATTTTCGCCGTAAGGCATTACAACCTTAATCAGTGACGCAGGCTTGTGCTGGGCGTTACCTATAATGCCCAGTCAAGACTGGGAAATAAGAAGTTAGAATGACAAAAAAACTAATCCCTCTACCTATTTCTGCGTTAGCGCCTAAGATTGCCGCAAGTCATGTTGCGACTTGTATGCAAAACCCATATCCAGAAGCGTTGCCATTTATTGGTCAACAACGTGCACAAAGTGCCCTCGATTTTTCACTCGGAATGGAATTACCGGGTTACAATGTTTATGTGATGGGTGAAGCGGCTCATGGTCGTTACACCTTAGTAAAAGACAAACTCACAGCCCATTCTAAAGACCGCCCAACGCCTAATGAGTGGTTGTATGTTAACAACTATGATGACCACCGCGAGCCAATCGCGTTATTTATGCAAGCAGGTCAATCAAAGCAGTTAGCTGACGATATAGATTCATTTATCGACGAAGTACTCGATACATTCCCAGCGGCTTTTGATAACCCAGGTTATCAGCGCAAGAAAAAGTCAATCGACCGTGAGTTTACCGATACTTACGATGCGGCAATTACTGCTGTTGAAATTGCAGCTCTTGAACAAAGTGTGGCACTGATTGAAGAAAATGGCGTTGTTGGATTTGCGCCTTTAGTGAATGGTAAACAACTGAGCGACAGTGAATTTTCAGCCCTTGATGAGCCGCTGCGTATTGAATTTTATGAGGTTATCGAAAAGCTTGAAGACGCATTAATCGAAGCGCTGATTGAGCTTCCTCGCTGGAAACGAGAGTCATCCGAAAAACTACGTAACCTTAAAAAATCAACTGCTGAGCTTGCCACTAAGCCACTAATTAAAGCCCTTGAACATAAATACGCGACACACATCGGTGTATTACGTTATTTAAAAGACATTCGTGAAGAAATCATTGATGCGGTACTTGAATGGCTCGACGATGATGAAAACGACGAAAACAAAGAAGACTTTGACCGTAAAGGGATGCTCACAGACTTCTTTGCGCCAAATATTCTAGTCGAATACAAAGAGGGCGATGCAGCCCCTGTGGTGTATGAGCCAAACCCAACTTTTGGCAATATTTTCGGCAAAATTGAATATGCGACTTCGCAAGGCTCGCTTATCACCAGTTACCGCTCAATTCAGCCAGGTGCACTGCATCGTGCTAATGGTGGCTATTTGATTATGGATGCTGAAAAAGTCATGGCGAACCCACAAGTGTGGGATGGCCTTAAGCTTTCTTTAAAAACGCATCAAATTAAAAACGACTTACCCTATCAAGACAGCTCTGTGGGAAGCAGCTTCACGTTACGTCCGCAGCTTATTCCTCTTGATGTAAAAATAGTGCTGCTAGGCTCTCGGGACCTTTATTACACCATTGGTGAATATGACGAAGAGTTTGCAGAGTTATTCCGTGTACTTGCTGACTTTGATTATTACTTGCCAAGTAGCGATAAACTGCAATATCAGTTCATTACCAAGGTGACTGAGTATTGTCAGCAAACACTCAACTGCACGGTAAATGAAGCTGCAATGGCAAGATTATTAAAGTTTAGTTATCGCCAAGCTGAGCACCATAACAAGCTCTCAGCTCGCTTTGCAGATGTATTAGAGTTAGTGGCAGAAGCCAGTTTTTATGCCAAACAAGATGGCCAAACCGTGATTGATGCTCATCACATAGATGAAGCCATTGTTGGTAAGCAATACCGCACAGGGCAAATTTCTGAAACCATGCTGAGTGATATCAAAGAGGGGCAAATTTTAATTGCAACCGAAGGTCACGCAGTGGGCAAAGTAAATGGCTTAACTGTGCTACATATTGGCGATACCTCATTTGGTACACCTGCACGCATAACAGCCACTGTATACGCAGGTGCTGATGGCGTAATTGACGTTGAACGTGAAGCCGAGCTGGGTAAAGCCATTCACTCAAAAGGGGTGATGCTATTAACTGGTTACTTAGGTAATAAGTATGCTCAGCAATTTAGCCTAACGCTCAGTGCCAATATCGCAATAGAGCAAAGCTATGGCTACATCGACGGTGATAGCGCCTCATTAGCAGAGCTGTGCGCGCTTATATCAGCCATTACAAACTTACCTATTAGCCAATCTATTGCACTGACAGGTTCAATTAACCAGCATGGTGATGTGCAATCAATTGGTGGCGTAAACGAGAAAATAGAAGGCTTCTTCAAGCTTTGTAAAATGCGTGGCTTAACCGGCGAGCAAGGGGTGATTATTCCTAAATCAAACCAAGTTAATTTAGTGCTTGATGACGAAGTACTCGATGCCGTTGAAAAAGGGCGCTTTAATATTTATGCCGTTGAAACCGTTGATCAAGCACTGAGCTTATTAATGGATAAAGACGCAGGTGAAATGACCGCAGAAGGTTACCCTGAAGGCTCTATAAACGCGCTAGCCTTAGCAAGGCTTGCCAATATTGCAGATATCGTAAATGGCGACAATGATGATGAGAAGGACGCAGAATGATTAATTTAATACTTTTACTGATCATTGGTATTTTTTGTTTTTTAATTTTTAAAAATAGTAAAAAGGCGAAGCTACAAGCCCTTGAAAATGAAAAACTCGCCGCGGACTTTTTAGCGAATAACAGTAAAGCCGACGATGTTCATGAAACCACATCTGGGCTGCAATACAAAATTGAGCAAAGTTCAGGTAATGATACAAAGCCAAGTGCAACCAGTAAAGTAAAGGTTCACTATCATGGCACGCTTATGGATGGCAGTGTTTTTGACAGTTCAGTGGTAAGAAATTCGCCAATTAGCTTTGGTTTAAATCAAGTCATTGCAGGTTGGACCGAAGGCTTACAGCTAATGAACGAAGGGGATAAGTTTACCTTTTATATCCCGCCTCAGCTTGCTTACGGCCGTAAACGCGTCGGCAGCATTCCAGCAGGTTCGCTACTTATATTTGATGTAGAGTTGATTAAGATAGAATCTTAAAATGTTAAAAAGGCTTCATCATGAAGCCTTTTTTAATAGTTATTTC
Organism: Pseudoalteromonas sp. 0802; assembly: GCF_013350085.1. Taxonomy (NCBI): domain Bacteria; kingdom Pseudomonadati; phylum Pseudomonadota; class Gammaproteobacteria; order Alteromonadales; family Pseudoalteromonadaceae; genus Pseudoalteromonas; species Pseudoalteromonas sp. 0802. The sequence goes on along the minus strand of NZ_JABVXE010000001.1, from coordinate 845,660 downwards.
TTAACCCTTACAAATACACCCACGGCACTCAGTAATATCACTACTGCCCACACTGGCCAATTGCCGTATTGGCTATAAATACTATCGCCTTTAATCAAAGTGATATTGGCCTCAAGTACATCAGCTTTAAATTGTGGCATAGCTAATTGTGATTGAGCGATAGGGTCGTAAACGGCGCTAATACCATTATTCGTCACGCGAATTAGCGGGCGCTGTAACTCTAGGGCGCGCATACGCGCTATTTGCATGTGCTGATGCGGGCCATGTGAGTCACCGAACCACGCATCGTTACTCACCGTGAATAAAATGTCGGAGTCACTGCGATAATTACCACGAACCAACTCAGAAAAAGCAATTTCATAGCAAATAGCCGGTAAAATATTTAAGCCATTTGCGCGTAAATTGTTTTGCACTTCATCGCCACGAGTGAAAGATGACATAGGTAAATCAAACAGTGGCGCAATTGGACGTAAGAAGTCCTGAAACGGCACAAACTCACCAATAGGTAATAACTGATGCTTTTGATAGCGGTTTTTACCTAAATATTGATAGTGGCCTTCACTGTCATCATCTTCTTTTTTACCAAGCACTATTAAGGTATTAAAAATGTTACGCGTGTCGTATTGGTAATCAACGATACCGGTAATAAGTGCGGTGTCATTAAACGTTGCTGCACTATCAAGGCCTGTTAAATACTCGGTTGATAAAGCTTCAAGCTCCGGCACCGCAGCTTCTGGCCAGACAATCAAATCAGCATTCCAATGCAGGCGAGTCATATCCTGGTATTTGCTCATAGTCGTCCAAAACTCAGACGGTTCAAAGCGAAGATGCTGTTTAATATTACCCTGCACTAGTACAGTCTTAATGGTTTTGTCTTGGTAGTGTAGCTGGCTGCTGCTTGCAATCGTATATAAGCCAGCTAATAGGGCTACAGAGGCGATAAGAGGTTTGCCATCTTTGCTAGCTAGGCGATATAAAGCAAACGCAATTAACATACATACAAGCGTAATCCCAAACTCACCAATCACTGGGGCTAAAAAATTAAGTGGGCTGTCTGTTTGCGTGTAACCAAAACTCAGCCACGGAAAGCCTGTTAACAATGTGCCACGTAAGTATTCTGTGGTTGCGATAGCGGCGAGTAACCAACATATAAAGCTATATGGGCCTGTAGCAAGGCGTGTTGCCAGCCAAGTAGCTAATGCAGGATAAAGGGCTAAATAAGCACAAAGCAACACCATTAACGAAAGTGATGCGATTAATGGCATGCCACCAAAGGTCGCTATTGATACATGCACCCAGCTTATACCTGCACCAAACCAACCTAAACCAAATATAAAGCCATATTTAGCACTTTGTTTAGCGGCTAATTTACCGTTTGCGAGAGGGTTAATGCAGTAGAGTAGAGCACCAAGGGAAAGAAAAGTTATAAACCATAGGTTATAGGGTGCGTAACTTAAGGTTAAAAAGAGGCCCGCAATAAGTGCGAGCCAGGCTTTTTTATCTTTTGCAAGGTGACTTAGGTTAGTTAGCAGTTTCTTCACTGTCGTTATCATCAGCCTTTGGAATGGTGACTTGCAATTGTAAGATACGGCGGTTATCTGCGTTAGTGACTTTAAATTGTAAGCCTTCTACCTCGATTGTTTCACCACGGCTTGGCATATGGCCAAATGCATGTAAAACAATACCACCTATGGTGTCAGCATCTGAGGTGCTGTAACCAGTTTTAAAATACTCATTAAAGTCATCAACTTCAGTCAGCGCTTGCACAGCGTAAACGTGTTTTGCAACTTGGCGAATATCTTGTAGGTCTTCACTTTCATCGTGCTCATCTTCGATTTCACCAACGATGATTTCAAGGATATCTTCGATAGTGACAAGACCAGACACACCACCATACTCATCAATAACAATCGCCATGTGGTAACGTTGTTGACGGAACTCATTAAGCAGCGTGTCTACACGTTTACTTTCAGGCACTACAACTGCAGGACGCAAATATTCACGTAAAGAAGGCAGTTGCTCATCTTTATTGATGATCAGTGGTAATAAATCTTTTGCTAATAAAATACCCTCAACATGGTCTTTGTCTTCACATACCACAGGAAAACGTGAATGTGTTGAATCGACCATCATAGGTAATAGCTCTTCTAATGGTGTATCAACCTCTAAGGTTACCATTTGCGAGCGTGGGATCATGATGTCCCGCACTTTCAGCTCTGATACACCTAGCACACCTTCAATCATATCCTTGGTTTCAGGGTCGATAAGGTCGCGTTCTTGCGCATCGGCAATTACTTCTACCAGCTCTTCTCTATTCTGGGGTTCCCCTTGCAACATTTGGGCTATGCGGCCCAGCCACGTTTTGCCAGAAGAACCCTGGCTAGTTTGCGAGTTGTCGTCGCTCATTGCGTCTAATTGCTCCGTTAATTTAAATATCGTCTCGATATGGGTCAGCGATGTCCAGATCGGCAAGTAATTGCTTTTCTATGCTTTCCATTTCAAGTGCATCTTCGTCCTTTATATGGTCAAATCCAAGTAAATGCAAGCATCCATGGATAACCATATGGGCAAAATGGTCGTGAAAGGTTTTTTCTTGCTCAATTGATTCGGCTAAAACAATAGCCGGACAAATGATTAAATCACCTACTAAAGGTAACTCAATGCCCGGTGGTGCTTCAAACGGAAAAGATAAGACATTAGTCGGTTTATCTTTGCCGCGGTAATCATTGTTGAGCTGCTGGCTTTGTGCTTCATCACTGATCACTATAGTCAGCTCTGCATCTTCACGGTAGTTGCTAAGGGCTTTGTCAGCCCATAGCTGGAATTGTTCAAAGCTTGGTAAGTCGTCAAACTCACAGGCTATTTGTAAATCTAATTCGGTCACGAGTTTGCTTCTTGTTGGTTTGCTTGCGCTTCTTTCGCACGTTGCTTCTCTGCACGTTTTAAACGTTCTGCTTCATCGTTACGCTCATAAGCTTCAACGATACGAGCAACAACCGGGTGGCGAACCACATCGTGTGATTGGAAGAAGTTAAAGCTAATTTCATCGACACCGTTTAATACTTCGATGGCATGACGTAGGCCTGAGCGGGCACCACGCGGTAAATCGACTTGTGTGATATCACCCGTGATCACCGCTTTTGAATTAAAACCAATACGAGTTAAGAACATTTTCATTTGTTCTGCTGTGGTATTTTGGCTTTCATCGAGAATAATAAACGCGTCATTAAGCGTACGACCACGCATGTAGGCAAGGGGCGCGACTTCAATCACGTTTTTCTCTATTAACTTTTCTACACGCTCAAAACCCAGCATTTCAAATAATGCATCGTATAGAGGGCGTAAATACGGGTCGATTTTTTGGCTTAAGTCACCTGGTAAAAAGCCTAGTTTTTCACCAGCTTCAACCGCAGGACGAGTTAATAAAATACGGCGAATTTCTTGACGCTCTAAGGCATCAACAGCTGCAGCAACCGCTAAATAAGTTTTACCTGTACCGGCTGGGCCAATACCAAAGGTAATATCGTGGTGCAAAATATTTGCAACATACACGCCTTGATTATCATTGCGCGGTTTAATAACGCCACGGCGAGTTTTAATCACCATGTCTTTGCCATATACACCTGGGTTTTCATCTTGCTCTAGCGCATTTGATTCGCTAATTGCCAAGTGTACGGCTTCAGGTTCAATCTCGCCAATCAGGCCGCGAATAGGTTGAGTTTCAATATAGAGGTTTTTTAGTATCTCAACAGCCGCTGCTGCAAGGTGCAGTTTACCAGTTACTCTGAAGAAATTATCACGGTGTGCAATCTCAACACCAAGGCGGCGTTCAATTTGCTTAATGTTTTCGTCAAACGGACCACATAAAGATGAAAGGCGTTTGTTGTCGGCGGGTTCTAAATAAATCTCTAATGTTTTTAACTGATTACTCAAAATTGCTTCCTATTGATGGGTGCAGGCTGTGCCTGCACCAAGTGTCACCCTAAGGTACGAAAGTAGCAACGCCAATTTCGTTAGGGGCCGCAGCGGCCTCAGCTTCAGCAGCTTTACTTAAAATAGCTGAAGGTGCCACAACACGGCGTAAGTTCATTTCTGATTCTGTACGAATTAGTTCACCACGTAAAGAGTTTGGCAATGCTTCTGTAATACGTACATCAACGAATTGACCGATCACTGAGTGAGGGCCTTCAAAGTTAACCACTCGGTTGTTCTCAGTACGGCCACGTAATTCCATTGGGTTCTTCTTAGAAGGACCTTCAACTAGGATACGCTGTTCGGTATCAAACATTTGGCGGCTGATTTGCTGCGCCATTTGCGTGATACGGTTTTGCAGAATGTATAAACGTTCTTTTTTCTCTTGCTCTGTTACGTCATCTGGTAAATCAGCAGCAGGCGTACCAGGGCGCGCACTGTAGATGAAGCTAAAGCTCATATCAAAACCAATATCATTGATAAGGTTCATAGTTGCTTCAAAGTCCGCTTTACTTTCGCCAGGGAAACCAATGATGAAGTCTGAAGACATGCTTAGGTTAGGGCGAATTTTACGTAACTTACGAATCGTAGATTTGTACTCGAGTGCAGTATGACCACGTTTCATAAGGTTAAGAACACGGTCTGAACCACTTTGCACTGGTAAGTGTAGGTGGTCAACAAGCTCAGGTACGTCTGCGTACGCATCAATGATATCTGGCGTAAATTCTACAGGGTGCGATGTGGTATAACGAATGCGGTCAATACCGTCAATCGCAGCGACATAACGTAATAGATCAGAGAAGTAACAAATTTCACCGTCGTGAGTTTCACCACGATACGCATTTACGTTTTGACCAAGTAGGTTTACTTCGCGAACACCTTGCTCTGCAAGTTGGGCAACTTCAAGTAAGACGTCATCAAGTGGGCGGCTTACTTCTTCACCACGTGTATAAGGAACTACGCAGAATGTACAGTATTTAGAACAACCTTCCATAATTGATACAAACGCAGTAGGGCCTTCCGCTTTTGGCTCTGGTAAACGGTCGAACTTTTCAATCTCAGGGAATGAAACGTCAACTACCGAGCTGCTGTCGCCACTTTGCACTTGCTTAATCATTTCAGGTAAGCGGTGTAATGTTTGCGGGCCAAAGATTACATCAACAAACGGCGCACGTTGACGAATTGAGTCACCTTCTTGCGATGCAACACAGCCACCAACACCAATGATTAACTCTGGTTTGTCGTCTTTTAATAGTTTCCAACGGCCAAGCTGATGGAATACTTTCTCTTGTGCCTTTTCACGGATTGAACAGGTATTGAGTAAGATCACGTCAGCGTCTTCAGCTTCTTCAGTTAACTGATAGCCGTTAGTCGCATCTAGTAGATCAGCCATTTTCTGAGAGTCGTACTCGTTCATCTGACAACCCCAGGTTTTAATATGCAGCTTTTTACTCATTGAAATATAGCCTCGTTTTCAATTCGGTAGTGACACAAAAATGTGTTAGAAACAGGATTAAGTGGCAAGTATGCCGACTTAAAGGACGCGTATTTTAGCTGGATACCCGCACAGATCCAAGTATAGTTTTTATCTTTGTGGTGTGAAATCAAACAAGTCACTGTTTTGAAATTCATAAGCGGTAAATGCACTGACACGCAATATTGAATTACGTTACAATTTATCCCGTATTTAAATAGCCAAATGAGCGAATATTAAATGAATAAAAATAAGGTAATTGTTGTCGGTGGCGGCATGGTAGGTGCTGCTACTGCTGTAAAACTGGCCAAGCAGGGTAGGGATGTCACCGTTATCGAAAAGCACCTTATCGATGCTGATCACATTTTAAGCTCAGATAAGGTAGATATTCGCATTTCGGCTATTAATCGTTTTTCAGAGAATTTACTTGATGAGCTTGGTGCAATGCCGCTACTAAGACAAAATCGTATCGCACCTTATCAACAACTAGAGGCCTACCAGCAACAAGGCGAGAATTTATTGTTTGATTGCCATGAAATTGGCGAAACGCATTTAGGTCATTTAATCGAAAATAATTTAATTCAAGCAAGTCTTTGGCGGCAATTCGCCAAGTATGACATCGAAGTGATAGAGCAGTTATCTGCCATCACGGATATCACTCAAACGGTTGATTCAATCACCTTACATTATGGCGATACTCAATATACCGCAGATTTAGTTGTTGCTGCAGATGGTGGACAGTCACAATTGCGAACTAAAGCTGGTTTAGGTGTAACGGGTTGGCAATATGGCCAGCATTGCATGGGCGTGTTAATCAAATTAGATGCCTCACAGCAGGTAAAAACGTGGCAACAATTTACGCCAACCGGGCCTGTGGCGTTTCTACCGATGCAGGCGCCTTATGCTAATTTAATTTGTTATCACGATGCAGGGGTTTTAAAGCAGTGGCAAAAATTGTCGAATGAGCAACTTAAAGCAAAACTCATTGACCATTTTCCTGAACTACCGGGCGACTTTGAATTACTTGAGCATGCTGTTTTTCCACTTGCACGCCAACATGCCAATGATTACTCGCATAGACGTTTAGTTTTAGTGGGTGATTCGGCGCACACAATTAACCCGCTTGCTGGGCAAGGTGTGAACCTAGGGTTTCAAGATGTTGTAGCACTGGCAGATATTTTGGCAGATCAACCTGATGTTGGTCAGCAAGCGTTATTAAAACGCTACGAGAAAAAACGCCGCCACGCTAATTTACTGATGATGAGCATGATGGATGCATGTTACTTTGGTTTTTCAAACGAGATTAAACCATTGAGCTGGGTGCGCAGTAAGTTTTTAAAGCTTGCTAATAACACAGGCCCTGCAAAGAACTGGGTTTTAAAGTACGCGATCAGCGGGACATTAAGTTAATCGTAAAAAATTAATCTTCAAAAGACAAAGAAGCGGGGTAATGAAAATTAGCCCGTTTTTTTGTGCTAATACTGAATATACTTTGGAGAAACTTGAAACTTGAAACTTGAAACTTGAAAGGGAAGTAAGTAGTTGGCTGGGATACCAGGATTTGAACCTGGGAATGGCAGGATCAAAACCTGCTGCCTTACCGCTTGGCGATATCCCAACGCTAAACTTGAAGAGTTTTAGTTCTACTTAAGAACATGGTGCGGAAGGAGAGACTTGAACTCTCACAACCGAAGTTACTGGAACCTAAATCCAGCGCGTCTACCAATTCCGCCACTCCCGCATCATTTGTACTAAAAGTACTGGTATTTATTTTAGACTCTTCATTGAGTATTCTTTATCACTTTAAGAAAGTGGCTGGGATACCAGGATTTGAACCTGGGAATGGCAGGATCAAAACCTGCTGCCTTACCGCTTGGCGATATCCCAACAAAGAATAATTTGATAGTTTTGGTTCTTATCAAGAACATGGTGCGGAAGGAGAGACTTGAACTCTCACAACCGAAGTTACTGGAACCTAAATCCAGCGCGTCTACCAATTCCGCCACTCCCGCATCATTCGTACTAAAAGTACTGGTAGTTATTTAAACTCTTCATTGAGTGCAGCTTTAACTCCTGCAGAGCCATTCTGAAGAAAGAATGGTGGCTAAGACGGGATTTGAACCTGTGACCCCATCATTATGAGTGATGTGCTCTAACCAACTGAGCTACTTAGCCATCGTGGCTGGGATACCAGGATTTGAACCTGGGAATGGCAGGATCAAAACCTGCTGCCTTACCGCTTGGCGATATCCCAACAAAAGCTTGATAGTTTGAGTTCTTATCAAGAACATGGTGCGGAAGGAGAGACTTGAACTCTCACAACCGAAGTTACTGGAACCTAAATCCAGCGCGTCTACCAATTCCGCCACTCCCGCATCATTCGTACTTAAAGTACTGGTAGTTATTTTAAACTCTTCATTGAGCAACAAAAAGAATGGTGGCTAAGACGGGATTTGAACCTGTGACCCCATCATTATGAGTGATGTGCTCTAACCAACTGAGCTACTTAGCCATCTTTTTTGTTAGCACTTCATCGCTGAGTGCGGGGCGTATTATGCTGATATGACCTAAATCCGTCAACACCTTTTTTGCAAAAAAATGCTTATCAGTGTTTGTTTGCATTAAAATTAAGCTAAGTGGCGAAATTTCATTTAAATTGCTGTTTTTTTGACTGCAATTTATGGGTTTAATTCCCAAACGCATAGTAAGAGTTTTAAAACGTACATTTAAAGTTGCTTGATTTTCATACAAAAATCAAGTTTCAAAATTAGTTAGCGTGATCTTTTAGGTGATTTAAACATAAAAAAGTGAAAGCGAATGAATTTATATAGGCTATTTTGTCACTAAGGGGGCTTATTTTTACTTTTAAAATCCCCACAATTTGCTAATCGAGCAGTCAATAGGTCACAAAATTGCTAGCGAGCTTTGAAATCCCCTCTAATTAACTGTTGTTATCACTCATTTGCTTTCGACGACGATTCACTGTTAAGCATAAATAACACCGTACATAACTAAAAAGAACAAGCAGAGGTAAGGCTGCAGAAGTATTAACCACCATGCTTTGATGATTTAGGGAAGGGTTAGTAATATTTAGGCAATAAAAAAGGCTCGTAATAACGAGCCTTTAATAATCGAATGAGCAAATATGCTTATACGTTAAATAAGAAGTTCATCACATCGCCGTCTTTAACGATGTATTCTTTACCTTCTTGACGCATCTTACCAGCTTCTTTAGCACCGCTTTCGCCTTTAAACTCAATGTAGTCGTCAAATGCGATAGTTTGTGCACGAATAAAGCCACGCTCAAAGTCAGTGTGGATTTTACCCGCAGCTTGTGGTGCAGTCGCACCTACTGGGATTGTCCATGCACGTACTTCTTTAACGCCAGCAGTGAAGTAGGTTTGTAATTTAAGTAACTCGTAACCACCACGGATCACTAAGTTAAGACCTGGCTCTTCTAAACCTAGGTCAGCCATAAATTCTAGTTTATCTTCTTCTTCAAGTTCAGATAACTCAGATTCAATCGCTGCACATACTGGAATAACAACCGCATCTTCTGCAGCAGCAATTTCACGTACTTTGTCTAGGTAAGGGTTATTTTCAAAACCATCTTCTGCCACGTTAGCAATATACATGGTAGGTTTGATTGTTAAGAAGTTAAGCGGCTTAATCGCTGCTTTTTCTTCTTTTGTTAGTTCTAAAGAACGTAACGTTAAACCTTCATCTAAGTGTACTTTTACTTTTTCTAAAACAGCATTTTGCTCTTTAGCGTCTTTGTCGCCGCCTTTTGCTTTTTTAGCATTACGAACAATCGCTTTATCAGCACTGTCCATATCAGCAAGTACTAATTCAGTGTTAATTACATCGATATCATCAGCAGGGTCAATTGTGCCAGCAACGTGAACAATGTTTTCGTCTTCAAAACAACGAACAACGTGACCAATCGCATCTGTTTCACGAATGTTTGCTAGGAATTGGTTACCTAAACCTTCACCTTTCGATGCGCCTTTTACTAGACCGGCAATGTCAACGAATTCCATCGTCGTTGGTAAAATACGCTGAGGATTTACGATAGCGGCTAAATCATTCAAGCGCGCATCAGGAACCGGTACCACACCCGTGTTAGGCTCAATGGTACAGAAAGGGAAGTTAGCGGCTTCAATACCCGCTTTAGTTAGTGCATTAAATAGAGTTGATTTACCAACGTTTGGCAAACCAACGATGCCACATTTAAAACCCATAGTAAGATACCTTGTGTAATTTCATTAAAACGGATTAAGGTTTAAATGAATGTAGTCTGTTTTGTGCTTTTAACACACCATCTTTTGCAAGTATTTCCATACAACGAACTGCTTCGTCAACGGCGGCGTCCATTTTTTCTTGATCGTCTTTCGCGGCTTTACCTAGCACCCAGCCTGTTACCATTTCTCGGTGACCTGGATGACCAATGCCAATGCGAAGGCGCATGAAATCTTTTTGGTTTGCCATTTTCGCAATAATATCTTTTAAACCATTGTGACCGCCGTGGCCGCCACCTTTTTTAAGTTTTGCAATCCCAGGATCTAAGTCCATTTCGTCATGAGCAACGAGAATGTTCTCAACAGGGATTTTAAAGAAATTAGCGAGACTACTCACCGCCTTACCACTTAAATTCATATAAGTTGTAGGGATCAGTAATTTAAATTCTTGGCCTTGAATAATCACTTTGCCGGTGAGGCCGTGATATTTAGGATCATGTTTGAGTGTGCAGTTATAACGTGCAGCCAGTTCTTCGATGAACCAAGCACCTGCATTATGGCGTGTGTTTGCGTATTCGGGGCCTGGATTAGCCAGGCCCACAAGCATTTGAATAGAATTCAAGGTGTTTACACCTTAAAAATTATTCTGCAGCGTCTTCTGAAGCTTCTTCTTCAGCTGGAGCTGCTTTGTTAGCTTTAACAGTAACAACTGACTGATCGTGATCAGCGCCTTTAGTTAGCTCAACAGATGCAACACCTGAAGGAAGTTTAAGGTCAGAAAGGTGGATTGAATCACCAGCTACTAAATCTGAAACGTTAACTTCAACGAACTCAGGAAGTGCTTTAGGAAGACACGTGATTTCGATTTCAGTTAATTGGTGAACAACAGTGTTACCAGCTTTAGTTACTTTCTCTTCACCGATGAAGTGTACAGGCACTTTAGTGTGAAGTTTGTGAGTAGCATCTACACGTTGGAAGTCTAAGTGAGTGATCTTAGGCTTGTACGGGTGACGTTGAATATCTTTAAGGATAGCTTCAACTGACTCGCCACCGATGTTTAAAGTAAGGATGTGCGTGTAGAAACCTTCGTCTTCTTGCGCTTTGATCATATCTTTGTGTGCAAGAACGATTGATGCAGCTTCTTTGTCAGCACCGTAAAGGATTGCAGGAACTTTATCTTCACGGCGTAGGCGGCGGCTCGCACCAGTACCTGTTTCTGTACGTAATTCTGCATTGTAAGTGTAAGTTGACATAATGTCTCCAATAATTAATAGTCTTAGGGCCTTTGCGACCAAGGTCCCCAGCCAAAAGGCGCGCTATCATACCACCCCTTTCGGGGAAAATAAATAACGACTACAAAAAAAGCACCTAAGCGGTGCTTTTTTTAGTATTGCAGTAATGTTGATTAGTGTTCAAACATCGCTGAAATAGATTCTTCGTTGCTGATACGACGGATTGTTTCAGCAAGCATATCTGCAAGTGTAAGCACTTTGATTTTATCAATTGCTTTAAGCTCATCAGATAGTGTGATTGAGTCAGTTACGATAACTTCGTCAATGACTGAGTTACGAATGTTCTCAGCTGCATTACCTGAAAGTACTGGGTGAGTAGCGTAAGCAAATACGCGTTTTGCACCGTGTTCTTTAAGCGCTGCTGCTGCTTTACATAAAGTGCCACCGGTATCGATCATGTCATCAACGATGATACAGTCACGACCTTCAACGTCACCAATAATGTGCATTACTTGTGAAACGTTTGCTTGTGGACGACGCTTGTCAATAATAGCAAGGTCTGTGTCGTTTAATAGCTTAGCGATTGCACGAGCTCGAACAACACCACCGATATCAGGAGAAACAACAACAACGTCATCGAAGTCGCGTTCTTTCATATCTTCAAGTAGAACTGGGCTACCAAATACGTTATCAACTGGTACGTCGAAGAAACCTTGGATTTGTTCAGCGTGTAAATCAACCGTTAGAACGCGGTCAACACCAACACTTGAAAGGAAATCTGCAACTACTTTAGCTGTAATTGGTACACGAGCAGAGCGCACGCGGCGGTCTTGACGTGAATAACCAAAGTAAGGGATAACGGCAGTAATACGTCCAGCAGACGCACGACGTAGGGCATCAACCATAACGATAAGCTCCATTAAGTTATCGTTAGTAGGGTTACAGGTTGATTGGACAATGAAAACGTCAGAGCCACGAACATTTTCATTAATTTGAACACTGATCTCACCGTCACTAAAACGGCCAACAACAGCATCGCCTAATTCAATATACAAACGTTTTGCAACTTTTTGAGCTAGCTCAGGTGTTGCGTTACCAGCGAAGAGCTTCATGTCAGGCACGGTAGGGTTCCTCAGGCACTGAATTTTGGGACTAACAGGCTATGGTAGGCACCAAAGCAGGTTAACATTTACTTGTACGTTACTTCATTTCAAAGTGAGCATTTAATGCTGTATGAGCAGGAGAAAGTGTAGCACTACTTGCAACAAAACCTGTCCATTTTTCTGGTAATTGAGCTAAAACTTGTTGTGCTTGTGCCTCGGTTGAAAACTCAGCAAAGCAGCAAGCGCCTGTACCAGTCATCTTTGACGGGGCGTATTTTAGCAACCACTGCAGGGCTTTTTCAACCTCGGGGCAGAGCTTTTTAACTAAAGCCTCACAATCATTGCCTAAATTTTCTGTTTGCCAGTCTGCTTTTAGCTTAGGTGTGTCGCGCTTTAAATCTGGGTGAGTAAAAATTTTCGCGGTGCTCACATGCTGCCCTGGATGCACCACACAGAACCAACTTTGCGGTAATTCAACATTTTCTAGTTGCTCGCCAATCCCATGCGCAATGGCAGTGTGACCATTTATAAATACTGGTACATCAGCGCCTAATTTCACCCCAAGCTCTGCTAATTCTGTAAGTGATAAATCACAGCCCCATAGTTTATTAAGAGCAAGTAGGGTAGTGGCGGCATCAGATGAGCCACCGCCAACACCACCGCCCATAGGTAAACGTTTTAATAGCTTTATTGAAGCGCCTTGTTGGCAATTACAGTGTTGTTGTAATAAACGGGCTGCTTTATATATAAGGTTATCTGCAAGCTCAATACCGTTTGTATCACCAGTTACAGAAATATCTGGCTCGTTACTAACCGTAAATGTTAAGTCATCACCAAACTCTAAAAAGGTAAATAAGGTTTCGAGTTCATGGTAGCCATCTTCACGGCGACCATTTATATGAAGGAATAAATTAAGTTTTGCAGGTGCTATAATAGTTAGCGGGGCGGTTGAAGTGTGTGCCATGATTAATTTAACTGCCAATCATTAAGTTGAATTTTAATACGAATTTTATTGTTTTTAAGGCTTAGCTTAACAGGAAGCCAATAACCATCTTGTTTGATGTAATCTGAATAGGTAATCTGCCACTGTTGACCATTGTGAGCTTGCCAAACAAGACTTTTTAAACGGCCTTGCTCATCATAGCTGGCTTGATCGCTCTCGACAGTGCCTTTTAGCCATTTTGCGGCATTATCCAATGGGATTGAAAAACCGGTTAAACGATATAACAACATTGATGCATCACGGTCGGTATAAACATTGTCGTCATACTCAAGTTCAGCACCTTGTGCATTTTGTTTTAAAGACAAAATGCGGGTACCAATAAAACTGGTAAGTACCATGTCACTGTATTGCTCATCATGTTGCCAATTTAAATTGGCTGACTGGCGCTGCTCTGTACTAATAAATGCCATTTTGCCTTGCACTTGCCATTGAGCTTGTTGTTCTAATCGGCTTTTCCAGTCAGGATAAATGTAATCAACTGTTGAAATTTTTTGCGCGCAACCGCCGATAAATAAAAAAAACATGAATAAAATCAAATATTGTTTAATCAAATGTCGTTCCTTACTTTCCATATTCCGCTGATTTTTGGTAAAATTAATGCCTTTACAGCTGGGCTTAGCAATATTTGGTACATATGACCATCGTAGCACTTGGTATAAATCACAAAACCGCATCCGTAGAATTACGCGAAAAAGTCGCGTTTTCGCCTGAGCAAATGTCTGAGGCGTTACAGCAATTAAGTGGTCATGCGCATTTTAATGAAGCGGTTATTGTTTCGACCTGCAACCGAACTGAAATCTATTGTAGCCTTGCCGAGCGTAATTCCCAAACCTTGTTGCACTGGTTAGCCAGTTTCCATGGTTTGGATGAACAAGAACTGAGCAACAATATCTATTACCATGAAGATCACGAAGCAATTAATCACTTAATGCGGGTGTCTTGTGGCCTAGATTCGTTAGTACTTGGCGAGCCGCAAATTTTAGGGCAAATAAAACAAGCCTACCATAATGCAAAAACTCACGATGCCATTGGTGTAACCTTTGACCGCTTGTTTCAAAAAACATTTTCTGTGGCAAAACAAGTTCGTACCGAAACTGATATTGGTGCTAGCGCCGTATCTGTTGCCTATGCCGCGGTTAATCTTGCGAAACATATTTACGGCAAACTAGATAAAACTAATGTACTGCTAATTGGTGCAGGTGAAACGATTGAATTAGTTGCTAAGCACTTATACCAAAACGATCCGCAAAAAATCACGGTGGCAAACCGTACTATTGAACGCGCTAAAACGTTAGCCAGTGAGGTTAACGCGGATGTGATTGCACTTGCCCAGTTACCTGAGCGTTTACACGACGCCGATATTGTTATTAGTTCAACCGCCAGTACCTTGCCTATTATTGGTAAAGGGGTGGTAGAGCAGGCGCTGAAAAAGCGCCGCCACAAACCAATGTTATTTATCGATATTGCGGTACCGCGTGATATCGAGAGCCAAGTAGGCGAATTAGATGCTGCCTATTTGTATTCAGTTGATGACTTACAAGCCATAGTAAGCGAGAATATCGCCGCCCGTGAGCAGGCTGCGGAGCAAGCGCAAGCTATTATTCGCTCACGTACCGATGAATTTGCTATGTGGTTGCGTTCACTCGATTCGGTGGATCTTATTCGCCATTATCGCAACGATGTACAAGATATAAAGTCAGAACTTGTCGAAAAAGCCCTTGGCCAGCTACAAGCAGGTAAAGAGGCAGAAAAAGTAATACTCGAGTTGGCAAACAAACTGACCAACCGCTTGATGCACGCACCTACCCGTGCCATTCAAGATGCTGCTAAAAAAGGTGAAGCAGCGGAGTTAAGCCAATTAAAGAAAATGTTAGGTATTGATCAGGAATAGTCGTTAAATGAAAGAGTCTGTTTATAGAAAATTAGAAACCTTAGTTGAGCGTTATGAGGAAGTGCAAGCGCTACTAAGCGACCCCTCTGTGATCAGCGACCAAAATCGCTTTCGTGCCTTATCTAAAGAATACTCAGAATTAGAAGAAATCGTAAAAGCATTTTTAGCGTACCAACAAGCACAAGATGATGTTGCTACAGCAGAAGAAATGTTAAAAGACTCTGATCCTGATATGCGTGAAATGGCGCAAGAAGAATACAAAGAAGCAAAAGCACAAATTATTGCATTAGAAGATGAAATCCAAATTCTAATGTTACCAAAAGACCCTAAAGACAATAATAATGTTTATTTAGAGGTTCGTGCCGGTACCGGTGGTGATGAAGCTGCTATCTTCGCAGGTGATTTATTCCGTATGTATAGCCGCTACGCTGAAACTAAAAAGTGGAAAGTAGAAGTAGTAAGTACTAACGAAGGTGAGCACGGCGGTTATAAAGAAGTCATTGCGCATATCTCCGGCGAAGGCGTGTATGGTCAGCTTAAGTTTGAATCAGGTGCGCACCGTGTACAACGTGTACCAGAGACTGAGTCGCAAGGCCGTGTTCATACCTCAGCTTGTACTGTAGCCGTTATGGCAGAAATTCCTGAAGCGGAAGCAATTGAAATTAACCCTGCTGATATCAAAGTCGATACTTTCCGTGCATCGGGTGCCGGTGGTCAGCACGTAAATAAAACTGACTCAGCAATCCGTATTACACACATTCCAACGGGTGTGGTTGTAGAGTGTCAGGATGAGCGTTCACAGCATAAAAACCGTGCCAAAGCGATGTCTGTACTAGGTGCACGTTTACAACAAGCTGAAGATGAAAAGCGTCAAGCGGCTGAAGCGTCAGAACGTCGTAATTTAGTAGGTAGTGGTGACCGCTCTGAGCGTATTCGTACCTATAACTACCCGCAAGGTCGTATTACCGATCACCGTATTAATTTAACACTTTATCGTTTGAATGAAGTGGTTGCCGGTGATTTAGGAAGTGTTATCGAACCTCTAATGCAAGAACACCAAGCTGACTTACTTGCTGCGATGGGCGATGAATAATCGTGCCGCAAAGCATTGAACAAGCAATTGTTGCTGCAACGGCGTTATTAACGCCTAGCAGCGACAGTGCTAAGTTAGACGCACAAGTCCTGTTATTATCCATTCTTGATAAACCTCGTAGCTACTTATTTACCTGGCCCGAAAAACAACTTACCGAACAGCAACAACGTGATTTTGAACAAGCATGTCAGCGTCGTTTAAATGGTGAACCAGTTGCTCATATTGTTGGTTTTCGTGAATTTTGGAGTCTTCCTTTAAAGGTTAATCCAACAACTCTGATCCCAAGACCTGATACCGAAACGTTAGTTGAATATGCTTTAAGCCTTGAGTTACCTACTGCTGCAAACGTGCTTGACTTAGGCACTGGCACAGGGGCAATTGCCTTGGCATTAGCCAGTGAAATGCCTAATTGGCAGGTGACAGGGGTTGATAGAGTGGCTGATGCAGTTGAGCTTGCCAAAGAGAATAAACTACGACTCAATATTAGCAACGCTACTTTTGCGTTGAGCAATTGGTTTAGTGCAGTAAGTACACAAAAGTTTGACCTAATTGTTAGCAATCCTCCGTATATTGAACATGATGATGAGCATTTAAGCCAAGGTGATGTTCGCTTTGAACCGCTCTCTGCATTAGTTGCAGATGACGACGGTATGGCTGATATAAAACAAATTATTACTATCGCACGTGACTATTTAGCAACAAATGGCTATCTTTTAATTGAACATGGCTACAAACAAAGTGTGAAGGTACAAGAATTTTTTGCACAAATGTCGTATAGCCATATACTTACAATTAAAGATCTTGGCGGTAATGACCGTGTAACGTTAGCACAATGGCCTAAATAACAATTAAGTGCACTGTGCGTACATAGCCTTTGAGGATCCCATAGAATGGATGATTTTTTGTTTTCGGATGAAGCACTTGATGAAGTAAATGAGGTGGTTCAGGGTAGTTGGAAAGTCATCGTCGTAGATGACGAGCCAGAAGTACATGCCGTAACAAAGCTTGCGTTGAGTGACTTTGAATTTCAAGATAAACGTTTAGAGTTTATTAGCGCCTATTCGGGTGAAGAAGCTAAGCAGGTTATTCAACAGCATCCAGATGCGGCTATCGTACTACTCGATGTGGTTATGGAAACCGACGATGCAGGCCTCAAAGTCGCTAAGTTTATTCGCGAAACCGCAAAAAATAATCACATTCGTATCATTCTTCGTACAGGCCAGCCTGGGCAAGCGCCAGAGCGCCAAGTTATCGTTAATTACGATATCAATGACTACAAATCAAAAACTGAATTAACCGCACAAAAACTATTCACTGTGGTGATGTCGAGCTTACGTTCTTACCGTGACATTTTATCGATTGAGCAATCTCGCCAAGGCCTCGAAAAAATTATTAAAGCATCGCGAGATATTTTTTCGACTCATTCTCTTGAGAGCTTTATTGAAGGGGTGATGCAGCAACTTACCTCATTGCTAGGTACTGTTGATCAAGCTATGTATGCAACAAGTTTAGTTGCCAGTAACCCGCAAGATAACCAAAAGAAGCTAGTGGTGTTTTCAGGGCGAGGTGAGTTTGAACGCAGTGAAGGCAAGGCGATTGAAGAAGTGCTTGATGAGGAGCAGTTACAAGCCTGCCAACAAGCACTGAGCGAAAAAACCATCGTCTACCGTGAAAACTATTTATTTGCTTATTGCTGTAGTGAATGTAATCACAACTCGATGTTATTTATTTCCGGTATCCCGAAGCATTTAACTGACACTCAGCGCCATTTGATTGAAATTTTCTCGCAAAATGTACAGCTGGCGTATGAAAATGTGCAGCTACAATCTGAAATTGAAGCAACACAGCAAGAGTTAGTATTTAGACTTAGTGAAGCATTAGAGCAACGTTCAACAGAAACCGGTAATCATGTAAAACGTGTATCGCACATTTGTTATGAACTTGCCATGGGCTATGGTCTATCAAAACGCGAAGCAGAGCTTATTCGCTTAGCTGCGCCACTGCATGATGTGGGTAAAGTGGGTATTCCTGATGCTATCTTAAATAAGCCTGGGCCACTTACCGACGAAGAGTGGGCCATTATGCAGCAACATGCTGAAAAAGGTCATTTAATTTTAAAAGGTTCAAATCGTGACATTGTTAATACTGGGGCGATTATTGCGTTATCGCACCATGAGCGTTGGGATGGTTCAGGCTATCCGAAAGGTTTAAAAGGTGATGACATTCCAATTGCAGGTCGCATTGTCGCCTTAGCTGATGTGTTTGATGCACTGCGCCATAAGCGCTGTTATAAAGAGCCGTGGTCACTTGACGATGTAGTTAAAGAAATTAATGCGCAACAGGGTAAACAATTTGATCCTAAGCTAATCGAAGTGTTTAATCAGCGTGTTAAAGAAATTGAAGACGTACTTGTACGTTATCCAGATTAATTAAAATAAAATTAGGGGCATATGGATTATTTAGCAGTAAAACATACTCACATGTTATTTGCCGTGTTGAGTATTATCTTATTTTACGTTCGTTCTTTTTCACGCTTAAAGACGGGCGCTCTGGCAAAAAATAAAGTGGTGTTTATTGGCAGCCACAGTATCGACACCTTATTACTTGTTTCTGCCGTGGTATTGATTGTAATGGCAGGTTTTAACCCACTTGAACAATCTTGGTTATTAGAAAAGATAATCTTAGTGGTTGCTTATATTGCGCTGGGTATTGTTGCAGCTAAGCAAAGCGCACAAGGCGCGAAGGTTGTATTACTTGCTATAACCACGCTTATTTTATTAGCAATTGGTTATTTAGCCTCTGCAAAAACAGCACTTCTTTTATAACAAATCTCTAGGCGGTATTTGATGGCATTGGCTGTCGTACCGCTTTTTTATATCTCATCGCTCAGTATTGGTAACTTAGGGCAAAAGTAGGTAAACTAGCTGTTCGTTTTTGAAAGAGATGTAGCAGTATAAATGACCACCCCTTGGTTTGAAGATCAAAATGAATCCTATCAAGATGAGGCCTTTGACGCATTTTCTTCTAAAGTGCTTTATCGTTGTATCGACGCCGAATTAAAGTGGGACCAACAAGCTGATTTAACAGCCTGTTATGACACCCTTAATGAGCTTGAAAATACGGTAACAGCTCTTTGCGCTGAATTAAAAGAGCCACATGAGCGTCTCGATAAGTTACTTGATACCTTTTATCAGCAATGGCTGTTTAGCTCATCAAGCTTAAAAGTGCCTGAGTATACGTTAAATAGTTTTAGCTACACCATTACCATGCGCAGTGGCACACAAACCACGCTGGCAATTTTACTTTGTCATTTATTACAGCATGCTGAACTAGATGCCACAGTCACGCTTAGTCAGGGAGACGTGCACGTTCACGTTGGCATGAGTGATGAAGAAGGTTATTTAATTGAGCCAAGCACAGGTCAGCAGAGCTGGTATATAACACCAGAGAATGCCTGTGAAGAAAATGGCGATGAGCAAGAACCGCTTGAACTGATTTTTGAAGAAGAGTTGTATAAGCTGTATCTAGCTCAACAAAAATGGTCGTTTATCAGCGAAAGTAAATTTGGCCATGCGTTGCATTGTGTTGAAATGCTGATGGAATTACTTGGTGATGACCCGTATGAGCGTCGTGACCGCGGCTATTTACTTAATCAGCTAGATTGCCCAAAAATGGCACGTGATGATTTGCAGTACTTTGTTAATGAGTGCCCAGATGATCCTGCTATCGAAGTTATTCAGCATCAAATTGCTGAAATAGAAGACAACAATAATACACACCACTAATTTAAAGGAACATTTATGACTGACGCCCACAGTGCGCTAATTACCAATGACGCAGTCGTACTTGGTTTGCTTGCCGTTATTTTGGGGTTTATTTTTAAAACCTCGCACAGTAATAATGCTGCCTGCCAAAAATTTTATAAATATGTACCGGCATTATTGCTTTGCTACTTTTTACCATCATTACTCAATACCTTTGGTATTGTTGATGGCCATTCTTCAAATGTATATTTTGTGGCGTCGCGCTATTTACTACCAGCTTGCTTGATATTGCTTACTATTAGTATTGATTTAAAAGCGATCTTAAACCTCGGGCCAAAAGCATTAATCATGTTTTTAACAGGCACCATGGGTATTGTTATCGGTGGTCCACTGGCTATCTTAGTGATGAGTGCCGTTTATCCAGAAGCGGTGGGTGGTCATGGCCCTGATGCTGTTTGGCGTGGTATGACGACCATCGCCGGTAGCTGGATTGGTGGCGGTGCAAACCAAGCTTCAATGAAAGAAATGTTTGAAGTAGGCGGCGATATCTTCTCTGCAATGGTGACTGTTGACGTAATTGTGGCTAACTTATGGATGGCTGTACTGTTATTAATGGCAGCAAACCATAAGGCGATTGATGCTAAAACAGGCGCAGATACGCGTGCAATTGAAGATTTAAAAGAGCGCGTAGAAAAGTATCACGCTGAGCATGCGCGCATGCCTACCTTAAATGATTACATGACAATTATTGCAATTGCCTTTGGTATTACAGGCCTTGCGCATTTTTGTGCTGACTTTTTAGGTCCGTTTTTTGGGGCTAACTTCCCATGGGCACAAGAGTATAGTTTAAACAGTAAATTCTTTTGGTTAATCGTTATCTCTACCACGATTGGTATTAGTTTATCGTTTACTAAAGTTCGCCATATTGAAGCCTTTGGTGCGTCAAAAGTAGCATCAAGCTTTTTATATATTCTTGTTGCTTCAATTGGTTTACACATGAATATTACCGCGATTTTTGACTCGCCAATGTACTTTGTACTCGGTGCTATTTGGATGATTACCCATGCAAGCTTAATGTTAATCGTCGCGAAATTAATTAAAGCACCGCTGTTTTATATGGCAGTAGGCTCTCAAGCAAATGTAGGCGGCGCAGCATCAGCACCTGTTGTTGCATCAGCTTTCCACCCATCGCTTGCGCCAGTAGGTGTTTTACTTGCTGTTTTAGGCTATGGTGTAGGTACTTACATGGCTTATATTTGTGGATTAATGCTACAAGCTGTTGCACCTTAAGGAATAGAAATGAACAACCAGTTAATTAAAATTAACGAGATTGAATTAGCCAACGACAAACCATTTGTATTGTTTGGCGGCATGAATGTACTTGAATCACGTGATTTAGCGATGCGTATTGCGGAGCATTACGTAGAAGTAACATCAAAGCTAAACATTCCATACGTTTTTAAAGCGTCTTTTGATAAAGCTAATCGCTCTTCAATTAACTCATACCGTGGCCCGGGCATGGAAGAAGGTTTAAAAATCTTTGAAGAAATTAAATCTACTTTTAATGTGCCACTGATCACTGACGTACATGAGCCGCATCAAGCTGCCCCTGTAGCTGAAGTGGTTGATGTAATTCAATTACCGGCATTCCTAGCTCGTCAAACTGACCTAGTTGTTGCTATGGCAAAAACGGGCGCTATTATCAATGTGAAAAAACCACAGTTTTTAGCACCACACGAAATGCGTCATATCATTAAAAAGTTTAATGAAGCGGGCAACAACAATGTTGCACTGTGTGAGCGTGGTACTAGCTTTGGTTATAACAACCTTGTGGTTGATATGCTTGGTATGGATGATATGAAACCTATGGCTCCGGTTATCTTTGATGCAACGCACGCATTACAGCGTCCAGGTGGCCGAGCTGACTCTGCTGATGGTCGCCGTGCGCAAGCTGCAGAACTCGCTCGCAGTGGTATGGCATTAGGTATTGCGGGTTTATTCATTGAAGCGCATCCTAACCCGAATGAAGCGAAATGTGATGGCCCATGTGCACTTGCACTAAGCAAGCTAGAAGGTTATTTATCGCAAATGAAAGCGGTTGATGACTTAGTTAAAAGCTTTGCACCACTCGATACCAGCGCAAGCGATTTATAATTTAAGTATATAAGTATGAATAAGGCGACCATGGTCGCCTTTTTTTATTTGTATCGCTATAATCGACGCATAAGAAAAACTAATTCTAAGTTTGGTGTTTATGTCTCGTCGTTTACCTCCTTTAAATGCACTAAAAGCATTCGAAGCCGCTGCCCGCCATTTGAGCTTTACCAAAGCAGCAGAAGAGCTATATGTAACGCAGGCCGCGGTGAGCCACCAAATTAAAACCCTTGAAGAGCATTTAGGTTTAAAGCTGTTTTTACGTAAAAATCGTTCTTTGCTGTTAACCGAAGAAGGGCAAGGCTACTTTTTAGATATTAAAGAAATTTTTACCCAGCTGATCGATGCCACAGAAAAACTACTTGCCCGAGGTGCGAAAGGTTCATTAACGGTAAGTTTAACGCCAAGCTTTGCGATTCAATGGTTAGTACCCAGACTTAGTTTATTTAATGAATTACACCCAGAAATCGACGTGCGAATTAAGGCGCAAGATCAGGATGAAAATTCACTTTCTGACGATGTAGATATTGCTATTTATTATGGTCGTGGCCACTGGAGCGGGGTGCAGACATATAAACTGCACACTGAATACCTAGTGCCTTTATGTAGCCCATTGTTGTTAACGGGCCCTAAGCCGCTTAATCAACCTAGTGATTTAGCAAATCATACCTTATTGCATGATACCACCCGTAAAAATTGGAAAACCTGGATGAAAACGGCAGGTGTACGTAATGTACAAGTTAACCAAGGGCCGATTTTTAGTCACTCATCGATGGTATTGCAAGCCGCGGTGCATGGGCAGGGGGTTGCAATTGGTAATAGCGTTTTAGCAAAACCCGATATTGATGCGGGTCGACTCGTCATTCCATTTAGTCACTCATTAGAAAGTAAAAATGCTTATTATTTAGTGATCCGCGAATCGCAAACAGAGCTTGGCAAAATAGTCTCTTTCAAAGACTGGATGCTGAGCTTAGTTGAACAAGAACAAGAGTATTAACATGTTACAGTGGTTTAAAAGTGCAACGGGCAAGGCGCGTGCACAGTTTATATTTGCCCATGGTGCAGGGGCAGGCAGTGATTCTGAGTTTATGCAAACAATGGCTAACTTGATTAGTCAGCATGGGATTGATGTAGCCTTGTTTGATTTTCAGTATATGCAAATTGCAAAAGAAACAGGCAAGCGTAGGCCACCCGAACGTGCTCCTAAGTTACTTGCCTACTTTAGTGAAGTTTTAGCCGAGCGCCAGCCAGAATTACCGCTATTTATTGGGGGGAAATCTATGGGGGGCCGTATGGCTTCTATGCTCTGTACTGAGCAGGACCAAGCTCAAATTGCTGGCGTGGTTGCTTTTGGCTATCCGTTTCACCCACCGGGTAAACCCGAAAAACTTCGCATAGACCATTTTGTTGATATGCCATGCCCTTTTTTAGTCCTGCAAGGTGAGCGTGATACGTTTGGGAATCAGCAAGAACTGGCTGAGCTTGAAATGGTTAATCCGCCAGAGATTAAATTTCTCAAAGATGGTGACCACTCATTAAAACCTCGTAAAAAAAGTGGCATTACAGAACAAGAAAACTTACAGCAAGCTGCAGATTATGCAGCGCAGTTTATTATGAATTTAGCGGCTGGAGATGCGCAATGATCAAACTATATTTAATGATTGGTAGCTTATTTTGCATGCTTTCGGTAATGCTTGGCGCATTTGCTGCTCATGGTTTAAAAAGCCGGGTTTCTGAGTATGCGATTGAAATTTTTAAAACCGCTGCTGAATACCAAATGGTGCATGGCCTTGCATTGATAGCAATTGCTATCTTAATTAAGTGGGGCATGAACTTAAGCTGGGCTGGTGGATTTTTTATCGCAGGTACCGTTTTATTTAGCGGTAGTTTGTATTTACTCGCACTAACGGGCATGAAGTGGCTTGGGCCTATCACCCCAATTGGCGGTGTTTGTTTTATTATTGGTTGGGCTATTTTGTTAGTTCAAGCAGCACGATATAAGTTTTAAGGGTTATCTATGTCGAGTGTAGTTATTTATTGTCGCAGTGGTTTTGAAAATGATGCCGCTGCTGAAATTACTTTTCAGGCTGCTGAACAAGGCTTTGCAGGTTACGTAAAAACAAAACCAAATACGGGCATTGTTGTTTACGAATGTTTTGATGCAAGCCACGGTGAAGAAATCATCAAAAAAGTAGATTTCAAAAATATGGTATTTGCTCGCCAATGGTTTACTGGCACCTTAGTCGATAACATGCCACTTGAAGACCGCGTTACTGCTATTGTTGAAGCTGCCGCTGAGTTTCCTGAATGTGGTGACCTACGTGTAGAAACGCCAGACACCAATGAAGGTAAAGAGCTTAGTAAGTTCTGCAAGAAGATTTCGACGCCACTGAAAAAGTCACTTGAAAAGCGCTCGAAGGTAACACGCGAGCTTGCCGAGAAAAAACCAGTTATGCATGTGTTATTTTTAGCAAACGACAGTGCTTATGTTGGCTACTCATACACATTTAATAATTCGCCTTTCTTTATGGGCATTCCGCGTTTACGTATGCCTAATGATGCGCCGAGCCGCTCAACATTGAAACTTGATGAAGCCTTTAACGTATTTATTCCACCCCATGAAGCTGAAGAGCGTATGCAACCTGGCATGCGAGGGGTTGATTTAGGCGCTTGCCCAGGTGGTTGGACTTATCAGCTGGTGCGCCGTGGCATGTTTGTAAGCGCAATCGATAATGGCCCTATGAATGATGACTTGATGGAAACTGGTCAGGTAAAGCACTTTAGAGTAGATGGTTTTAAATACCGCCCTGAAAAGCGCAATATTCAATGGTTAGTGTGTGACATGGTAGAAAAGCCGGCTAAAGTGACAAACCTTATGATAGATTGGGCGGTGAACGCTTACGCAAAAGAGCTTATTTTTAATCTTAAACTACCGATGAAAAAACGTTTTGATAGCGTTTACGAGTGTTTAAAAATGATTAAAGAAGAGCTTGAAAAGTATGGTGTAAGTTACGAACTACAAGCCAAACATTTATATCATGACCGTGAAGAAGTCACGGTACATTTAAATGTAACTAAGGTGCCACAAAGCCTTTACAGTTAATATTAATTTGAAATTTAAAAGGCCAATAGCTCACACTATTGGCCTTTTTATTAGGTATCAGAAAACCTAAATTTTAACGGTATTTACTACGATAATTATCGACCCACAAACGGGTGCCACCGCACACTGCAACAGGCATGACAATTAAGTTTACGAATGGAATGGCAGTTAAAATCATTACCGCTAATCCAAAACCATAAGAAAGCGTTTGCTTTTGCTTCAAGTCATTTTTCATTTCGTTAAAGCTAATTTTATGGTTATCGAACGCATAGTCTTCGTATTGCACTGCATACATCCAACAGGTGAATAACACCCATAAAACTTGCCCGATCACAGGTAAAATCCACAGTAAAATAAAAAATCCTATGGCACGTGGCAGGTAATAGCATAGTTTTGTCCACTCACGGCCGAGCATGCGTGGCACATCTTTCATTGTATCGAAAAGGCTGTCGTCATTAATTTTTTGCCCAGTTAAGTAAAGCTCGACTTTTTCACTGAGTAGGCCGTTGAATGGGGCTGCTATAAAATTAGTGATAACCGTGAAGAGCATGCTGTAACTAAATAAAATCACCAGCACGGCAATCGGCCACATTAGCCATTCAAGCCAGCTAAGCCATTCGGGTAATAACGAGTTCATGTAAGCAAAGCCATCAGTGAGCCAGCCATATAAAAAGAACAGCGAACTACCAAATAGCAGGATATTGATTAATAAAGGAATAAGTACAAAACGTTTCAACCCCTTTTGGCTAATTAATTTAAAGCCAGAAAAGAAGTATTCCATACCTTGAGTGAACTGCACGAGAAAACCTCATCTTTTTTCTTGTTGTTTGCAGTATATGGATTTAACGATATTTGAACAGCTTTTTTCCGTAACAAAGTGTTTAACTCTTTACATGGACAGTCACTTTAAGCCTAGGCCTCAGCTGTATTCAAAAGGAATAAATTTAAATGGACAGGCACTATATATAAGTGCTCTTGCAGTACAAAAGTTTTTGTCTACACTTTAGTTACAGCTAATGCATTTCAAATTATCAGTTCAAGGAGTGGACGATGGCTTTAGCAAGGAAGCGGCAAATATGTTTGTCGAACACTAAGTATTATCACTGCGTATCTCGTTGTGTTAGGCGTGCCTACCTTTGCGGGGAAGACGCACTCACAGGTAAATCATATGAACACCGCCGAGGGTGGGTTGAGGAGCGACTGCTTTTTCTTGCAAAGGTATTTTGTATTGATGTATGTGCTTATGCGGTGATGAGCAATCATACGCATCTTGTTCTTTATGTTGATGATAAAAAAGCAAATAGGTTATCGGATAAAGCCATTCTTTTACGCTGGTTTAAGCTCAGTAAAATGACGCCTTTAGGTCAAAAGTTCCTTCATGGTGAGCCGCTAAGTGACGGCCAACAAGTCTTCTTAAATAAAGAGGTTGCTGAATACAGAGCGCGCCTTTCGAGCATTAGTTGGTTCATGCGAATGCTAAATGAATATATAGCCAGGCGTGCGAATAAAGAAGACGAGTGTACAGGTCACTTTTGGGAAGGGCGATTTAAGAGCCAAGCATTGCTTGATGAATCAGCGCTTTTAGCATGTATGGCCTATGTTGACTTAAACCCTGTTCGTGCTAAAGCTGCGAGCACGCCGGAGCAATCGGACTATACCAGTTTTAAAAAGCGATGCCAGAGCACGAAGGAGTCAAAGCAACCTAAGGTACTAGCTCGTTTTATTGGTGGTATGAGTAAGTATAAATCAAAGGGAATACCTTTTGAGTTAAAGTCATACCTGCTACTGGTAGAGCAAACTGGGCGTTGTATTTGTACTAATAAGCCCGGATTTATAGAACATCATTTACCTCCTATTCTTGAAAGGCTGAATTTCGAACCGGAAAAATGGTTAACAGTAACAACCCAATTTGAAAACTTATTTCATGGGGCTGTAGGTCGAATGGGGGCTATTGAACGTTATTGCAGTAAAACTGCTCGTAAGCGACGAAGTAACCTAACAAGCTGTAAGTTATTACTTGCTAGTTAATTTCTAAGTAATTTTAGTTTAGAGCTTTCAATCCCTTGTTTTCGGAATGCTTTGAGATAATTAAATTGACCGAATTAAGCTTTAAAAGTCTGGGCTAAGTTTAATACTTCATAAAAAATACATTTTCTAAGATTAAATTCAGCAGAAATTTAGTAATTCTTCTTTCAATTTTAATATTTTCCAATTTATAAGATGCAGTCTTGCAAGATCAGTATTTTTAAAATTAAAAGTGACTGTCTTGTTAAAAGTTGTCAGTAGAAAGCATTAATCCTAAATAGGGTGGTGTAGGTTGAACTTTAATTTTTATCAACTGGGCGTTTTTTCAGTTACATACTGTTGAACTAAGCGATAGTATGGCGGTCTGAATAGTACCTATAAAAATGAATATTGAAAACAACAGTAGAGGATCAGACTAATATCCGATATTATTGTTAACACCATTAACAAAACCGACATATGAAAATGGGAGTTTTATGCAGTTAGTCGATTTAAATCCACATGATCCTGAAGTAGTAAACGTGTTTTCTGATATAGACCGACTCATAAACTCATTATACCCTGTTGCTACCGCCCAATCTTTAAGTGTTGAAGAGTTAGCTGAGCCTAATGTATATGCTATAGGCTTAAAAAATGAAGATGGTATCGTTGCATGTGGCGCAATCGTGATGCAAGAAGGCAACCCTCCATACGGTGAAATCCGCCGTCTATATGTAAAACCAAGTTACCGTGGTAAAGGTTTGTCACGTCGAATTATGCAAATATTATTACATCACGCTGGTGAGCAGCAAATTCCACTAATTCGATTAGAAACAGGTCCTAAGCAAACAGAATCTATTAGCCTATACGAAAACTTAGGTTTCAATCGTTGTGGTCCGTTTGGTAACTACAGTGAAAATCCACAAAGTTTATTTATGGAGTTAGGGCTTAACCAGTAATTTAAGTGTTAGCCATGTTTTAGTGAGGTCACCTTAATTTATAAATACTCCTTAAAAATCATGTGCTTTACTATGGTTTCACTGGTGGCTGCTTGCGGTGAGAAACCGAAGCTATCTAATTTTACTCAAAATAAGTTACCAGACCTTACTATTGGTGCCCACAGGTTCTACTTAAACTCATGTCATTCCCTCACTGGTGTCTTCAATCATGATGGCACCATAAAAACAAAAGTAATTCTCACATTTCCCACTAGTCCTCTAAGTGTTTGCACTGATAAACAATCACAACTGAATTTTGACGGTACTCATCTTACTGTAAAAATTTGCCGCACTGCTTTTGGCGCTGGTGGCTGTGGGGTTGAAAAGTATCGCACTAAAGACTTCGAGAATTGGCAAGAGTACATCGGTATCACGTGGCATGACAATGAGCAATATGAAGCGTGGAGGCAACTAGGGTCAAACTCTTCAAAAGCTGATGACATCACAAAAGTAGTGCCTGTCCATTGAAATGAAGATGGATTTCACAAACACATATTTTCTAACATATATTTTTACAGTGACTGTCCTTTATAATTGCTCATTTGCCATATTGAGTGCCTGTCCATCTAAAGGAATTTTAAAATCTAACAACCAAATTAAACCCTAATAAAACTGGGGGTTTATCGATTAGTTTTTCACATCAAAAATCACTCGTTACGAGTAAAAATTCTTGTTGGACTTGAATCACTATTTTTCTTTTAATGCGCGACAACAACCCTTGCCGAATTCGGCACTACTAAAATAAAAGAGAAAGATAGATGAAAGAGACAACATCACTAGAACAAGCTCGCACGAGTTACAATGTTCGTCATTGGAGCCAAGGTTTCTTTGGTATTAATGATCAAGGTGATGTGTATGTTGCGCCAAAGGCCCATGCCCCAGAGCAAACCATTGCACTAATCGATATCGCACAGCAGTTACAGGATAAAGGCTTAAGCTTGCCTGCGTTGGTTCGTTTTCCACAAATTTTACATCATCGTGTACATAGCTTATGTCAGGCATTTAACACGGCGATTGAAAATTATGGTTACCCGAAAGACTATTTGCTTGTTTACCCAATTAAAGTAAACCAACAGCGTGAAGTTGTTGAAGAAATTGTTGCAAGCCAAGCTGATATTGAAAAGAAACAATTGGGCCTAGAAGCGGGCAGTAAACCTGAGCTACTAACTGTATTAGCAATGGCAGAAAAAACTAGTGCTGTCATTGTGTGTAATGGCTACAAAGACCAAGAATACATTCGTTTAGCACTGATTGGTGAAAAGCTAGGTCACAAGGTTTACATTGTTCTTGAAAAACTGTCTGAGCTAGACATGGTGCTTAGCCAAGCTAAAGAGTTAAACGTAAAGCCACGCATTGGTATTCGTGTACGTTTAGCGTCGCAAGGTAAGGGCAAGTGGCAAGCAAGTGGTGGCGAAAAATCAAAATTTGGTTTGTCGGCATCGCAAGTACTCAGTGTGGTTAATCGCCTTAAAGCGTCTGAACAACTCGATCTGATCCAACTTGTACACTTTCACTTAGGCTCGCAAATGGCCAACATCCGCGATGTTCGCTTAGGTGTGAGTGAAGCTGCGCGTTTTTACTGTGAGTTACGCAAGTTAGGTGCACAAATTGATTGCTTAGATGTGGGTGGCGGTTTAGCGGTAGATTATGACGGTACTCGTAGCCAGTCACATAATTCAATGAACTACAGCCTAAGTGAATACGCTAATAACATCGTATACACCATTGGTGATACCTGTAAGTTATATGAGCAGCCAATGCCGCGCATTATTTCTGAATCAGGTCGTGCGTTAACAGCGCACCATGCTGTATTGATCTCGAATGTTATCGGCACCGAAAGCTATGTACCAGAAGACATTCAAGCGCCAGCCGCTGATGCACCACTTTTATTAAAAAACATGTGGACATCATGGCAACAGTTAAGTGATGACAATGACGACCGTGCATTAATCGAAATTTATCATGATAGCCAAGGCGATTTAGCCGAAGCACATAATCAATTTGCACTTGGTTTGTTAGATTTAACAGAGCGAGCATGGGCGGAGCAAGTTAACTTACGTGTATGTTATGAACTTAACAAACATATGGATAACAAAAACCGTTTTCATCGCCCGATTATTGATGAATTAAATGCGCGTTTAGCAGATAAGTTTTTTGTGAACTTTTCATTGTTCCAGTCATTACCGGATGCATGGGGTATTGACCAAGTGTTTCCTGTTCTACCATTAAGTGGTTTAACAGAAGCACCACAAAAACGCGCTGTGTTACTTGATATTACCTGCGATTCAGACGGTGCTATGGAGCATTATGTAGACGGTCAAGGTATTGAAAGTACATTGCCTGTGCCAGCATTTAGCGAAGAAAAACCTTACTTAATGGGCTTTTTCTTAGTGGGTGCTTATCAGGAGATTTTAGGTGATATGCACAACTTATTTGGCGACACACACAGTGCAATTATAAAAATGGATGAGCAAGGTCAGGCGCAAATCACTGAAGTTAACGAAGGTGATACCGTTGCAGACATGATGCGTTACGTACATTTAGATGTAGAAAGTTTCCAGCAATCTTACGCCCAGCTGGTGGCAGCTAAATTGTCAGAATCTGAGCAGCAAAGCGTTTTAGATGAGCTGCAAACTGGCTTAAATGGTTACACTTATTTAGAAGAGTTATAAGCAATGTCGACATTGTTTGACCACACAGATCATTCATTGTACTCAAACGGCATGACGTTTTTACGTCAGCCGATGGTGCAAAACATCACAGCAATCGATGCCGATGTAGTGGTGTTAGGTTTACCCTTTGATTTGGCGACCTCAGGTCGCCCAGGTGCACGTTTAGGCCCTGATGCAATTCGTCGTGCCTCAGTGCACCTGGCATGGGAAGAAACCAAGTACCCGTGGACGTTTCCGTTGTTTGAGCGTTTAAAATTAGCTGATGCGGGTGATTTTACTTACCCAGTAGGCGACCCAGAATATTTTACCGCGCAGTTAGAATTAGCGGCTGAGCAAATACTTCGTCAAGGTAAAACATTATTGGGTTTAGGTGGCGACCACTTTGTGACTTTGCCGCTACTGCGTGCCCATGCTAAGCAACACGGTAAAATGGCATTAGTGCATTTTGATGCCCACACAGATACTTACAGCAATGGTTCGCGCTATGATCACGGCACCATGTTTTATCATGCGCCGATGGAAGGGCTTATTGATGTTGATCACAGTATTCAAATTGGTATTCGTACTGACTTTGATCAGAGCAAGCATGAGTTTGCGGTGATTGATGCAATGGCAGCCAATGATTTGCCAGCGCAAGATATCGCAGAGCAAATCAAAGCACGTGTTGGTGACTTACCTGTGTATCTAACCTTTGATATTGATTGCCTTGATCCAGCATTTGCTCCAGGGACAGGCACTCCAGTGTGTGGTGGCTTAACCAGCGATAAAGTACTCAAAGTACTTCGTGCATTGAAAGGCATTAATATGGTCGGTATGGATGTGGTTGAAGTGTCGCCATCTTATGACCAAAGTGAATTAACGGCGATTGCCGCAGCGACCATTGCCAATGAGTTATTACACTTATGGGCTTTGAGGCATAAATACTAAATGAGAGAGACAAAGAGCGCCATTAGGCGCTCTTTTTTTGATATTAGATGAAGCAATTAAGCGCTTCTAACATCAACCTTTAATTTAAGCTTTTGCCCAGGTTGAATGTATTTTTGCCCAGCTAATGAGTTCCATTTAATAATATCTTCTACAGACACATTAAACTTAGCAGCAATGCGCGCTAACGAGTCACCACGACGAACTTTATAGGTAATGGTGCGCTCTTTGCTTTGTGTAGCAGCAAGTTGTGACTTTTCCTGTTTATACACAGTTAGCTTTTGACCAACACGCAGTACAGCGTCTTTTTTTAGCTTATTCCATGTTGCAAGTTCAGCTATGGTCACATCGTACTCACGGCTGATATCCCACAATGTATCGCCACTGGCCACTTTATGGCTAAGTTTTTTACGTGTTGTTTTATTCGCTGCCATACGCACTGATTTTGGTAAATGCTGGCTATTAATCTCCCCATCGCTCAGTGGCACAAGTAATTGCTGACCAACACGAATAGTATTCGATGAAAGCTTATTCAGGGTTTTAATCGCGTTTGTGCTTGTTGAAAACTTCTTCGCAATCACAGATAAACTGTCACCTCGTGCAACAACATATTGCTGCCAGCGTAGGCGGTCTTTTTGCTCTGTTTTAGCTAGCTTGTCAGTAAACGCTTCAACTTTATCAGATGGTAATAATAAAAAGTGTGGGCCGTTTGGATCTGTCGCCCAGCGATTGAAGCCAGGATTCAAACGATACAGCTCTGTTAAGCTAATACCTGCCATGTCAGCGGCAAGTGCTAAGTCAATTTGGCTCCCTACATTAACTGCTTCAACGACTTGAGCATTAATAATTGGTTGCCACTTAACACCAAATTCGTCACTGCGCTTTACTAGATCAGACAGCGCTAACAGCTTAGGTACGTAGGCAGTGGTCTCTCTTGGTAAATCAAGTGACCAAAAATCCGTTGGTAAATGCTTTTTACGGTTCTTTTTAATGGCACGCAGTAAACGACCTTCACCTGAGTTATAGGCTGCAATGGCATTTAGCCAATCGCCTTCTAAGGTTTTGTGTAAATATGATAAGTAATCTAGCGCTGCACGGGTCGATTGTACAATGTCACGGCGACCGTCATACCACCAGTTCTGTTTTAAATCGAAACGCTCACCAGTTTGTGGCATAAATTGCCAGATGCCAGAAGCACTGCGATGTGAATAACCAAATGGGTCAAACGCACTTTCTACAATAGGTAAAAGCGCAATTTCGATTGGCATTTGACGCTTTTCGACTTCTTCTACAATAAAGTATAGGTAAGGCTCAGCGCGCTTAGAGATACGATCTAAATAGGCCTGATGACGCGCATAATAGTTACGCTCAGCAACAACTGGGCGATTTTGTGGCACATCAATCGAAAGCTGATAACGAATACGCTCCCATACATCATCAAATACAGGAGGCGGTTCATCAATATCGGTTAATTGTTGATATTGAGCGTTAATCATCAATGCATCATTGATATCGCTCGGACTTGCGCCGTCTAATTGTTGCTCAACATTATTGCTTGCAACATCTGTACTTGCTGAATCAGAAGCTGTTAATTGACAGCCACTTAAAATCAGCGCAAGTGATAAAACTAAAGGAGACTTATACATATATACCCATACATCAGGTAAAAAAACTCGGCGAATATTACCTGCTCTGAGAACATATTGCCACTTTATGACCAGTTAATGTCAGCTTATTATTGCAAGATGCTGATCTAAATATACAAAATTGTAACTACCGGCATTTACGTTTTTTTAAAAGTTATCTTTCCAGGCTCTGAGACCTGCAAAGCGTTGCCAAGGTTCATTCAGATCCAAATTAATTTTTAGCTCATCAGGCAGTTCATCAGTGATTGTTGCTATATTGCTACGTAAAAATGGATTTATTTGTTTTTCCACGCCTAATTGAGTTGGTAAACTTATTTCGTCTTTGGCGCGCAGCGTATCAACGTTATCACTGTAGCTGAGTAAGTACTCATTGTTTGGTTCAACGGCTTTTGCGAAGGCTAAGTTGGCTTGCGTGTATTCATGGGTGCAGTAGATTTTACACTCATCTGGCAGGGCTCTTAGCTTACATAACGAGTGCCACATTTGTTCTGCGCTGCCTTCAAATAATCGTCCGCAGCCAGCACTGAATAAGGTGTCGCCAGTAAAACTTAATTCGTCGTTAATGTAACAAACATGGTCTAGGGTATGACCAGGTGTCGCAAGCACAGTAAAGGTGTAATCATACACAGTGACTTTATCCGCTTCTGATACGCCATGAGTAATACCTTTAAAAGGGCTATGTCTTGGCCCATAAACCGGAATATCACGAAATTCCTTAACCAGTGCAGCCACTCCATCAGTATGATCATAATGGTGGTGAGTAATCAAAATACCGCTAAGTGTTAAGTT
This sequence comes from Pseudoalteromonas sp. 0802, assembly GCF_013350085.1. Taxonomy (NCBI): domain Bacteria; kingdom Pseudomonadati; phylum Pseudomonadota; class Gammaproteobacteria; order Alteromonadales; family Pseudoalteromonadaceae; genus Pseudoalteromonas; species Pseudoalteromonas sp. 0802. Next base: position 811,600 of record NZ_JABVXE010000001.1, on the reverse strand, counting down.
ATGCTCGCTTAGATAGTGTAAAACAGGCTCTGCTTGACCGGGGTCGACGACCCAGGCTGTTTGCTCAGCTTCATTGCTGATGCACCAAATGTAATTATCAGAAAAGGCTTTAATTGCTTTAACTTGCACCATGTTTAATTGCTCTATAAAGTGACAGTTAACACACAGTATAACGAGCTCAGAAAATGAAACCAGCCCTTAGTTTTCAAGAAGGTCCTAAGCCATACACTTGGCAGCAGTTCCCTCATGGTGACTATTTACGTGCTGAAATTGAACGTAAGCTAACACCATGGCTGCCACGCATGTTTGGTTATCACATGCTAAAACTTGGTAATTTAAGTGGCGAGCTGGCAACCAGTGAAAGCCCTATAAAGCATCAAGTTTGTGTCGCAGAGCAGGGGTTATTTACTGGTGTTATTGCTGATGTCGATGAGTTACCTTTTTATGAGCACAGTGTTGATGCCTGCATATTATCGCATTGCTTAGAATATCATTCTGATCCACACCACATCTTACGTGAAGCACATCGTACTTTAATTCCCGGTGGCTATCTGGTGATCACGGGCTTTAACCCGTTTAGCTTGTGTGGCTTGGCGCAGCTTTTACCTTTTAGTCGCCAAAAGTTACCTTGGACAGGGCGCTTTTTTACGCCATCACGAGTAAAAGACTGGTTGAATCTATTAGGCTTTGAGATTATTTCCGACGAGCGATTTATTCATTCATCGCTTGCAAGAGGCAACCGTTTGTCACGTTTTGCGGCGTGGCGCAGCTTTGGCCAGCAATATTTAAAGCCAATGGGCAGTGTGTATATGCTGGTGGCTCGAAAACGTGTGGCCCCGCTGACACCAATTAAACCTAAATGGCATGCAAGGCCGCAATTTTCGCCAGTGAAAGGAGCTGGGCTCAGGCAAACATCAAAGCAGCACTGTGAGCGGGATAGCTAAATAGTGTTGTTGTGTGTCTGTTTTGCTTGGGTACTGACCTGCACGAATATTTAATTGAATAGAAGGGTGCAACAGTTTTGGTACTGCTAATGTTGCATCGCGGCCTTCCCGAGTTTCAATAAAATGTTGCTTATCGCCTTTTAAATGAATGTTTTGCTCACGCTGCTCTTTCACTGTGGTTTTGTTCGCAAGAGGGCGGCCATCTGGTTGATAGTCATGACACATCCAAAGTAGCGTATCGTCAGGAAAAGCTAAAATTCGCTGTAGTGAATCGTATAACTCACCGGCACTGCCACCTGGGAAATCACAGCGAGCTGTGCCACTGTCTGGCATAAAGAAGGTGTCACCAACAAATACATTGCCATCAATGTGAAAACACACGCTGTCAGGGGTATGGCCCGGTGTGGCAATCACATCTACGGTGTAATCACCTAACTGAAATTGTGCTTTATCAGCAAATAAAATATCAAAAGGTTCACCATTACATGGCATATCAAGATTATAAAGTTGGCTAAAGTGTTGTTGCACTTGTGTGATCCCTTCACCCGTGCCGAGTTTACAAGGGTGTGTGTCTTGTAATTGCTGCTTTATGTAACTTGCTGCAGTGATATGGTCAGCATGGGCATGAGTTTCAAGGAGCCATTGTAGTGTCAGCTGCTCAGTCTTTATATAGTTGATGATCTCATTGGCGGTGGTAAAACTTAACTCACCACTTGGCATATCAAAATCAGCTGGCGCATCAATCAGCAAGCACTGTTTAGTGCTTTCGCAACTGACTAAGTAACAGAGAGTGGCGCTTTGTTGATGAAAAAAAGAGTGAATGCGCAGAGCCATAATGAATCCTTTATATTTCGTTATAGCCAAATCTTATAACATATAACAAAAATATAAAACGGCCTGCGCCAAGTTTATTTCAAGGGGCTTTTAATTACCGTCGTAACCTGTGTCTTCAAGTAATTGATCGCTGCCAGCTGCTTCGCGGGCTAGATCGTCAACAATCTCATTGTATTTATTGCCGCTATGGCCTTTTACCCAACGCCACTCTACCTCGTGTTGTTGGCAGGCAGCATCGAGTCGTTTCCATAAATCGACATTCTTAACAGGTTTTTTAGCAGCGGTTTTCCAGCCGCGCTTTTTCCAATTTTCAACCCATGACTCAATGCCTTGTTTCACGTATTGGCTATCGGTCGTCAGAATGACGTGACAAGAGCGGGTGAGGGTTTCTAGTGCAACGATAGCTGCGAGCATTTCCATCCGATTATTTGTTGTTAGGGTGTAGCCTTGACTTAACTGCTTTTCGTGGCCGTTGTATCGCATCACGATGCCATACCCTCCAGGCCCTGGATTTCCTAAACATGATCCATCGGTGTAAATCTCTACGGTTTTCTGCACTGTTTTACCTTGATATTGTGTACAATAAAGTGAATATAGAAAGATACCAGAGTCAGGCTTAAGACGATATGGCACATAGACAAATAGTTTTAGATACAGAAACCACGGGTATTGACCCAAAGCAAGGCCACCGCATTATTGAAATCGGTTGTGTTGAACTTGTAAATCGCCGTCTTACTGGCAACAATTTTCATGTGTATATCAATCCACAACGTGAAATAGAAGAAGAAGCAATAGACGTTCACGGTATCACCAATGAATTTTTGCGTGATAAACCCCTGTACCACCAAATTGCCCATGAGTTTTTAGAGTATATTCGTGGCGCTGAGCTTGTTATTCATAACGCAGCGTTCGATATCGGCCACATGGATAATGAGTTTGCATTGTTAAATCAAGGTTTTCCGAATACTGCCGATGTATGTACTGTACTTGATACTTTAAAAATGGCGCGTGACTTGCACCCAGGTCAAAAGAATAACCTTGATGCACTTTGCCGTCGTTACGATATTGATAACTCAAAGCGTACGTTACACGGCGCTTTACTGGATTCTGAGATCTTAGCCGATGTTTACCTGTCGATGACGGGTGGGCAAGTAAAGCTGAATCTTAATCAAAATAAAGATGAAGGCTCAACTCAACAAGCTGGTGGTATTCGCCGACTAAGTGCTGATAGAGCACCGCTTGTGGTATTAAGAGCAACAGAACAAGAGCACGCCGCTCACGAAGAGCGTTTAGACTTGGTTGCAAAGGGTGGCCAATGCCTGTGGCGTGCAGAATAAGGTAATAAAATGAGAAAACAACTACTAGCAGGATTAGTGTGTTTAATTCCCTTAGCGGGATTTGCCAACGAGCAAGATAAAATAACCCCATTAGAACGTGATGGGGTGCAAAATGAAATTCCCCTGCTAGAGAACCGTTTTCGTATTGACCATAAAGTCGATAAAGTAACCTTACTTTTCTTTCGTAAACGCGGTGCTCCTGCCGTTGTTTTAGTACGCCCTGACGGCACTAAGTATTACGCTACTGACTCAGTAAACAATGATGACCTCGACTGGCATGATGAACTGAGCTACGACCTGATCACCATTAGCAACCCTATGCCTGGCCCTTGGCAAGTGGTCGGCAGCATCTTGCCAGATAGCCGTATTATGGTGCTGGGTGAAATAGAGCTTAATGTTGATCCACTTCCGCCTATGCTGTTTCGTGGCGAAACAGTAAAACTGACTGGCCGCGTATTAAATGATGGTGAACCAATAGAAGTTGGTCAGTTTCGCGATGTGATAAGTTTGCACGTTGATTTTGTCAGCACTAATAATAGTGATTACGCAAACTTTGGTGCGGGCACGCAAAGTGTTACTGACTTTAGAGATGATGGCCGCGGCTTTGATGAGCGTCCGCTTGATGGTGTGTTTACCGGTGAGTTTAAGCTGGTCTTTCCGGCAGGAGAGTGGCAACCAGAACTATATATAGAAACGCCTATATTAAAGCGTACTGTAGTACAAAAGCCAATTGTGGTGCATGAGCCGCCTTTTGATTATGAAGTAGCACTTGCTGAGCAAGATGAAGATGACCACATTTTAACAATCAGCTTAAATCCTGAAATCGTCAAACCAGAAACTGTACTTATTCAAGGAAAAATATATTACCCCAATAATGAAGAGCAAATGTTCTCTTTAGATGCTGATAAATCGCAAACACGAGAGCTTGCAATTAAAAATTATGATTGGGGACGATACAGTGTTGAGCTCTCTGTATTTGGTAGCAACATAAATGACCGTGAATTTATGGCGACGTTACCGACTTATAAATTTGAAATTGAGCGACCAATTGAAGCTGTACCAGAAATTGTTCGCCCAGAAATTGATTTAGAAGCGCAAGCAGAGCAACAACGAATTCTTGAAGAAGAACAAAAAGCGTCCACCATGCTGATGGTGACCTTAATTGTTGTTGGAAATTTAACCGTCCTTTTATTAGGTTGGCTGGCAATTAGAATCTTTGTTCAGAAGAAACCGCTAAAATTTAAAATTTCTTTACCGTTTTTAAAGAAAAAAAATCAAACCGAAAATGATGAGCAAGCAACGAATGAAAATGAAGTTGGCAAAAATGGCTCAAAAAATGACAAATCAGGTGAAATTTTAAACCTTTCGATGTCAGATGACTAAAAAACCTGTAAAAATACAAAAAACCCCTTGACGAACCAGAGGGTGATTCGTATTATTCACGCCGCTGTCAGGGGAGACTCAGTCAGCAACGAAAATGTGGAGTGGTAGTTCAGTTGGTTAGAATACCGGCCTGTCACGCCGGGGGTCGCGGGTTCGAGTCCCGTCCACTCCGCCAATTTTCGACAATTTGTAAGTATGCGCTGGAGTGGTAGTTCAGTTGGTTAGAATACCGGCCTGTCACGCCGGGGGTCGCGGGTTCGAGTCCCGTCCACTCCGCCACTTATGGTGCGGAGTGGTAGTTCAGTTGGTTAGAATACCGGCCTGTCACGCCGGGGGTCGCGGGTTCGAGTCCCGTCCACTCCGCCAACAAATTAAGTAATAACAATGATATCTCTGCGGAGTGGTAGTTCAGTTGGTTAGAATACCGGCCTGTCACGCCGGGGGTCGCGGGTTCGAGTCCCGTCCACTCCGCCATTTGATATCATAAACAAATTAAGTGCATTACCCCATGCACATACCACTGCGGAGTGGTAGTTCAGTTGGTTAGAATACCGGCCTGTCACGCCGGGGGTCGCGGGTTCGAGTCCCGTCCACTCCGCCATTTGTTTTCCTCAAGCAAATGATTAGATAATTCTTTACTTTACACCTTACTATTTCCTTATACTGACAACGTATCTCGTATCTCGTATCTCGTATCTCGTATCTCGTATCTCGTATTTCGTATCTCGTATCTCGTATCTCGTATCTTTCATCCTATCTTGCTAATATTCTTCATTATTCCTATTTATTCAGCTTTTTATATCTGCATGAATAGCAAAGAATGGCGGCTCCACAACAAAAAGGAAATGCGTTATGAGTACATTCGGAACACAGCTAAAATACTACCGCAGTGAGCTGAAACTAAGCCAACCAGAATTTGCAGAGCAAGTTGGAATAGAGCAAAGTTACCTTTCAAAACTTGAGAACGATAAATCTGTGCCTTCTAATGACACATTTCGTTCAATATTAACGGCGCTCAATCTAACAATTTGCGACTTTATGGAGCCATTAAAACATTCTGTAGATAAAGCGAGATTAATTAATGTGCCTGACATTGAAGCTTGGTATAAGCAACAAAGTAATAAGCAATTCATTAAACAGCGCTCACTCGTCTATATTGCCATACTGTTAAGTGCGCTAGGTTGTGCCATGTTTTATTTAGGGCATCAAGAAAAGCTATTCAATACAAAGTTCTATGAGTACAAATCATATGGTGTAGTGAAAGATAATGAACCAGATGGCATTTTTCATGATTGGCGTACGCTACTCGTAGAACAAAGCCGCGAGAAAATAGATGCTAAACGTCGAGAAATGATCAGAAGGCATGATTTTAAATTTATTATTTCAGCGGACTATAAAGGTATTTCGTTTGTAGAACCTGGCGAGCAAGGCAGGCGTTTATATAGCCTTACTTCAAAAACACCTATTATCAAGCCCCATAAAGGCCATGTGTGGCTTGAGTTTATAGGTATCTTATTGTTTGTAGTTGGTGCAGGTCTCATCACATTTGAGAGTAAACTGACAAGACAGCATTAATGAGTTGTAGAACCTGACGCGTGTTAGCTGGCGTCAGGATCACGAGGAATTAAATGTGCAAATTGCTGCTGGTGGATTTGTTCATATAGGGTAGCTGCATAGCTTTGCGCATCATGTAATCTGCGCGTACTGATGTGTTTTCTAAGATCATCAAGTGCAGCCGTTGCAGGTTCATAACCTTGGCTACTTGCCAGACTTAACCATACCGCGCCATGAAAAACACTGTGCGGTACACCTTGCCCTTTGATGAAAAACAGCCCCATATAAAATTGCGCCCTATGGTTACCTGCCATAGCTGCTAAGCGCATCCATTTTGCAGCAAGGGGAGGCTGTTCATTTTTTAAATAATACAAAGCTTTGTTTAGTACGTTTTCAACAGATTGAGTACTTTTATTTGGCGCCGACCCTTTATCGGGTTGGGTAATAAAGGCAAGTACATTATCAAGCTGTTGCTCTAAATCTAAGCCTACTGGCGAATTATCAGACATAGTTTAGTTATTTTCTTGAAATAAAAGACCTTATTAGTTTAGAACATTGCAAGGTAAAATGTCCTCTTATTGAGATAAAATATGATAAAATTAGCCAATTAATCTCAACTTAAAGTTCAACATGTTCGAAAGACTTTTCAAAATCACTGAAAACAACACCTCTGTGCGCCGCGAGACTATTGCTGGCATCACAACATTCATTACCATGGTTTACATTGTATTTGTTAACCCTGCAATGCTTGCAGAAGCGGGAATGGATCAAGGTGCGGCATTCGTAGCAACCTGTATTGCTGCTGCAATTGGCTGTTTTATTATGGGTTTATGGGCAAACTACCCATTAGCACTTGCTCCGGGTATGGGCTTAAACGCCTTCTTCACTTATGGTGTTGTTTTGGGCATGGGCTACACTTGGGAAGCTGCATTAGGTGCAGTTTTTATGTCTGGCTGTATCTTCTTATTCTTAAGCCTATTTAAGGTGAGGGAGTGGATCATTGATGCTATTCCTCTGGTGTTAAAACGTGCCATTGCCACAGGTATCGGTGCTTTCTTAGCCCTTATTGCACTGAAAAACGCCGGTATTATCGTAGCAAGCCCTGCAACCTTAGTGCAGTTAGGCGATATCACAGCCCCAGGCCCACTACTTGCGATTTTTAGCTTCTTTGTTATTGCAGCACTGTTATACCGCGATATGAAAAGCGGCGTACTTATCAGTATTTTATTAGTAACCGCAATTGCCCTTGGTTTAGACCTTGTGGAGTATCAAGGAATTATTTCAATGCCGCCTTCAATTGCACCAACCTTTATGCAATTGGATTTTGCAGCAGCATTCGAAATCTCAATGCTAACAGTGGTTTTTGCGTTCTTATTTGTTGATTTGTTTGATACTTCAGGCACTTTAGTGGCTGTAACGCAAAAAGCAGGTATTGCTGATGAACAAGGTAAAATGCCTCGTTTAGGTCGCGCACTAAGTGCCGACAGTACAGCTACTATTGCAGGCTCAATGCTTGGTACGTCAACAACAACGTCTTATATTGAATCAGTTGCAGGTGTGTCTGTGGGCGGCCGTACAGGTCTTACCGCTGTGGTTGTAGGTATTTGTTTCTTGTTAATGATGTTCTTTGCACCACTTGCTGGCATGATCCCAGCTTATGCAACGGCAGGTGCAATTTTATATGTTGCTGTGTTAATGATGCAGAATTTAAAGCTAGTAAATTGGGATGATATGACAGATGCCATTCCAGTGAGCGTTGTATTATTGATGACGCCGTTAACTTTCTCGATTGCGCACGGTATCGCCCTTGGTTTTATCTCGTATACTGCCGTGAAGTTGGTATGTGGTAAAAAAGATGAAATCAGTATTAGTGTGTGGGTATTAACAGCGCTGTTTATTGTTAAGTTTGCGTTTTTATCTTAATTTGCACAAAGCAAAGAAAAAGTGGTTTACCACTTTTTCTTTGGTGCGAATAATACGTCTAAATCGTCCTGCTCTTGTTCTGCTTTCTTCTTTAGTGACGTTGCATTTGATGCTTTCAACTCAGAGCTAATCGTTTCTAAATAGCCTTCAACTTCTTGTCTTTTCGAGTTTACATATTCATCGCTATAGCTAACTGAGGTCAGTGTTGCTAGTGCTTTTTCAAAATACTGTCTGGCAGAGCCCACCATATTTGCTGAGCGAGCTGAAATCCCGCGCTTAATTTGGCTTTCTACATTGATTCTTAACTGCAATTTTTCAAGGCGTTTATCTTCAGCAACAAATACTTGGCTATCTACTTTGCCTTTACCATGCTCTGAGCGAAGTACTGCTCGTAATTTCTTTATACCTTGAATTAGAGCTATTAATTGTTTGTCGTTATCTGGTAGTGCTAATGCATCGCTATTATTTGCTTCGATAGGAGAGGCTAGGCGTTCTTTAGATTCTTTTAGTCTGTTTTTTAATTCTTTTGAGCTTGGAGAAAGCTCGACCATTGAAACAAGTGCATCATAAATACGGCGTTGAATAATACGCAGAATATTTTCAGACATGGGGATATTGGCACTGTTAAGCAGTACATCTTCTGCTTCTTCAATGATTTTTTTTTGTTTTGTAAGCTCTTTACGGCGCTCTGCTTCTTGTTTTTCTTTATGTTGCTGCACAGCGCTGACCCATAATGCGATCACGATTAATGCAACAATGAGCATGATGATGATAGAAACAATCATTACTAAATCTCAGTTTTAACTATCTAATTTTTTTATCTTACCTTAAAAAGATTAGATCTGAACAGTTTTGCGGTAGTTATCTCGAATAAACTTATTACGATTACTACTTTATAACGAGTATAGCGCTAAACTAGCACCTTTATTGAATATTTTGCGAGTAAACACGGCTACCGAGCAGTAATTTAATGTGTTAGCCTTAGAAACAATCGATATAAATGTATAGCGCGATGAAATATCGCTTGGCATTGCGCTTTGCAGCCTTTATAAATAAACAATAACAACGTTTACAATGCAGCCATGAAACTACAACAACTCAGATATATAGTCGAAGTCCAAAATCATAAACTGAATGTCTCTGCGACAGCCGAAAGTTTATTTACCTCGCAACCGGGGATCTCAAAACAAGTTCGTATGCTTGAAGACGAACTGGGTGTACAGATCTTTGGCCGTAGTGGCAAACACCTTACCCATGTAACCAGTGCCGGTAACGAAATTATTAATATTTCACGAGAAATACTGTCGAAAGTTGAAGGTATTAAAGCGGTTGCCAATGAGCATACCTTGCCTGATCAAGGTAAACTTAACATTGCGACCACTCATACTCAGGCTCGTTACGCATTACCGAATGTTATTCAAGGCTTTATGAAAAAGTACCCAGCAGTGTCTTTACACATGCATCAGGGTACGCCACAGCAAATTTCCGATGCGGCAGCACGCGGTGATGCTGATTTTGCCATTGCGACTGAGGCGCTGCATTTATATTCTGATTTAGTTATGTTGCCGTGCTATCACTGGAATCGTAGTATTGTTGTGGCAAAAACACACCCGCTTGCGCAAAAGGCCGATAATTTAACGGTTGCCGATGTGGCTAAATACCCACTTATTACTTATGTGTTTGGTTTTACTGGTCGTTCTGAGTTAGATAAAGCTTTCAATGCACATGGACTTGAGCCGCATATTGTTTTTACTGCAACAGATGCTGATGTAATCAAAACTTATGTTCGTTTAGGTCTAGGTGTAGGTGTTGTTGCGTCAATGGCGATTGATCAAATAACCGATACTGATTTAGTCTGTATTGATGCAAGCCACTTATTTGAAGCGAGCACCACTAAAATTGGTTTTAGAAAGGGCAGCTTTTTACGCAGTTACATGTATGATTTTATTGAGCGTTTTGCACCGCACTTAACGAAAGAACTGGTTGAGCGAGCAAGCTTATTACGTAACCAAGAAGATGTTGATAAGCTCTTCGAAAACATTGAGTTACCAGTAAAATAGAGATAAAAAAAGCCGTTTAAAGCGGCTTTTTTTATGCTGAAAGCGTGCTGTAAATTAACACTCGATGATATTAACCGCTAAGCCACCGCGAGCGGTTTCTTTGTATTTCGTTTTCATATCATTACCTGTGTCGAGCATGGTTTTAATAACCTTATCAAGGGTCACTTTTTGCTCGCCAGAACCACGCATTGCAAGGCGTGACGCATTAATTGCTTTAATTGAGCCCATCGCATTACGTTCAATACACGGTACTTGTACAAGGCCGCCAACAGGGTCACAGGTTAGGCCTAGGTTGTGCTCCATGCCGATTTCAGCGGCGTTTTCAACCTGTACTACATTACCACCCATGATTTCAGTAAGTGCACCGGCTGCCATTGAGCAAGCAACGCCCACTTCACCTTGGCAACCTACTTCAGCACCCGAAATTGACGCGTTCTTTTTGTATAAAATACCAATTGCTGCCGCTGTTAATAAATAACGAGTCGCAATATCACGGTCTACTTCTTTAATGAAAGTGTGATAATACATTAATACCGCTGGCAAAATACCTGCAGCACCATTGGTTGGTGCGGTAACAACACGGCCGCCGGCAGCGTTCTCTTCGTTTACTGCAAGGGCAAATAAATCAACCCAATCCATAGCACGTAATGGATCGTTGTTTACCTCAATATTTAATTTAAGGTGTAAACTAGGGGCGCGACGCTTTACCTTTAATCCGCCTGGTAAGATACCTTCTGTACGCATACCACGTTCAATACAGGCCTTCATTACTTGCCAAATATTAAACAGCTCATCTTTGATGTCTTTTTCGCTGCGCAGGGTTTTTTCGTTGTGCATCATAAGCGTTGATACACTGAACCCTGACTCACGGCATAGCTCTAACAACTCTTTTGCCGTGTTAAACGGATAAGGTGCTGGGTTTTCTTCGCGGATTTCGAGTGCTTTTTGTTTTTCGTTCTCGAACTCATCATCACTGACTATAAAGCCGCCACCGATTGAGTAATACACTTTACTGAATAACTTTTCGCCATTTTGGCTGGCAATGATTTCCATTGCATTTGAATGTTTTGGTAATGTTTTACGACGATGAAATACAATCGCACCTTGCTTCGGAAAGTTGGCTTTATGGCTTTGGTTTAAATAAATAACCTGTTCTTTTTCGATTTTTGCGAGGATATCGTCGACTAAATCAGCATCAATGGTTTCTGGATCATAACCGGCAAGGCCTAAGATCACAGCTTTACCAGAGCCATGGCCAATACCTGTTTGACCGAGTGAGCCAAATAGCTCAACTTTAATATCGGTGACGTTTGCAAGTAAGTTTTTTTCTTCTAGTTCGTTTACAAATAAACGCGAAGCGCGCATTGGGCCAACAGTGTGAGATGACGATGGGCCAATACCAATACTAAACATATCGAATGCACTGATCATAATTTGCTACTCATTTTTCTATTAACGGCATACTACCTGCCTTTGAACGGTGCCACATGATAACGTTTAAACGTGCCTGTGTAACCCTAAAAGCAGGATAATTAAACTGGTAGGGCGAGCTGTTTTATAAAGTTATTAATTATGCTCGCTGTTGCTCCCCAAAGCAGTCCGTGGGGGGTCATCAAACCTTGCAAAGTAATGGTTTTGCCATTTCGCACAAAGGGAAGGGGTTGCCAATTTTGTTGATTACTTAAATAAGATAAGGGCAGTAAAAAGCTGGCAGCAACTTCGTTGGGATCTGCTTGCCACGTTGTGCCTTCACTAAGTACACACACAAAAGGCTCAATAGTGAAACCGGTTAGGGTCGCGTACTGATGTAATTTACCGTGGACAGTCACTTGATGTGTGCCAATATTAAGCTCTTCATTGAGCTCTCGAAGGGCGGTGTGCATTAACGTGTCATCTTGTTCTTCATACTTGCCACCCGGTAAGCAAATCTCCCCCGGGTGATGAAGTAAATAACTAGGTCGCTTGCACAGCAACAAATGCGCTTCGTCGTTAACATCAAGCAGAGGTAACATTACGGCACTGGCACGCTTTTCGGCATTAAAGCGAATGGTTGCTGGGCGCTCTGTGGTTTGACTTAAACTAAAACGGGCAATTATTTGCTGGCTATTCAAGGTGGTTACTTCAACTTTTACTTTAATAAAGGCAGTATTTTATTTACTTTATCGTAAGTTTCTTGGTACTCCAAATCGACCTTTGAATCAGCCACAATACCACCGCCAGCCCAGCAATAGATTGCACCTTTGTGGCACACTAAAGTACGAATTGTGATACTGGTATCCATGTTGCCACAGGCACTCAAATAGCCAATTGAGCCGCAGTACACACTACGGCGATGTGGTTCGAGTTCTTCAATAATTTCCATAGCGCGAATTTTCGGTGCTCCGGTAATTGAACCACCCGGGAAAGCGGCATGAATTTGGTCAACGGCATCTTTGCCATCCGCTAATTCTGCGCGCACAGTACTTACTAAATGATGTACAGCCGGAAAGCTTTCAATGGCAAATAACGAGGGTACGGTGACACTACCTGGACGAGCCACTTTGCCTAAATCGTTGCGCAGCAGATCAACAATCATGACATTTTCTGCGCGGTCTTTTTCTGATTGCTGTAAACGAGTTGCTTGCGCTTGGTCTTGTTCAGAGTCAGCCAAACGAGGGAGCGTTCCTTTAATTGGCTTGGTTTCTATTTGGCCCTGATTAATCGAAATAAAACGCTCTGGTGAAATAGATAAAATAGCGCCATCAGGGTGATTTATATAGCTTGAAAATGGTGCTTTATTGGCTTCTCGAAGTTGTTTATATGCTTGCCATGTTGAACCTGAAAATTCAGCTTTAAAACGCTGTGCAAGGTTGATCTGGTAGCAGTCACCACTTTTTAAATAAGCTTGAATTTTCTCGAATTTTTCGCTGTAGCTGGCTTTGCTCATATTTGACTGCCAGTCGCTTTGTAGCGCGAACTTTGCACTTGTTGGTGTTTCGTTTAGCTGCTGCTGATATAGCGCTAAGCGATTATGATTTGGCTGACAGACGTAAAACCAGCTTTGCTGTTGCTTATCATAAATAAGCGCATCTGGATAAAGGCCTACAGCCATTTGCGGCATGTTAATGTCGTTTTCGGCAGTACTTGGCATGCTTTCAATCACACGACCTAAGTCATAACCAAAATAGCCAAGCCAACCACCTGTAAAAGGGAGGTTATTAGGGTTAGCTGTGTGATTAAATTCCTGAAGGCCTTTTTTCATCAAGCTAAAACAATCACTTGATTGCGCCTTGCCGTCGACAAAGCATGTATTGTCACGCACTTCTAATTGCTTTAATGGCGCAATGGCAATGATATCGAAGCGGCTATTTACATGCTCGCTATTGGCTGAATCGAGCAACACAGCATGAGGCAAATGAGCAAAATGACTAAATAGCGCGATGCAATCACCACTTAAATCTAATTTAATGCACAAATTTTCATCGTTTATCATCTACATTGCCCTGAATAACTAGCCCGAAACGGGCGAGGAGGGTATCATAAGTTAAATTTGATTGGCAGCGTTATGATTTCCTTTATAGTGATGCCATGACTAACCCGTAGAGTAAATCTTCGTCACCGGTTTACTCAGGATCACGTACAGCGCTACGCGATAAAAACTTAAGGAACCCGTAATGAGTACAATTCGTCAGCAAGACTTCATTGATAGCATTGAAGATGCATTGCAATACATTTCTTTTTATCACCCTCTCGATTTCGTACAAGCCTTAGAAAAAGCTTACAACAAAGAGCAAAGCAAAGCGGCAAAAGATGCCATTGCGCAAATTTTAATTAACTCTCGTATGTCTGCTGAAGGTAAACGTCCACTGTGCCAAGATACAGGTATCATTACTTGTTTCGTAAAAGTAGGTATGGATGTTAAGTGGGATAAAACAGACATGACTGTTCAGCAAATGGTTGATGAAGGTACACGTCGCGCATACTTAAACCCAGATAACCCATTACGTGCATCAATAGTTGCAGACCCTGCTGGTACGCGTAAAAACACCAAAGACAATACTCCATCAGTTGTTCATATCGACTTAGTGCCAGGCGCTGAAGTAGAAGTAATGGTGGCAGCGAAGGGCGGCGGCTCAGAAAATAAAACGAAAATGGTTATGCTTAACCCATCTGATGATGTGGCTGCATGGGTTGAAAAAACATTACCAACAATGGGTGCGGGCTGGTGTCCACCTGGCATGCTAGGTATAGGTATTGGTGGTACTGCAGAAAAAGCTGCGGTACTTGCTAAAGAATCATTAATGGATCCGGTTGATATTCACGAACTGATTGAGCGTGGCGCAGAAACAACTGAAGAAAAAATGCGTATCGATATCTTCGAACGTGCTAATAAATTAGGTATTGGTGCACAAGGCCTAGGTGGTTTAACAACCGTGGTTGATGTGAAAGTTAAAACGGCACCGACTCACGCAGCATCAAAACCAGTGGTTATGATCCCGAACTGTGCGGCAACTCGTCACGTTCACTTCACATTAGATGGTTCAGGCCCAGCTGATCTTAAAGCGCCTAAACTTGAAGATTGGCCAGAAGTTACGTTTGAAGTGGGTGAAGGTACACGTCGTGTTGATTTAAACACACTGACTAAAGAAGACACGCAAGAATGGAAGATGGGCGAAACGGTTCTTCTATCTGGTACTATCTTAACGGGCCGTGATGCCGCACATAAACGTTTACAAGATATGATCCAATCAGGTGAAGGTTTACCTGAAGGCGTTGATTTTGATAACAAGTTTATCTACTACGTTGGCCCTGTAGATGCAGTGGGTGATGAAGCGGTAGGTCCTGCTGGCCCTACAACTGCAACGCGTATGGATAAATTCACTGATATGATGTTAGAAAAAACGGGCATCATCGGTATGATTGGTAAAGCAGAGCGTGGTCCTGCAACAGTTGAATCAATCAAAAACAATAAATCTATCTACTTAATGGCAGTAGGTGGTGCAGCGTACCTTGTATCTAAAGCAATCAAGAAAGCACGTGTTGTTGCGTTCGAAGATTTAGGTATGGAAGCAATCTACGAGTTTGAAGTAGAAGATATGCCAGTAACGGTTGCTGTTGATAGTGAAGGCGCCAATGCGCATACGCAAGGCCCTGCTATTTGGAAAGCAAAAATCGAAGAACTTGATGGTAAATTAAAGTAACCATCTTGCAACTCTCTTAAAAAAACGGCGCACCTGCGCCGTTTTTTTTCAGCTCTGACCAGTCTCAGCTATTTCTCTAACATCTCTTTAAAAGCTGATTTTACTTGGCTTTATCGGCACATTTTTCTTGTCACTTTTTCTTTACGCTATACTTTACCTTTACGTTCACGTAATAAAGTTTGTAATGTTAATATTTTGTTTTGAATTAACAATGCTTAATTCGTACATTGGTTGGTATATTTTTTCCATAAAGTGTTAGTTTTTGAGTTGTTATTTCGGCTTGAGAACTTTGCTTAGTTTTATCATCTCATTTAGTGGCAAGGGAGCAAACGAAGTGATAAAGTCTCGGCACTTTCAGCGCTCACACCCCTTAGGGTAAGAAAATTTCGGAGTATTTAACTGTGGCTGTATTTAATAAAGTCGACTTTGATAACCACGAGCAAGTGGTGTTTTGTTCAGATAAAGAATCAGGCCTAAAAGCTATTATCGCGGTTCACAATACCAAGTTAGGTCCAGCGGTTGGTGGTTGCAGAATGTGGGACTACACAACTGATGAAGATGCTGTTACTGATGCACTTCGTTTATCAAAAGGTATGACCTACAAAAATGCTGTGGCACGTTTACCATTTGGTGGCGGTAAGTCAGTGATCATCGGTAATGCTAAAGAAATTAAATCAGAGCAACTTTTCCGTGCATTTGGTCGTCAGTTAGAGCGTTTAAGCGGTAGCTACTATTCAGCTGAAGATGTAAACATCACATGTGATGATGTGGCTATCATGAATAAAGAAACTAACTATGTATTAGGCCTTGAAGGTAAAAGTGGTAACCCTTCACCGTTCACAGCATATGGTACATTCTTAGGTATTAAAGCGGCTTTACAACATCAACGAGGTCATCAAGATCTTGCTGGTATCAAAGTAGCGGTGCAAGGTTTAGGTGCAGTAGCATATGGCCTTTGTAAACACCTACATGAAGCGGGCGCTACATTATTTGTAACAGATATCAACGAGCAAGCTGTTGAGCGTGTTGTAAATGACTTCAATGCAACGGCTGTGGGTATTGATGAAATCTACGACTTAGATGTTGATGTGTATGCACCATGTGCACTTGGCGCAACGGTAAATGACACGACTATCCCGCGTTTAAAAGCAACAATTATTGCAGGTTGTGCGAATAACCAATTAGCAGAGTCTCGTCACGGTGAGATCATCCGCGAAAAAGGTATCTTATACGCACCAGATTACGTCATTAACGCAGGTGGTATTATCAACGTTTATTACGAAACTGCACCAGAAGGTTATAGTGCAGAAGCATCAACGAAGCACGTTGAAGGCATTTTTGATACGCTAACAGAAATCTTTGCTCGCTCTGAAAAAGAGCAGAAGTCGACGCATTTAATTGCCGATGAACTAGCATTAGAAATCATCGAAAACGGCTTATAATTTAGTAAATCGATAAATTTACAGGTAAAAAGGTGCGCAAGTCGCACCTTTTTTTTCTCTGTTATTTATCGCATCAAGGTGACGAAGTCACGCAGGCTAGGTAAACTCGGTTTTTAAATCTCGAGGGCACCTAATGAAAACTCCATCTTGTGAAATCACACCTATTGATCTAGCTACTTGGCCTCGCAAACAGCATTTCGCTTTTTTCAAAGAATTTTCTCTGCCATATTTTAATGTGTGTGTTTCACTCGACATGGCGGCTCTTTACAACAAGTGCAAAGCAGAACCTTATTCGTTCTTTCACAGCTATGTTTACCTAACACTTGAAGCATGTCATGACTATGCACCAATGCGTCAACGTATTATTGACTCGTTGCCGGTACAGCTGTCATCGGTAAGAGGCAGTGTGGTCGAGCTTGCAGAAGATGAAACATTTCGCTTTAGTTATTTTGAAAAACAAGCGTCGATGGCAGACTTTTCAAAACACGCTATTGCTGTGGGTAAAACAAGTAAAGCAAAACCATTTTTCTCTGATGCATTTGCTGCAACAGAAGGGCAGCCTGACCTTATTCATATCTCAGTACTTCCATGGTTAAACTTTACCGGCTTCTCGCATGCTGTGAGTGAGGGGCATGGCCTTGGTATTCCTAAGTTTGTGTTTGGTCAGTATGACTCACAAACTGGCAAGATGCCGCTTTCAATTGATGTGCATCATGCTTTGATGGATGGCTTGCATGTGGCGCGATTTGTGAAAATACTGCAAGAAAAAATCACGAATTTTTGTAATTGATTGTTGCTAAATGTCATTAAAGTGAGTAAAAATTGCAACTAATGTAGTATTATCTGAAGTTAGGGATGACTTTGGCTTCACAGAGCTACATCACTGAATAGAACGATAATAAATATCAGGGTTTTAGTTTTATGGTGCGGGTAGTTAGTTGTATTTTTCTTTTATTGAGTTTCAGCGCTTTAGCTGATTCTGCACGCCTCTCTTTAAGTGATTACTTTACAGAGACTTGGAGCACTCGCGCCGGCCTTCCTCACAATAGCATTAATGGCGTAACGCAAACCAAAGATGGTTACATTTGGATAGCGACTTGGGAAGGGCTTGCTCGCTTTAATGGTCGTGAGTTTAAACTCTTTACTCGAACAGAAATTCCTGGTTTACCTGACTCAGGCCTACGCAGCCTGATTCCGATGGATAATGGTGATTTATATATCGTGGGTGCCCGTGGCGGTATTGCGCTTCGCTCACAAGGGCAATGGCGAGCATTACCAAGTTCATCAGCCATGGTTAACCATGCACTTGTTACTGAACAAGGTGAGCTATGGCTGGCACTTGAAGGGCAAGGCATTGTTTACCGCGCTTCTGAAACTGCCACTGAGCAAAAACTGCTTGATAAGCTAAGCGCATACCGTCTTTTACAAGACAAAACAGGGACTATTTGGGCTGCCACCAGTGATGGTCTTTATCAAATAAAGAATAAGCAAGTCATTAAGGTCAGTGAAAACTCTGGGCTCCCTAATGCCTCTGTGTTTACCTTATTACTAACTCAGTCGGGCACATTAATTGTCGGCACCGAAAAAGGCGCATGGCAAAAGCAAAACGATAAGTTTGTTGCTATTAATCCTGTCCTTAACAATGAATCAATTGCCAGCTTACTCGAAGATGCGCTGGGCGATTTGTGGTTTGGCACCATTAATAAAGGGGTGTTCAGACTCAGCAGTTTAGGCCTTGAAAACTTAGCCGCAGATGATGGCTTACCCAACAACCGTATTTTATCTTTACTGCAAGACCGCGAAAAAAGTATTTGGGTTGGTACGAATGCCGGATTATTTCGCTTGCGTGAAGCGCCATTTACAAACTGGAGTCAAAGCCGTGGGCTTGCATCTGACTATGTGCGTACTGTGTTATCGCATTCTGATGGCAGCTTATGGGTGGGCAGTAGTAATGGCTTAAATCGTATTGAAAATGGCAAGCTCACCACCCTTACTCAAGCCTATGAAAAAGATCCGCTATCCGTATTAAGTTTAACTGAAGATAAACAGGGCGGAGTATGGGTTGGTACTTACACTGCCGGTTTAATGAAAGTGGTCAATGGGCAAATTTATCCCGTAAAAAACCGCAGTAATGGCCTGATCAGCAACGAAGTTCGCGCTGTGTTTTTTGATAAATCGGATAACTTATGGATTGGCACCGCCGGTGGTTTAACCAAAATAGACCCTGCTGGGCAAACTGAATTATTCACCACCGAAGATGGCTTAATTGGTGATTTTATTATGGCCCTTGTTGAGGATGAGCATGGCAGGTTATGGGTCGGCACGGGAGTGGGTGTATCCATTTATGACCCAGCGACAAAGCAATTTAAAACTCTCGAGTTTCCAAAGCAGTTCAGTACTGAGTATGCATTCGGCTTTTACTTAGATGGCGATAAAATGTGGCTTGCAACCGATAGAGGCTTAGTTCGTTACAATCTCAGTACAGATAAAATGAGCTTGTTTGGTCGAGACCAAGGTTTACCGGTCGATAAGTTGTTCCAAGTGATTGAGCAAGGTGACTCATTATGGTTGACCAGTAACCGCGGTGTTATTCAGGTGAACAAAGCTCAGTTAGTTGCACTTTTAGATAACCCTGAAAAAGTTCAACCAATGAGTGTTTCGATGCAGCTTTATGATGAAGGCGATGGCATGCTAAGCGCGCAAGCAAATGGCGGTTCAAACCCTGCTGCTGTGCTTCATTCAGATGGTCAAGTATGGGTTGCAACAGCCAAAGGCGTCGCTATTGCGACACCAGAACGCTTAAAAGAAGCCAGTAAACGCCGTTTATCGACGGTTATTGAAAGCTTTGAAGTCGATGGCAAACCCATGACTTTACCTGTTGGTAATGAGGTTTTGAGCTTACCTGCTGGTGTTTCTCGTGTTTCGTTTAACTACGCTGGGCTAAGTTTTATCATGCCTGGGCGGTTAAATTACCAAACTCAACTAAGTGGTTACAATCAACAATGGGTAGACAGGGGCCGCTTGGTCATTACCGAGTACACCAATTTACCACCAGGTAAATATACCTTTAAAGTGCGTGCAGGTTACCCAAATAGTGACTGGCAAAATAATGAGCAAGTTCTGCGTTTTAAAATTGCCCCTTATTTTTGGCAAAAAACCAGCTTTAAGTTATTTGTCTTAGTTGCAGTGCTTTTTGCTGCTTATGCTATTTATAAATACCGCTTATATCACTATAAGCGCATCGAAATTGAGTTAACGGAAAAAGTTGAACAGCAAATGCATGATTTACAAACGCAAGCTGATGCTTTTGCTCATTTAGCGAATCATGACCAATTAACGCAATTACCGAATAGACGCGCTTTCGATATGTGGCTGTCTGAAAACTTTAATCAGTTTCAGCGTGACAATAAAACGCTTAGTATTGCCATTATGGATATTGATCACTTCAAACTCATTAATGACAATTTCTCGCACTTAATTGGTGATAAAGTGATTTGTGAAATCGCACGCTTACTGCGTATGAATTTCCCTGATGAAGGTTATGCGGCGCGTTGGGGTGGTGAAGAATTTACCCTTTTGTTCCCATACAAAAATGCTGAAGAAGCCGCAAGATTGTGTGAAATTATCCGTTTAGAGATAGCGGGTTATGATTTCTCAGAATTAGCAGATAGCCTTTCTGTAACGGTAAGTTTTGGTGTGGCAGACAACGCGCAGGTTACTGACTATGACCGCTTGTTAGCACATGCCGATAATGCTTTATACAATGCGAAGAATAACGGCCGAAACCAAATTTTTATTTATAATCAAGGCTGTATCACGCTCGATTAATCAGCTTTTAAAATAAAAATGTGTGTAAACAATTGATCTTTTTTTGTTTGCACACATTAAAGTATCAAGATTGTTTTTTAGGCGATAGTAATGCTTAACCTGGTTTTGATACTTTTTTTAATAATTTTTGTTGTGTTTTACTGGCGCTGGGACGATATCCGTAATCACTTTTGGCAGAAAAAATACCTTAATAATTCCCTCAATGTTCAGCAAAAAAATCTGCTGTTAAAATATATGCCTATCTACCGAAAGATGACGGATGCCGATCGTGAAAAGCTGGAGCGTCACATCGTTTGGTTTTTAAATGAAAAACGCTTTATTGGTTGTGATGGTCTTAAGCTTAATGATGCAATGAAGCTGATTGTAGCGGCAGATGCCTGTATTTTAGTGCTTAATAAACCGTGGCCTCTGTATCGTAATGTAAAAGAAATCCTTTTATACCCAAGCGCGTATTATGCCCCGCAAACTTCCCGTGATAATGCTGGGCTTGTTAGTTATCACAATACCGTGCGTCAAGGTGAGTCATGGCCAGGAGGAACCTTGGTATTGAGTTGGCATGATGTCCTTGAGGGAAACCGTTTACCAAGTGATGGTCATAATTTGGTATTTCATGAATTTGCCCATCAGCTCGACCAAGAAACCGGTAAAACCACGGGTACACCACTGCTTTCGAGTAACGAAGATTACCAAAAGTGGGCAAAAGTATTTAGCCGCGCGTTTAATCAACTCAAAACCCATTTAGCTTATGGCATGCCCCATGTTATTCATAGCTATGGTGCGACCAACGAGGCAGAATTTTTTGCTGTTATTACCGAAACCTTTTTAGAAAAACCCGCTGAACTCAGACAGTTTGACCCAGAAATTTATCATTTACTGGTTGGCTTTTATCAGTTTGATCCAATTGCGTGGCATTAGTCGACTATTTACGTCTGTTTAACACGAATCACTGGAATCTTGCTATGCTATTTGGTGCAATCTTAAAAGTGTGCATATAAGCAAAACAATAAAAAGTGAGATTTCAATGAAGAAAATGCTTCATACAGCGCTCGCTGTATCTATTTCACTTGCTCTAACTGGGCAAGTGGCGGCAGCTGAGCAATCAAATGACGACAAATGGCAGGTGGACGCACCGAAAGGCCAATTCCTAGACGCTAAAATTAGTGTTGAGCAGGGCACGTGGATGAACGTAGATATTAGCCCTGATGGTAAAACAGTGGTGTTTGACCTACTCGGCGATATTTATATCATGCCAATGTCAGGCGGCACAGCAACGCAATTAACCAGTGATATTGCATGGCAAATGCAACCTCGCTTTAGTCCTGATGGTAAGCACATTGCGTTTACTTCAGACCAAGGTGGTGGCGACAATATTTGGGTTATGGATTTAAATGGTGAAAACCAAAAAGCCGTAACGAACGAAACATTTCGTTTGTTAAACAGCCCAGCTTGGAGCCCTGATGGTGACTACTTAGTTGCGCGTAAGCACTTTACAGCAAGCCGCTCTCTAGGGGCTGGTGAAGTATGGCTTTACCACAAAGCGGGTGGTAAAGGTGTACAGCTAACTGCACGTGAAAACGACCAAAAAGACTTAGGCGAGCCAATGTTCTCACCGGATGGTCGTTATGTTTATTTCTCTCATGATGCAACGCCGGGTAAAACATTCCATTACTCAAAAGATTCTGTAGCGGGTATTTATAAAATTAAACGCTATGACCGTGAAACCGGTGAGATTGAAACAATTATAGATGGTATGGGTGGGGCTATTCGACCAACACCTTCACCAGATGGTAAAAAGCTTGCGTATATCAAGCGCGATGATTTCCAAACAAGCTTGTACTTATATGATCTTCACACCGGTGAGCATACCAAGCTGTATGGCGAGCTTGAGCGTGATATGCAAGAGACATGGGCAATTCATGGCGTATACCCAACAATTGCTTGGACGCCAGATAACGAACAGCTGGTCTTTTGGGCGGGTGGTACCATTCATAAGCTAGATGTAGATGATAAGTCTGTCTCGACTATTCCATTTAAAGTTGAGACCAATAAGCAAATTCAAAAAGCGGTGCGTTTTACACAAAACATCGATAGCGATAATTTTGATGTGAAAATGCTGCGTAATGTACAAATTTCACCGGATGGTGAAACGGCTATATTTGAAGCGCTAGGTCATATTTATAAACGTGATTTAGAGTCTGGCAAAGTAAAGCGCCTGACTAAGCAAGACGACCACTTTGAATTATTCCCGCAGTTCTCTCGTGATGGTAAGAAGATTGTTTACACCACATGGGATGATAACGAACAGGGCTCAGTACGTGTTGTATCTGCGCGCAGTGGCCGTGGCGATACCATTACTAAGGAGCCGGGTAAATATGTAGAGCCAACTTTCAGCCCTGATGGCAAAACAGTTGTTTACCGTAAAGCGTCTGGCGGCAGTATCCTTAACCCAACATGGTCATTAGAGCCAGGCATTTACTCAGTAAGTGCTAAAGGCGGTAAAGCGACGCTAATCACTAAATCAGGATATCAGCCGCAATTTGGTGCAGCGAATGACCGTATTTATGTGATGAGCCCTTGGCCGAAACCAACATTAAGTGTTGTTGAGCTTGAATCAAAGCAAGTTCGTAAACTTTACGAATCAGAACATGCTACAGAGTTTAGAGTATCACCAGATGGCCAATACTTAGCGTTTGCAGAGCGTTTTAAAGTATTTGTAACGCCATTTGTTGAGCGTGGCAAAACCATTAATATTGGCCCGAAAGATAGCCAATTCCCAATTGAGCAGCTTTCTGTTCGCGCGGGTGAAAACATCAGCTGGAGTGGCACAAGCGATAAACTTTATTGGAGCTTAGGCCCAGAGTTATATCATGCAAGCCTAGCGGGTTTATTTGATATTAACCAAAATGCAGAGACTGACTTTAAAGTTAAAAGCGGCGACAACATCGGTTTTACAAAAACCATGGCTGAGCCTAAATCAGTATTCGCGTTAACTGGTGCGCGTATTATCACCATGAACGGTGAGCAGGTCATTGAAAACGGCGTTATTGTTACTGATGGTAAGCATATTAAAGCGGTTGGCAGTAAAGACAGTGTTGCTATTCCTAAAGGTGCAGAAGTAATTGATGTAACTGGCAAGACGATTATGCCGGGTATTGTTGATGCGCATGCGCACGGCTCGCAAGGCAGCGATGAGATCATTCCACAGCAAAACTGGAAGAACTTAGCTGGCTTAGCGTTAGGTGTGACAACGATTCACGATCCATCAAACGACACCACAGAGATTTTTGCTGCAAGCGAAATGCAAAAAGCAGGCATGATTGTCGGCCCTCGTATTTTCTCAACGGGTACCATTTTATATGGTGCAAATATGCCAGGTTATACATCGCATATTGACTCGTTAGAAGATGCTAAATTCCATCTTGAGCGTTTAAAGAAAGTAGGTGCGTTTAGTGTTAAATCATATAACCAACCTCGTCGTGAACAGCGCCAGCAAGTTATTGAAGCAGGTCGTGAACTTGAAATGATGGTTGTGCCAGAAGGCGGTTCATTACTGCAGCACAACTTAACTATGGTAGTTGATGGTCATACGGGTATTGAACACTCAATTCCTGTTGCTAATATTTACGATGATATTCGCCAGCTTTGGTCTCAAAGCGATGTGGGTTACACGCCGACACTGGGTGTAGCTTACGGTGGTATTTGGGGTGAAAATTATTGGTACGACAAGACGGATGTGTGGAATCACCCGCGCTTAAGTAAGTTTGTACCTAAGAATCAGCTTTTACCTCGCTCAATGCGTCGTGTTAAGGCGCCCGATCATCACTATAACCACTTTAACAATGCCCGCGTTGCCAAAGAGCTGCAAGACTTAGGTGTCTTAGTGAACTTAGGTGCTCACGGTCAACGTGAAGGTTTAGCGGCACATTGGGAAATTTGGATGTTTGCGCAAGGTGGTATGACACCACTTGAAGCTATTCGTGCAGCAACCTTAGATCCTGCTAAATACATTGGCCTTGATAACAACATCGGTTCTCTTGAGCCGGGTAAACTTGCCGATTTAATTGTTATTGACGGTAACCCGCTAACTAACATTCGTGATACAGATAAAATCGATTACACCATGATCAATGGTCGTCTATTTGATGCTGCAACCATGAACGAAGTGGGTGAGAAAAAACGCGAAAAGTTATATTTTGAAAAAATCTAACTTAGCGGAAATCTAAACTGAAAGCGGCCATTGTGCCGCTTTTTTATTGTTTATTTATTGCTTTAAATGAGGAAACTGTTTAATTCCTACTAGTTTTGTTTGGCAGATCATGCCCTCTACAAGCGTCATCAAATCGTGGCTGTGCGAGTCTAGCTGCAAGCTTTCCATGTTTTCACACGCTGATAGACGCTGTTTAATTAACTGCTGTACTGCCATTTTATGCTCTTTGCAGGCTTGATTTATCGAGCTTGCAGGATCAGCAAACTCAGCGGCAGTGTTAATAAATAAACAGCCATAAAAAAACCGCTAACGAGTAGCGGTTTTTAAAATTGCTAAGTGTAATTTTATTACACAACACCACGCGGTAAACGACAATCGTGGTCTTTTTCAGCTAGGTTAACAATCCAAAGCTCTTCAGCTTTGTAACCATCATCGTTTGCTGTAACAACAGTGAACGATGCTTTCTTAGCTGTTTTAGCCGGTGCAGCGGTTTTAGTTTTGGTTTTTTTCGCTGGTGCTTTAGGTGCTTCTTCTGCTTTAGGCTCAGCTGTTTTACCAGAAGTGAGCTCTTCAGTCAGCGCTGCAACATCAGCAAGGCGCATATTTTTGCCACCGTCGATGCTATACCAACCAGGTTTTGTTGTGATTTCAGGTTTCTTACCATTCGCTGCTTCGTATGCTGCTTCGAAGGCATTTAACACTTCTGTTTTGTCTAGTTTGCTCATCAGAGACCCTATACGTTGTAAACACAGATTAAGAATATATATTTATACCTATTTTCAGCTTACTTTTCAATTTTTTGCGATTTTCCTTCCATTTTTCACTCATAAACGCCAAAATTTGCACAAAATAGAGGGTTGAAGGACGATTTTTATATGCAACGAAAACAATTTACTCAATTATTAAACGACATTCTTAAACCTGATTCTATCGCTGACTTTTGTCCAAATGGCTTACAAGTTGAAGGTGCGAGCGACGTAAAAAAGATAGTGACGGGTGTCACAGCTAGCCAAGCATTGATTGATGCTGCTATTGCAGAAAATGCAGATACTATTTTGGTACATCACGGCTATTTCTGGAAAGGGGAATCGCAGCCAATCACGGGCATGAAAAAGCGCCGTATTGCAGCGCTTTTAAATAATGATATTAACTTATATGGCTATCATTTACCGCTAGATATACACCCTGAAATTGGTAATAACGCGCAACTGGCTAAGTTACTCGATATTGAGTTCACAGGTGGGCTTGAATCTGGTCCAAATAGTGTGCCGGTAAAAGGCCGTTTAAAAACACCTTTAAGTGGTGAAGAATTTAGCGCCAAAATAACCCAAGTACTTAATCGTGCACCATTAACTAGTTTGGTAAGAAAAGAGAAAATCGAAACCATCGCTTGGTGCACAGGTGGCGGACAAGGGTATATTGATTTAGCGGCTGCGCAAGGAATTGATGCTTATCTTACAGGTGAAGCCTCTGAGCAAACGATTCATAGTTCACGCGAGCAAGGTATCGACTTTTTTGCAGCTGGTCACCATGCTACTGAGCGTTATGGCATTAAAGCCTTAGGCGAGCTTTTAGCTGAGCAGCACGGTTTTGATGTAACGTTTACCGATATCGATAATCCAGTCTGATTGTTCTACAGCGCTTCTGGATCAATCCAGCGGCGCACACTCACCCAAGCACAGCCAATTTTCTCATGCGCTACTCTGGTCACTGCAACAAGTACTGCAATGTTAGGTATAAACTGCTTATACGTTGGATACTGACTAAAATCTTGAAAGTCGGTTGCCGCTGGGATCACATCAACACCTTGTGCATTAAATAAGTCTTTCGCTCGCGGCATGTGGCTCGCTGAGGTGACAAGCGCTGTTTTTTTATCGACTAAATAAATGGCAAGTCGTTTCGCTTCTTCTGCGGTATCCATAGCTAGGGGGTTTTGTTTAATTCTCGTTGCAGAAATACCTAACGCTTTTGCTGTTTCAAACATGAGCTGGCTATTGGTAGTATTGGCAAAACCGCCTCCTGATACATAGAGGGTGGCATTTGGGTAGTGGTGGGCAAGTTTAACACCTTCAAGTAATCGAGCAAGCGCACAATCGCCTAACTGGTGGTTTGCTTGAAGGCGCGAGTTGGGCATTATAGAGCAGCCAAGTACCACTATATTATCAAGTTTAGGGTGTTTTGCTTGGTTAAATTGCCATGCAGGGTTATTGCTTGCAGCTATCAGTGACTGGCCAATAAATGGCGTGCTTATCAGCATTAAAGTTAAAATGCTAACAAAGCCAAAATAGAGTGCTTTGCGTTTATGGGCAATGGCTAAAAATACCATCACTAAAGTAAGCAGCCCGAGCAAAGGCAGGGGCATTAATAATGAGCCAATGATCTTTTTAATCTCAAACATGTATACCCAAGCCTCCTCAAGGTACAGAATTCAGCGTTTCACAGGTGCCTTAATATCAAGGCGTTACTTTGCAAAAATGGCAGCCCCTTTTAAGAAGTAACAACGATGAGAGTAAGCACCTGTGAAGCGCCCAAAGGGTTGGTTTAAAAGCGAATTATACTGCGTTATTGATTTTAACCATAGAACCACTATTGTTTGCAATCAATGCCTTGCCTAAATCGCTTTTAATTCCAACTGAAACTCGCACCTTGAGGTGGTTTGGGTATTAACATTATTGTCTGTAACAGATGCAGCTATGTTAGTTATTTTGCCTTGCTTTAGCGACCGTTATTTTGCTTACACGTATTTAAAAAGTGGCGATAAACAGGGTTATCTTTCATATTCTTTTTCATCGCTAAATACATAGGGCGAGTAAGGCCTAGCGCACCTAACGGAATAGACTTAATGAGTCCTTGGCTTTCATAAGGAGTGACTAGCCAGTCTGGTAATGCTGCAACCCCCATACCTGCACTCACTAATTGGAATATCAATAAGCCTTGGTCAACCGTTTTAAGCGTGCCATCAAAGCGTGCATTTTGAATAAAATGTTTAAAGATATCTTGGCGCTCACGCGGAATAGGGTACGAAATAATTGTTTCGTTTTTTAAATCAAGGGCGGTGACATAGGCTTTTTTTGCCAACTCATGATCCGGTGCAACGATTAGTTTTAATTTAAAATCAAACAGGTGAGCATACTCAAGCTGATCGGGTTCACGAATATCGGAAGTCAGCACAAGATCTAACTCATCATTAATTAAATCTGGAATGGCGTCATAACTAAAGCCGCGCTCATAATCAATTTTAATATCAGGCCAAAAGTTATTAAATTCTTTGATGGTTGGGAGCAACCAATGAAAGCAGGCATGACACTCAACACTTAAACGTAAATTTGAGATTGGCTGGTTAAGGCTTTCTTTTAACCGACATTTTGTTGCCTCAACACGAGGTAATACTTCATTAGCAAGTTCAAGAAGTAGCATACCTTGCGGAGTAAAACGCACAGGCTGTGTTTTACGTTCGAACAGCTGGCAATCTAACTTATTCTCGAGATCTTTAATTTGATGCGATAAAGCCGATTGAGTTAAAAACAACTCACGGGCGGTATTGACCAAAGAGCCTGTTTCTTTAAGGGTCGCTATGGTTTTTAGGTGCTTTATATCAATCATCTTTAAAAAATCTCATGGAAAATGTGAGTCTAACTCAGATTACGAACATACTACGCCTTAGAATTTAATTTTTCAACGTCTAGACGTCTAAAACCTGAAGATATTTTAACTGCTTTTTTACAATACGCCTTTTTATAAATAATTGATAGCGTTGTCATGTGGTTTTTTGTAGTTTAACTATGAAATTCCATGAATTTACCTCAAGTTGAAACTTGCAGTTTAAATCGTGATACAGCTTGCGATTAGTAATTTGATATTTAATTAAAATTACTGAGAGTAGGGTTTAGTTGTTTGCTAAGATATTATTTTTAAGGTGTTATTATCTTCTATTAGGTGTAACGTGATTTTTTAAAGGAATGCTTGTGATACGTACCGTACTTTTACTCTGTGCATGCTGGGTTTTGCCTGTTTGCGCTGGCACTATTTACAGCCAGTTTCCAACAGAGATTGACCCGCATGGTCACTATGTTTTTTATTCACATGGTTTTATCGTCGAAGGGACAAACCCTAAGCCTGCTCACAAAACCTTTGGTGTTTATGACTTTATTGCAGTAAAAGAAGCACTGACAGATGAGAGCTATCATCTAATTGCCTATCACAGGCCAAAAGGTACTGAGCCATTTACGTTTGCGAAAAAACTCGCTGCAGATGTTGAAGCATTGATCAGTGCCGGTGTTGCTGAGTCAAATATTAGTTTGATTGGTTTTTCACGGGGCGGGGCATTATCGATACTGGCAGTCAATGAACTTAAACGCACACATATCAACTTAATTATATTGGCAGGTTGCGCAGGCCTTATAAAAAATCACACATCAGTTAAGGCTTATGGCAAGGTGTATTCTATCTTTGAGCGCTCAGATCAGGTTGGCTCTTGCCAATTTTTAATCGATAGAAGTGACGTAACTAAGTTTGAAGAAATAAGCATTAATACAGGGCTCTCCCATGGCGCATTTTATAAACCAAAAGATGAGTGGCTGTTACCAATTAAGAAGTGGCTAAAGGATTAACTATGCCTTATTTACTGTTAGTTATTGTGATCAGTGTTTTGGGCGTGAGCGATGTAAGCCATGCTGAGCCGTTTACTTTGCCACGTACTAATACTGTGTTACTTAAAGATAAACATACCAAAAACGAATACCCCATTACGATTAAGTTGCCACGCAGCTACCAAAAGCAAAACCAGAAGCGCTACCCAGTTGTTTACCTGTTAGATGCAAACTACAGTTTGCCAATTACCTCTGGTGCTAGTCGCTTTATGATGAATTCGGGGACTATAGAAGAGGTAATTATCGTTGCAGTAGGATATCAAAAAGGTGTATCTGGACTTAATAGCCGTATTTATGACTATACGCCATTTGAAGATAAAAATTGGCAGCGTAAAACTGGCGGAGCAAGTCAGTATCTAAACTACCTAAAACATACTGTATTGCCTTATATTGAGGCCGACTTCAGAACAACCCAAAAAAGTACGTTAGTCGGTAACTCTCTTGGTGGTTTATTTGCGGCTTATACCTTATTCACTGAGCCTTCGCTTTTTTCAAATTATATTATCGGCAGTCCTTCAGTGTGGTTTAAAGAAAACTCAATATTAGCTATGGCTGTAAAACCAGCTGCTAACACAACAAAAGTTTACATCGCAGTAGGAGAACTTGAAGAAAGCGAAGGCGAAAAAATGGTGTCGGGCGCAAGGCAATTAGCAGCTAAAATTACTAAACAAAGCGGCGCGCTGGTTACAACAAATTTATTTGTTATTCCTCAGGCACGCCATGCAACGGCATTCCCAACAACGATTACCCAAGCCTTAGACTGGATTTACCAGGTTAATGATAACTAAAGAGCGTGACACTTTTTATATTTTTTGCCGCTACCACAAGGGCACTCGTCGTTACGGCCAATTTTAATATCTGCAACTGGCGTTATATCACCATCTAGGTAACGCCATAGGCCATCTTCTTTAATAAAACGCGACTTCTCGTGTAACTCACAATACAAGCTTTGATAAAAGTAATTAGCTTTAAATTCTACAAAACCTTCTTGCTCGTTATGTTCAGTATCTAAAACACTTAGCTTGGTAAAACGGCAGCTATTAGCAAAATCTTTAATTTCGCGAACAGGGTTCGCGGCTTGCTGGCTTTGTGCATAAGTACTAAATACATATTTTGCATCTTTTAGCGCGTATGCACTAAAACGAGAACGCATAAGTTGCTCTGGGGTATCAGCTTGGCTTGCACCTGTATGAAAAGGCTGGCAGCAAAGCTCGTAAGTCGATTCGCTGCCACAAGGACAAAGGGAGTGTGTGAGTGATGTCATAACAACTTACCTAAAACTATAAATTGTTATTTTAACAAGCCTATTGTGGCTGCGGTACTAAAT
This sequence comes from Pseudoalteromonas sp. 0802, assembly GCF_013350085.1. NCBI lineage: Bacteria > Pseudomonadati > Pseudomonadota > Gammaproteobacteria > Alteromonadales > Pseudoalteromonadaceae > Pseudoalteromonas > Pseudoalteromonas sp. 0802. Next base: position 780,932 of record NZ_JABVXE010000001.1, on the reverse strand, counting down.
TGTTTAATTGAGCGCTTTTTGTAAAACAATAAAATTTTGCAGATGCCTGCTCAAGGTTTAAGTTCATCGAATCAAGTTGATGATTGTTTACAATATCTGTCCATGTGATCACAGCAGCAAAATTACCGTTATGTAATGCTGAACTAAGAACGTATTCAAGATTAACTAAATGTTTTTGTCTGATCACAAGTAGTTTGCTGGTATCAATCGAACACGAATCTAGTAAGGCTTTACTAGGAACATGATCAGGAGCAATTAATAGTGTCCATGCATTTTGGCTATTGTAATGATGCAATACTTTTAATAGCTCAAAAGTTGCTGAAATTTCGTCTTCAATCTGAATTAAATTAACAGACGCTTTATCGTTATCTTGTTGGTAGCTTTTAACTGTTCTTAAGGTAATTGGCTGTAACATAACTTTCACTCACTGGTTGTTTATACAGTATGTGTATACAGTAGTTTATACAGTGTTTTTGCGCAAGTACTTTTTTGCTATTTTTTAACCAATGATTCAGTTTTATTTTAGTCAAAATAATTTAATTGTTATTAAACAGTGGTTTACGGTTTTATTTTGAAGGTTGGAAAAGGTGAAAAATTTACTAGTAAAGATATACAGTATTTTATACAGTACTGTGTAAACTGTTAAATTTTGATTCTATACAGGTGTTTTGCATAAAAAAGCCGGCATAATACCGGCTCTTTATCTTTGCAATTTTGCTACTTATCTAAGTAGGTATTTAAGAACTCAAGGTATGCATTTGAGGCTTTTATGCGGTTTTCTTTTTTAGTAAAACCATGGCCTTCATCATCGAATAATACATATTCAACAGGCACACCATTTGCCTTTACAGCGGCAACAAGTTCATCGCTTTCAACTTGTAAAACGCGTGGGTCGTTAGCACCTTGGATCACCATTAATGGCTTGGTGATGTTTTTAGCATGAAATAGTGGCGAAATGGCACGGTGACGTTCACCGTCTGTCGCTGGGTCGCCCATTTCATCATACAGTGCCTTTTTAAAGCTTTCCCACCATGGTGGAATCGAGTTTAAGGTTCTAACCCAGTTTGTTACACCAAATATATTAATGCCTACTTTGAACTCTTCAGGTTCAAAGGCAAGTGCTGCGGCGGTCATAAAGCCACCATAGCTGCCCCCCATGATGCCAATTTTATCAGCATCAACCCAATCTAGGCTTTGCAGGTGTTTTTTACCGTAAACAATATCTTGTAAATCGTCAGTGCCGTGTTTTTTATCATCTAAATGAAAGAAGGTTTTACCATAGCCTGAGCTGCCACGGTTATTAACTGCAAAAATGGCATAACCATGATTGACTAGATGCTGTTGCATTGCACTATATCCTGTGCGACTTTGGCCGCCAGGACCGCCGTGCACCCAAACTAAAGCTGGTACTTTGTTGTTGCTATTAGCTTGCTTAGGCTTATATAAAACCCCAGGGATCTCTAAACCATCGAAACTTTTAAAGCGCACAATTGTGCTTTCAACCAAGTCATTTTGATCAATTGCATCACTTAATGTGTTGGTTAATTGTTTAGCTTTTGATTCACCGAGTTGCCAAACAAATAGGTTACTTGGTGAGGTATCTGAATTTAAATAAAACGCCATGGTCTTTTCATCAGCTGAAAAGTTCACACCACGTAAATTACCAGCTGGCAGCGATGGCATGGCAATACCTTTACCGGTGGTGGTATCAATTATCGACACTTTAGTGCTTGCGTCAGCATTAACACCGCTTACTTGATAACGGCCAGATTTAGAGAAGTAAATAAAGCTCACATCCCACTCATCTTTGAGGGCAGGGCTGTGCTCGCCAGTCGTTAAGTCATAGCGCCACACTTCTGCAAATTCACCTTTGGCATCGGTTGAGTAATATAATGATTTACTGTCTCTTGAGAAGGTTTCGGGGCCATATTTAGCGTCATCGTCATGACGGGTAATGAGCTCTGGTTTCAGTGTTTTCTTACGCGTATCGAGAATAAATACATCGCTGTCTTTGTTCGAATTGTTTTTCGATAAAGCAATAAAGCGGCCGTCAGGGCTTATCGCACCGACATCTAGCCCCATAGTATTTTGATAAACAGGCGTTACTTCATAGCTGTTAGCATCAACACGATATAGGTCCATAAACTTAGCATCACGCTGATTGCTGGTTATAAAAAAGTGTTTACCGTCTTCTGTGAAGCCTGCAAACCCTGCACGGGTTTCTTCACCTGGCGTAAGATCTTTAACTGTGCCATCTGTTTCGCGAACGTAGATGTGATAACGCTCGTTACCGCCTGAGTCTTTAGTAAATAGTACGCGCTCATCTTTAGGGAAATAAGCCACAGCATAAGTACTGTCTTCAAAGTCTGTTAAGCGGGTTTTTTTGGCGGTTTTTATATCTACTTCATAAAGGCTATAAATGCCGCTTTCGTCACTGCTAACGAGTATTTTGTCGCCTTTCGGTGAAAAGCTGCTGCCCATAATTGAGGTTGTATCAAAAAAGGTTTCAGCATCATACTGTTTAACAGTTTGGCTTTGTTGCACGCTTTCGGTGCTACTTGTTGATGGGGTTGATTGAGAACATCCTGCAAGCGCAAGGCTAAGCGCGCATGCAACGGCAGCTAGTTGAAAACTCGGTTTCATTGTAATTATTCCTTGTTAATTTTTCGTTATCAAGTGTTGCCTGTTCATAATCTAAACGCAAGTTTTACCACTTCGATATTTGTTACAAATCATGTAAATAAATAGGGACAAGGAATGTGCTAGAGGGTTTATAAACAAAAAAACCAGCGCAATTTGCGCTGGTTTGGTTTTTCATAACAATTGGAATTGTTTTGCTAGCTTAAGCAGCGTCGGCTTTTTTATCGCTCTCGCCGCGGGCAACATTACCTGCAACTAAGTCTGCTGGGTCAAAGTCGTCAACGTTAATAACGTCAAGACGGGCTTTTTCAACAGCAGCTAGTTTGTCGGCTTCAGCTTGGCTTAAAATGCCTGCTTCTAGGCCCATTTGCGCTACTTTATCAAGTTGGAAGAAAGGCAGTTTTACGCCTTTTTCACGGCATACCTTGTCAAACAGAGGCTCAACTTCAAGAATGTCTTTAAGCGTTTGCTCTTGACGACCAACAAGGTTAAGTGGCTCGTTTTTAAGGTAAATGTAGTTAGCTAAACGGTTACGAGTTTCGCTTGGTACTTGTAATAAGTGTGCAAGTTTGTGCTCAAGCTTATCAGTAGGCTTACGTACTGGACGACCGAATGGGAATAACATGATTTTTAGCATCGCACGTAGTGGTGCAGATGGCATGTTATTGATTAAGTCAGCGAGTGCACGTTGGCAGTGGTAAAGGTGATCTTGGCAGCTCCATTGAACAAGCGCAAAATCTTCTTTTTTACGGCCTTCGTCGTTGTAACGTTTAAGTGTTGCAGATACAAGGTATAAGTAGCTTAGTAAGTCACCTAAACGTGCAGAGATACGCTCTTTACGTTTTAATGAACCACCAAATACCGCCATGCTGATATCTGACATTAATGCTAATGATGCACTGAAACGTGACGCAACACGATAAAACTCAGCTGTTTCGTCTTTGTACGGTGTACTTGTGAAGCGAGCATTTGTTAATGCTAACCACTTAGTACGAACAAGGTTCGAAATAGTAAAGCCAACGTGACCCATTAATGCTTTATCGAATACTGCTAGCGCTTCTTCGCGGTCTTCAATAGCACAAGCACCTAGCTCAGTTAACACGAATGGATGACAACGAATTGCACCTTGACCATAAATGATCATGTTACGCGTTAAGATATTTGCACCTTCAACGGTAATTGCAATTGGCGCACCTTGGTAACCGCGACCTAAGTAGTTGTTTGGACCAAGCATGATGCCTTTACCACCATGAACATCCATGCCGTGAATAGTCGCTTCACGCATTTGCTCAGTTAAGTGGTATTTGATAATCGCAGAGACAACCGATGGTTTTTCACCAAGGTCAACAGCCCCTGTAGACATGCTAACAGCAGCATCAGAGCTATATGCGTAACCTGCAAGTTTTGCCATTGATTCTTCAACGCCTTCCATTTGACCAATAGGTAAACGGAATTGACGGCGAATACGGCTGTAAGAGCCTGTTGCAAGCGCAATTGTTTTAATGCCACCTGTTGAGTTAGACGGCAATGTGATTGCACGACCAACAGATAAACATTCAACAAGCATACGCCAGCCTTGGCCGGCCATTTTCGGGCCACCAATGATGTAATCAAGTGGTACGAAGATGTCTTTACCGCGAGTAGGACCATTTTGGAATGGAACGTTTAGCGGGAAGTGACGACGGCCAATTTCGACCCCTGGAGTATCTGTAGGGATCAGCGCACAGGTAATACCAGGCTCTTTGTCATCACCTAGTAAACCGTCAGGATCTTGTAGTTTAAATGCAAGACCAAGCACAGTCGCAACTGGAGCAAGAGTAATGTAACGTTTGTTCCACGTTAGGCTAATACCAACAACTTCTTCGCCGTTCCATTGACCTTTACAAACAACACCGTAATCAGGAATTGCACTTGCGTCAGAACCAGCTTCTGGTGATGTTAAAGCAAAACATGGGATCTCTTGACCACTTGCTAAGCGTGGTAAGTAATGATCTTTTTGTTCTTTAGTACCATAGTGCTGAAGCAATTCGCCCGGACCTAATGAGTTAGGTACACCTACGATAGAAGAAAGTAGCGTCGATTTACTGGTTAGCTTTTGCAGTACACATGATTGTGCATAAGCAGAAAACTCTAAACCGCCAAATTCTTTTTTGATGATCATGGCAAAGAATTTATTATCTTTTAGATATTGCCAAACATCTTGCGGTAAATCAGTTAGTTCGTGAGTTGCGTGCCAGTCATCTAGCATGCTACACACTTCTTCAACTGGACCATCAATAAACGCTTGCTCTTCGATAGTCAGTTTAGGTGCTGGGTATTGGTGTAATTTGTTCCAGTCAGGACGACCACAAAATAGATCCGCTTCCCACCACGTAGTACCGGCATCGATTGCTGATTTTTCAGTATCCGACATCGTCGGGGTTACTTTTTTGAAAGCAGCGAAGATAGGTTTAATGATGTATTGTTGACGAACGCCAGTCACAGAAAGTGGCACAGCGATAAGTAAGAATAGTAGCCAACTAATTGCGCCAAACGCGCCAGCAAATGTGCCAACAAGTAAAGTCGCAACGGCAATACCTAAGCAGGTATTCCAGCTTGCTCTGTGGTAACTCGCAATACTAAGCAGCACGAGTAAACCAAGTAAAAATATGAGAGTCATTGATTATTCCTTAATAGAGGTCAGACCACCTCTTTTAGAGTAGCGCTAGAAAAGCGAATTATCAAGAGGGGAACAAGGATTAAAACGGCTTGTTTGGTGAGTTTTATTATTTTAAAAATGGCTATCAGTGCAAAAACATTTACAGCAGGTGAAGAATTGTTGAGTAATTACTTATAATCAGCACCGTGACGGCAGCGATTAGTTGTGAATTGCTCAGATAGTTCTGAAAATCTCAGCATAGCAGTTGCCATCCTTTGCGGTATGTTTAACAATGAGCTCAGGCAGGGATCAGCCCATCATGCCTTCCTTCGATTAGTTTTATAGGTTAAGAGTTCTATGTGTGAGTTGCTTGGCATGTCGGCCAATGTACCAACGGATATTTGTTTCAGTTTTTCAGGATTATTAGAACGCGGTGGTAATACTGGCCCGCATAAAGATGGCTGGGGCATCACTTTTTATGAAGGTAAAGGCTGTCGTACATTTAAAGATCCAGAGCCAAGTTGCCAATCAGAAATTGCCAAACTCGTAAAAGCTTACCCAATAAAAAGTATTTCGGTGATAAGCCATATTCGCCAAGGTAATCGTGGTCGAGTGTGCCTTGAAAATACCCACCCATTTACTCGCGAGTTATGGGGACGCGAAATTACGTATGCTCACAACGGGCAATTATCAAATTATCATGATTTAAAACCAGATTACTATCGACCTGTTGGCAATACCGACAGTGAGCTGGCGTTTTGCTGGCTGCTCGATAAAATTCGCGAAAAATACCCAAAGCGTCCATCAAATATGGCGTCTGTATTTCGCTATGCTGCCAAGCTTGCTCACACATTGCGTGAAAAAGGCGTATTTAATATGCTACTTACCGATGGTGTTTTCGTTTTAGCTTATTGCACCAATAATCTACATTGGATCACACGCCGTGCGCCGTTTGGCAAAGCGACATTAATTGATGCTGATATGGTGGTTGATTTTCAAAAAGAAACCACACCGAACGACGTGGTTACTGTGATTGCAACAAGGCCACTCACCAATGATGAACGCTGGCAGAAAATGGAGCCAGGTGAGTTTGCACTTTTTAAAATGGGCGAAAAGATTTAAATAAAAGGTGAAGCGCTACTCAGGCGCTTCATTACTCACTTCATTATTTGTTACGGCGACTGGCGTGGTCACGGTAAATGAATTAAGTTGCACTTCAAATTGCTCTACGCCTTTTTCACCTTTCCACATACGAACTAGCATGTAGTCCATTTCTGGGGCAAACCAAGCGAGTGCTTGACGCTTGTCGTTATCGTATAAACGTTTTACTTTAATCGCTTCTACATTGCCGATGGGCAATGAAATCATTTCTGTGCCGACAACTTCAAAGTTGTAGTTACGTAAATTGCCTTTTTTATCAACCAGTGGGTAAGATAATTGCGTTTTACCTTGTTTTAGCTCTTCGCGAACTTGCACTTGATAAGACAGTGAATCTTGAAATTCATCTGACCAATCAATTTTAAGAGGATATTTACTTTGGCTGCTTTGAACTTGTTTTTGCGTCGCATCAAATTTCAAGCTGTATTCTTTATCAGGCCCTGTGCCTGAGCGCTCCATGGTGTAACTCATTGGAGAAATTTTCTGATCGTGATAAGTAAACATGGATGTTTCTTTTCGTGAGTCCGAAAAAATCATCCATTCTATTTCACTGTGATAGGTGATCACGTAGTTACCGTCAGCGGCTTTTTTCAGCTCGCGTACTGCTTTACCATGGGTTTCGCCTTTACGAAGTACATCGTATTTGGCTTGGTATTGAGTGAGGTCGCCAGCTAAAACACTGGTAGGAAGTAATAAAGTGCCCACACAAGCGAGTAGGGCACTTAGATTTTTATTCTGGGTAGTGCGCGCCGTGTGCAGGAAGTTTCTTTTCGTCAAAAACTGCATAATCTGCTTCCATCTTGAGTCGTTGTTCACTGAACCACTTGACCACCAATGGATAGATTATATGTTCTTGCTGATGAACACGTTGTGCGAGTGTCTCTGCGGTATCGTTTTCGAGTACCGGAACTTTGGCTTGAAGAACAACGGGGCCGCCGTCTAGCTCTTCTGTGACAAAGTGAACACTAACACCATGAACGTCATCTTTTGCATCTATCGCTCGTTGGTGGGTATTCAGCCCTTGGTACTTAGGCAACAAAGAAGGGTGAATGTTCAACATTTTTCCCTTAAATTTTTGCACTAAGCTAGGTGTAAGAATACGCATAAAACCAGCTAATACAACTAGATTTGGTTCAAAATTGTCAATAATGTCCATTAACTCAGCATCATAGGCCTCGCGCGAGTCAAAATCTTTATGGCTAAGTACACGTGTTTGTATACCTGCATTTTTTGCTCGCTCAAGGCCATAGGCGTCGGCTTTATTACTAATTACAGCGGCGATTTCGGCCTTTATCTCACCACGCGCACACGCGTCGATGATGGCTTGAAGGTTTGAACCGCTACCAGAAATTAATACAACAAGACGACAAGGGGTCATTAGTCACGACCACCTAAAATTTCTACTTGCTCTTCGCCTGCTTTCGCATCTTGGATCTCACCGATATGCCATGCATTTTCGCCAAGATCTTTAAGGATTGTTAAGCTTTGCTCAAGTTTGTCAGCTGGAACAACTAAAACCATGCCTACACCACAGTTGAATGTACGGTACATTTCGTGTGTTGTGATGTTGCCGTTTTCTTGTAACCAGTTGAAAACAATAGGCCATTCCCAGCTATCACCTTTGATTACTGCTTTTGCAGATTCAGGAAGTACGCGCGGGATGTTTTCCCAGAAACCACCACCCGTGATGTGAGATAACGCGTGAACGTCAACCTGCTTGAATAGCTCAAGTAGTTGTTTAACGTAGATACGAGTTGGCTCTAAAAGGTGATCGCCTAGTGTTTTGCCTTCAAGCTCTGCGCTTGTGTCTGCGCCAGATACTTCAAGAACTTTACGAATTAATGAGAAGCCGTTTGAGTGAGGACCACTTGATGCAAGGGCGATTAATTGGTCGCCTGCAGCAACTTTAGTACCGTCGATAATTTTTGATTTTTCTACAACACCAGTACAGAAACCAGCCATGTCGTAGTCTTCGCCGTCGTACATACCTGGCATTTCAGCAGTTTCACCACCGATTAAAGCGCAGCCAGAAAGCTCACAGCCTTTACCAATACCTGTTACAACATCAGCCGCAGTATCTACGTCTAATTTACCAGTTGCATAGTAATCAAGGAAAAATAGTGGCTCTGCACCTTGTACAATAAGGTCGTTTACACACATAGCAACAAGGTCGATACCCACTGTGTCGTGCTTTTTAAGATCGATTGCTAAACGTAGTTTTGTACCAACACCGTCTGTGCCAGCAACCAGTACAGGCTCTTTATAGCCAGTTGGTAGTTCGCAAAGTGCGCCAAAACCACCGATACCGCCCATTACTTCAGGACGTCTGGTTTTTTTAACTACGCCTTTAATACGCTCAACAAGTGCATTACCGGCATCGATATCTACGCCCGCGTCTTTATAGCTAAGAGACTGTTTTTGTTCGCTCACAGGTTTTCCTCAAAAAAGTTGCATGTGGGTTGCTTAGAAACGCGCGTATTTTACAACAATTGCACTGGCGCGGCTAGTTGAAAAATCACTTTAACCGACTTGACAAGGACAGTTGTCCGGTTTTTTGTTTTCAAGTTCCAAGGCAAAAGTATCAGGCAAATGAACTTTTAACCTTGAAACTCGAAACTTCTCACTATTTGTTAAGCTTTCGCTGTTAAAATAGCGCGAAGAGGGGCAGGGTAACCTTCAATGGTTTTGCTGGTGTCATTTGGGTCTAAAAAGTCGACTAATGATTCGTTTTCCATCCACTGGGTTTTACGTTGTTCTTCAAGCGTTGTGATTGCACAGTCTTTAACTTGTACATCTTTAAAGCCAACGCGCTCCATCCATAGTTTTAATGCCGCGGTGCTTGGGATAAACCATACATTACGCATTTTCGCATAGCGGTCAGTTGGCACTAAAACTGTGTGCTCATCACCTTCAACAACCAGTGTTTCAAGGACTAACTCACCCCCTGGGCGAAGCTGTGCTTTTAATTGCGCTAAAAAGTCGATAGGCGAACGACGATGATATAAAACACCCATTGAAAATACCGTATCGAATGCTTTTAGCTCTGGCAGAGCTTCAACACCTAACGGCAATAAATGCACGTTTTCATCTTGGTGATAATGCTTTATCGCTTGGAATTGGCATAAGAACAAATCGGATGGATCAATGCCCACTACAAAATTAGCGCCTTCACCGCGCATGCGCCACAAGTGATAACCTGAGCCACAGCCAATATCAAGCACAGTGCGACCTTTTAACGGTTCGATATGAGGCAGTAAACGATCCCATTTCCAATCACTGCGCCACTCAGTATCAATTTCGATACCGTGCAAGCTAAATGGCCCTTTACGCCATGGCATCATGCGCTTTAATAAATGCGTTAACTGTTTTTGCTGACCTTCAGATAGCTCATCACCGGTGCCAATTTGTACTTTATCCTGAAGATTCACATGGTTTGTGCTTACCTCAGGTAAGTTTTTCAGCACTTTTTGCCATTTCGGTAAATCACCGTGGCTGGCTTCTAGTTCCCAGTGCTTTAATTGACCTGGCAAAGTTTCGAGCCAGTGGCTAAGCGGGCTTTGTGCAATCGCAGCGTAAAATTGGTTAAACCATTGAGACATGAAATACTCTTTATATCGTTGTGATGATTACTTGATTGCAATCATCGAGCAGAAGTTAAAACATTGATACCACACTTGCGTTTGGCTAAAACCAATTTCACTTAATCGGTTTAAGTGGGTAGATAAATGATCAGGGCGCATGACATTTTCGATAGCCGTACGCTTTTGGCTGATCTCAAGCTCTGAATAGCCGTTGTGACGTTTGAAATCATGGTGTAAATCAATGAGCAAATTATCGCATTGCTCATTTTCACCTCTAATTTTTTCGCTCAGCAGCAAAACACCGCCTGGTTTTAAATTTGCGTAAATCTTTTCAAGCACCGCTTGGCGCTTTTCAGGTGGAATAAACTGTAGTGTAAAGTTCATTGCGACCACAGAGGCATTCTCGATAGCTAAATCGTTGATATCACCTAGTGTAACTGTGACTGGTACTTCAGAGCGAAAACCTTGTAAATGTAATTTACAGCGCTCAACCATCGCTTCTGAATTATCAACAGCAATGATATTACAGTTATCAGTGCGAATATTGCGGCGCATACTTAACGTTACAGCACCAAGAGAACAGCCTAAGTCGTATAGGTTTGAATTGCTTTGCGCGTACTCGCCAGCCAGCTTACCCATGGTGCTAACAATAGTTGCATAACCAGGCACCGAGCGCTGGATCATATCAGGGAAAACTTCTACTACATGTTGGTCAAAGCTAAAGTCTTTAACCGCTTGCTCAGTGGCATAAATACTGTCTTTTTGCGTCACGTGAACAGTCTCTTTAAAAAATAATACCGCTATTTTAGCATTTTTAACTGGATAGTCAGTGATAAATTCAGTAGCTTGGCTAGAATTATCAATAACAAGTACAAAAAAGAGAAGTTTAATGACAAAAAGCAAAGTGATCAGTACAGAAGATATCTTATCAACTCTGTGTCATTCAGTGACTGGAGTTCTGTCTTCAGCAAGCGGTAACAGTATTAGTTATTCTGCCATGGTTCAAAAAATCACCCGCACCTGTATGCGCCCAGATATTGGCTGTTTTGTATTGTTCGATGGTGGCTTTACCGGTCTTGTGGTAACAAACTTCACAGCGCAAGCAGCCATGGAAATTTACCATGACTATATGCGTAACATGGGTATGCCTGAGGACGAAATTGCACAAAGCCATTTATCAGATGATGTGGCAAACGTACTCGGCGAGCTGATGAACCAAATCGTTGGTGACTTTACGTCAAAAGTACGCGACCAGCTGCATACTTCTATCACGCAAAACCAACCTAAGATGATGGCGATTAACAAGCAGGTGCAAATCTCTGTTGATACCACCATGGATAGGCCACAAGCACGCCGTGTGACATTCACTACTGCGAAGCAAAATATCTTCTATCTAGAGCTTGCGATGGATAAAACTGAATTTATCAAACTACATGATTTTGATATTTCAGAAGCCGTTGACCCAGATGACATCATCGAAAATGAAGCTAAACAAAAAGCTGAAAAGCAAAAAGCATCATCACAAGCAGACGATGCAGATGATGATTTTATGGCAGAACTTGGTTTGTAACCCAACGACTTGAGTTGTCAGCCATCAGCTTTCAGCTGTCAGATAAAATAGAGGCGCGGGTCAGACCGCGCTTTTTTGTGCTTTAGAGCAATTGATAACATCTTTGTCAGGGATCCCAATTAACATAATAGTCTCATCGTCTATTTTTTTGATTTTCGATTTAACTGTCACTGATGGCCCTCGAGTGAAGCTTTTAACAGACTCTGGTGAAAATAAATTTAGATCGTCTTTGATTAAATTTGTTTTATGGGTTTTAGAATTAAAGCTGATCATGATATCACCCTCGAAATCCATTTTTTCTGAGGATTCAACAGAGATAACAGAGACCAAATCAGGGTTTTGTTTAAAATAAAATTTAAAAAAGCTTTTTGAATATGAGTTTAAATCTTTAATTGAAGTAGTTATGTGGCTATCAACTTCTAGTATTGCATCGTTTGGTAATACTGATTTCATTTTGCAAGACCATTCACCATTTAAAAAACTATAATCTTCAAATGCGTTTGCAGTTGTACACTTAGAAATTAATAAAAGTATTATCAATACTCTATATAACATTCCATTTTTTCCTTTTAGAAAATACTCTATGCTTGTTCACTTCATCTAAATACCTTACAGCTTATAGCTTTGAACTTAAAGCTCGTTTAAAGCTTACATTCATCCAATTTATGCTTTACTCATAAAGCCTTAAATGGATTTGATGATTGCATGAATTACTTAAAAAACTTCATAACTAAATTTGTTTTCATGATGCAGAAGCGGCCGGGGTTGATGGCGGTGTTGGCTTTTTGCAGTGGTGTAGCAAGCTATGTCTTTGTTGAGAGAAAAGAGTCGTTTTCGCAGCTTATCTCTATTTTATTATTAGTCACTTGGTTGTGGTTGTTAATAGATAACTGGCTAAGAGATAAAGTAGAGGAGCGTTTTGGTGTGGCAGTGTCGCCCAACGTGATGCGCTTTGCGCTGCAAGTTGTGCAGCAAGAAAGTTTGTTTTTTGCTTTACCATTTTTCTTAGCGGTTACTACTTGGGACCATGGCCAGGCCGCGTTTACCGCTTTAATTATACTTTGTGCGTTCGTTTCTGTTGTTGATCCTCTCTATTATAAAAAGCTTGCAAGGCACAGTATCTGGTTTAGTGTGTTTCATAGCTTTTCTTTGTTTGTCGTGCTGTCGGTTACCTTGCCTATTTTATTAAAGTTAACGACCAGCCAAAGTTTTGAAATTGCACTAATAACAGCTGTTATTTTAACGGTCCCCAGTCTTGGCAATTTGATGCCCAATGCTAAATGGTGGCGTTTCCCGTTGTTGGGGTTATTGCTTTGTTCATTAGGTGCCGGGCTTTGGCAATTACGTAGTTTTGTGCCACCTGCAGCACTGCGTTTAACCGATATGAGTATGTCATATCAGTTAGATGCACAAGCTCGTAAACCGCTTTCGCCAATAACAGAACTCACTGAGCAGAGCTTACATGAAAACGGTCTATATAGTTTTAGTGCGGTAAAAGCCCCGCGAGGTTTAAATGAAAAAATCTTCCACGTTTGGGTGCATAATCGAAAAGAAGTTGACCGTATAGCCTTGGATATTTCTGGTGGTCGTAAAGAGGGCTATCGAGCGTGGAGCCATAAAACGAATTTCCCTGCAAATGCAGCAGGGAAATGGGTCGTTAAAGTGGTTACCGAGTCTGGGCAGCTGATAGGGCAAAGAAGGTTTGAGGTTTCGGAAGTTTAGCTGTCAGCTTTCAGCCGTCAGTTTTTAGCTGATCGAGATGGGGGATAGTTATTAGTGTTTTTGAACAACAAGAGCTTAACATTCATTCCCCAGGTTTTATGTTTTTGGTAGCTGATAGCTTTAGTACGGATTTTTCCCTTCACCTACCAGCACACTGAATATTCTTAAATCCAGTTCTAGTTGATGGTATTGCGGCTCCATGTGGCAGCATAGTTGATAGAAGGCTTTGTTGTGGTCTTTTTCCTTAAAATGAGCTAGCTCGTGTACGACGAGTGCTTTGAGAAGTGGCTCAGGAGCGCGAAGCAGGTCGCTATTAATGGCAAGATCGTGTTTTCGGGTTTTACCTTGCATACGAAAAGTATGGGTCCCTAAGGCATTTGTGACCATATCGCCTTGTTTTTTGAACGCAGCACGGCCAAAAGGCAGGGCATTTTTAAGGTAGCGCTTTTTCAGCTCAGTGGCGTAATTGTATAAAGCTTTATCGCTGGTAATGCTATGCGCATCAGGGTATTTGCCTTTAAGGTATTTTGCGGCTCTGTCACCATTAAATAGCTGTAACACTTGCTCAATGATATGGGGCGGGTAACCTTGAAAATAACGGCTGTAATCTTTCATATTTTCTCTGATAAATCGGGCGCTAAAATAAACTACTTTGGCTTGCTTCGCGTTCACCCATAAAAGGCGCAAGCACGGGGTGATTGTAACCTAAATCTTGGCAAAACTGTCTTGCTAAAAGTGGTGACTGGCGATTATCTGCGGTATGAAAAAACAAATAGGGTGATTTTCCTTCATCAAGCCATTGCTTTACTTTTTTCAGCCATGGCTGGTAATACGACTTGTATTCATGTTCAAGACTGGCAATCACAAAGCGCAGCATAGGCTGATTTCCTGTTGCAATGGCATGCACAGGTAAATAAGGCTTTTTCTTTTGCGCATCAATGAGTGCATCGGTATCGGCGGGTACAGCAAATAAAGCGCGGGTATCCATACTGATACGGTCTATATTATTTTCAATTAATAGCTGATTTAAACGAATTTCAGCATCATCTTTATTAAAAAAGCCGGGGTGACGTACTTCTACACCGTAACTAAGTTGTTTGGGGAGTTGTGCAATAAAATTAGCAAGAAGGGGTAGAGCATCTGGTCCAAAGGCGCGGGGTAGCTGCAACATAATTTGCCCCGTTTTAGCAAAAATTGGCTCAAATAAGTTTAGCCACGCATTAAGCTCACTAGTTATATTCGTCAGCTGTAATTCGTGACTAAAACGCCGATGAAACTTAAAAGTAAATTTAAAGTCTTCGGGTACCGCATCATGCCAGCGTAATAATGACTCGTGACTCGGATCAGCATAAAAACTGGTGTTGCCTTCGACTGAGTTAAAGCATTGCGCATACTCACTGAGCATGTCGGCGCTTTTACAGTGACTAGAGAGCAAATTTCCTTTCCATGCGGTGCTAGACCACTGCGGACAACCTAAATACAGCATTAAATCAACCAATAAATTTAAACTTTAGCTAGTGTATCAAAAGAAATGTTTGCTCAGAAGTCGAGGTATATATTTAGCCCCCGACAGGCACTGCTGGCACTCGCATTTTGCGATGGTTTGGGTATAATGCTCTGCCTTAAATGATTACTTTGTATAGTGGCTTTTGCTCTCAAAATAGCGAACTCTTAAGAGCAGGCGGCTATAAGTCTTTAACTGACAGGAATACTATGCGCTCTATATATTGCGGACAGCTAAATAAATCTCACGTAGATCAAGAAGTTGAACTATGTGGTTGGATCAACAAACGCCGTGACCTTGGTGGCCTTATCTTCGTCGATTTACGTGACAGAGAAGGTTTAGTACAAGTTGTTTTTGATCCTGAAGTAGAAGGATTAATGGATACTGCGAATAAACTACGTCAAGAGTTTTGTGTGCAGTTAAAAGGTGTTGTTCGCGCACGCCCTGATAGCCAAGTAAATAAAGACATGGCAACAGGTGAAGTTGAAATTTTAGGCACAAGCTTAACTATCATCAACCGTTCAGAGCCATTACCACTTGACTTTAATCAGCAAAACTCTGAAGAGCGCCGCTTAAAATACCGTTACCTTGATTTACGTCGTCTTGAAATGAGCGACCGTATCAAACTTCGTGCAAAAGCGAGCAGCTTTGTACGTCGTTTCTTAGATGACAATGGTTTCTTAGATATCGAAACACCGGTACTAACAAAAGCAACACCTGAAGGTGCGCGTGACTACTTAGTACCTAGCCGAGTTCACAAGGGTAGCTTCTACGCTTTACCTCAGTCACCACAGTTATTTAAACAATTATTAATGATGTCGGGCTTTGACCGTTACTATCAAATTGTTAAATGTTTCCGTGACGAAGACTTACGTGCTGACCGTCAGCCAGAATTCACACAAATCGATTTAGAGACGTCATTCATGAGCTCAGATGAAGTGCGTGCAATGACTGAGAAAATGATCCGCGAAATGTGGCAATCATTATTAGACGTTGACTTAGGCGACTTCCCAGTAATGCCATACAGCGAAGCAATGAGTTTATATGGTTCTGATAAACCAGACCTACGTAACCCAATGCAACTTGTAGACGTTGCTGATTTAGTGAAAGACGTTGAGTTTAAGGTATTCTCTGGTCCTGCTAATGACGAAAAAGGCCGTGTTGCTGTATTAACTGTACCAGGCGGTGCTGAGCTTTCTCGTAAACAAATCGACGATTACACTAAATTCATCGGTATCTATGGCGCGAAAGGTCTAGCATGGATGAAAGTGAACGACCGTGCAGCGGGCGTTGAAGGTGTTCAATCACCAATCGCTAAGTTCTTAAACGAAGAAGTGATCAACCAATTACTTGAGCGTACTAACGCACAATCTGGCGACATCATTTTATTTGGTGCTGACAAGCGCAACGTTGTAAACGAAGCAATGGGTGCGCTACGTCTTAAGATTGGTGTTGATTTAGGCATTACTGATCTTGATAGCTGGAAACCATTATGGGTTGTTGATTTCCCTATGTTCGAAGAAGACGACGAAGGTACATTGCATGCGGTTCACCACCCATTCACTGCACCGAAAGGTATTTCTCCTCAAGAGCTTGAAGCAAACCCAGCTGGTGCACTATCAGATGCATACGACATGGTATTAAACGGCTACGAAGTTGGTGGTGGTTCGGTACGTATTCACAATGCAGAAATGCAAGAAACAGCATTCAGAATCTTAGGTATCGAAGCGCAAGAGCAACAAGACAAGTTTGGTTTCTTACTTGACGCACTTAAATACGGTACGCCACCGCATGCAGGTCTTGCGTTTGGTCTTGACCGCTTAGTTATGTTGTTATGCGGTACTGATAACATTCGTGACGTTATTGCTTTCCCTAAAACAACTCAAGCATCATGTTTATTAACAGATGCACCAAGCAAAGCAAATGCAGATGCATTAACTGAGCTTGCAATTGATGTTATAGCGAAAGACGCTGAATAATTCATAATAACCTGAATTATAAGACTTAATGAATAATAACCCTAAGGTGTATGCCTTAGGGTTTTTTTGTGTTTAAATAAATATTTAGTATGTTCTTCAAGGAAAGAGTATGAATATCAATGCAACTTTAATCGGCCAAATAATTGTTATTTTAATCCCTGTGTTTGCCGCTATCAGCTATTACTTAGGTAAGCGCAAAACCTCAACACCAATCGTGGTGGCCGTTATTGGTGGGTTACTAGCGCTAATTCCATTGTTTGGTCTTATTTTTATTGCAGTACTTGCGCTTAAACAAGATATTGAGACCACCGCGTGATCGCAAGCCATTCGCTTTATTTTGAACACACCTTTGAAGCAAACCTTGCAGGGCAAACATTTTCGCATTGCGAATTTGAGCAATGTGAATTTATCGACTGTGACTTTAGCAATAGTCAGTTTGAAAACTGTCGGTTCATAGAGTACGAGTTTAAAAACTGTAATTTAGCTGCCCTTGGACTTAGATACACCTCGCTTGAAGAAGTAAGCTTTAAACAGTGTAAATTAACCAGCGTGCGCTTTACTGATGTTGATTGGCCGCTACTCGCCAACCGTGCTCCAGTGAGTTTTGTTGGTTGTGAACTTAGCCACAGCAGCTTTTTTGAACTTAGTTTAAAAGCTTTAAAAATGCGTAGCTGTTTTGCCAAAAATGTTGATTTTAGACATGCAGATTTATCTTCAGCTGATTTTACTGATACGGACTTTCGTGACAGCTTGTTCCAACAAACCAACCTCAGTAAGGCTAACTTTATTGGCGCTAGCCACTTTGCTATTGATATAACTGCTAACAATATCAGTAAGGCCAAATTTGAACGTTATGCTGCTTTGGATTTATTAGCAGGGCTCGATATAGAGCTGGTGGATTAAATATTATTGCTACTTAAGGTTAAGAAAAGTTATGGATTTAAGTCCCATCACCTTAGAAGGTCAATTTGTTAAATTAGTGCCGTTAACGCTTGAGCACCGTGATGCTTTAGTTAGCGCCGCTTCAGATGGAAAGCTTTGGGAGCTTTGGTTTACCTCAGTGCCCAATGAAGAACGCGTTGACGATTATTTAAGTATGGCGTTTGAACAACAGTCACTTGGTCGCGCAATACCATTTGCTGTTATCGATAAACACACCGATGAGGTGATAGGCTCAACTCGCTTTTGTAATATCGACAATAAAAACCGCCGTTTAGAAATTGGCTATACCTGGTATGCCAAGCGTTTTCAGCGTACTGGGGTTAATACTGATTGTAAAAAACTGCTGCTGAGTTATGCATTTGAAACACTTAATGTGATTGCCGTTGAGTTTCGTACTCATTGGCATAACCAGGCTTCGCGCAATGCCATTGCTCGCTTAGGAGCGAAACAAGATGGGGTGCTTCGAAATCACCAAATAATGGCCGATGGATGCATACGCGACACCGTGGTGTTTTCAATTATTGATGGTGAATGGCCTATGGTTAAACGTAGCTTAGAATTCAAATTAGAGCAGTTATAGTATGTTAAATATTAAAAAGGCGGCGCTAATGCTCGCGTTAACCCTTAGCGGGCAAACAGCCTTTGCAAATCAAACAGAGACACTGTTTGATACTGAGCGGGCACGCCATATTCCGGTGACCATTACAGCAGCCGATAGCAAATGCACGATAAAGACAAAATGCCCCGTGGCGTTTATTGGGGCAGGCTATGGTATGGCACATACAGACTATCAATTTGCCCAGCAGGCCTTTCATCAGAATGGTTATTTAACGGTTGAAGTTGCTCATGAGTTAAAAGGTGATCCGAGTTTAAACCCAGAGCCACCATACATGACCACACGCATGGAAAACTGGCACCGTGGTGTACAAACCCTTGAGTTTTTAGCCGTAGAACTTGCAAAGCGTTATCCTGCGTATGACTTTAATCAGCTCACTTTATTTGGTCACTCAAATGGAGGTGATATTGCAGCATTATATGCCGCTATTTATCCCGCTAAGGTGTCTAAGCTGATCACCCTTGATCATCGCCGTATGCTGATCCCGCGAAACAAAAATATTGCTGTACTGACACTACGCGGTTGCGATTACCCAGCAGATGACAACGTATTGCTAACGCCGCAAGAGCTCGCTGTATACCCAGTGACGCAAATTAAGCTTAAAGATTCGCGTCATAACGACATGTATGATGGTGGCCCAAAAGCGCTTGTAGCGCGTATGAGTAAAGAACTTAACGCGTTTTTATCCCGCTATTGATGCTCAGTTAAAACTGAGCATCAATGTCGCTGCGAAAATTAAAATAGCCCATCTCGACAAGGTTGTTATACACACCCTCAATATTCAGTGGTAGCCATTGCTGGTACATTTTTAAATGGCTGTATTGAGGCAAGCTTATTTCTTTTTGTAAGGTCGCAAGGTTCTTACCTTTTAACATGCCATCGCGCACGGCAGTATGTAAGTCTTGAATATAGTGTAAATAAGAGACAACATCATCGCGGTTGCCAGTATCTGCATGGCCACCTATAAATGCAGCAAATTCTGGCTCATTTAACACCGCTTTGGTTGAATGCAGCATGCCGTTAATATCGTAACCAATCAGGTTTTTATATGGCATGCGGCCGAGCACAACCCAATCAACAACATAAAGTACATTGGCAGGCATAAAACGCATACTGACATTGCCGCGGCCATTATTGGGCCCATAATATTTCAGCTGCACGTAACTATCACCTAAATCGACTTTGAGTGTATCGGTAAATGTAAGATCAGGCAGGGCAGTAGGCACTTTATTTAATTTAAGGTCCTCAGCTGCAAATTGATGAGCGACGACCGTGGTGTTGTTATCGATTAGCTCATTACCGCCCATTGCATGGTCAACATGGCTATGGCTGTACAACATGTACTTGATATCGGCGTTAAAGGTTTTCTTGATGTAGCTTTTTAAGTATTTTGCGGCATCGCTATTAATAGGATCAGTCACTAAGGCCAGGTTATCAACAATCATAAAAGCGCTATGGTAATGGCCAGCACTAAATCGATATACGTTGTCTTTAATATTTTCGATTTTATAGTTGGCTTGTTCTGCACAGATGGCCTGATTGGTTACGAGTATCAGCACACTGAAAAGTAAGATTTGCAGATTTTTGAACATTAGCGATCCTTGTGCGTTGAAACGTGTCTAATTAACCATATCAAAGTTTAGGTAATAGTACATATTATACTACTTAAGGGCTTATTTGATCTGTATCAAAGTAAAGGAGCTAAGCAAGGTGGGGCGGACATAAGTCCTTATGTTTTTGCCTGTGTTTCTCTATCCTCGCGAAGCGCTATAATGAAGAAATGCTATGCTTAGCACAGACTTCTAGAACCTTATTCACTGGAAAAGACAAATGCAACATTTACCTACCGTTGATTATAAAGCGAGCGATGCGGCCGCTCAATTTGTTGAGTCACTAAGAAACACAGGTTTCGGTGTATTAAAAAATCACCCAATTCCTCAGTCATTAGTTGAGTCTATTTACAAAAATTGGCAAGAATTTTTTAATTCTGAGCAAAAGCACGAGTTTTTATTTTCAAAAGAAACACAAGATGGTTACTTCCCACCATCAGTGTCAGAAGTTGCAAAAGGCTTTACCGTTAAAGATATTAAAGAGTACTACCACGTCTATCCAAAAGGCCGTGTTCCAGCACAGCTAGAAGAAGAAATTCGTGAGTACTACCGTTTAGCAAATGAGTTTGCAGCAACATTATTAAGCTGGGTTCAAGCTGAGGCACCAGAAGAGGTGCGTGCTAAGTTCTCTATCGACCTTAAAGATATGATTGCTAACTCTGAGCAAACACTCCTGCGTATTCTTCATTACCCACCAATGACAGGTGATGAAGAGCCAGGTGCTATCCGTGCAGCAGCGCATGGCGACATCAACTTATTAACTGTATTACCTGCGGCAAATGAGCCAGGTTTACAAGTACAAAAAACAGATGGCGGTTGGTTAGACGTACCATGTGATTTTGGTAACCTGATCATCAATATTGGTGACATGCTACAAGAAGCGTCAGGTGGTTACTTCCCATCAACGATTCACCGTGTGATCAACCCAACGGGTAAAGCGTCAACGAAATCACGTATTTCGTTACCATTATTCTTACACCCGCGTCCTGATGTTGTGCTTTCTGAGCGCTACACAGCAGACAGCTACTTACAAGAGCGTTTACGCGAACTTGGTGTTAAGTAAAGATTGAGTATGAGAACAAAGCGGCATTAGAGCCGCTTTTTTTATGCCTAAAATTAGTCTGCTAAGTTCAGCATTAAGTGTTAGTTTGAAAATAATTCCATGCATTATTGACTATCCTAGGTATAATGCGCGCACTTCGCCGAATCGGCTGAATTTTTTAAAGAGAGATAGTATGAGTTTTGATGGGTTAGGTTTATCACCAGCTTTAGTAAATGCAGTTTTAGAAAAGGGCTATGAAGCACCTACGCCTATTCAATCACAAGCTATCCCTGCGATCATTGAAGGCCGCGATGTTATGGCCGCAGCGCAAACTGGCACAGGTAAAACAGCAGGTTTTACGCTGCCGTTAATTGAGCGTTTGTCAAAAGGCCCTAAAGCGGGTGGCAACAAAGTACGTGCATTAGTATTGGCACCAACCCGTGAGCTGGCTTTACAAGTAAGCGAAAATGTTGAGCAATACGCTAGGCATTCAAATGTTAGCTCATTTGTTGTTTATGGCGGCGTTAAAATTAATCCGCAAATGATGCGCCTTCGTAAAGGTGTTGATATTTTAGTTGCCACACCTGGTCGTTTATTAGACCTACACAATCAAAATGCTGTTAAGTTTGATGATTTAGAAGTGCTGATCCTTGATGAAGCCGACCGTATGCTTGATATGGGCTTTATTCATGACATCAAACGTATCATTGCTAAATTGCCTGCTAAACGTCAAAACCTGATGTTCTCAGCGACTTTCTCTGATGAAATTCGTGAACTTGCAAAAGGGCTCATTAACGACCCCGTTGAAATTTCAGTCGCGGCAAAAAACACCACAGCTAAAACGGTTGCTCAATCTGTTTATGCGGTAGATAAATCACGCAAAACAGCATTACTTAGCCATTTGATCCGTACCAATGATTGGCAACAAGTATTAGTATTTTGCCGTACCAAGCATGGTGCAAACCGTTTAGTTAAGCAGCTTGAACGCGATGATATTGTGGGTGCTGCCATTCACGGTAATAAATCGCAAGGCGCTCGCGTTAAGGCACTCGAAGGCTTTAAATCGGGTGAAGTGCGCGTATTAGTGGCAACCGATATCGTTGCTCGTGGCCTAGATATTGTTGAGCTACCTCACGTTGTTAACTACGATTTACCGAATATTTATGAAGATTACGTTCACCGTATTGGCCGTACAGGCCGAGCGGGTGCATCGGGTCATGCTATATCGTTTGTAACAGCAGATGATGCCGACGATTTATATGGTATTGAGCGCTTTATTGGTGAGCTTATTCCGCGTGCAACCGAAGCAGGTTTTGAGCCAAGCAAACCAGTTGCTGAAAAGCCACTAGATACGCGTCCAATCAAGCCGAAAAAACCAAAGAAACCGAAAAAGCCAAAAGCACCAGCTCAAGATGGTCAAGGTGCAGCAAAACCTGCACAAAAGCCAAAACCTAAATCGCAAAAGCGTCCTTCACAAGGTAAGTGGCAGGGTAAGGGTAAAGAGCAAGGCCAAAACCAAAAAGGCGCTAACAACGGGAATAAATCAAATAACACTAAACCAGCAGGTAATAAACCTGCGGGTAATCGTCAGCGTGTATCGGGGCCATCTCGCCCAAGACGTAAACCCGCTGCGGATAGTTAATAACAGTTAAAACAAAAAACGCGCAATTGCGCGTTTTTGTTTTTCTAAGCGATTAAACGAGTTTAATGCAATATAAGGTGGCGACACCAATAAAGAGTGTTACGGTGACACTTAACAAAGTGCCCAGCATGACATATTCAGTGAGTTGTTTTTCGCTACTTTCTTTTAAATCACCAAATCGGAAGATAGACTTGGCCGCTAGCAGAAAGCCCACGCCGCCGTATTCACCTAGCAAGATAAAGCTCAACATCAACACTCGTTCGAGCAAGCCAATAAAATGCCCCGCAGCAGGAATACTACCTTCATTGTTTATCTGAATATTGATTTTCTCTAGCATCATGCGAATAAACACAGAGCTTGGGTTGAGCACCAACAAATAAGCTGCAATAACAAACAAGGTATCGAGGGCAATCAGCTTTTGCCACGCTAAGCTATAAAATTCATTCTTATCACTAAGCCAAACGCTTAGCATTACAATCACAACAAGATGCGCCAACTGGTCGAGTAAAAACGGCACTACGCCTTTATTTGAATACGACTTAGCCAAGTCAATGACATAGTGGCTTAGCATAATCGCAACCGTTGCTATCAATACACGAGAGGACTCGTGCCAGCCGTATGTGTATTCCCACAGTGTGAGTACAGCTAAAGAGGTCACACCATGTGTCAATACGTGCAAATAGAGCTTACTGGCACGAAAGTGACGGTTGTTTCTATCGTGCACCCAGCTCATTGGCTGCCAATAGAAGTCTGCAAGTAAGTGGCCCAGTACTAACGCGGTGAGTAATAGAGCAAAACTGGTCATAACAATCCTTTGAGTGTGGTTTGGCTGTAATTTATAAAGCGCTCGATAAGTTGATAATGGGCTAGGTTGAGTAACTTAGTGACATTCTCTCGGCTTGTATTTAGCTCTTTGGCAAGCTCTGCATGGCTGTTGTTCTCGGCGGTTAAATAATAAAACAGGGCATTAGCCTGCTTTTGACTCATTTTTTCAAGCAGGACTTCGACAAGCGCAATATTAAGCGCAAAGCCTTCTTCAAGGGGGTTATTTTCAATATTTAACACTAAGCGTTGCTGGCCGATGTTATCTAAACCACGGCCAGATAATGTATAAGCACTGCCTGTGGCTGTTTTTATATCGGCGCGTGGGTTGTCGAGTGAGCCAATAGCCAAGCTTTGTCGCAGCTCATAATTGGCTGCCTTCATTTGCAAATACAACAAGATGGCAGCATGACATACCAGCTCAGGCTCTGTTAGCTGTACTTGCAATGCATCGCCACGGTAAATGGTAAAGCTTGCGTTAAAGCGCTTAGCAACAAAGCGTAAGCTTTGATCAAGCTGATAAAGCATGGCGTCGTATTCTTGTTGTGGAATTTTTTGTGATTTAATTAAATCACCGCTGATCACCGCAATCATTATGATCCCTTAGATTAAGTAACTTAATTTAGTTACATCGCGATAAGTAACCAAATTTGGTTACTTTGTTTTATGTAACCAATTTAGGTTACTTTTTCGTAAATATCAACCTAGATATGCTACAGTGGACACAAATCACTAAAAACAGAAAAGTTATGTCAGCAGTTGATAAGCCAAAAGTCGGTATTTTTGTAGATGTACAAAACATTTATTACACCTGTAGAGAAAGCTACAAGAAAAATTTTGACTACAATGCCTTTTGGGCACAAATGAGCGAACGCTACCAAATCGATTGCGCCATTGCGTATGCAATTTACCGTGGGGATGAAAAGCAATCGCAGTTTCAAAATATTTTGCGCGCAATAGGCTTTGAGGTAAAACTGAAACCTTTTATTCAGCGCAAAGATGGTAGTGCGAAAGGGGATTGGGATGTTGGCATTACCATTGACATGCTAGAGCATGCTAAGCAGCTCGATAAAATGGTATTACTTTCGGGTGATGGTGATTTTGCGTTATTGCTTGGTCACTTAGCAAATAAGTATCAGCTACCGTGTGATGTCTATGGTGCAGAGTACCTCACCGCTGATATCTTAAAGCAATCTGCTGCTGAATTTCATTGTATTGACGATTCACTGCTACTATCAAGGTAAAAAAATATTCCTATAAAAATAAAATGTTTAACTAAAGTATTATTTCAGCTAAGCTAACATTAGCTACACTTGATGATAAATAAAGGAATAGTCACGCACAACGCATTAAATTATGCAAAAAAGCATAAATAAAGGTGTTATAGGACATTGTTGATGTGGTTTCTAATTTTCTTGTCTGTTAAATAAAGCGTTTTAATTCAATAAATTAAAAATAAATATGAAAGTTATACGAATTTTTATAAAAAATATAATGACAACGCTGTCATTTGTTGTGTAACATTAAATCAACAAAGGTTGAGATGATTTCGCATTCTGATAAGAAAAATAATGCGATTTAGACAAAAACTAAACGAAGGCTAGGGGTCGTTAAATGATGGCGAAGAGTGTGAATGAGGACCAATTGTTTATTGGTATCGATGGTGGCGGAACGAAATGTCGAGCAACTATCTACTCTGTTAAACAAGGTGTATTAGGAACTGGCCTAGGTGGTCCTGCAAATCCATTACATGGTTTGGAACGTACTCTCGAATCAATTATGGTCTCAACACAATTAGCACTTCGTGATGCGGGTTTACCGCTTGAAACCGTTCACCAGCTTTATGCCGGCTTAGGTTTAGCAGGTGTAAACCTACCAAGTTTGTACGACAAGATTATGGAATGGGAGCATCCATTCAAACAAATGTTCCTCACCACCGACTTACACACAGCCTGTATCGGCGCACACGAAGGGAGTGATGGTGCAGTGATCATCACAGGCACTGGCTCATGTGGTTTTTCATGTGTAAATGGTCGCACAACTAACTTTGGCGGTCATGGCTTTGCTCTAGGCGATAAAGGCAGTGGTGCCTGGATGGGTCTTGAAGCAATAAAAGCGACCTTGTTAGACCTTGATGGCCTAGGCGAATCAACAAATCTGACTAACGTGATCACCGAGCATTTTGCAGCTGACAATGCAATGGCGATTGTTGAGAAAATGTCTGGTCAGCCTTCGAGTAGTTTTGCCAAATTAGCCCGCTATGTATTTGAAGCAGCCAATAACAATGACAAAGTTGCGGTTTCGATTGTTAAAGAGGGTGCTGATTACGTTAGTAAATTAGCTCAGCGTTTATTAGAGAATAACCCGCCACGTTTATCTATGATTGGTGGCTTAGCTGAGCCATTAAATAAGTGGCTTGCAGAGGATATTGCGAAACGCGTTGAATCTCCTATTCAACCACCAGAAATGGGCGCGGTGTATTTTGCTCAGCAATCTGTGCTTGAACAAAACCAAGAGGTAAGTTTGTAATGACGATTTATCATGCAAGTTCATTGTTTACCGGTGACGAATTTTTATCTGACGTGTATTTTAGCGTCGATAATGGTGTGTTTAAGCGTGTTGAAGCAGATGCTAATGCCGTTGCATTAACGGGTTTAGTGGCCCCCGGTTTTATTGATGTACAAGTGAATGGCGGTGGCGGGGCGTTTTTTAACGCTGAACAAACGCCAGATTGCTTAGATAGAATAGCCAAAGCACATGGTAAGTTTGGTTCAACTGCGATTATGCCAACCCTGATCACTGACCAAGTCGAAGTCATGGTAAATGCGGCCGATGCCACTGCACAAGCAATTGCTGAAGGTGTTCCGGGCGTAATGGGTGTTCACTTCGAAGGCCCGCACCTTTCATTAGGGAAAAAAGGCACCCACAGCGAGCAATTCATTCGCCCTATTACAGAACAAGAATTTGCGATTTATGCCCGCCAAGATCTAGGCATTAAAATGGTTACCTTAGCACCTGAGAATGTCAGTGCTGATGATATCGCACGCTTAGTCGAGAGTGGTGTAAAAGTGTGTATTGGCCACACCAATGCAGACTTTGCGACCACCAATGCAGCACTTGCGGCAGGGGCTGATGGTTTTACCCACTTATTCAATGCCATGTCAGCATTTACATCACGAGAGCCGGGTGTTGTGGGTGCTGCACTTTGGGATGATAACAGCTGGTGCGGTTTAATTGTTGATGGTCACCATGTACACCCATCATCAGCAAAATTAGCAATTCGCACCAAACAGCGTGGAAAAATTATGCTAGTCACAGATGCAATGCCACCTGTGGGGACTGATGACATGGAGTTTGATTTCTTTGATGGTCGTAAAGTTATTCGTACTGGCGATAGATTAAATTCAACGACCGGTGAATTAGCAGGCAGCGTGCTTGATATGGCAAGTGCGGTGCGCAACACAGTGAACACATTGGATGTTAGCCTTGCTGAGAGCTTACGTATGGCATCACTTTATCCTGCACAATATTTAGGTTTACATAAAAAAGGTCGCTTACTGAGCGGGTTTGACGCTGACTTTGTGGTGTTAGACGAACAGCAAAATGTACAAGCCACCTTTATTGCTGGAAAAGCGCTATAACAAGCTTCCCTGGTAAAAACCCCGCCGTTGTATCGCGGGGCTTTTTCTATTTAAGGTAATACAATGACAACAACACAACCAACAAGAAAACGTTTGGCATCACTGGATGCACTGCGCGGCATGGATATGTTTTGGATATTAGGCGGACAGTCACTATTCGCAGCGCTCTTCGTTTTAACAGGCTGGACTGGCTGGAAAGTTTTTGAAGCACACACCGTGCACAGCGTTTGGCATGGCTTCACATTTTACGATCTAATTTTCCCATTATTTATATTTTTATCGGGTGTGGCGATGGGGCTAGCCCCGAAACGCATTGACCATTTACCGTTTGATGAGCGAAAAGTGTATTACCGCAAGGCGGGTAAACGTCTTTTACTATTGTGTTTATTAGGTATTTTGTATAACCACGGCTGGGGCACAGGGATGCCGATGGCGTTAGATGAAATTCGCTATGCCAGTGTGCTTGGCCGCATCGCTATTGCGTGGTTCTTCTGTGCAATGTTGGTTTGGCATACTAGTTTACGAACACAAATTATTACCGCTGCGGCTATTTTAGTGGGTTATTGGTTACTACTTTGTTTTGTTCCAGTGCCGGGTGGCAGTGCTGGTGACCTTTCAGCGGCAGGGAGTTGGAATGCATGGTTTGATGCACACTTACTGCCGGGGATTAGTTATCAAAACCGTGTGGTAGACCCAGAAGGTGTGTTGTCGAATATCCCAGCAATAGTTAATGCATTAATGGGTGTGTTTGCAGGTCAATTAGTGGCTCGAGCTCAGCAAATTGGCGAGTGGAAAATGACCGCCTTATTATTCGCCGCAGGTGTGGTAAGTGTGTGTTTAGGTTGGTTATGGGATTTACAGTTCCCAGTAAATAAAGAACTTTGGACCAGCTCATTTGTGCTTGTAACCGTTGGCTGGAGTGCCATATTGCTCGCCGTTTTTTATGCACTGGTTGATATTTTACCGGGGCAACGCGCTGCGTATCCATTTGTGATCATAGGTGCAAACTCGATTATTATTTATTTAGCGTCAAGTCTTGTGAATTGGGGCTATGTAAGCCAAAGCGTATTTGGTGGGGTGGTTCGAGCTGTGCCAGAGGTGTGGCAACCTCTGATAGCGGTAATTGCGTTATTAGCAGTACAAATGCTGGTATTGCATTGGATGTATCGCCGTAAGATCTTTGTTAGTGTTTGATAATTATTAAACACTAACAGAAAGAGTAATTTTTTATTCACTTTTACTTTACAAAGTTAAAACTAGAAGTGATAATGACAGCGTTGTCATAATGGTTATAGCTACTGCATCGTATCCTGGCAGTGGTTTGATCTAAAACCCAGCTCGATTGCACGTGGGGTTGGGTTTTAGGTCCCATTTTTTTCCAACTTATAATTAGAGCTAATCGATATGCAAATAGTGATTCTTGATGATGCAGCCCAAGTTGCAGCGTATGGTGCTAACATCTTTGCTAAACAACTATTAAAAAAACCTGCATCAGTACTAGGCCTTGCAACTGGTTCAACGCCGGTTGCTTTATATCAAGAGCTGATTGCTAAAAATAAAGCTGGCGAGATTTCGTTTAGCCAAGCGACAACATTTAACTTAGACGAATACTTAGGTTTAACTGGCGAGCATCCACAAAGTTACCGTTACTTTATGAATGAGCAGCTGTTTAACCATGTTGATATCGACAAACAAAACACCCATGTACCGCCGGGTGATGCAGTAAACCCGCTTGTTGCTTGTACTGAATATGAGCAAAAAATCACAGCGGCTGGTGGTGTTGACATACAACTACTTGGTATTGGCCGTAATGGTCATATTGGTTTTAACGAACCTTCATCTGGTTTGACATCACGCACCCGTGTTAAAACACTGACGAAAGCGACAATTGAAGACAATGCGCGATTTTTTGCTGAGGGTGAGTATCAACCGCATTTATCAATTACTATGGGTATTGGCACTATTTTAGAAGCCAAAAAAGTAGTGCTTTTAGCAACCGGTGCAAGTAAAGCGGATGCCGTTCACGCCATGGTAGAAGGCCCGTTAATGGCTAAATGCCCAGCTTCAGCACTGCAACTTCATAAAGATGCGGTGATCATCATTGATAAAGCTGCCGCAAGTAAATTAGAAGATTTAGAGTTCTATCAGCATATTGAAGCTGAGAACCAAAAACTACAAGCGCACCTAGCGACCTTGTAAAATTGTGAGAGAGAATAAAAAAGCCCAGTTTGGGCTTTTTTTATGCCTGTAATAAATTGGGTTTATCATCCGCTTATGGTAGTTTTAGCGAGTAAACTATTTTCAAGGAATGCCATGCTGAATTACTCTCAAATGCCATTGGATCGTGCATCAAATCGTCGTAAAGATCCAAAGTGGTTAAAGGCTCAAATGAATTCTCAGAGTCGCTGGTTATTGGTCAATAACAATCAAAGTTTATTTGTTAAAGACAGTCCTGAAGTGTGTTATTTACGCTTATCTCAAGTGGATCATCTCGATTTATCAAAAAGCATTTTATTGGGTTTAGACGACGATGATGTGGCTCATTTTGCTTTAGATGTCAGCCATGTTCCAGACTCACTCATTGAGCCTATGCTTAATGACGCTGAATTTGTAGATATTCGCAAGTTAGGCCCACAAGTTGAGCTAAAACAAGGCTCGATTGCTGCACTGGCAAGGGGCTTGTGTTTTTGGCACGCAACACACCGTTTTTGTGGTCGTTGTGGTCATGAAAATAACATGGTTGAAGCTGGGCATTCACGATTATGTGAGAACCAAACTTGCCAGCATCAAACCTTTCCGCGAACCGATCCTGCGGTGATAATGATAGTCACTAAAACCTTTTCAGATGGGGTTGAGCGCTGCTTGTTAGGCCGTCAAGCAAGCTGGCCTGAAGGTGTTTTTTCAACTCTTGCTGGTTTTGTTGACCCAGGTGAAACACTAGAGCAGGCCGTTGCCCGCGAAGTTATGGAAGAAGCTGGTGTTGCGGTGACAGATATTCAATATATCGCTTCACAGCCTTGGCCATTTCCATCATCAATTATGTTTGGTTTTATGGCTTCAGCGGTTTCAGAAGATATTCAGGTAGATAAAGACGAGTTAGACGATGCAAGATGGTTTAGCCGTGCTGAACTTAATGAATTCGGCCAATGGCATGAGCAGGGCAGCCATCTTAAACTAACCCGACAAGATTCTATTTCTCGATTTTTGGTTGAGCACTGGCGCAACCTGTAAAGCACAGCTTGGACAAATTATGACAAATACAAATAAAAATACCCAAATCGTCTCTGCAGGGCGTAAAAAAGCGTACACACAAGGGGTTGTGAATCCTGTGGTGCAACGTGCATCAACGGTAGTATTCGATTCAGTGGCTGATTTAAAAGCAGCGGCGAAGAAACGAGGCGACAAAACGTTATTTTATGGCCGTCGCGGTACGACGACACACTTTGCTCTGCAAGAAGCAATTGCAGAACTAGAAGGCGGCGAAGGCTGTGCGCTATATCCATCAGGTGCGGCTGCAATAAGCAATGCGCTACTCTCGTTTGTGAAAACGGGCGATCATATTTTAATGGTGGATACCGCTTACGAGCCGACCCGTGATTTTTGCGACAAAATACTGGCTGGATTAGGCATTGAAACAACTTATTACCCGCCGGGAATTGGTGCAGGGATTAGTGAGCTTATTAAAGATAACACTCGCGTATTGTTTTTAGAATCACCTGGCTCAATCACCATGGAAGTGCAAGATGTGCCAGCCATGGTTGCTAAGGCAAATGAGCGTGGTGTAATGACCATGCTAGATAACACCTGGGGTAATGGCCTGCATTTTAGACCGCTTGAGCATGGCGTAGATATTAGTATTCAAGCTGCAACAAAATATATCGTTGGTCACTCAGATGTGATGATGGGGGTGGCGGTTGCCAATAAAAAATATTGGCCAACCCTTAGAGAAAATTCATACCTACTAGGGCAATGTACCTCTGCTGATGATGCTTATTTAGCGCTACGTGGTCTACGTACTATGGCTGTGCGTTTAAAACAGCATGAACAAGCCGCCATCGAAGTGGCTAAATGGCTTGAAACACACCCATTGGTTGATCATATTCGCCATCCTGCTTTTGCAACGTGCCCGGGTCATGAGTTCTTTAAACGAGACTTTGATGGCAGTAACGGCTTATTTTCATTTGTAATGAAGCAAGGTAATCAACAAGCGATTGATGCGTTTTTAGATAGCCTGCACCATTTTAAAATGGGCTTTTCTTGGGGTGGTTATGAGAGTTTAGTCACAGCAAACCTGAGTATGAAAGGGCTTCGCTCTGAAACAGGTTGGTCGCAAGGCCCGGTAATAAGGCTACACATTGGTCTTGAAGATGTGGCTGATTTACTAGCCGACCTTGACCAAGCGCTTGCAGTGTACGAAAGCCACCTCTAGGTTAAAAGTTTATACTTTGTTACATAAGACCCGCTTGTCGGGTCTTTTTTTTCTGGTAATTCAAGCTGTTTCAACTTAGTGTAATTCTAATAATAAAATTCATTAAGGATTATGAGTGACGCAGTTACATCCTAAACGTCTTGCACAAATTGCCCAATTTGAGCTGGTACGACTATTTCTGACCAAACGTGGTTTGTTGGCGGTTGCCGCTTTTGCCATTTGTTGGCTACTTATTTTACGCTATCCCATTGCCCAATCTGTGACCTTGATTAGCTCACCTGATTTTGCCGACTTTGCTAGACAAGCATTTGGCGCCATTGGCATCAGTAAATTACTTGATTGGCCTGAATCTGAACTGGCTGTGTATTGGCTGATTGCCTTATTTAGTTTCCCAAGTTTTTGTTTGTTTTTATGTAGTGATCAAACAGTGGGCGACAGACAACGAGGTACGTTACGCTTTTTATCACTTAGAGCGACTCGTTCAGAAATTATTATTGGTCGCTTTTTAGGGCAGCTACTCATTTTAGCGGCATTGTTATTTGTTACCTTGATGGCAACCGTTGCAATGCTCGGTTATCGTGAGCCAAGTTTGCTGCTTTCTGGCTTATCGCGAAGCTTTATGTTGTTATTTTATTTGCTTGTTGCGGTTATGCCATTTATTGCTTTGATGAGCTTTTTGAATACATTTGCCCGTTCATCGCGTCTTGCGTTTGTATTGGCTATTTTGTTCTTTGCTGGCGGTAATATTGTTATTGGCTTACTAACATGGCAATGGCCTGCATTTGAGGTTTTAAATTACATATTTCCGGGCTATCAACTTGATTTAATGGCAGGTCAGCGTGCAGGTGTTACATTGGCTCTAGGTTTACCACTTTTACAAACGGCAGTGCTACTGCTTGCTGGTGAACGAATTTTTGCGAGGAGCTCATTATGACCGTTTTAATTCAGGCACAAGGCTTGTCAAAAAACTACGGGGCTAAACGAGCGCTCGATAACGTTAGCTTTGAGATAAACAAAGGGGCACCGGTAGCGCTAGTTGGTCCTAATGGTGCGGGTAAAACAACGTTATTCAGTTTGTTATGTGGCTATATTTTACCAAGCTCAGGAAAGCTATCGGTAATGGGGCATACCCCAGGCAGCGCGGCGTTATTTGGTAAGCTAACCGCGTTACCGCAAGATGCTCAGCTTGATCCTCGTTTTAGTATTGCACATCAACTTAACTTTTATGGTCAATTACAAGGGCTCAGTGGTGCGGTTCGTAAAAAAGAAACGGCTCGTGTTTTAGAGCTGGTTGGTTTGTCAGAAGTGGCTAAGCAGCGACCGGATGACCTTTCTCATGGTATGCGTAAGCGAGTGACGATTGCACAGGCATTAATTGGTTCACCTGAAATAGTGATGCTTGATGAAGCAACTGCAGGCCTGGATCCAATTCATGCTCGTGAGGTGAGAGAGCTGGTAAGTTCTTTAAGTAACGAAGCAACATTTATCTTAAGCTCCCATGACTTAACTGAGCTTGAGCGATTATGCTCTGGGGTTTTACACCTCGATAAAGGGGTGTTAAGTGAGCATCAAGCCCGTTCTAGCACGCAGGATAATAAACACTTTATTACACTGCAGTTAAATCAACAATATGATGATGTAGAAGCAAAGCTTGCTGGCCTTGCCCATGTACATCATGTTTATATGAGCCAAGCAAAAGAATATGTGATCGAGTTTGAAAAAACCGCTGAGCCTTTTGATATCAATCTTCTACACTTTTGTTATCAACAAGGTTGGCAGTATCGTCAACTGGTAAATGGTCACACACTCGAAAACCAAATTTTTCATAAGGAGAGCTAATTATGGGTCTATTAAGCGGATTAATGGGTAACGCAAGTGAAGTCGATAATGATGATTTAGAAGAGCTGCTTGCTAATACCTTGATTGATGGTGAAACAGTACAAAAAGCCTATAAAGTCATTCGTGATATGTTCATCTTTACCAATAAAAGATTAATTATTATTGATAAACAAGGTGTTACTGGCTCTAAAGTTGAAATGCTGAGTATTGCTTACTCAAAAATTACTAAGTTTAGTAAAGAGAGTGCTGGGCATTTTGACCTTGATGCTGAACTAAAAATTTGGGTTGGTTCAGATCCAACGCCAATCAGTAAAGACTTTAAAGCAGGAGATAACATTAATGAGGTTTATAGAATTATAAGCGAGTTTGCTTTATAAGGTACTGACAAGCTTTATTTTTTCACTAAAAGTTGGTTTAGAGACGCAAGTTTCGGCCAACTTTTTCTTTACATTTGCCGACACTTTATTACAATTAATCAAGTAAAAACAAAAGCTTAGTTAAGTTTCCATTCAGTTTTCTCACGTTAGCATGTGCCCAACTTAGCCATCAGGCTAGTTTTCAACAGCAATGAAACAATGTTAATAGGGAAATCTGTTTATGAAAAAGTTAGCAGTTATTATTTCGAGTATGCTTCTGTCAACTGCCGCGACTGCTGCGGATAGTTACCAATCAATCAGCCATTTAGGTTACATGGACACCGATGGCAACGACACAATAAGTGTTGATTCAACGTATTACTTCGCGCCAAAGAAAACAATGGGTCCATACGACCAGTTTGAATACATCAACAGAACAACCAACGTGTTTGGTTCGTACGCAGATGATGACTTTGGTGATGTAACTAACATCGGTGGTGAATACTTCGTACAAGATTTTGTATTTGGTGCGGGTTACAGCAACTACGATTACGGTTCAGATACTGATTTATTCAATGTGTCTGCAGGTTACTTCTTTAATCCTAACCTTCTTCTTAAAGCGACATTTATCGACGTAGAAGATGGCGATAACACTGTAATGTTCGACCTTAAGTACAATCACCAGCTTAACAGCACTGATTACTTAGGTTTCACATTCACAGCTGACGATGAGTTTGATTACCGTGCAGTAAATGCAAAATACTTCATGGATCTTCAACAAGGTAACTACCTAACAATTGAAGGTACAATCTCAGATACAGACGATAGCGGTAGCTCTTGGGAACTAGGTTCTAACTACTACTTCTCTAAAGCAACGTCAGCATTTGTAACATTTAATAAAGAAGATGACTACAGCTTTGGTGCACAGCACTTCTTTAACAAAAACGTTGGTTTAAAAGCAGGTTATGCAAACAACTGGGATGACTCAGACTACGATGCATACTTTGCAAACGTAAGCTTACAGTTTTAATCATTAATTTGATGATATAAAAAAGCCCGCATTATGCGGGCTTTTTCGTTTTTATCATTACCAACCGCACTGGCGGCCTTCATTTTGCTCATCAAGGTATTTTTGTAACGGTGCAAAGTAATCTAAGATTGCTGTTGCATCCATTTCTTCTTTACCAGTGATAGTAGCAAGAGCTTCTTGCCATGGGCGGCTTGAGCCCATTTCTAACATAGCATTTAGTTTTTCACCTGCCTCAGCAGAGTTGTATACAGAACAACGGTGAATAGCTTCTTCGTTACCGGCAATTTCACATAAACTTCTGTGGAAGTCGAATTGTAAAATGTGCGCTAAGAAATAACGTGTGTAAGGCGTGTTGCCTGGTACGTGATACTTAGCACCTGGATCGAAGTCTGCTTCGCTACGTGCGATAGGCGCTTGTACACCTTGGTATTTTTCACGTAATTCCCACCACGCTTTGTTGTAGTTCTCTGGTGTTACTTCACCTGAGAAAACTTTCCAGCGCCATTGGTCTACTAATAAACCAAATGGGATAAATGCTACTTTGTCTAATGCCATTTTCATTAACAGGCCGATATCTTTTGATTCATCAGGCACTTCATCTAATAAACCAATTTCTTTTAAATAACCTGGCGTTACAGAAAGAGCAATGGTGTCACCAATCGCTTCGTGGAAACCATCGTTCGCACTTTCTTGATAATAAATAGGCTGCGTGTTGTACGCGCGTTGATAGAAGTTATGGCCTAACTCATGGTGAATAACAGAGAATTCTTCACCTGTGCGTTGAATACACATCTTAATACGTAGGTCGTCTTTGCTATCAATATTCCAAGCTGACGCATGGCACTGTACGTCACGATCTTGTGGTTTAGTGAATAGTGAGCGTTCATAGAAGGTATCTGGCAATGGTG
Organism: Pseudoalteromonas sp. 0802; assembly: GCF_013350085.1. Classification (NCBI taxonomy): domain Bacteria; kingdom Pseudomonadati; phylum Pseudomonadota; class Gammaproteobacteria; order Alteromonadales; family Pseudoalteromonadaceae; genus Pseudoalteromonas; species Pseudoalteromonas sp. 0802. The sequence goes on along the minus strand of NZ_JABVXE010000001.1, from coordinate 745,263 downwards.
CAAAACCCATTGAGGTGAAGAACTTCTCAGCGCCACGTACCATTTTAAGTTCGTCGTAATCGTGCTCAGCTAATAGTTCTGTTACGTCATAACCAGGATCGGCATTTTCTGGTGCAACAACATCGTAAATGTTACCCCACGTTTGTGCCCACATATTACCCAAAAGGTGTGCAGGGATAGGCTGGTCTTGTGGTACTTTATCTTCGCCATATTTTTCACCTAGCTTGGCACGAACATGACAATGTAATGAATCATAAAGCGGTTTAACTTGGCCCCAAATACGGTCGAGTTCTTTTGCAAAATCATCGGCTGGCATGTCGTATTTACTACGCCACATAGCACCTGTATCTGCATAACCTAGCTCTTTTGCACCTTCATTGGTGAGGGCAACTTGTTGCTCATAAAGCGGGCGCATAGGTTTTGAAACTTGACGCCAACCTTGCCATAAATCAAGCAATTCATTGTAATCACGGCTCGTTGCCATTTTAGCGGTCATGTCGCCAAGGCTTAAACAGCTACCATCTTCTTTACAGTATTTACCTTTACCATAAATACCCCCTAGCTCAGCCACTAATTGTGAGAGCTTAGCTGTTTTTTCAGCATCTTGTGGTGCAGGTAAGGTAAGCGCTAGTTTAAGTTTATCGAGTTTACGACGCGCATCGTAATCTAGCTCTAAACTATCGAATTTTGCAGCTTCATTAGCAAGGCGAACAACGGCTTCGGTCATCTTGCGATTTACTTCAGCAGATAGTTCCGCAGTATCATGGGTAATGAAGTTGGCATAAATCCACTCAGCACGGCTTGCTTCTAAATAAAGCGCGCTTAATTCTTTTTCAGTATCGGCGATAAATTTAGCGGCATCTTGTGCTGTTACTTGGCTTGCTTTGACTTCAGCAGTCGTTGTTTTATTGCTCGTAGCGTCATCATTACAGCCTGTAAGTGCTAGTGCACTTGCGACCATAAGCGCGCTGATGCTGAGCTTAAATGGAGTCTTTTTCATAACGTTCCCTAGAAGTTTATTGTTATTTATTGCCCATGCATAATAGCAGTGTCTTAGTAAACAACAAACTGCATCGGTAAAAACAACCTAAGTAAGAGCTGCTTACGTTGTATTTATGGCATGATCAGTCATACTTGAACCAGTTAATTAAAATAAAAGGATTGCACAATGACGACCGTAATCATTCTTTTACTGGTTGCTGTGATTGTAATTTTTGCTGTGAAAGACATTCGCATCAATCTTGTCACACGACCTACGTTTAGTATGTTTAAAAAAGTTTTGCCGCCGTTATCGCAAACAGAACGTGAAGCCATGGAAGCAGGTGATGTTTGGTGGGATGGTGAATTATTCAGTGGTAACCCAGATTGGCAAAAACTGCATCGTTTTCCTAAACCTGAACTTAGCGAAAAAGAACGCGCATTTATGGGCGAGCAAGTCGAAACCTTGTTAGCCATGCTTGATGATTATCAAATTGTGCAAAAAGATAAAGACCTACCAAAAGAAGTGTGGGACTACCTAAAAAAAGAAGGTTTTTTTGCGTTAATCATTCCTGAAAAATTTGGTGGTCGCGAGTTTTCGGCGATTGCAAATTCAACCATCGTATCGAAAATTGCCACTAAGAGCTTAACCGCTGCGGTCACCGTAATGGTGCCCAATAGCTTAGGTCCAGGTGAATTACTTCTTCACTATGGTACTACCGAGCAACAAGAGCGTTGGTTACCAAGCCTAGCTAAGGGTGATGATGTGCCTTGTTTTGCATTAACGGGTCCAGAGGCAGGCTCTGATGCAGGCAGTATTCCTGATACAGGGGTGGTTTGTAAGGGCATGCATAATGGTGAAGAAGTGATTGGTTTAAAACTTAACTGGTCAAAACGTTATATCACCCTTGCGCCAATTGCCACAGTGCTGGGTCTTGCATTTAAAATGTACGATCCTGAGGGCTTATTAGGAGATAAAAAAGAGCTTGGCATTACGTGTGCGCTTATTCCAACTGATCATGAAGGTGTACAAACAGGTGAGCGTCATTATCCGTTAAACATGGCATTTATGAATGGCACAACATACGGTAAAGATGTGTTTATTCCGCTTGATTGGATCATCGGTGGTGAAAAGGGCGCTGGTCGAGGCTGGCGTATGTTAGTTGAATGTTTAAGTGCGGGCCGCGGTATTTCGTTACCGGCACTTAGTACAGCAACTGGCCATTTGGCTTCAAGAATGACATCAGCCTATGCAACCGTACGCCAACAATTTGGTGTGTCGATTGGCCAATTTGAGGGTGTCCAAGAGGCATTGGCACGTATTGGTGGATTAACTTACACCTTAGAATCAGCAAGGCTAATGACCGCAGGGGCGATTGACTTAAAATTGAGTCCGTCTGTGGTTACCGCTATAGCTAAGTACCATATGACTGAAATGGGCCGTACGGTAATGAATGATGCTATGGACATTCATTCTGGTAAAGGTATTCAAGTCGGGCCAAATAACTATTTAGCCCATGGCTATATGGGGATCCCGGTATCGATTACCGTTGAAGGTGCAAATATTCTTACTCGTAATTTGATGATCTTTGGTCAAGGCGCTACTCGCTGTCATCCGTTTGTTTTAAAAGAAATGGAAGCAGCAGCAATGGAAGACCATGATGTTGCCTTAAAAGAATTTGACTCATTACTACTGCAACATATTTTATTTGCTGGCAGTAATGCAGGTATGGCATTTGTGCACGGTTTAACACGCAGTTACTTCGCTAAAGCCCCTGTATGTGGCGCAACCACGGTTTACTACAAACAGTTAAGCCGGATGAGTCGTGGTTTAGCATTTTGTACTGATGTTGCGATGCTAGTATTAGGTGGTGAGTTAAAACGCAAAGAGATGATTTCGGCACGTTTAGGTGATGTGCTTAGCCACTTGTATCTTGCTTCATGTGTACTGAAACGCTACGAAGATGAAGGGCGTCAGCAAGCTGACCTACCATTTGTGCAATATGCCGTTGAGCATTCGTTATTCTGCATTGGTCAGGCATTCGACGGCTTCTTTAAAAACTTCTCTAATCCTGTAATTAATTTCTTACTGAAACGTATTGTGTTCCCACTAGGTAATCATTATCACCGTCCAAGTGATGAGTTAGCCCAAACAATGTGTGAGCACATGAGCAAACCTGGGGTCTTTAGAGACAGATTAACCCACCTTTGTTATGTCGATGAAAATGCAGGGACTGGTGTCATGGAAAATGCCTTTTTAGCCATGATTGATACCCATGAAGACTTTAAGCAGCTTCGTAAATGGCAAAAAGAAGGCACTATTGCTAAAAACCTTGAACTGGAGGGCGCAATTGCCGCAGCGGCAGAGAAAAACTTAATTAATGAAACGGTAGCAGAGCGTATGAATCAAGCCAATGAGCTACGTAAACAAGCAATAGCCGTTGATAACTTTGCACCCGGCGAGCTGTAACTTTTTGTAAAGTATAAACAAACTAAGCCTTGCATTTGCAAGGCTTTTTTATATTAGCATTATAGGCCGTGAGTGATGACTTTTTCTGCTTCACTGGCTGGCATGGGTTTCGCTTTTAAGAAGCCTTGACCAAACTTACATTGAGTTTGCTTTAAGATTGCCAATTGTTTTTCTGTTTCAATCCCTTCAGCAACAACATCGAGCTTTAACGATTGGGCTAACGATAAAATGGCATCAACCAAGGGGTTATGCGCTTTATTTAAATGATCGATAAAGCTTTTATCGATTTTTAAAATATGGATAGGTAATTGGTGTAAATAACCAAGCGCAGAGTAGCCAGTACCAAAGTCATCTAAACACAGTTTTACTTCAAGAGGCTCAAGGCCTTTTATGATTTTTGTAGCCAGCTCTAAATTACCAATAAGGCCAGACTCTGTGATTTCTAAGCATAGTGAGCCAAGTGGCAATTTATATTGTTTGTATAAGGAATGTATTTGCGCTACAAAATCTAGGCTCGCAAAATGACGTGATGATACATTCACGGTAATTCTGCCAAATGCTTTACCTTCACTCGTCCACTTTGCGATTTGCTTTGCAGCAAGCTCAAGCAAATGTAAATCTAGATTAATAATTTGGCCTGTGTCTTCTGCAACGGGAATAAAATCATTTGGCGAGACAAAGCCTTTACTTGGGTGGTGCCAGCGCACAAGTGCTTCAAAACCAACAACTTTTGTGTCTTGAATGGTAAAAATGGGCTGGTAGTAAAGCTCAAAATCGTCGTGCTCAATACCATGCTGTAAATCATTTTCTATATCCGCATGATTTTTAAGTTTTTTACGCATGGTATTGTTGAAAAACTTAACCTTACCACGGCCAGATGACTTAGCTTCATACATTGCTGCATCGGCATGTTGTAATAGCTTATAAGCTTGGTCGCGACTGCTTTCACAAAAGGCAACGCCTATACTGGTAGATGCTTGCAATAGGTGGCCGTCAATATTGAGAGGCTCTGATAGTACCTGTTGAATACGCTCTAGAGCATCATTAATTTGTTGTTTATCGGTGATGTTTTCCATAAAGATGGCAAACTCATCGCCCCCTAAACGGGCAAAAGTATCCGTATTGCGAATAGTACCTAAGATCAACTCACAGATTTTGACCAAAAAGTGGTCACCAACCTCATGACCTAATGAATCATTGATACTCTTAAATCGGTCAAAGTCTAGATAGAGCAGGGCGTGTTGATTGCGCTTATCAGCTCTTGCTAGGCGAAGGATCGCATGTTTGATGCGTTCAATTAACAATGAGCGATTGGCAAGGCCGGTTAATTCGTCGTGAAGAGCGCGGTGCTCAAGCTCTTGTCTTGATAATTGACGGTCTATCGCCATGCTAATTTGGCGGCTCACATACGTAAGTAAGGCACGATCATGTTCGTCATAGTGATAGCTTTTACTGTAACTTTGTACGGCAATGACACCGCTTATACGCTCATTTACTTTAAATGGCACACCTAGCCAAGACTCGGCCTGGCGACCAACCATTTTAAAATGGCCCGCATCAATGTGCTGTTGAAATTCTTCTTTCGTAAAAAGTAAGGACTGGTCGATATTTAATAAGTAATAAGATGCAGTATCTTTTAATTGTTCTTTTGATATTTTTTTATGCGCGTTAGAACGCACGCCTTCTTCGATAATGTACACCAAATCAAGCACATCGAGCTGCTTATCATACAGGCCAATGAAGAAGTTATCAGCCCTCAGTAAAGAGGTAATAATGCCGTGTAAAGATTCAAAGAAGCTATCTAGCTCGCTTGATTGATAGGTTAAGTTAGCAATTTGCAGCATCGAGCGTTCTAGCTTTTGCGCATCGTTTAACTGCATAACGGTTTGCTGTAAGTCTTCTACAGTACGAACTTGATTTATCTTGGCACTTAATAGGTGCGCCACTGTTGATAAAATCTCTAAATGCGCATCGTTGTAGTAATCTTTTTGCGGGTGCTCACAGTCAATGACACCCAGTACTTTTTCTTTGTAAACTAATGGTACGCAAAGCTCAGAAAGAGCAGGGCGAGAATCAGCGATATAACGTGGGTCTTCACTGACATCGCCAATCATTAACGGTTTACCAGTGCTTGCGACATAACCCGTAATACCTTGATCAAAGCTGATTTCTGTACGATCGATATGGTAAGTATCGTGGCTGCTTGCTGTGCCAATAGACGCCATTTCTTTGAGGGTGCGAGTTTTGTCATCGGCTAGATAAATAACACACTCTATAAAACCTAGGCGGCTTACCACTTCTGACGTGACATATTCTAACAATTCTTCAACCGTGTCTAACTGCATCACAGAGGATGAGAACTGATTAATAATATGTAGTTGGTCTGTTTTGACCTCAAGTGCAAAAGCAGCGTCTAAACTCTTAGGCATAGAATAAAAGGTAACCGAAATGTTGTATTAATTTATTACGTTAACCTACTATCAAACTATCCACAAAGTTATTTTCAAAAAAAACTGGAACTGGTGTAAACTAGGCACCTGAATATGAACTTGGGTAAATAAGCGAGGTTATTTGCTCAATGTTTACGCTATCCCCCTAACTTTAGCCGTGGAAACCAGCAATGTCAGATTTAAATTCGATGCAAACTCTAACAATTACACGCCCAGATGATTGGCACATTCATTTACGTGATGGCGAGCAACTCGTTGATACCGTTCGTGATGCTAGCCGTTACATGGGGCGCGCGATCATCATGCCGAACCTTGTTCCACCGGCAACCTGCACAGACACTGCTTTATCTTACTACGAGCGAATTAAAGCTGCGGGCCCACAAGGTAACTTTGAACCATTAATGGTGCTTTACCTAACAGATAAAACTACACCAGAAGAAATTAAAAAAGCTAAAGCAACAGGTAAAATTGTTGCTGCTAAGTTGTACCCGGCTGGTGCGACTACCAACTCAGATTCAGGTGTAACCTCAATCAAAAACATTTACCCTGTACTTGAGGCAATGCAAGAAGTAGGGATGTTACTGTTAGTACATGGTGAAGTAACCGATTCATCAATTGATATTTTTGACCGTGAGAAGGTATTTATAGAAACAATTCTAGCGGACGTGGTAAATGACTTCCCGAGTCTTAAAATTGTGCTTGAGCACATCACCACGAAAGATGCAGTAGAGTTTGTTAATAATGCACCAGAGAATGTTGCTGCAACAATTACTGCTCATCACCTTCTTTATAACCGTAATCATATGCTAGCAGGTGGTATTCGCCCGCATTATTACTGCTTACCTATTCTAAAGCGTAACATTCACCAGCAAGCGTTAATTGGTGCTGCAACAAGTGGTAGCAAAAAGTTCTTCTTAGGTACTGATTCTGCACCACATTACAAAGACAAAAAAGAAGCAGCCTGTGGTTGTGCAGGGGCTTATACTGCTCACGCAGCTATTGAGCTTTATGCTGAAGCGTTTGAAGAAGCAGGTGCTTTAGACAAGCTAGAAGGTTTCGCGAGCCACTTTGGCCCAGACTTCTACGGTATGCCTCGAAACCAAGATACCATTACATTGGTAAAAGAGAGCTGGACAGTACCAGCAAGCTATAAACTAGGTGATTCAGAAGTAGTGCCAATCAAAGCAGAGGCGCAAATGGATTGGCAAGTTAAATAAGTTTTAGCAAGCTACAAATTGAGAATTAAAAGCCCATCTATTTGATGGGCTTTTTTCATTGATAATTAATTGTTTATAAATAGTACTGTCATATATTTTTGTTTAGGCAGTTGACCTTAAAATTATTTTCGATTAATAGAGCTAAAAGCAATTTAATGTGTTAGTCTTAAATTGCTTTGAGTTTTTGCGTATTGAATTTACGGATAATGTGCGGCTGTACGGTTACCGGTTTGGTTATTGGTTCTTCCTGTACTTTACCCCAAGTTTTTTGGGCATTCACTCAGGGAGGATAGAGCCATTATGGCTGAATTTTAATAATTGACTTACAGGAAAATTTGGTATGTCAAACACGGTTACTGGTAAAGTTAAGTTCTTCAACGAAGCTAAAGGTTTCGGTTTTATTGAACAAGAAAATGGCCCTGATGTATTCGTACACTTCAGCGCTATCACAGGTACAGGCTTCCGCACTCTAAGCGAAGGTCAGCAAGTATCTTTCGGCATCAAACAAGGTCAAAAAGGCCCTGAAGCTGAGAACGTAGAAGTAGCATAATTAATTATGCGAACCTAAGCATTTTGGTGAAACAGTTTCTGTTTCACCAAAAATTCATTTTATCTCCTGCTAAACCCCAAGTTTTAACTCTCTATAAATAGTCATAAACTGTACCGAATTTATATTCCTCCAAAGGCATTGTTTAAGACTAAATTAATCAGCCAATAAGCTAGAACTTCGCATTCTATGCCCTAAAAGCTACTCTCCATAACTAAAGTATTATATGCTGTACCGATAGGATTTATTTAACATGACATCACCCGTTATGTTTAGTTTGTAGTTTTGATCGAACTCGAAAGTGAGCAGCTAAAAAAGTTTATAGTTATTTTTCACCAATCTAGAAATAACCCGCTAAACTTAAATTATCCACATGTGGAATAAATGCTGAGTAACTTATACTTGTTTGATGAAATATAATGAAGGTTTGCTAATCGATGAGCATAGGAAACAATATACTTTTGGTAGACGACCACCCGATGGTGGCAACAGCAATTAAAATGGTACTCGCTAAGTCTACATTAGTTAACGAAGTACAAGCTGTTGGAAGTCAAAAGGAAGCATTGCAGTTTTTAAAAAGTAATAATGTAGCGCTGGCAATTTTAGACATTGAGTTAGAAGACTCAGATGGCTTTAGTTTATATAAGCGCGCAGTCAGTAGTGGCTTTACTGGCAAAGTATTGTTTTTATCTGCTAAGCAAGACAAACACATTATTCGCACTGCAGCAAAGCTAGGTGCTCAAGGATTTGTTAACAAGGCCGAAAGCCTTGAAGATATCTCCTCTGCAGTTGAAATGATTTTGCGCGGCTATACTTTCTTTCCACAAGAGCACCTAATAGCGTCTGAAAAAGACATAGACGAGTTACTCACTGAACGTGAACTCGCAGTGATGAATTATCTACTACAAGGCTTATCAAACAAAGATATTGGTGAAAAACTTTTCATCAGTAATAAAACGGTAAGTACATACAAAGCGAAAATATTTGAAAAACTTGAAGTTGATTCAATTATCTCACTCGCTAAGCTAGTTAAAGACCGCGCCGTATTTTAACTCTCTCACCCGTAGCGGTGAGAGATTTCAACTCTCTCATTCTTGTGTTTAGTGTCTGATTTGGCTGCTTTTTGAGCGGTTAGATGTAGTGAGTGCATAAAAATTCTTCAAAACAGATTTTTTAGATGAACAAAGTGAATTTTTTTTTCATTTTTCTTCAGCACTTTCAGATTTCATAAAATGTTACATTTATGTTTAAGGTTGAACCTAATATGAATGCAATGTTCGCCAGTAAAGGGCTATAGAAGTACCACATGAATACCTCTGTTATATTTTTGTTAATTCGTTGTTTTGGTTATTTTCATCTCAACGACGAGTCACCAAATTTTTCCGATGAAAGCCGAACATCAAGTTGACAGACTCTGAAGCATTTAGCATTATTGGAGAGTTGATATCTATTAAAAGATATCAGGGTTGTCCTCTTCGGAGGATAATTAAATTATAAAAGTAACATTACTTAATTGGTTGGGAACTATGTCTGTTAAAATCAGAAAGAGTCTTGTAGCATCAGCGTTGGTTGGCGCTTTTGCATTTGCAAGCAGCAATGTGATTGCAGATCCTTTGAAAGATGTGCAAGATGCAGGTCAACAAATTCAAAAGGCTGCTGTTAAGTCTCAAACTAAAATTGACAATGTATATGGTCAAACTCAAGAGCTAATCGCTGAGTACCGTAGCATTGTTGACGAAACTGAGCTAATGAAGGTTTATAACGATCACGTAGCACGTTTGGTCGCTGACCAAAACGCTTCAATCGAATCGTTTGACCGTCAAATCGCAACTATCGATAACACGAAACAAAACGTTGTGCCTTTGATGTATCGCATGATCGATACGCTTGAGCAATTCATCAAAGCGGACGTTCCGTTCAATCTTGAAAACCGTCTTGCACGTGTTGAAAGACTTCGTGACATCATGGCGTCAGCATCAGTTACTACATCTGAAAAATTCCGCCAAGTTCTTGAAGCTTACACTGTTGAAACTGCATACAGCTCAGCTGTAACTGCTTCTCAAGGTACTCTTGAGATCGATGGTAAGAGCATCAACGTTGACTTCGGTCGTTTAGGTCGTATCACTTACGTAGCTCAGTCTTTTGACCTTAAGCACGCGTGGGTGTGGGATAACAACACTAAACAGTGGAAAGAATTAGGTGAAGAATACCTAAAACCTGTTAAAGAAGTTATCCGTATGGCGCGTAAACAAGCGACATTAGAACTTGTTAAACTACCAATCTTTGGCGCGGAGTAATCAATAATGAAGAAACTATTTAAAGGTTTTGCTGTTGCAGCAGTACTATCTGTTTCTGCAGGTACCGCGCTTAATGCACACGCAAACACTGATGCTTTAGACAAAATTCTTGAGCAAGTTAAGCAAGAACGTATCTCTGAAGGCAAATTAAATAAGCAACGTGAACAAGAGTTCCTTTCAGCTCGTGCTGACAAGCAAGCGTTACTTAACAAAGCTAAAAGCGACCTAGCTGCTGAAAAAGCACGTGGTGACCGTTTAGCTAAAGAATATGCTCAAAACGAAAATACTTTAGCTGAAAAAGAGCAAGCTCTTTTAAACGCTCAAGGTACATTAGGTGAGATGTTCGGTGTTGTACGTCGTGCAGCTGCTGATGCAATCGGTTCAATCGAAGCATCACTTGTTTCTGCTGAAAAACCAGGACGTGCTGAAGTACTTCGCTCACTAGCTGCTGCGAAAGAACTTCCAACTGTTCGTGAACTAGAAGAGCTTTGGATTTCTCTTCAAACTGAAATGACTGAGTCAGCTAAAGTTTCAACTTTCGAAACTGAAGTTGCAGGTCTTGACGGTTCATCTTCTGTGAAGAAAGTAACTCGTATCGGTAACTTCAACTTAGTAACTGACGACGGTTATTTAATCTACTCTCCAGAAACTAAAGCGATTCAACCTCTAGGTAAGCAACCTGATAGCTACATCTTAGCTGGTATCAGCGATTTAGAAGGTACTTCTGCAGATAACTATGCTGGCGTATACATCGACCCGACTCGTGGCGCGATCTTACGTATCAACACGCAGAAGAAATCACTAATGGAATACTACGAGCAAGGTGCTGAAGTAGGTTACATCATCACATTACTATTAATTGTTGGTCTACTTATCTTCATCGTTCGTTTCATTGATCTTGCGCTTACTAGCACTAAGATTAAGAGCCAGCTTAAAAACCTTTCTACTCCGAATACAAACAACCCACTGGGTCGTATTCTTAAGGTTTACGCTGACAACAAGAATCAAGACGTTGAAAACCTTGAGCTTAAACTTGACGAAGCAATCCTACGTGAAACGCCTCGCATCGAAGCTGGTATCAACATCATCAAGATCTTGGCAGCAATCGCTCCATTACTAGGTCTACTAGGTACGGTAATCGGTATGATCCTTACGTTCCAAACAATCACATTGTTCGGTACAGGTGATCCGAAGATCATGGCTGGTAATATCTCTCTAGCACTTGTTACTACAGCGTTAGGTCTAATTGCAGCTCTACCACTTATTCTACTTCACTCAATTGTTGCGGGTCGTAGTAAGTCGGTTCTACATGTCCTTGATGAGCAAAGCGCTGGTATCATCGCTGCTCACGCGGAGAAGGAGAAAGCCTAATGCTAGTCCTGATGGAGATCTGGGAATCTATCAGGGATTTTGTTGGCACAGGCGGCCAGGTATTATACGTGGTCGCGATAGCACTCTTTCTTATGTGGGTTTTAATGATTGAGCGCTATTGGTTCCTACTAGCTGAGTTTCCTCGTATGACGAAGAACATTGTAGCTCAGTGGGATGCCCGCCAAGACACTACGTCTTGGTACGCACACAGAATCCGTGAAGCATGGATTTCTGAAGCGTCTGAAAAATTAGATCAGCGTATGTTGTTGATTAAGACATTAGTAGCTGTTTGTCCTTTAATCGGCTTATTAGGTACTGTAACGGGTATGATCGCGGTTTTCGAAACCATGGCTACTCAAGGTACTGGTAACGCACGCTTAATGGCATCAGGTATTTCAATGGCAACAATCCCAACAATGGCTGGAATGGTTGCGGCACTATCTGGAGTATTCTTTAGCTCACGTCTTGAAGCGAGAGCGAGAATGGCGAAAGCTAAACTTGTAGATAGCATGCCTCATCACTAGAGAGAGAATTAAATATGGCACGTAAACAACGTTTTCGTGAAGAAGAAGAAGCAGCGGTTGACATGACGCCAATGCTTGACATCGTATTTATCATGCTTATTTTCTTTATCGTAACTACATCGTTCGTTAAAGAGGCTGGTATCGAAGTCAATAAACCTAAAGCAGCTGCAGCTACGAAGCAAAAAAATGCAAACATTTTTGTTGCTATCCGCGCTGACGGTGCGATCTGGATTGATAAACAACAAGTAGACGTTGAGCGTGTATCAGCTAAGCTTGAAAGTTTATTAGCAGAACAACCTACTGAAGTTGTAATTTTGCAAGCTGATAAAGAAGCAAAACACGGCGTAGTAGTTAAAGTTATGGACCAGATCAAAGCGACGGGTGATAACCTTAAAATTTCAATAGCTGGAGATCAGTAATGATTCGTTTTCTGTTTTCACTGATTGCAGGTGGGGCAGTTACTTTCGGCTTGTTCTACTTCATGGCGTACCTCATCTCCGGTGGAGCTGACCGTGCGACTGAACAAAAAGAACAGATCGTAGTCGAAATTATGACGAATCCGCCTGAATCTAAGGTGCAGGAGAGGAAGCGTGTTCCGCCTCCGCCTCCGCCACCGCCAAAGCAGCCGCCTAAGCCGCAGCCGCCTCAGCCGGAAAACAGCAACCCGAACACTGGTGGTTTGTCATTTAATATGCCAAGCATCGATGTGGGTAGCACAGCTGGTGGCCTAAGTGGTCCAGGTGCATTTGGACGTGATGGTGACGCGACACCTATCGTTCGTATTGAACCAAAATACCCTACGCAAGCAGCGCGTGATGGTAAAGAAGGTTGGGTACAACTTTCATTTACTATCAATGAAGTGGGTGGTGTAGAAGATGTTGAAGTGATCGACGCAGATCCTAAACGTATCTTCGACCGCGAAGCTAAACGTGCGCTACGTAAGTGGAAGTACCGTCCGAAAATCATCGATGGTAAACCACAGAAGCAATTTGGTCTTCAAGTACAATTAGACTTTAAACTTAACCAAGGCAACTAAGGAGGCGAGTAATGAGAAATTTATCTAAAGTAACTGCACTTGCGCTTCTTATGTCTCTATCAGGTGTAGCTTTCACTGCACCTGCTTTAGCGGCGCCAGATTACGCGAAGATTGAAGCGCGTAAAAAAGCAAAAACTAAAGTTATGGGCGAGCGCGTTGGTAAGAAAGTTATTAAAGCGTTTGACTTGTACAATGAAGATAAGCTTGATGAAGCGATTGCACTACTTAAAGAAATTGATCCTTCAGATGATTTCGATAAGGCAACAGTTGATCGTTACTTAGGTCAAATGTACGCTCAAAAAGAGCAGTACCAATTGGCTATTAAGCACATCTCAGCGGCAGTTAAACCTGACGTTTTAAACTTTGCTGACCAAGAGCAAGGCCTAAAACTTCTAGGTGATATGTACGCGGGTACTGAGCAATATGCAAAAGCAAAAGAAGCTTATGCATCTTGGATGGACTTCACAGGTGAGGAAGACGACAAAGTTTATACACGTATTGCGCAAGCAAACTACGAGTTAAAACTTTACAAAGACGTACTTCCTGCTGCAGACAAAGCAATCGAATTGGCAAAAGAACCAGCTAAAGCTTCTTACCAATTAAAGCTAGCTGCCTATTTTGAACTTAAACAGTACAAAAACATGGTAGAAGTAGCTGAAGAGATTGTTCGTGTTTGGCCTGAAGACAAAAAAGCCTGGGTTGGTTTAGGTAAATACTACCTACAAACCGAAGACTTCAAGAAAGGTCTTGCGACCATGGAAGTTGCCTATAAAAATGGCTATTTTGAAAACGAAGTTGAATACAAAGTACTTTCTAACTTCTATTCGTTAAATGATATTCCTTACAAAGCAGCAGTCGTGCTTGAAAAGGCAATCAACGAAGAAAAAGTTAAGCGTAACAAGCAAAATATCAGTGCAGTGGCATCTAACTACCACCGTTCTAAAGATATTGAAAAAGCAGCTAAATACTATGAAGAAGCGGCTAAATTTGATGACGATGCAGAGCTTTATCGCAAAGCTGGTTCATTACTTTTACAATCGCAAAACTATAGTGCAGCCGTTGTTCGTTTGAACAAGGCATTAGAGTTAGGTTCTGACAAAAAAGGAACTATCTACTCTGATTTAGCTGAAGCTTACTACTACCAAGAGAAGTACAAGCAAGCTTACAACGCTATCACTAAAGCAATGGATGATCCGCGCACGCGTCGTTTCGCGAAGAGCTGGTCAACCTTCATCAAAGATAAAGCCGCTCGTAACGGTGTAAAAATCTAATTGATGTTGTTTTAAACTAAAAAGCCCCTCTGGGGCTTTTTTTATGGAATTTTAAAATGCTAAGACAGATCGTATTATTAGTTGTCGCAAGTGTGATGCTGATAGCTTGCTCTGAGCAAACATCAGGTTTCAAAACATTTAGTGAAGGGCAGCAAGCGCTGCAAACTATTAATAATTTATTATCGACTCAAGAACAGCAAAGTGAAGCTGCTAGCTGGCCTTTCTCAGAAAGTTATTTGCAAGCGCGTCATCAAGCTTATCAAGGACTAAAAGCGACTAAGTTAGATGTGTCACAACAGGCGCAATTAAATTATTTAATTATTGCTGAGCGTTATCCTGAGCGTTACTTTGTATGGCCTGTACAACGTGATGTTATTAGCCAAGCTCGTTCATTAGATGACTACTCAGAAAATGCACTAGCTAACTGGCTAGAGTTAGTTGAAACACAGTTAATTGCAGCTGAGCAAAGCAATCTGAAATTAAATAAAATCGAATTAACGCTTTTACATAATATGGTCAAATCGTACCTTGATAATAGCGATGACAGTGTACAAGCAGCACTAAACAAACTTAATCAATATTTAACTCAGTATAAACCGCGTACAAAACTTGGTTTAGTTGGTTTGGCAAACGGTAAAGATTGGTATCAAAGTAAACTTAATTACTTTAGTGGTGAAACTAAGCCACCTTTAAATTGGTTAAGTGAGATACAGGCTTCGTTAAAGCAATCGCAGAGTGCAGATTTTGTATTACCTGTATCAGACTCTCACGCTAAACCATTAGTAATGAATTATTTTGTAGAAAATCATCAGCACACAGGCCTTGATTGGCAACTTGATTATCTCGACCCGCTCAAAAGTAAGCGTAAATTAACACAAGGCGAGCAATACTTCTGGCAAGTTATGATGGAAACTGACTTAGGTATTCATTATCACACGTGGAGTGAACAGCAAGCACGTGTTAACTTGATGAAGCGTTTAGGTGTAGATCAGCAGCAAGCTGATTGGTTAATTGAGGATATCGTGCTTTATCCTGCGATGAGCTTTATTTTTATAAATTAGTACAGCGCTGCGCTCTATGGAGCGCAACGTCGACAGCGTTGGCTTGCAGGATCTGCAAGTAAACGTTCGTCATCAATTTTTTCTTCACAATCACAGCAATAGCCATACTGCCCAATATCGATTTGGCATAGTGCTGCTTCTAACTTTTCTATTCGAGCAATCAATATTTGATACTCAGAACCGAGATTATTTGCTGTCAGCTCTAACCAGTCTGAAGGGGGATTATCCTTGAGTTGCGATAGCAGTTGCTGATGATAAGCTTGATCAGAATTAGCCAGCATATCGAGTAAACGTTGTCTAACCTGCGCAAGTTCCGCAGATAACTTTGTTTGAATTTCAGTATTGTTCATCGCTTTTCTTCCAAGTGGGCAATACTAGTATTATCAAACAAAATCGATTGGCTAATTATGATTTGTATCAATACTCGGCGCTTTCGCGTACTTTCTTAGTACATCTGCAACTTCATCTTTGGCTTTTAGGCGGCGGATCTCATCAAAAAGTGTGTTAGCTTGTGGGTATTGGCGTTTTAAATAGCCGAGCCACTGCTTAGTACGAGAAGCAAAATACTTTTCACATTTGCTCTCGTCTTGATGCATAGATGAATGAATAATGTGGTATATCACATGCTCCCATAACATCGGAGTGTAATGCTCGTTTTCTGCATGAGATTTTATTTGTTTTGCTAAATCAGGCATCGCTAATGCACCACGACCAAGCATTAGGTCTTGGCAATGACTGCGCTTTTGACAAAGCATGGCATCTTCAACTTGCCAAATTTCGCCGTTAGCAACGACCGAAATATTTTTATCTTTGATCAATGGGGGGATTTTTTCCCAATATGCCGGTGGGTTGTAACCATCTCTTTTAGTTCTGGCATGAATAGCAAGACTTGAAGCACCCGCGCTAACAACAGCATCAACAATTTCTTGGCTATTACTATCATCATCAAAACCAAGCCTAATTTTGGCACTAACTTCATGGCAAGGATCAACAGCATCACGCACGGCCTTAATAATTTCGTACATGTGCTCAGGGTCTTTTAACAGTACCGCACCACCTTTACTTTTGTTCACTGTTTTAGCAGGGCAACCAAAATTTAAGTCGATGCCATGGGAGCCTAGGCGTATTGCTTTAACAGCATTTGCTGCCAAAGCATCGGCAACTTGACCTAATAATTGAATACGCACTGGCGTACCTGCACGGGTATAGCCACCTGTTTTCAGCTCCGGACAATAACGATGAAATACGCGTTCGGGCAGTGTGTCTTCAACGACACGAACAAACTCTGTTACGCATAAATCAAATCCACCTAAATCAGTTAGGAGTTGTCGCATTTTAAAATCCACAACGCCTTCCATCGGTGCTAAAACTAGTCGCATGATACCTGTTAACTCATCAAAAATTAGGACGCGTATTCTAGCTGTTCTGGATTGTTTTATAAATCGTAATTTGCATTCTGGGTAGTTTCAGAAAATAATTATAAAAATTTTGAAAGTAATTTTTAGTTCTCGGGTCTTGTTTAATAACCCTTTATAAAAAAGAGAGTCATCGAATGAACACAGTTAAGAAAAATTCAATTGCATTAACATTAGGTGCGGTTGTCGTAGGTGCGTCAAGTTTTGCAGCCACTGATGCCAGTGCAAACCCATTTGAATTTCAGCAAATGCAAGCAGGCTATCAACTAGATGCCGCAGAAGGTAAATGTGGTGAAGGTAAATGCGGCGGCGATAAAAAAGCTGAAAAAGAAGGCAAGTGCGGCGAAGGTAAATGCGGCGCAGACAAAAAATCAGCTAAAGAAGGCAAGTGCGGCGAAGGTAAATGTGGCGCAGACAAAAAAGCAGCTAAAGAAGGCAAGTGCGGCGAAGGTAAATGTGGCGCGGACAAAAAAGCAGCTAAAGAAGGCAAGTGCGGCGAAGGTAAATGTGGCGCAGACAAAAAAGCAGCTAAAGAAGGAAAGTGCGGCGAAGGTAAATGTGGCGCAGACAAAAAGAAAGCTAAAGAAGGTAAGTGTGGCGAAGGTAAATGTGGTTCTAACCACTAAGCGCTCATTTAGCTTTTAAAAGGGCCGTAAAGGCCCTTTTTAGTAGGAGGTAGTATGTTAAAAGAATCAGTAGCTGATTTTGGGCAGGTTGGTTTAGGTTTGCGCCGAGAAATGCTTGATGAAATGCTCATTGATGTTCCAAAACCCATTGAGTTTTTAGAAGTTGCACCAGAAAATTGGCTCAAGCTAGGCGGGCGTTTTGGTAAACAGTTTAAACAGCTTACCGAACAACATGCCTTTGTATGCCATGGTTTATCGTTGTCGATTGGCTCACCTGCAGCACTTGATATTGACTTTGTGCAATCGCTAAAAGCTTTCTTTAAAGAGCATAATATTCGTTTATTCAGCGAACACTTAAGCTACTGCTCGGGCGAAGGGCATATGTACGATTTAATGCCTATTCCGTTTACTGAAGATGCAATTAAACATGTGGCCTCTCGTATTATGCAAGTACAAGATATTCTAGAGCAGCCAATTGCCATCGAAAATGTCTCTTACTATGGCGCGCCCGGCCAGCAAATGACAGAACTTGAATTTACCAATGCCGTTTTAGAAGAAGCGGATTGTAAACTACTGCTCGACGTGAATAACATTTACGTTAATTCGATTAATCATGGTTACGACGCTGAGCAATTCCTAGCGGCGTTACCAACAAAACGTATTGCCTATGGGCATGTTGCGGGCCACTACACTGAGGCAGAAGATTTACTGGTTGATACCCACGGTGCGCCAGTTATCGATCCTGTTTGGCAATTACTTGAAAAAGCTTATGAAGTTCATGGGGTATTTCCCACCTTGTTAGAGCGTGATTTTAATATTCCGCCGATGAGTGAGTTGTTAACCGAGCTAAAAACCATTGAAGCACTGCAGCAAACAGCGAGCAAGCAAAACCAAGCCAGGGTGAAACACAGTGCCTGAACATTTTACTCAAGTACAGCAAGCGTTTATGGCGCATATCCGCGACCCTCAGCAACATGCTAAGCCTAGTGATGTTGAAGAGCGCCGGATGGCGATTTACCGAGACTTATTTTTTAACAATGTGGATGGCTTTGTTAGCTCTGCGTATCCAGTACTAAAAAGTTTATATTCAGAGCAAGCTTGGTATAGCCTCGTTAGGCAGTTTTTTAGCCAGCATGATTGTAAATCTCCTTATTTTTTAGATATTGCAGGGGAGTTTTTGACCTTTCTTGCTAATGACTATGAAGTGCAAAGTGATGATCCCGCGTTTATGTTAGAACTAGCGCACTATGAATGGGTTGAGCTTGATGTATCGGTTGCTCAAGAGGTGGCAGAAGAAGTGAGCTTATCGGCTCATCAAGTGACAAGCTCTGCATTATTCTTAAGTTCACTTGCGCGTAACTTGAGTTACAGTTTTCCTGTTCATACCATCAGTGCAGATAATCAACCAAGTGAACCGGCAGCACAACCAAGTTACTTTGTGGTTTATCGTGATAGCGATGACGAAGTACAATTTTTATCGACAAATGCGATGACCGCATTACTTCTTAATATCATAGAATCTCAGCCGGGTGCAGATTTAAATGATGTATGCCAAGCAGTTGCAGAGCATGCGCCTCAATTTAGCCAAGAGCAGCTGTATCAGGGAGCGCTCAATACCTTAAGTGCCATGGCAGAGCGCGGCATTGTGGTGACTAATACATTGGTTTAAAAATCGGCTAAAGCTCTTTATTGATGAGGGCAGTTCGACTATTATGTGCGCCTTATTTTGTCGTGCTTAAATAAAGGTAGTAACTATGTCGAATGATAAAGACTTTAAAGATCCGTTCAATGCAACTTATTTCATTGCGTTTTTAGCTGTATTCGGTGGCATTGGCTGTCTAAACGCTATTCTTGGTTGGATCACTTCTTTATCTTAATCTGCGTAAGCAAATTTAAGACAATAGGCTGCATAATGCAGCCTTTTTTATAGTTGATATTTCTTGTTAAGTGATTAATTTCGAAACTTGCTACCGACTTTCCCCTAAGGTGATGTTATACTCTCGAGCTTTGTTAGATAAACTTTTTGAGCAGTATAATTATGACTCAAGCAACTTCAACGCTCATCAAACAGAGCATTGCAACGATCGCTGATTACCCAAAGCCGGGCATTATGTTCCGCGACGTAACAACTTTAATGGCTAATGCTGACGCATTTAAAGCAACTATCGACAGCTTTATCGCAGCATATAAAGACCAAGGTTTTACAAAAATCATCGGTACTGAATCTCGTGGCTTTATCTTTGGTGCACCACTTTCTTATGCACTAGGTATTCCATTCATTCCAGTTCGTAAACCAGGCAAACTTCCTCGCGAAGTGATTTCACAAAGTTACCAATTAGAGTATGGTGAAGATATTCTTGAGCTTCATACAGACGCAATTGTCCCTGGCGATAAAGTGTTACTGGTAGATGACTTACTAGCGACAGGTGGCACAATCGAAGCAACTGCAAAATTAGTTGCTAAACTAGGCGGTAACGCAACTGATGCAGCATTTGTTGTTTCTTTACCTGAGCTTGGTGGTGAACAACGAGTTGCTGATATGGGCATCAAAATCTTAAAGTTGGTTGAATTCGAAGGCGAATAATTAATGAGTTATCAGGTTCTGGCAAGGAAATGGCGACCACAAACCTTTCACGAGTTAGTGGGGCAGTCTCATGTTAAACAGGCATTGGTTAATGCATTAACACAAAATAGACTCCATCATGCTTATCTCTTTACTGGAACCCGTGGGGTGGGTAAAACAACCATTGCACGTATATTCGCTAAAAGCCTCAACTGCGATAAGGGTATCTCTGCTGAGCCATGCGGCCAATGTTCAAGTTGTACTGACATAGAAGCAGGCCGTTATATCGATTTATTAGAAATCGATGCGGCATCACGTACCAAAGTAGAAGATACCCGCGAAATCCTTGATAACGTTCAATACGCACCAACACGTGGTCGTTACAAGGTATACCTAATCGATGAAGTTCACATGCTGTCAAAGCACAGTTTCAATGCATTACTTAAAACATTGGAAGAGCCCCCAGAGCATGTGAAGTTTTTATTAGCGACAACCGATCCGCAAAAACTGCCAGTGACGATTTTATCGCGTTGCTTACAGTTTAATTTAAATGCTTTGTCGCAATCAGAAATTCATGATCAGCTTGCCCATGTTCTTAATCAAGAACAGCTAAGTTTTGATGATAAATCATTGTCTATTTTAGCTAAGGCAGCCGATGGTAGTATGCGTGATGCACTGAGTCTTACAGACCAAGCAATTGCGCAAACCAATGGCAATATTAATCATCAGGCTGTGCAAACTATGCTTGGCTTGATGGATACTCAATATAGCCAAACCATGTTAGCAGCGTTATTGTGCCAAGATGGCGATGCGTTACTTCAAGAAGTAAAAGCGGTCGTTAGCCGAAACCCTAACTTTGTAGCCTTGCTCGACGATTTAATTGCCCTGACGCATCTTATTCAGCTTGTGCAACTTGTGCCTAGTGCAGCGGCACTTGATGATACTAACCGAGATTTTATTGAGCAGGTGGCACAAACCACTGATGCACAGCAGATGCAGGTTTACTACCAATTGCTATTAAATGGAAAAAAAGATTTGCAATGGGCACCCGATGCTAAACTTGGCTTTGAAATGATCATGTTGCGACTGCTTGCATTCCAACCTACGCAATTTGCACAAAGCCAAACACCAACGAATACCCAGCAACAGGTTAAGCCAAGTGGTGCCGGTGCACTGCGTGATATTTTGAAAAAATCTACGGCGCAACGTGAACAAGCAGCTTCAGAGCAAGCACCAGTTGCACATAGCTCTGCACAGACAACTGCTGTTCCTTCAGAGCCACAGCCAACACAAGCTGAGCCTATTCAAGCAGAACCTAATCAAGCTGCCAAGGCAGAAACGGCACATAGCCATGAGCCTGCCCAGCAAGTTGAAGCAACAGCAGTAGAGCAGCCTGGTGTTGGTCAACAGCCTCAGCAATCAGTTGAAACTGCAATGGTTGCTGAAGTTCAACCAGCGCCTCAACAGCAAGAGCAAAGCCACTCAGAGCAAGTGCCTGCAGCTGAGTACTCATCACCAGAGTATTCTTCGCAAGATTACATGGACGATCATGATGCAGAAATGGACTCATCACTTGCTGCGCAATACGATGATGTGATGAATAGCGCCTATGATCAGGGCTTTACTGCCAATGAAGCATCTGCGCCTCAGCAACAGCAAACTGCACCTGCACAATTACAACAGCAGCAAAGTCAGGCGCAGTCAGCCATTGCTCGTATTTTACAAGACCGCAATATTTCAGGTGCCGGGCGTTTAAGTGGTGCAGCAACACAAACTAATGCTAAAGCAGAACCACAGCCTGAAGCTAAGCCCAAAGCAGAGCCGCCAGCGCAACAAAGCACAGCCACGACCAACATTCAGCCTCAGCAGCAAGCAATGGCTGCTGAAGTAAAAAAGCCCATCCCCCAGCAAACGGGGGAGAGCAGTAGTAAAGTAAAAAAAGTCGACTTTCGAGAAAAGCATCAAACAATCACCGAAAACTTAGCGCCAGAGTTACTTGAGCAGATCAATCCACAAAAAGCGCCAGAGCCAGTAGTTGAAGAAGCCAGTATTCCGATACCTGATGATTTTGAAAGCCCGATCAGCAGTATTAAATTTGCACATGAACAAGACGAATGGGCGTATTTAATTAAACGCATGGGACTGGGTGGTCGCATGCGCCAATTTGCGCTGCATTCAATCTTTACCAAGCAGAATAATCAGCTGCACATTGAAGTTGATTCATCACAGCGCCATTTAGATAGCGCAGTGCTTAGACAAAAGCTCAATGCTGCATTGAGTGAAATTTACGGCCATAATGTTGAGCTTAGTATCGAGTTTGCTGATGGCGTAATTGATTCACCGTACTTGATTCAACAAAAAATTGATGCGGGACGTCACCAACAAGCGATTGATGTAATAAATAGCGATGAGAATATAGTGCAATTTCAGCAGTTATTTAGCGCTATAATCGATGAAAACAGTATTCAGGCATTGTAATTAGTTACAATAGCCCTTATCTTCATGCCAATTAAAGTAGTTTAGAAAGAGAGACAGTTATGTTTAAAGGTGGAATGGGTAACATGATGAAGCAAGCGCAGCAAATGCAAGAGCGCATGCAAAAAGCCCAAGAAGAAATCGCAAACCTTGAAGTTGTAGGTGAAGCAGGTGCAGGCCTAGTTAAAGTAACTATGCTTGGTAACCACAATGTTCGTCGTGTTGAATTAGATGACAGCCTAATGGAAGACGACAAAGACATGATCGAAGATTTATTAGCGGCAGCGTGTAACGATGCTGTACGTCGTGTTGCTGAAGAAACTCAAGAGCGCATGAGCAAAGTAACTGGCGGTATGCAATTACCACCAGGTATGAAAATGCCATTCTAAGTGATTTTGTATGCAACTATCTCCTAGTTTAACACAGCTAATAGAAGCGCTACGATGCCAGCCGGGCATAGGTCCTAAGTCGGCACAGCGCATTGCTTTTCATTTGCTTGAGCGTGACCGTCAGGGTGGTAAACAGCTTGGTCATGCATTAACCAAGGCAATGGATGAAGTAGGGCACTGTCAATCTTGTCGTACTTTTACAGAGCAAGCGGTATGCGATATTTGTTCAAGTGTTAAACGCCAAGATAGTGGTTTATTGTGTGTGGTTGAATCACCAACCGATGTACTCGCTATTGAGCAAACTGGTCAATACCAAGGTCTTTACTTTGTTTTAATGGGTCACTTGTCGCCAATTGATGGCATAGGACCAAAAGAAATTGGCCTTGATATTCTTGAAAGCAAGTTGCAACAAGGCGGCATTAATGAGGTGATCCTCGCAACCAATCCAAGTGTTGAAGGTGAAACCACTGCCCACTACATTGCTGAGCTTTGTCATAAGTATCAGGTTGGTGCATCTCGTATTGCTCACGGTGTCCCTGTCGGTGGAGAGCTCGACTTGCTCGATGGTATGACATTGATGCACGCATTTAGCGGACGACGCGCCGTAAACCAAAACTAATACCGAAAATGGTATCAAAAGCCTGCTTTAAGCAGGCTTTTTTGTGTATAGCTCCCCAATTTAGCCGTAAATTTAATTTTTTGCCTTGAAGTTCAAAAAGCCTGCCCCATATAAAGACTCATAGTGCAGATTAGACACTTTGTTAATTGGAGATTTACACAATGACTGCAGCACAAAAAGAAACATTAGGCTTTCAAACAGAAGTCAAACAACTATTAAACCTGATGATTCACTCTCTTTACTCTAATAAAGAGATTTTCCTACGTGAGCTTGTATCAAACGCGTCAGATGCGGCAGATAAATTACGTTTCCTTGCGCTTTCTAATGGCGATTTATACGAAAACGATGCGGAATTAAAAGTACGTATCAGCGCCGATAAAGACGCAAACACGGTCACCATTACTGATAACGGTATTGGTATGAGTCGTGAAGATGTGATCAATTCACTAGGTACAATTGCAAAATCAGGCACCGCAGAATTTTTCCAAAACCTAACTGGTGACCAAAGCAAAGATTCACAATTGATTGGTCAATTTGGTGTTGGTTTTTACTCAGCATTTATCGTTGCTGACAAAGTTACCGTGCGTACGCGTAAAGCAGGTGAAAGCCAAGGTATTGAATGGCAATCTGCAGGCGAAGGTGAGTACACATTACAAGAGATTGATAAACCATCACGTGGTACTGAAATCATTCTTCACCTTCGTGAAGACGAAACAGAGTTTGCTGATGAGTTCCGTCTACGTAGCATCGTCACTAAATATTCAGACCATATTTCTATTCCAGTAGAAATGTATAAAGCAGAAGTACCTGAATCAGAAGGTCCTGACGGCGAGAAGATTCCAGCACAGCCAGGCGAGTGGGAAGGTATTAACCGCGCGACAGCACTATGGACTCGTGATAAGTCAGAAGTAACAGACGAAGAGTACAAAGAGTTTTATAAGCATATCGGCCATGATTGGGAAGAGCCACTAAGCTGGGCACATAACAAGGTTGAAGGTAAAACAGAATACACCAGCTTGTTATACATCCCGAAAAAAGCACCTTTCGATTTATGGAACCGCGAACGTCAATCAGGTTTGAAACTGTATGTGCAACGCGTTTTCATTATGGATGATGCTGAGCAGTTCATGCCAAGCTATTTACGCTTTGTAAAAGGTTTACTTGATTCAAACGACTTACCACTAAATGTGTCGCGTGAAATCTTGCAAGACAACAAAGTAACGCAAGCAATCCGTAAAGGGTGTACATCGCGCGTACTTAAGATGCTTGAGCGTATGGCGAAAAACCGCGAAGAGGATTACCAAACGTTCTGGAACGAATTTGGTCAGGTGTTGAAAGAAGGCCCTGCTGAAGATGCTGCTAACAAAGAAGCGATTGCTAAGCTACTGCGTTTTGCCTCTACACATACTGATGAAAGCACTCAAAATGTATCGCTTGAGCAATACATTGAGCGTATGAAGCCAGAGCAAGACAAAATCTACTATGTAGTTGCTGATTCATTTGCTGCTGCGAAGAACTCACCACACCTAGAGATCTTCCGTAAGAAGGGCATCGAAGTATTGCTTCTAAGCGACCGTGTTGATGAGTGGATGATGAGCTACTTAACAGAGTTCAACGAAAAATCGTTCCAGTCAATTACCCGTGGTGACTTAGATTTAGGCAACATGGATGACGAAGAAACGAAAAAAGCGCAAGAAGAGTCAGAAAAAGAAGTTGCTGGCCTAGTCGAGCGTATTAAAACAGCACTAGGTGATAACGTTAAAGACGTACGCTTTACGCACCGTCTAACTGACTCGCCTGCATGTGTTGTTGCTGATGAGCACGATATGAGCTCGCAAATGCAAAAGTTAATGGAATCAGTTGGTCAAACAGTGCCTGAGCAAAAGCCAATTTTTGAGCTTAACCCAGAGCATCAGCTTGTTAAACACCTAAATGTTGAACAAGACGAAGACAAGTTTGCTCAGTGGTCACAAGTACTTCTAGATCAAGCATTACTGGCTGAGCGCGGTACTTTAAAAGACCCTGCAGGCTTTGTAACTCGTTTGAACAAACTTATGCTAGATTTAAGCAAATAAGCGTTTTAGCGCAATGAGTTGGAAAAGGGAGCAAGGCTCCCTTTTTTATTGCTGCTAATATAGGCAATTGGTATAAGTTACTTGAGGTATAGCTTCAGTTGTGGAAGAATTCAGGCTCTAAAAACAAAACTCCACTGATCGACCATTTTTAAGATTAGTATCACACAGAGGACAATGATATGCGCATTATTCTTTTGGGCGCGCCGGGTGCAGGTAAAGGTACTCAAGCTCAGTTTTTGATGGACAAATACGGTATTCCACAAATTTCTACGGGCGATATGCTGCGTGCAGCAATCAAAGAAGGTACACCACTTGGTCTTGAAGCTAAAAAAGTAATGGATGCAGGTCAATTAGTATCTGACGAAATTATTATCGGTCTAGTTAAAGAGCGCATTGCTAAGCCAGATTGCGAAAAAGGTTTCTTACTAGACGGTTTCCCTCGTACTATTCCTCAAGCAGATGCAATGAAAGAGAATGGCGTGGTAGTTGATCACGTTATCGAATTTGACGTTGCTGATGAAATCATCGTTGAGCGTATGGGCGGCCGTCGTGTCCACCCTGGCTCTGGTCGTGTTTATCACGTTGTTTATAATCCACCTAAAGTTGATGGCAAAGATGACATCACAGGTGAAGACCTAATCATTCGTGATGACGACACTGAAGAAACAGTTCGTAAGCGTTTAGGTATTTACCACGACCAAACTAAACCATTAGTTGATTACTACCAAGCTGAAGCGAAAGCAGGCAACACTCAGTACCACAAATTAGACGGTACTCAAGCTGTTGAAGCTGTTAGCCAACAACTTGGTGAGCTTTTAGGTTAATTTACCTTTTAGAATCACAAATAAAAAACCGCCTCTGGGCGGTTTTTTTGTGTCTGTCTCACTGCAAGTAAAATTGAGCTTTACAGTTTCTTTAATGCCGCAATAGCACTGTCGTAATCAGGCTCTTTTGAAAGGTTATCGACAAGCTGCTTGTAAACGATGTTATGTTCTTTATCGAGCACAAATACGGCGCGGGTTAACAAGCCCATATCTTTGATAATCAAACCATAGTTCTTACCAAAGTCACGCCATACTGAGTCAGATAAAGTCACTACTTTGTCTATATTCTCCGCTTTACAAAAACGCTTCTGTGCGAACGGTAAGTCTGCGCTTAAGGTTAGCATCGCCACACTTGGGTATTCTGAAGCTACTTTTTCATTAAAGTGTTTGGTTTGAATACTACATACACCGGTGTCTAAACTTGGCACAACGCTTAAAAGCACGGCTTGGCCTTGATAGTTGTCTAGTGTGACTGGCGTAAAGCTGCCATCTACTACTTTAAAATTAGGCGCTTTTTGACCAACTTCAACACCTTGTCCTAGTAAAGTGACTGGCTTAGACTGGGCAGAAACCTTACCAGCATCTAAACTATTTTCTGATAAATCACCTGCATAACTAAACGTGCACACTGCACCTAATGCAAATATAAGTGGACGTAACATAATAAGATTCCTTCAAATTAACGCATTTAACATCAGTGTATTATACTCATGAGGTGGCTCCAAGGATTAGTACAATTTAAAATTGTAAATAACCAGTAGTTTGATTAACATGTGTTCGTGACCCTATTTTTTATATATAAAAATAAGAATAAAGTTGCTAGGCTAATTTGCGTCTAGTTAAAAAGTACGGATTTAGAGAGAGAGTATGTCAACATCGGTATTAGTTTGTGATGATTCAAAGTTAGCTCGTCGACAATTAGCACGCTCTTTACCCGATGATTGGGATATTAAAGTTGAGTTTGCTGAAGACGGTGTTCATTGTATTGAGCAAATCAAAAAAATTCAGCCTGAAATACTGTTTCTCGATTTAAACATGCCTGAAATGGATGGCTACGAAGTACTTCAAGCTATTCAAGAACAAGACCTTCATGTTCTTACCGTGGTTGTGTCTGGTGATATTCAGCCTAACGCTCACCAACGTGTGCTTGAGTTAGGCGCTATCGACTTTATTCAAAAACCTTGCTCTGCAGAAAAGCTTGCTAATATCATCGAGCACCATGGCATTAAAGATAAAGCCATGCGTGAGCGCCTTGCTAATAAGCTAGGTGAGCAAGTTGACCCTGATGTACGTGACATCTATCAAGAGCTCACAAACGTGGCTATGGGGCAAGCAGGGGACTTATTAGCGCGTCTTCTTAATGTATTCGTTAAGCTTCCTATTCCTAATGTAAATGTATTAGAGGTAAATGAGCTCGATATGGCTTTACGCTCGATTGATGCGAATGCCACTACATCTGGTGTGTGCCAAGGTTTTATCGGTGGTGGTGTATCTGGTGAAGCCTTATTGCTATTGAATGATTCAAGTTTTAAAGAAATTGCGTCACTTATGAATTACGAAGGCGAGCTTAACGATAAAGTTGAGCTTGAGCTGCTGATGGATGTCAGCAATATTCTAATTGGCGCGATTTTAACTGGGCTTTCTAAACAGCTCGATATGCGTTTTAGCCAAGGTCATCCTGTGGTGCTAGGACAGCATTGTGATGTGACCGACTTAGTAAAAGCCAATAAATCTCGCTGGCAACGAACGCTGGCGATTGAGATCAGCTATGGCATCGAAAATCATAATATTAACTGTGATTTGATGTTGCTGTTCACCGAGGACTCATTAAAAACCCTTAAGTACAAAGTAGCTTATTTATTAGAAGACTAAACTATGCCTGCAGCCGATTTTAATATGAATGAACTCCATTGGTTAATGGATATGTTTAATACCGTTGATGTAGGCCTAGTGGTGCTCGATAGAGACTACAAAGTATGCATCTGGAATGGGTTTATGGAAAACCATTCCGGCTTATTGCCAAGCGCGGTGAAAGATAAAGACCTGTTTGACTTATTTCCATCAATTGATGAAAAATGGTTTCGCAGCAAATCTGAGTCTGTGTTCATTCTAAATAATCGCTCGTTTACTATTTGGGAGCAGCAGCCGTATATTTTCCGTTTTAAAAATTACCGTCCGATTACCGGTAAAGCGGATCATATGTATCAAAATGCCACTTTTATTCCGCTGACGACGACCACAGGTGAAGTATCGCATATCTGTATCATTATCTATGATGTAACCGATGAAGCGGTGAATAAAAAAGAGCTAGAAGAAGCCAACAGTAAGCTTGAACAAATGAGCCGTACCGATGCACTTACTAAGCTTACTAACCGTGGTTATTGGGAAGAAAAGCTACGCAAAGAATACATGCGCATAGTGCGTAGTGGCGGGTGCAGCACCTTGTTAATGTTTGATATTGATCACTTTAAAAAGGTGAATGATGAGCATGGCCATCGTGGCGGTGATGAGGCGCTGCGTCATATTGCAGACTTACTACGTAAAACTCTACGTGAAACAGACTTAGCAGGTCGCTATGGCGGTGAAGAGTTTGCGGTAACCTTGCTTGATACTGATCATCAAGGTGCACATATCTTTGCTGAGCGACTAAGAACACTGATTGAGAACTCATCAATTTACTTTGATGGCAAACAAATTCAACTGACGGTCAGTATTGGTTTTGCGTGCTTCGACGAGAAGTTTGATCGCTACGAAAAGTGGGTTGAAGCAGCCGATAAAGCCTTATATCACTCAAAAGAAAACGGCCGTAACAAGGTCACAGCTTATACAGATTTATAAACAAACAAGGGGCAAATAAGCCCCTTTTTGATATCAACTTGGTTAAGTTTGCGGGTTAAACCCCAAGTGGCGGTAGAACAAGAATATCTGTTTTAAGTAGCTTCATGACTTTTTCGGCAGTATTACCAATTAAATGACCTTTAATACCCGTATTACCCACCGACCCCATAATCACTAAGTCTGCATTTAATTTAGCTGCAACACTTGGGATCACTTGCTCAACGACACCGGCTTTGATTTTAAGCTTGTCTTTTAAGTCGTGCGCTTCGATTAAGGTACGCTGTGCTACGGGTAGCTTTTCAAAGGCGTTAATCACTTGCTCATCTGAAAATACAATGCCTAAATCACGTAAAAACGGCGATACATGTACGGTATAACAAGCGTAAAACTCGCTGTCGTAGTCTTTAGCATAGGCTAAGCCTGCTTTGATAATTGCTTCGTTTAAACAGTATTTAGTCGCCTTTTCGCTGCCTAAATCAAGGGCTGCCAGTACATTGGTATTGTTACGCCACTTGTTATCGGCGGCTAAATAAAGCGGTAGTGGACTAAAGCGAATAAGCTGCCAGTCTAGCTCTGTAAATTGCGTTTCTTCGTCGATGTGGCGAGTTTTAATCACCATTTCATAATCTGACGTATCAAGCTCATTGGCTAGCCACTGTACTGGGCTTTCATGCCACAGGGTTTGCAAAGTATAGCTACCATCAACTAAATGCTCACTGATAAGTGGACCAAGTGCTGCACGGACTTTAGCGAGCTCTTTGTCTTGAATAGCGAGCGCTTCATCAGGTGGAATAGAGAATAAAATGTTATTGGTGTCTTCGTAGCTAAAAGCAACAATATCAATATGCTTCACGCCTTTGGCTTTTTGCTTTGCATGTAATATAGACGTTTTAGCATCGGCTGTAGAGTCGATGATCACCAGTATTTTTTTATTCATTTTTGGCTACTCTGTTGTGTGTCGGGTATCACTGCTTGGGCATTCACCCAATAATGAAACTTCACCTGTTGCGGTTTCTTGTTCCAGTTTTACCTTAAAGCCCCATAGCCTGTAAAGGTGTTTTAACACTTCATCTTTGGATTTAGCTAACGGAATATTGTTATGCGGTACATAACGCAGAGTAAGTGAACGATCTCCTCTAATATCAACATTATACACTTGAATATTTGGTTCGTGATTACTTAGATTGTATTGTGCCGACAGGGTTTCACGAACCTGGTGATAGCCCATTTCATCATGGATGGCGCCGACATTGAGGGTCGGCTCTTTTTCATGATCAATAATGGTAAACAACTTAAAATCACGAATAATTTTTGGCGATAAAAACTGGCTAATAAAGCTCTCGTCTTTAAAGTTTTGCATTGCAAAATGCAGGGTATCTAACCAATCGCTGCCGGCATACTCCGGAAACCATTTCTTGTCTTCTTCTGTTGGGTTTTCACAAATACGGCGAATATCAACCATCATGTTAAAGCCAAGAGCATAGGGGTTGATCCCTGAATAATAATTGCTGTTGTAGGGCGGTTGATACACCACATTGGTGTGACTTTGCAAAAACTCGAGCATAAAGGCATCGGTGAGCTTACCTTCATCGTACAGGTGGTTCAAAATGGTATAATGCCAAAACGTAGCCCAGCCCTCATTCATCACTTGAGTTTGTTTTTGTGGGTAAAAATATTGCGAAATTTTACGCACAATTCGAATTATTTCTCGTTGCCATGACTCAAGTAGTGGGGCATTTTTTTCGATGAAGTACAAAATGTTTTCTTGTGGCTCTTCTGGAAAACGGCGCTCACGCTTTTTCGACTCTTGCTGCGAAGTAGGGATTGTGCGCCACAACTCGTTGACTTGTGATTGTAAGTAGTCTTCACGTTCTTGTTGGCGTTTTTGTTCTTCAAAAAGTGAAATACGTTGCGGGCGTTTGTAGCGGTCAACACCATAATTCATTAACGCATGGCATGAATCAATCAGGTTTTCGACCTCGGTAATACCGTATTTCTCTTCGCACTTGGCAATGTAATTTTTGGCAAATAATAAGTAATCGATAATTGAGCTGGCATCAGTCCAGGTTCTGAATAAGTAATTGCCTTTAAAAAATGAGTTGTGACCATAGCAGGCGTGGGCCATTACCAAGGCTTGCATAGGCAGGGTGTTTTCTTCCATTAAATAGGCAATACACGGGTCTGAGTTAATAACTATTTCATAAGCAAGGCCCATTTGCCCACGTTTATAGTTTTGCTCTGTTTGAATGAATTTTTTACCATACGACCAGTGGCTGTAGCCAATCGGCATACCCACACTCGAATAGGCATCCATCATTTGTTCAGCAGTGATCACCTCAATTTGATTCGGGTAGGTATCGAGCTTATAAATTTTCGCTACCCGTTCAATCTCAGTTTGATACTCTGTTAGTAGATCAAATGTCCAATCAGGACCGTCGCTAATACGTTTATCGGCCATACTTTACCTCACTGGCAAGGCTATGCGGCGCCTTGCTGCTGACGATTCTTTTTAAATAATTCACGGAAAATAGGGTAAATGTCCTCAACGCCACGAATGTGTTGCATGGCAAAATTGTCGTGGGTTTGCACTATTGATTGATACTCTCGCCATAAACTTTGATGAGCACGGGCAGTAATTTCGATATAGGCGTAATAGCGCACCGCCTTTAACAGTTTATTTCGTAAGATTTCACCACAGTTTGGCGAATCATCAGCCCAGTTATCGCCATCAGAGGCTTGCGCTGCGTAAATGTTCCACTCTTCAGGGTTATAACGTTCAGCGATGATTTCGTTCATCAGTTTTAATGCACTTGATACTATGGTGCCACCCGTTTCTTGAGAATAGAAAAACTCTTGCTCATCGACTTCTTTCGCTTGGGTATGATGGCGAATATAGACAACTTCTATATTTTTGTAGCTACGAGTTAAAAATTGATAAAGCAGAATATAAAAGCGTTTTGCCATGTCTTTCGTTGCTTGATCCATCGAGCCAGACACATCCATTAAACAAAACATCACAGCTTTGCTTGTTGGGTGTGGTTGCTTTTCATAATTACGAAAACGTAAGTCGTAATTATCAATAAATGGCACTGCTTTAATGCGGTTTTGCAGCTCCTCAATTT
Source organism: Pseudoalteromonas sp. 0802 (assembly GCF_013350085.1). NCBI lineage: Bacteria > Pseudomonadati > Pseudomonadota > Gammaproteobacteria > Alteromonadales > Pseudoalteromonadaceae > Pseudoalteromonas > Pseudoalteromonas sp. 0802. The sequence continues at coordinate 713,095 of NZ_JABVXE010000001.1, read as the reverse complement.
GTCGTTCAAGTAAAGCAATTGCCGCCTTGTCTGGCTGCTCTTCAGCTTGTAGCAGAGCGAGCTGACCCTCAAGCTCTGCAAGGTGACGTTTTTTTCCTGCAGTCATTGCCACTCTTCGAGCAAGCGAGCCTTGCAATGAGCGAACAATATCAATATTGCTTGGCATGCCGTCGTTACAAAAACCAGCGCGATGGGTTTTCATTTGCACCAGTTTATCGAGCTGGTTTTGCTGCAGGTTAGGCAGTTCAAGATCTTCGAACAGTAAATCTAAGTATTCATCTTTTGAAATAGAAAATACAAAGTCGTCTTGTCCTTCACCAGAGTCACTGGCTTCACCTTCGCCGCTACCACCACCTTGACCGCCTCCTTGCGGGCGCTTGATTTTGTCGCCCGTAGAGAATTGGTCATTGCCTGGGTGGATCTGTTCACGGTCGCCACCACGTCCTTGATGAAAAATAGGCTCACTGATATCACGCTGCGGAATAGAGATACTCTCGCCGCTGGTGGTATCGGTTACGCTGCGCTTATTAATGGCATCAGATACCGCTTCTTTAATCTGTTTTTTATAACGCCTGATGAACCGTTGACGATTCAAGGTACTTTTGTTTTTTCCATTCAGGCGTCGGTCAATAAAATGCGCCATAACAACCCCCTTAAAACAAACGTTTTTTACTGCGATTTTCTAACGCGTAAATACCATTCAGAAAGTAAACGTACTTGTTTTTGGGTATAGCCTTTCTCAACCATACGATTGACAAAGTCTTCGTGTTTTTTCTGATCTTCAGCCGAGGTTTTCGCATTGAAGGAAATAACCGGCAGCAGATCTTCGGTATTTGAGAACATTTTCTTCTCAATAACTGTGCGAAGTTTTTCGTAGCTGGTCCAAAGCGGATTCTTGCCTTGGTTGTGGGCACGCGCCCGCAGTACGAAATTAACTATCTCATTACGGAAATCTTTAGGGTTTGAAATACCCGCAGGTTTTTCAATCTTCTCAAGCTCTGCGTTAAGCGCTGCACGGTCAAATAACTGGCCGGTATCTGGGTCACGGTATTCTTGATCTTGGATCCAAAAATCTGCATAAGTGACGTAGCGGTCAAAGATGTTTTGCCCATATTCTGAGTACGATTCTAAATAGGCTGTTTGTAACTCTTTCCCGATAAACTCTACATACTGAGGAATGAGGTATCCTTTCAAGTGGCTTAAGTAACGCTCTTCAACATCGGCGGTAAATTGCTCTCGCTCAATTTGCTGTTCAAGAACATAGAATAAGTGCACTGGGTTGGCTGCCACTTCAGTGGTATCGAAGTTAAATACCCGCGATAGGATCTTGAACGCAAAGCGAGTAGAAAGCCCTGTCATGCCCTCATCAACACCCGCGTAATCGCGGTATTCTTGATACGACTTCGCTTTCGGATCAGTATCTTTTAAGCTTTCGCCATCATACACCCGCATTTTTGAATAAATACTTGAGTTTTCTGGCTCTTTAATACGCGAAAGAGTGGTAAATTGTGCCAGTGTTTTTAATGTGCCCGGTGCACAAGGTGCATCATGTAATTCACTGTTTTCAAGAAGCTTATTGTAAATCTTAACTTCTTCAGACACACGTAAACAATAAGGCACTTTGACGATGTAAACACGGTCTAAAAATGCTTCATTGTTTTTGTTGTTCTTAAATGTTTGCCACTCAGATTCATTTGAGTGAGCTAAAATCATGCCATTAAACGGCAGGGCGCTAATGCCTTCTGTGCCGTTGTAATTGCCTTCTTGCGTTGCTGTAAGCAGTGGGTGTAGCACCTTGATTGGCGCTTTAAACATTTCCACAAATTCCATTAAGCCTTGGTTCGCTAAACAAAGTGCACCTGAGTAGGCATAGGCATCAGGGTCGTTCTGTGCAAAGTGCTCAAGCTGGCGAATATCGACTTTACCCACTAACGCTGAAATGTCTTGATTGTTTTCATCGCCAGGCTCTGTTTTCGCAATCGCGACTTGATTTAAAATAGATGGGAAGCGCTTAACCACTCTAAATTGGCTAATATCACCGTTAAATTCGCTTAAGCGTTTTGCAGCCCATGGTGACATCACTGTTTTTAAATAACGCGGTTTAATGCCATATTCTTTTTCTAATAGCTCAGCGTCTTCATTTGGGTCAAATAACGCTAAAGGGTGGTCGTTAACAGGCGAGCCTTTGATTGAGTAAATAGGTACCTGCTGCATTAAGTATTTTAGCTTTTCAGCAATAGATGATTTACCGCCACCTACCGGTCCAAGTAAATACAGGACTTGCTTACATTCTTCTAAGCCTTGCGCAGCATGTTTTAAATAAGAGACGATTTGTTCAATGGCATCTTCCATACCATAAAAATCGTGAAATGCAGGGTAGCGTGCGACTACGCGATTAGAAAACAGCCTGCTTAAACGCGCATCGGTTGATGTGTCGATAATCTCCGGCTCACCGATGGCCATTAATAGCCGCTCAGGTGCGCTGGCATAAGCTGATTTATCCTTCTTACAGATCTCGAGAAATTCCTCAATACTGTATTCTTCTTCTTGCGCTGCTTCGTATCGTGATTGGTAATGCTCAAAAATACTCATAGAGACCTCCGAAAACCCGCTAAAATGACGTGTAATTAGATTAAGAGAAAAGCAAAGGCTAATTAAAGCTTAGTCACGATTTTGAATTTTTGCGCAAGAAAATTAAGAATTTAATTGAAAAAAGCTCATCTTGATTACGCTTTTTGGCTGAGGGTTTGGCTGCGACTTAGAAGGGGCGTGCACTGGCAATAAAAAAGACGCCGAAGCGTCTTTTTTTGATTACTGCTAGTAACAGAAGATTAAGCGAAGTTAGCGTTCGCGAAGTCCCAGTTAACTAATGCCCAGAAACCTTTTAGGTAATCTGGACGAACGTTACGGTAATCGATGTAGTAAGCGTGTTCCCAAAGATCCACAGTTAGGATTGGAGTAACACCTTCGTCAGTTAAAGGCGTTGCAGCATTTGATGTGTTAACGATATCAAGTGTGCCGTCAGCTAGTTTAACTAACCAAGTCCAGCTTGAACCGAAGTTGTTTACTGCTTTGTCGTTTAACGCTTCTTTGAATGCGTCGAAAGAACCCCATTTAGCGTTGATCGCGTCAGCGATTGCGCCTGTAGGCTCGCCACCGCCGTTTGGAGATAGGCTGTTCCAGTAGAACGTGTGGTTCCAGATTTGTGCAGCATTGTTAAATACGCCACCTTCTGAAGAACATACGATTTCTTCTAGAGATTTGTTTTCGAATTCTGTGCCTGGGATCAGACCGTTTAATTTCACAACGTAAGTGTTGTGGTGTTTACCGTGGTGAAACTCTAGAGTCTCTTTTGAAATATGTGGCTCTAATGCATCGATTGCGTATGGTAGTGACGGTAGTTCAAATGCCATTTTTTATCTCCATCTTCTTGGTTGATAGTCCACTCAGTTATAGGTAATAGCAAGGTAAACCGCGTACTTCCCTATACCAAGTGGTATTATAGTGTTACTATAATTGTTGAGTATTTTACTCAAGTTTTAGCAAACAGCAATGCTATTGCTAAAGACTATTTAAAATTGTGGCTACGAATGCCGATTTTAAGTTATATATCTGAGGCCACAGTGAAACTTTTTCAAGGCCAATGTAGTAAGCCAATGTCTTTTTTGAGGTTGTAAATGGAAACCATCGATAAAATTAAACAGCAAATTTCTGAAAATCCTATCCTTCTTTACATGAAAGGATCACCAAAGTTACCTAACTGTGGTTTTTCTTCACAAGCATCACAAGCACTTATGGCGTGTGGTGAGCAGTTTGCTTACGTTGACATTCTACTTAACCCAGATATCCGTGCAGAGTTACCTGCATACGCAAACTGGCCAACTTTCCCACAACTATGGGTAGAAGGCGAGCTTATCGGTGGTTGTGACATTATCATCGAAATGTTTCAACGTGGTGAATTACAGCCACTAATCACTGAAACAGCAGCAAAGTACAAAGAAAAAGACGCTGAATAATTATATTTAGTGTAGAGAAAAGCCGCTGATTGCGGCTTTTTTTATATCAAGTTTTTCAAGCTGGCAGCAAAACATGCACGCTTAATCCACCTTGCTCGCGGTTATGTAAGCTAATTTGCCCGTGGTGCGCTTCAACTATTTCTCTGCACAGTGCTAGCCCCAAGCCACTGCCTGTTGCTTTGGTCGAGTAAAAGGGAATAAGTGCGTTCGCCATTACAGCTTCACTCATACCTTTGCCTTTATCACTCACCGTGATGTGTGTGCCACTTGCTTCTTGTTGCACAGTTAAGCTGACATCTTCTGGGTTTGAACCCGATTCATAGGCATTTTTTAATAGGTTTATAAGTAACTGTTCGAGCTGAGTGTGATCAGCATCAGTTGTTACACGTTCATCAAGTAATACTTCAACCTGCCACTGACTTTTTAATGGCTCAATCAGCGTTGGCCAGTTAATCGTTGATAGTTGAGGGGTGGGTAACTTAGCAAATTTGCCATAGCCTTGTACAAACTCATTAAGGTGTTTTATGCGCTCTTCAATGGTGGTAAATACCCGTTTTAAACGAGGTTCATCGACTTCTTTCGTTAAAAGTTGCGCACTATGGAGCATAGATGACATTGGCCCTAGTGAGTTGTTAAGCTCATGGCTAATAATACGAATAACTTTTTTCCATACCTCAACTTCTTGGCGGCTTAGTTCACGGGTCAGTTGTTTAAAAACATACAGTTGATGAAACTGATTATTAAGCAATAATCGGCCTGTTGCCATATGCCAAGTTTGTGATTCTTGGTCTGCTTTGTCGAGGGTAAATAAACCATCAACGCCTTTGTGTATGGCACGCGTTAATTGCTCGCAGCTTGAATCTAGTAAGTTTTCAAGCTTGGCGCCTTCAAGGGCTGATTTAGCATCAAGTAAGCTGCGGGCACTGTGGTTGCTATAAACAATAAAGCCTTGGTCGTTAGTCAAAAGCACGGCTTGTGGCGAGCTTTGCAGTACTTTGTCGAGCATCAACTCACGCTGATAAATCCATTGTTTTTCTTGGCGAAGCTGTTTTGCGGTTTGGTTATAAAGCCGGCATAAATCACCAAGTTCATCGCTGCCATCATAAGCTAATAATGTAGCCAGCTCACCATCTTTAAAATTAAGCAGCCCGGTTTCGAGTGAGTTCATACCATCAATGAGCGGAGATGATAATTGGGCGGCAAAAAATCCGCTGATCAAAGCGCAAGCGAGCAGGGCTAATAGGCTGTAAAGCAAGCTTATGCCCGCAAAATAACAAACCAATATAAGCGGCAAGGTAGACGCTGCAATACACAAAGTTATGATTTTATATCGAAACGAAAAACGCATTAGTACTCAATCTTAAATTTATCAAGCCTGCGATAAAGCGCTTGGCGGCTTAAGCCAAAATGGCGAGCGACTTTAGCAATCACACCTTTGTACTCGCGCATGGCAAGCTCAATCTCTTGTTTGTTAGGCTCTGCTCTTGTTTGTGTTGGGCTGTTTGTTTCAACTTGTAAGCCAAAATCAGCAAGCTCAATCACTCCTGTGGGTTTTAAAACGCCAGCGCGTTTACAGGCATTTTCAAGCTCACGAACATTACCCGGCCAGCTATGGGCGAGCAGGGCTTTTTCTGTACTTAGTGACAGTGTGCGCTCAGGTAAAAAGTGTGCGACCAAAGCTAAAATATCATCGGGGCGATGGGCAAGGCTTGGTAAATTTAACTCAATTACATTTAAGCGGTAGTAAAGGTCTTCTCGAAATTGACCTGCTTTAATTGCATGGCTTAAATCTTCATTGGTTGCTGAAATCACACGCACATTCACTTTACGTGTTTGTGTTGAACCTAAACGTTCAAATTCACCGGTTTGTAAAATGCGTAATAATTTCATTTGCCCAGAAAGTGGCAAGTTACCAATTTCGTCTAAAAATAGGGTGCCACCATCGGCCGCTTCAAAACGACCAATGCGCTGTTTAGTAATACCTGTATAGGCGCCAGCTTCTGCACCAAATAACTCAGCCTCAATAAGCTCGCTTGGTAAAGCACCCGCATTAACAGTGATAAAGGGTTTATCTGCTAATAATGAATTGGCCTGTATTATTTGCGCAATGCGCTCTTTACCACTGCCGTTGGGGCCTGTGATCAGCACTGAAATATCCGATTTAGAAACTTGAATCGCAAGATTAACAATGTGCTCCATAGCGGTACTTTTATAAACCAAGCCCACCAAATTTGCTTGTTGTACAGATGCGTCACGCTCTTGCTGGTGGCGGGTAAAAGTCTCGTTTTGCTGTTTTGCTTTACCCAGCTCGATTAGGTTATTTACACAAGTAAGTAGCTTGGCATCATCCCATGGTTTTGGTAAATAATCAGCAGCCCCTGCTTTGACAAGTTCAACGGCAATAGAAAGCTCTGTCCATGCGGTGATCAAAATAATCGGTAGGTGAGGATTAATGTCTCGTAAGGCATAAAAAAGTTCTTTGCCTTCTTCGCCGGAAGTGGTGTCGGCGGTAAAGTTCATGTCTTGAATAACAAGCGCTATGCGTTGGTATTGTACGGCTTGAATTGCCTCAAACGGGTTACTTGCTGTAACAACATCAAAGCCGTGAATTTCGAGTAATAACGACAATGCATCCAAAATTGCTGGGTTATCGTCGACGATAAGTATTTTTTCCATATTATTGTTTTAGTTATTTTCCTAATAAGGGTGCAAGATGAATGCTACACTGTTAATCCAGTGTAGCATAGGTTGGGAGAACTAAATGGTTCGAGTTGCAATGCTCGGTGAGATATTCGCAGCCCGTTTTGCAGGGGCAAGTACCGCTAATAAACTCATAGCGAACACTGCCAGCGCAGTAGCAAGTACGTAGCTAATATCAAGCTGAGCAATTGAAAAGTGCTGCATCAGTAATTGCCCTAAATACACGGCAGCAATCACACCAATCACTAAACCAACTATACATATCATGGCGTTTTCAACTAAGAAGTAGCTGATGATGGCAGATTTTCTGGCGCCTAAAGCGCGGCGAGTGCCTATTTGTTTAGTACGCTTACTAATATTGAACAGCGTTAGGCCGAAAATACCGAGGGCCGTCACCAACACTAAAATAGTAATAAGTACAATCAGCATGCGCATCATTAATGTATCTTCAGCCATGTATGACTCTTTATCGTCATCTAAGCCACGAATGCGAGAAATAACACGTTTGTTGTAGTTTTTCAGCATGGCTTCTTCAACACGGTTCATGACCGATTGACGTTGACCAGGCTCTGTTCTAACCACAAAGCGTGCATTTGTACCAGGCTTAATAAAAGGCAGCAGTGCTACGTTATCTGGGCGGCTGTCTTTAAGCCATGGGCCTTTCATAAGATCAATTACACCAATTATTTTCATTGGAATATCACCAAAATAGACAGTTTGCCCTAAACCATTGCCGTCAGGGAACAGCTCATCAAGTAGAGTTTTAGTGACAACGGTTACTTTTGAAAGCTCATCATAGTTATCGGTAACGATCACTTCGTCTTCGGTGTAGTTACGCCCAGCAATGAGTTTTACACCATAAGTATTGATACCATGCTCATCGATAAACATGTAAGAGCTACGCGCTGATTTACTCTCTTCAGGTGCTGGCTTTAAACTAAAATCTGACGAAGAGCCACTGCCCGAAAGCGGTGTATTACTTGAATAAGCAGCATCAACTACACCAGGTATTTGACGAAGCATGGCTTCATCAAGCTCATATTGCTGAGACGGTGACACATCTTTGCCAAACATCATGACATTAAAAACGAAAATGTCTTGTTCAGGATAGCCAGTCTCTTGGCTTAAATAGCTAATTCTGTCTTGAATAATAAACGCTGCGTTACTGACAATCGCAGTGGTGATGGCAATTTGGATCAGTAATAAAATAGCGCCAACTTTTGAGCGGCATAAGGCGTGAAAGATAGGTTTAATTTCTAACATGGGTGTCTTCCTTATTGGCTCTTAAGATAAATAGCAGGGTTGGTTTTACATACCAGCCAAGCAGGGTACAGACCCGCTATCACACAGGTGCTAATTGCAATCACCGGTGCGCTGAGTAGCATGGTCAAATCCATAGTGGCTAAGCTTTGGTAGTAGCTATAGCTTTGACGTACGCCTAATAAGCCCACTTGCGCCAAAATAATTCCGAAGATGCCACCTAAGAAACCTAACATCGCGACCTCAACAATATGTTGAAAGAATATTTGGCGTTTGCTGGCACCTAATGCACGGCGCACACCGACTTCCGGAGCGCGGCGTAAAAATTTCGCTAGTAATAAACCTAAAATATTGGCAAGGCATACTGCTAAAAACATAAAGCTTAGGCCAACCAGAATTTCGTTGTCTTCGCTAACGACATTGTTGTACTGCATCCACTCATTTACATCGCGTAAGGTAGCGGTTAATTTTTCGCGGTTAAAACGACCTAGCTTTTGTTGTTCTTGCATATAGGCCATTAAAAAGTCTTGGTAAGCTTGCTTTTCTGCAGGAGTTTTTAGTTCAACCCAAAATTGTAACCACACCATTTCTGAATTGAGTTTATCGTTAAAGGTATTGGTTTTTTCGTGCTTCCAACCATTGGTATTACCCCAGTTTTCAAGCTCTCGTGCTTTCATTAGGCTAAATGGTAAAAATAGTTGCTCGGTCTTATTAAATGCACCGTTGTTCAGATCATAGTATTTGGTGGTGATATCCCAATCATCAATCACGCCAATAACTTCGTAGCTGGCATCATCGAGGTACACCATTTTGCCGACAGGGTTTTCACCTGCGAATAGTTTGTCGTTTAATTCTTTATTGATCACCACAACAGGGGCCGCATCGGCTTCTTGTTGCGCGCTCCAAACCCCACCGTAAATAAACGATAGGTTAAACATATCGAAAAAATCAGGCGTGGTTAGGCGTGCTTGTCCAATAAATGGTTTAACTTTATCTGAGTCTAAATAAACCGAAAAACCCGTTCTAACCATAGTGACACGTTTACCACCTGCTTTGGCTTGATTAAGGTTAACGGCATCTTGATAAGTTAATTGCAGTGGCATGTTATCGACAGTCCACCACGTACGGCCTTCATCCATGGTTTGTAACTGTACAGAATAAAGGTCGCTACTTTTTTCAGGAATAGGATCTGCCGACATCATGTGATACACAGATAAGCTTGTCATGGTTACGCCAATACCAATGGCAATGGCCAATACCATTAAAAAGCTCACAAGTGGCGTGCGCTTAAAGCTGCGCCAGCTTAAATCTAAATAATGAAGGAACATGGTTACACTCCAGCCGCTTTAAGGTTTTGAGTGCCTTGATACAAGGTGAAGTCAGCTAGTTGGCCGTCAACAACTTGGATGTTACGTGGTGCTCTGCGGGCAAGCTCTGGATCATGGGTAACCATGATGATAGTAGCGCCATCACGGTTGATTTGTTCAAGTAGCTCCATCACTTGACGCGCCATTAAGCTATCTAAATTACCGGTTGGCTCATCGGCAAGTAAAAAACGCGGTTCACCAGCAAGGGCTCTGGCAATAGCGACACGTTGTTGTTGACCACCAGAAAGTTGTTGCGGTAAGTGTTTAGCGCGTGATGCTAAACCAACTTGCTCTAGGCATTGCTCAATTCGGCGCTTACGCTCAGCAGCTTTAATACCGCGATAACGCAGTGGTACTTCAATATTTTCATAGAGGTTCAAATCTGGAATAAGGTTGAAGCCTTGGAAAATAAAACCAATTTTTTGATTACGAAGATCTGCACGCTGGTTGTCGTTTAGTTTACCCACATCAATACCGTCTAACATGTATTGGCCTTCGCTAAATGGTTCTAACATACCGGCGATGTTTAAAAATGTGGTTTTACCTGAGCCACTTGGGCCCGTTACGGCAATAAATTCACCTTCTTCTACTTGGAGATTAAAGTCACGAAGGGCATGTGTTTGTACCATATCTGTTTGATACACTTTGCTGATGTTGTTCATTGTAAGCATGTTGATTATTCCTTTTATTTGTTAGCGTAAAACCAGTGTGGGTGCTTTTTTAAAGCGATCGTAGTTTGAGATAATTAACTTATCGCCAGGCTCTACACCTTCAATTATCTCAACAGCATTGATACTGCTTGCACCGGTTTTTATATCGATTAAATAAGCCATGTCACCGTCAACTTTATAAGCATGGGTGCCACCTTGTTGTAAGAATGCGCCGCGTTTTACTTGTAATACATCGTCGCGATTCTCTAGTAAAATACGTGCGGTTAAGCGTTGGTTTTGGCGAATGCCAGAAATCTCATTGTCAAAGCGTACGCGGGTTGTGACCTCGCGATTATTTACTTCAGGTGATATAGCCGATAGGGTACCTGTGACATGACGAGCACCTAAAGTAAGCTCAACTTGCATACCAAGACCCAGCTCATTGGCGTAGCTTTCTGGTACTTGCAGTTCTGCTTCAAAGTTACTTAAATCGACCAATGTCATTAGTGGTTGGCTTTGTGTGACCGCTTCTTTTTGTTGCACTAATAAGTTACCCACAATGCCGCTTACACTTGCGGTAATAGTGAGTTCATTTACTTGTCTGAGTAAGTCATCAACAATTAGTTGCTGACGTGCCAGATCACGCTCTGCTGCTTTTAGCTCAAATGCGAGGGTATCTTTAGCTAAGCTGACTTCTTGCTTGGCGTGCTTATATGAAAGCTTGGCACGAGCTAAGTCATCAACGGCTTTTTCTAAATCTATTTGGCTAATTAAATGTTTTTCGATTGAGATTTTAGCTCGGCGGTTTTCTCTATCTGCGGCATTGAGTTCAACTTGCGCTAAATCTAGTGCTTTAGTCAGGCTTAGTTTTTGTCTGCGCGCTTCAAGTTGCTTGCGTTGTAATTCGCCTTCTAATCGCGCTAATACTGATTGTTGCTGTTTTAGTTCGTTAGTTAGCTCAGGGCTGGTTACGGTTGCGATCACTTCATTTACTTCAACGCTGTCACCGGCTTTTACTTTTAAATCGACAAAGCCGCGTTCAGGGCTGTAAACCTTTGGCGCATTAGCTGCAACGATTTTACCGCTTGCTGCCACATCTCTGGTGAGTGTCTTTTGGCTTACCTCACTAATTTGTAGGCTTGCTACATCAACCGAAATGCTGCCATCGTTACTGGCGAATAATGCTTGAAAGCCGAGCGCACCAACAAGTATTACACCTGCAGCTATTATTATTGGCTTTTTAATGGTGTTTTTCTTGGCCACGGTAATATCTTGGGCACTGGTATCCTTAATCATCATAACTCCTTACGATTCTCAAAACACACAATCATGAAGCCAACGGCAAGCATGGTAAGTGGAGAAGCCATAAACAAACTGATAGTGAACATTTTGAAATCCTCAATTTCGCTGATGTCTTATCTATACCAGTAGCGTGCCAGTTTTTAATTTATTGATTTTTAATGATTTTATGTTTGATTGGTGAGTTAAAGCCTGTCCGCGGACAGAAAAAGTGTCCGCAGCGGACACTTTTAGATTGCTGATTGTTGACGCAAGGGTAAAGAAACTCAGTCATTGCGACTAAGGTAGTCTGCTCAGATGCATAGTTTGTAACTATGCTAAAGCCAATAGTAAATAATGATGCAGTTAGGCTAGCCGAGACCCCGTCAAAAACTGCATTGATATTCATGAGGTGAATAATTATTCAAAACAAGTTGCAGTTTACGTTAACGTAAAGAGTCCGGATTTTAGATTGTTTTTTTACAAGTTGTTAAATTTGACACCAGTGTCATAAAAAAATAACGGGTAAAATACGACTAAATGTAAAAAAATAGCATAGAATTTAAAAAGTGCCTTAAGTGAGAAATATTCATGAATATGAATATGTATTCAAAACTCTATTGACTCATGAGGTATTTGGCGATAGTTTTGTTCGTCTGCTAGCACTGTCACAAAAGACTGAACCGCTAGTCGTTGTAGCAAGGGGAGGGGTCTATGTTATACGACTCAAAATTAGAAAAAGATAATTGTGGCTTTGGCTTAATAGCCCAGGTCAATGGTCAGGCGAGTCACCGCTTGATTCGAACAGCAATCACTGGCTTAGATCGCATGGAACACCGTGGTGGTATTTCTGCTGATGGTAAAACAGGTGATGGCTGTGGTTTATTAATGCAAAAACCTGATAGTTTCTTTCGCGCTATTGCCAGCGAACATGATTGGCACCTAGGAAAGAACTACGCCGTTGGCATGGTATTTTTAAATGCCGATCCTGTACTTGCGCAAACAGCTAAAGATGTGTTGAGTGAAGAACTCGAAAAAGAAACCTTGAGCATTCAAGGCTGGCGCGTTGTACCTACTGATGCGTCTTGTTTAGGGCCAATTGCAAAAAAACAACTACCAGGCTTTGAACAAATTTTTGTAAGCGCACCAGAAGGCTGGCGTCCAAAAGATTTAGAGCGTCGCTTGTATGTAGCGCGTCGTCGTGCTGAAAAACGCCTCGAAAACGATGAACATTTTTATATTGCCAGCTTATCTGGTTTGGTCACTGTCTATAAAGGCTTAATGATGCCTGTAGACTTACCTAACTTTTATTTAGACCTAGCTGACATTCGCATGACCAGTGCGATTTGTGTATTCCACCAACGTTTCTCTACTAATACACAACCTCGTTGGCCACTGGCGCAACCATTCCGCTATTTAGCGCATAATGGTGAAATTAATACGATTCAAGGTAACCGCCAATGGGCTCGTGCCCGTGCGTATAAGTTTGCCTCACCACTTATTCCTGATTTGCAATCAGCAGCACCATTCGTGAACGAAAGTGGCTCTGACTCTTCAAGTTTAGATAATATGCTTGAATTGTTCTTAGCCGGTGGCATGGATTTATTCCGTGCAATGCGTATGCTTGTGCCGCCAGCATGGCAAAAAAACCGTGCTATGGATGATGACCTACGTGCATTCTACGACTTTAACTCAATGCATATGGAACCATGGGATGGCCCAGCTGGTATTGTAATGTCTGACGGTCGTTTTGCAGCTTGTAACCTTGACCGTAACGGTTTACGCCCTGCGCGCTATGTAATCACGCAAGATGGTTTTATTACCCTTGCTTCAGAAGTAGGTATTTGGGACTACGCGCCAGACGAAGTGGTTGAGAAAGGCCGTGTTGGCCCTGGTGAGTTATTAGTTATTGATACTCATCAAGGTAAAATTTGGCATTCAGATGAGATTGACCAAGATCTTAAGTCACGCCATCCATATAAAGCATGGCTTGAAGCAAACGTTAGGCGTTTAACGCCATTTGAACAGTTATCTGAAAAAGATGCGGGTAACCGTTCTTTTGATGACGAAACACTGCTTAAATATCAAAAAATGTTTGGCTACACCAACGAAGAGCTTGATAGCGTGATTCGTGTTATGGGTGAAAATGGTCAAGAAGCAACAGGTTCAATGGGTGATGACACGCCATTTGCGGTACTGTCAGAGGGTCATCGTTCACTGTTCGATTACTTCCGACAGAAATTTGCGCAAGTAACGAACCCACCAATTGACCCGCTTCGTGAAAATCACGTTATGTCACTGGCAACCTGTATTGGTAGTGAGCAAAACGTATTTAACGAAACAACCGGCCATGCTAAGCGTTTACAGTTTGATACGCCGATTTTGATGTACGCTGATATGCAACAGCTGATCAATGCTGACGATGAGCATTACAGTTACTGTAAAATTGATATCACTTACACACTAGAAGAAGGCTTAGAAAACGCAATCACACGTATTTGTGATGAAGCACAAGAAAAAGCAGCGTCAGGCTGTGTCATGCTTATTTTAAGTGACCGTAACTTTAGCGAAACGCATTTGCCAATCCCGGCTGCGATGGCGGTTGGTTCAATTCAAAAGCGTTTAGTCGATAATAACTTACGTTGTGAATCTAATATCATCATCGAATCAGGCAGTGTCCGTGATGCGCATCAATTTGCGGTATTACTTGGTTTTGGTGCAACGGCAATTTATCCGTACCTTGCTTATGAATCATTAGTTGCAATGAGCGACAAAAAGACCCTGAACAAAAGCTATTGCGAAGTAACGCTTGCTTATCGTAATGCGATTAATAAGGGTCTGTATAAAATTATGTCGAAAATGGGTATCAGTACTGTCGCTTCGTACCGCTGCTCAATGTTATTTGAGGCAGTTGGTTTATCAGATGCGGTTGTAGAAACTTGTTTTAACGGTGTAGCTAGTCGTATTAAAGGGGCATGTTTTACTGATTTTGATGATGACCAACGTAAACTTCATAAGCTGGCATTTAGTAAACGTAAGTTATTAAGTCATGGTGGCTTATTAAAATATGTTCACGGTGGTGAGTACCATGCTTATAACCCAGATGTTATTCAAACACTGCAAAAGGCAGTGCGCTCTGGGGATTATAAAGACTACTTGGCATATGCTGATTTAGTAAATAACCGCCCGATCACCAATTTACGTGACATGCTGGCGGTGAAAATTCCTGATACAGGTGTGAGTGTTGATGACGTAGAGCCAGCAACTGAGCTGTACAAACGTTTTGACTCAGCCGCAATGAGTATTGGTGCATTATCGCCAGAAGCGCATGAAGCACTCGCGATTGCAATGAACCGCTTAGGTGGTTGTTCAAACTCTGGTGAAGGTGGTGAAGACAAGCTACGCTACGGTACAGAGAAAAACTCACGTATTAAGCAAGTTGCTTCGGGCCGTTTTGGTGTAACACCACATTACTTACGTAGCGCTGATGTCATTCAGATTAAAGTGGCGCAAGGCGCAAAACCAGGTGAGGGTGGTCAATTACCGGGTGAAAAAGTAACGCCGTATATTGCAAAATTACGTTACTCAGTGCCGGGTGTGACCTTGATTTCGCCTCCGCCGCATCACGATATTTACTCGATTGAAGATTTAGCCCAGCTTATTTTCGATTTAAAACAAGTAAACCCAGATGCACTGATCTCGGTGAAACTCGTTTCTGAGCCGGGTGTAGGTACTATCGCAACTGGCGTAGCTAAAGCCTATGCAGATTTAATTACCATTGCTGGTTATGACGGTGGCACAGGTGCAAGCCCGCTTACTTCTGTTAAGTATGCAGGTAGCCCTTGGGAGCTTGGTCTTGCTGAAACCCAGCAAGCGCTGGTAGAAAATGGTTTACGTCATCGTATTCGTTTGCAAACTGATGGTGGTCTTAAAACGGGTTTAGATATCATTAAGGCGGCTATTTTAGGTGCTGAAAGCTTTGGCTTTGGTACTGGCCCTATGGTGGCACTAGGTTGTAAATATTTACGTATTTGTCACTTAAACAACTGTGCGACCGGTGTTGCAACGCAAGACGATACGCTGCGCCAAAAGCATTATCATGGCCTGCCAGAAATGGCGATGAACTACTTTAAGTTTATAGCCGAAGAAGCACGCCAAATTATGGCAAGCTTAGGTGTAACTCGTTTAACTGATTTAATTGGTCGTTTGGACTTACTTGAAGCAATTGAAGGCAACACAGAGAAACAAAAGAAAGTAGATCTGTCGTCTGTGATTGCTGTGCCTAACAACCCTACGGGTGAAACCTTATATTGTAGTGCGCCAAATAGCTCACACTACTTAGGTCAGCTAAATGAAACCTTGCTTGAAAAAGCCAAGCAAGCAATTGATGAAAAATCGGGTATTTCGCTGGTTAACCGTATTTGCAATACAGACCGCTCAGTGGGCGCTATGTTGTCAGGCTATATCGCCTCTAAACATGGTAACCAAGGTATGGCTGCTGATCCTGTCTCTATTGAGCTTCATGGTACAGCGGGTCAATCATTCGGTGTGTGGAATGCTGGTGGCCTTGAAATGACACTCGTTGGTGATGCTAATGACTATGTTGGTAAAGGCATGGCTGGCGGTAAGCTAGTAATTCGCCCACCGCTGGGTTCATCATTCGAAAGCCATAAAGCAACCATTGCCGGTAATACCTGTTTATATGGTGCAACAGGCGGTAAATTATTTGCTGCAGGCTGCGCTGGTGAGCGTTTTGCTGTGCGTAACTCAGGCGTACAAGCGGTTGTAGAAGGTGTTGGTGACAACGGCTGTGAATACATGACAGGTGGTGTGGTTTGCGTACTTGGCAAAGTGGGTATCAACTTTGGTGCAGGTATGACAGGGGGATTTGCTTATATTCTTGATGAAGGCAATGACTTTGAAAAACGCATTAACCCTGAGCTTGTTGAAATTGTCACGCTTGAAGGGTTGGCGTCACACCAAGAACATTTACGTGGACTCATTGCTGAGCATTTAGAGCTTACAGGCTCAAACCGCGCTGAGCAGATTTTAGCTAACTTCGATTTATACATGCCTATGTTTAAATTAGTTAAGCCAAAATCTAGTGATGTAAAAAGTTTACTCGGACACAGAGCGCGCAGCAGCGCAGAGCTTCGTGTTCAGGCTCAGTAAGGGGGTAGTATGAGCGAAAATGTATACCAGTTTATCGATGTACAACGTGTTGATCCGCGTAAAAAGCCAATTTCAGCACGTAAACAATCTTTCGTAGAAATCTACGAGCCATTTTCTGAGACACAAGTTAACTCACAGGCGGATCGCTGTTTAGATTGTGGTAACCCGTACTGTGAATGGAAATGCCCAGTACATAACTATATTCCACAATGGTTAAAGCTCATTCGTACTGGCCGTATTTTAGAAGCGGCAGAGCTGTCTCACCGTACAAATAGCTTACCAGAGGTGTGTGGACGAGTTTGTCCACAAGATCGCTTGTGTGAAGGCTCTTGCACACTTGAAGAAGAGTTTGGTGCTGTCACTATCGGTAATATCGAAAAATACATCACTGATACGGCCTTTAAGATGGGCTGGAAACCAGATATGTCGTATGTGGTTTGGTCTGACAAAAAAGTGGCTATCATTGGTGCAGGCCCAGCTGGCTTAGGTTGTGCGGATATTTTAGTACGTAACGGTGTTAAGCCTGTGGTGTTTGACCGTCACCCAGAAATCGGTGGTCTTCTTACGTTTGGTATTCCTTCATTCAAACTTGAAAAAGAAGTAATGCAAAAGCGTCGTGAAATTTTCACTGAAATGGGTGTCGAGTTTCAGCTAAACACTGAAGTTGGCGTTGATATTACGCTTGATGAAATCTTAGCAGAATATGATGCCGTATTCTTAGGTGTTGGTACTTATCAAAGTATGCGTGCAGGCCTTGAAAACGAAGATGCTGATGGTGTGTTTGATGCACTGCCGTTCTTAATTGGTAACACAAACCGAGTAATGGGCTATGCAGAAGATAAGCAAGCTTATATCGATATGGCGAACGAAAAAGTCGTTGTGTTAGGCGGTGGTGATACAGCAATGGACTGTGTGAGAACCTCCATTCGACAAGGTGCTGCAAAAGTAACCTGTGCTTATCGTCGTGACGAAGAAAACATGCCAGGCTCAAAGCGCGAAGTTAAAAATGCCCGTGAAGAGGGCGTAGAATTTACCTTTAACGTTCAACCTAAAGGTATCGTGGTTGACGAGCAAGGTAAAGTTGCTGGCGTTAAGATGGTGAAAACGCAACTTGGTGAGCCGGACGAAAATGGTCGTCGTCGTGCTGAAGAAGTAGCAGGTTCTGAGCATGTTATTGAAGCAACCAAGGTGCTCATGGCGTTTGGTTTTAAACCTCATAAAATGGATTGGCTAGAACCGTATGGTGTTGAAATCAATCACTGGGGTGGTATCAATGCACCAGAAAAAGGTGAATTTACTCACCAAACAACCAACCCTAAAATCTTTGCTGGTGGCGATATTGTCCGCGGTTCAGATTTAGTGGTAACGGCTATTTTCGAAGGCCGAAATGCCGCTGAAGGGATTATGGATTACTTAGACGTTTAATTCTAAGGCGCCATTCAACACTTTAAAAGCAAGCTATCGAGCTTGCTTTTTTATTGCCTATTTTTAAGCTGTTTTGAGAATCAAACCAAGATTCAGAAAAATAATGAAAAAATAACGCTTATTACCTACAATCTACGAATGAATTTTACAGTTAAATAGAAAAAATTCATTATTTCGTACTAACTCCATATTTGCTCCATATTGTTGCGTTTTAATGTTTATCAGAGGCAGAAGCCCATCTGAATATTTGATGCTAACAACATGGATAAAAAGAAAATGTTTTGCGAACACACAAATAACGAGCAGTTAAGCTTTTTTCAGCCAAGTTCAAAATCTGAAAATGATTTACTCAATGAGGTCATGAATAGTGAAGATTTGCACGATATTCTGACTATGGTTTTACTAGATGAAACCTTATCAGACGCCCTCAAAGCGATGGTGAAGCAACAACTAAAAACAATAAAAAAAATATAAAACGGAAATAAAAATGCCGCAGATATTAGTCGTTGAAGACGACTTAGATATTGCAGAACAAGTGCTGTTGTTCTTCAATGCATCTGGCTTTACTACTCACCACATCACTGATGGCAGTGCTGTGGTGTCGTGGGTTAAAGAAAATAGTCCGGATGCAATAATTCTAGATGTAATGTTGCCCAATTTAGATGGCGTGGAATGCATGAAGCAGATCCGCGCTTTTTCTATGGTGCCTATTATTATGGTAACCGCTAAAGTCGAAGAGGCTGATAGGTTGAAAGGGCTAGAACATGGCGCTGATGACTATGTCTGTAAACCTTTTAGCGGTGCAGAGCTGGTGATGCGTGTTAAAGCTATTTTAAGGCGCTGCGCGCCAGTATCTAGTCGCAATGAAACTGTTGAAACGCCAGCTACTATTTGTTTAAACGAAGATGCGCTTGAAGTTGAGATTAAAGGTGTGTCTTTGGGTTTAACTAAAGTGGAATTTGACGTATTTAAGCTTTTGTATAAAGCCCCTAAGCGCGTTTTTTCAAGACAGCAGATACTTGATCATATCCAACCCAATAACTTTGATATTACCGACCGCGTAATCGACAGTCATATCAAAAATATTCGCAAAAAACTAAAGAATTTACAGTTCTCTCCTAAGATAGTCGCTTCCGTTTACGGTGCAGGCTATCGCTATGATGAACGTCAAATCGATTGATTTGGCGTTCATCGCTTTCATATCAGTTACACAAAGTACGTTCACCTTTTCGAATAGAATGGCTGAACACATACACTGATAATTCTCTTGCTTGAATATCTTGCCAAATGCGTTTGCTAGGACTAGGGCACAACGCATAATGTAAATATTGACTTAACGCCTCACCTTCAAGGGCTATCGCAGTAGGCGTTTGTACATAAACCTGAATCGCATTAGTAGAGTACTTTATTTGATTTAAGCGCCACTGGCCCATTAAGAATTGCTTTGCAAAGAACTGAGAAATACGTTGTTTAGCAGCTTCAGATAGTGGAGGGTACTCTATTGGCTTTTCGTAGCTTGCATAATAGAGTCCTGCACTTAACATTATGCTGGCAAGGGCCGCGTAAATTGGCAGTGGCGACTTTTTGGTTTTTTTAACTTTGCTTTGGCGGTGTTTACGCTCAACAGATTTTGCCCATTGAGCGTGCTTTAATGACTCTGACATGGTTCCGTTCCACAGTAGTTTATAGTGCTATTTAAGCAATAAAATGTGGTGGAAAAATGGAGAGGCTTATTTATTGCCTAAAGGCAGTAATATTCTGATACATAAGCCACCTGACTTACCTGGTAACGCGTTAATATTACCTGACATCAACTCAACAAAACTCTGACAAATTGATAACCCTAAACCAGACCCCCCCGATGCACGGCTACGAGACTCTTCAACACGATATAATCGGTCAAAAAGTTTGCCTATATGAGCTTTACCGACACCGGGAGAAGTATCATCGACTTGAATAAATAGTTCTTGCTTGTTGACCCGAACTTTAAGTCGGACATGGCCTGGCGAGTCTGTGTATAGACACGCATTAGTAAAAATATTGTTGAGGATTTGGTCGAGCTTTTGTTTATCTATCGTGACCTCAACCTCATCAGCAATAACAATGTCAGCAAAAAATGTGAGCTGATGACTGCAAACATAACGGCGCATGTCTTGCTCGTATTCAGCAAAAATTTGCGCGGCATTATATTGGTGAAGGTTCAATGTCAGGGTTTTGTTTTCAGCTTGAGATAACTGATATACATCTGAAATTAAGTTATTAAGTTGCGCTATCTTGCCATTAATTTTGCTGTAGGCGAGATCGCGGTTTTCTTGAATATCGAGCTCAAGCGCTTCTATATGCAGTTTTAATACACTCAGTGGGGTACGTAATTCATGAGAGATATCAGCAAGCATTTTGTCTTTTTCAATTAAGTTATATTGATAAAGCTTGGCTTTAAATAACGCTTTTCGATGCTTGAAATAATAGAGTAATAACGCAAGTGTACTAAACAACAAAACAATACCAGCAGATAACAACCAAATTTGTTTTTCTAGTCGCTGGTTATTCATTTGTGCAGTTGCGAGTTTGTTTTTTTGAATTTCATCATCAATACGTTGCTGTTGCTCGATTGCTGTTAATTGCTTTTTATTCTTTTCGACGGCTTTATTTAAATGCTCTTCAAATAAAGACTCGGCCAGTTTATTTTCAAGCTTTAGCTGCTCAGCAGCTAGCTTGTAATCACCGATAAGTTCAGCATAAATTGCGGTATAGCCGTGCTGTTTTTGATTCAATAAGCGGTTATCAATATCAGTTAACAACTCTTTTGTTCGACTTAAATAGAGACCAATTAGCTCAGAGTTTTTAAGTGCTAAATGTAATTCAACTAAGTTAAAGTAAGAGTAAATTTTACTTAAAGCCGAGCCAGATTTAAGCGCTGCGTTGAGCCCCGACTCTGCACTACTCAATGCCATATGCTGGTTGCCTATTTTCAAATACAATTGCATCAACGTATGCTTCGCCGTCGCCATATTTTCATAGGCATTGATATCGGCTAATCGTGTATAGGCGTTATTTAATAAGGGAAGAGCCTGCTCTAAATCGCCTCGTTTATACACCAGCTTGGCAAGTTGTAAGCTGGTATCTGCAATATTCATTTGGTTTTTGGTTTTAATATCAAACTCGAGTGCTTTTTTATAGAAGTACTCAGATTGCGAAAGGTCATCAAGCCTGTGAGCAAGGTTTGCTAAGTTATAAAAATTAGTGGCAACTAGTTCATAATTATCGCTGTTTTCTAATAACGCTTGTGCTTTTACTTGATGATGCATTGATTGTTCAAGATCATTAAGCGTGTCGTAGAGTGAACCTAAATTGCTATGGCTTTGTGCTTGTAGGTTTTTGTCTTCAAGCTCATTTGCAAGTGCTAAGGCTGCCATATAATGATTTTTTGCTTCTATTGTTTTTACTTGGCGACGGTAGTTGATCCCTAGCTCTTTTTGAATGTGGTATTGGTCTTTTTTACTCAAACTAGCAAGCTTTTGTAATGGCGATAGCAGTTCTATCGCCTCGTTATAATGACCTTGTTTACGTAAAAGAGGCGCTTGTGCCATAGCAATTTCGGGGGGCGATGTAGCGCTATTATTATCTTTGTATTGCTCAAGAATAGTGAGTGCTTCACTGAGCTTGCCTTGGTTCTCAAGGTCAGTGACTTGATTTAATAGAGAGCTTGGCAGTGAAGCTGCTACACACAAGAAAGACAGTAAATACGTAGCAATAAGTAAAGAGTATTTCATTTGCAGTCAGAATAAGCTTAATGTGTGCTTATACTAACCAGCAAATGTGTGCAAATTATGGAGCGGCTACCAACAGCCTGTCAGAGAGCTTTTCACTCTATTAGTGTGCTGTTTAAGCAATAAATAACTAATACCAACAAGTAATGTATGGCCTATTGCAAATACAATTAACCATGACGAAAAGTCGAGTGTTAATTGATTAACAGCTAGCATGCTAATTAACATTAATACTAAAGATGAATTTAACACAGTTTGTAGTAACTGCTTAAAGCGTAAATGCTTCCAACGACTCCAAATAACCAACAAAAATGCGGTAGTCGGGAGGGCAATTAAAATACATTCAAATAAAATAACGATTAATTGCGCACCTTGATAAGCTGAATCAGCTGTTGAACCCTGTGAATGGTTTGAACTCAGCGCAATCAAGCCAAGCACTAAAGCGGTAAACATATTTTTAATATTCATTTCTAAACTCTAAACAACTTAAACTCTCAACAGTATTAATTATCAACTTATGCATGTGCGCTAATAAGCTCTTTGGCATTCGCTCGTGCCATTTTACTAATGTTGTCGCCAGCAAGTAGTCGGGCAATTTCATCGATACGGCCATCTTTTGAAAGTTTATTCATTTGTGTAAAGGTTTCGCCGTTTGCAATTTCTTTGGCTACAAAAAATTGCTGATGCCCAGAACTTGCAACCTGTGGCAAGTGAGTTACACAAATAACTTGGGTCGATTTACCTAGCTGGCGTAATAGCTTGCCGACTGCAGAAGCAGTAGGGCCTGAAATACCTACATCAACTTCATCGAAAATGAGGGTCGGCGTTGTAACACGCTGAGCAATAATTACCTGAATAGCTAAACTAATGCGCGATAACTCACCACCAGAGGCCACTTTAGACAGTGCTTGTAGCGGTTGACCCGGGTTGGTCGATACCAAGAACGACACAGTATCAAAACCCATTGCACTTGGTGCTTTATCGCTAGCTTGTTGAATATCAATAGCAAACTTGCCGTTTTCCATCGATAAATTCGCCATGCTATCACTAATTAACTGATTAAGCGTATCTGCATAACTATGGCGGCTTTCACTTAATAGTTGAGCTGCTTGTTTGTACTGCTCAAGGGCATCGCTGATTTCGCTTTCAAGTGCCACAAGGCGGTCGCTGTTATAACTAATTGATGCTAATTCTTCAGAGATTGACTGGTGAAACTCAACAAGCTCTTCTGGCTTTATGTGATGTTTACGGGCAAGATCCATAGCACCTGTTAAACGAGTTTCAACTTCGTCTAAGCGTGCTGGGTCTAAGTCGGTAACATCAACATAGCTGCGTATCTCGCGGCTTGCTTCTTCAACTTGAACGGCAGCTTCACTCAGTAGTGATGCTATGCTAGATAAGCTCTCATCGTAGCTTGCTAGCTCTGCAAATTGTTGAGCACTATGTTGCAATAATGAACACGCACTTTGCTCATCACTTTCGTATAAGTGTTGTAGCTCACGTTGGCATGACTCTAAAATAGTCTGGCTATGGCTTAGTTTATGATGCTCAGCTTCAATCTCTTCAAATTCACCCGGTTGCAGAGCAAATTCATCAAGTTCGGCTACTTGATACTCAAGTAATTGCTTTTGAGCTGCCTGTTGCTGCTGTTGTTGTTCAAGCTGGTTAAATTCTTTGAGTAAGGCTTGGTAGGCTTTAAAGCGTTCTTTAACATCAGCTAATAATTGATTGTGGCCGGCATAGGCATCAAGCAGATGTAGCTGGTGTTCAGCTTTTAATAAATGTTGATGGGCATGTTGCCCGTGAATAGAAATTAAGTACTGACCTAACTCTTTTAACTGTGCAGCGGTAACTGAGCTGCCATTAATATAGCTTTTGCTACGGCCATTTTTGCAAATAACACGGCGTAGTAAACATTCGCCTTCGTTGTTTGAGAGTAAATGTTGCTCTAAAAAGTGTTGGGCAAGAGGGAGTTGGCTAATATCAAATTGTGCGCATATTTCTGCACGATCAGTACCAGGGCGAACGGCACCAGCATCAGCGCGTTCACCTAAACATAAAGAGAGGGCATCAATTGCAATTGATTTACCCGCACCTGTTTCACCTGTAATGGCTGTCATACCATTGTGCCACTCAGTACTTAAATTACTTACAATGGCAAAGTTTTTAATTTCTAACCCGATTAACATACTGTTTATCCATCCAGCTAATTAACTGTTAATTTATACAGTGTTTTCGGGTTTTGCAAATTAAATTTTTAAGCTTTGCTTAATTCTGACAATTGATTTTCTGGTGTGGAATCATCTGACGCTTGTGTGCTCTGGGCTGGCGGCTGATCGTCTTGTAAATCGGCGGGGGGCTGATATTTAATTACTTCAATGAGTGATGGAAGGGACTCTTGGTAAAACGCTTTGTTATATTCAATGCCATTGTAAGGTAATTCAGCCATGAAATACTGTAACCTGTCTGCAAGCTGATCAATCTGTTCTGGGCTTTGTGCTTTACTGGCTTCCATAATGATTGTGTTAAGCAGTAAATCACTAATGTATTCAAGATATGTGAGGTTTTCTTCGTTATGGGCTTGCACAACAAAGTAATTGCTAGTGATCATGCTCAAACGCGAGATGTTCTTCGGACGAATGATTTTACTCTCGCTGAAATCAATTAACTTATCTTTAAAATCATTATTGATTTCTTTTACTCGTTGATTAAAACGTTTTTTTTCAGCTTCAATAGCCTTGCGACGGTTGCTCTCAACCATCCAGTAACAACCTAGCAAGGTGATCAGTAATAACAGAGCAAGAAAAACGATATAGCTCATTTCGCCTTAGAATCCTTAAAATAATACAGCATTAAGTTTGATTATTTTGCGCTATTCAATGTGCCTTGGCAATCAATTGAGATAAAAAAAGCCGCTTAAAATAAGCGGCTTCCCCAGTTTAATTTTTTTCTTAATACATTGTAGTAAGAGTATTCTTTAGGGTGGATCAAGCGCAGACGCTTATCTGCTTTTTTTATCACCACTTCATCGCCAGGTAATACAGCTAAAACCACATGGCTGTCACAACTGACTTGCAGGCTATCAGTATTGTCAAGACTGAGCTTTAAACGCACTTCGTTATCAGCATCAACCACAAGAGGGCGGCTTGATAATGTGTGCGGGAACATAGGCACAAGTGAAATCGCATTAAGCTCTGGCGTCAAAATCGGCCCGCCACCAGATAATGAATAAGCAGTTGAACCAGTTGGGGTTGAAACAATTAAACCGTCTGAGCGTTGCGAGAATACAAAGTCGTTGTTGATAAAGGCCTCAAACTCAATCATGTGGGCAACTTTATCAGCATGAAGTACTGCTTCATTCACTGCCAAGTTTGCACTTTTGAGTTCGGCATGGCGATATACTTCAACTTCAAGCAAGAAGCGTTTTTCTTCGAGGAACTGGCCACTTAATACTTGTTCAAGGCTGGCTTCGAAACCTTCTGGGTTTAAATCAGTTAAAAAGCCTAGATTACCACGGTTTACACCAATTACGGCAACATCAAAACGCGCTAAAACTCGAGCTGCGCCAAGCATATTGCCATCACCGCCGACGACTATGGCTAAGTCTGCACGTTCACCTAAATCGACTAATTTAACAAGGTTTTCTCGGGGAAGATCTTCAAGTTGGCGGCCGGTGCGCTGTTCTACTAGCACTTCAAAACCCAAGGCTCGCAAAAATGTGTGAAGGCGAGCAAGTGTGGCAGCTGCCCCGCTGTGATTAGGTTTGCCAATTAAACCTATGGTTTTAAACGGTGAATCCATGTTATTTGCACTTAAACTTTCATATCGCTAGATTACATTAAAAATTAATGCTTTGAAAATAACTTGAAATAAACTTGCGGCGCCCAAATATCCACTGGCAAGAAGCAAGATGTATAAATTATGAAATTAAATCCGCGTGACCAACAAATTTTTTCAGCTGTAATGAGCCTTTACTGTAACGGTGAAGGCCAGCCTGTTGCCTCTACCCGAATTGCCAAACAAAAAGGCATGGCGGTATGCTCGGCAACGGTTCGTAACGCAATGGCACGACTTGAAAAAGAAGGCTTGCTTTATTCGCCACATACTTCTGCTGGCCGCGTACCTACCAATGCTGGGTTTGATTATTGGCTTACTGAGTTTTTTGCTCTGCCTGAAATTGCAACATATTGGCAGCCCGAGCAAGCACAATTAGTTGAGCTCGCCCATGGTTTGAGTCAGCGCTATAAAGTGTGTTGTTGTGTGGGCTTACCTCAAGTCAGCTCACAGCTGGTCTTTCGAGTAGAGGTGCTTGATTTTGATGGTAGCAATTGGCTTATTCTACTGATCGATAGAGCAGGGCAAAGCCATAACATTTGCATTACCAAACCTGAAGATTCATCGGATGTCGTTCGTTACCAGTTTGCTACTTGGCTTAATACCGTATTTAGCCAGCAAACCTTAATGGAAGGCTTATATCGAATGCAGGCAATGGCAGCCACTGCACCACATAATTGCCATGACTCTTTAACACAATGGACTCGGCAATTAAGTCAAAAACTCGGTTCAGATAACAGCATTGTGGTAGGTGAAAACTACCTTTACCGCCAAGTTGATTGCCAAACCAGCTTAAATATTGGTGTATCGTTTTTAAATTTTGTTGAAGACAAACTCGCATTTAAAAATGGGTTATCGGTGTTAAACACAGAACAATTGCCATTTACAGACTGTAATGAGTTGATGGTGATCAGCGTTCCTTATTTCAATAACCATGAATACCAGAGCCGATTTTGCGTAATTTGTCCAAAATCAGCGCAAATAGAAGCAATCATCCAAGAATTTAAGTTAATCGGCTCATCAGCCTCTTGAATCTTTTAATTCAATCCCCATAATTACCGCAGTTGTAAAGAATTGGAGCATGTAAGCTATGTCTGAGCAGACAAAATCACCAGAGCAAGAAGTTGAACTAAACGAAGAATTTGAACAAATGCAAGCTGAAGTAGAAGCTGCAGAAAAAGCGGCTGAACAAGTTGACGGCGAAGAAATGAGCCCTGAAGCTGAAATCGCACTACTACACAGCGAATTAGAAGCGGCTAAACAAACAATCAACGATCAAAAAGACAGTGTTGTTCGTGCTGCTGCAGATGTTGAGAACATGCGTCGTCGTGCCGCTCAAGATGTAGAAAAAGCGCATAAATTTGCACTTGAAAAGTTTGCTAACGAATTACTACCTGTTATCGATAACCTAGAGCGTGCGATTGAGTTTTCTGATAAAGAAAATGAGCAGCTTAAGCCTGTGCTTGAAGGTATCGAAATGACTGTTAAGAGCTTTAATGATGCGGTATCAAAATTCGGTGTTGAAATTGTTAACCCACAGGGTGAACAATTTAACCCTGAATTCCATCAAGCAATGTCAATTCAGCCGAGCAATGATGTAGCGCCAAATACTGTTCTTGCAGTAATGCAAAAAGGTTATACATTAAATGGCCGTTTATTACGCCCTGCAATGGTTATGGTATCGAAAGAAGCTGAATAAGCTCTAAAGAGATATAAAAAATGCCTGTTAATTACAGGCATTTTTTTTATTACAATTGTGTTCAATATTTAAGTCGATTGGTATCGTTTTCGATGCCAAAGCTGTACAAGTAAGATCAGTATCAGTGCGCTGAACATCATAGCAGAAAATGGAATCGCACTTTGTGGGTGAACAAAAGCAAGGATAGGCCCAACTAAAGCGCCACTGCCGAATCTCAGGGTACCAATAACAGCTGTTGCAGTGCCTGACTTTTCCTCAAATTGCATCAGTATTAATGAGTCTGCATTACTCGCGACAATACCCAAGCTCATCATCAGTGGTGCGATGGTAGCAACGATAAAATACAGCGATAAATGCATCACACTGAATAACAACAATGCCCCGCCAGACACAAAGCCAATACCTAGCCCAATAAATAACAGTTTACGAGAACCTAAGCGCGGCACTAAACGTGTATTCATAAAGTTACCGAACATTAAAGCCAGCACGTTAAAGGCGAATAACACACCGAACAATTGTTCATCTACTTTGAAGAAATCGAGATATACATAAGGTACCGATGTTAAAAAGCAAAAGAATGCAAATGAGGCAAACATTGAGCTGGCAATATCGGCAAGGGCACTACGACGAGAAAATACCGTTTTATAACTATTAAAGAACAGTGCCAAACCACGTTGCTGACTCTTAAAGATTGGAATATCGATTAAATGAATTTGCACCAAAGCTAAAATGGCAAAACTGTAAGCAGCTAATGCAATGAAAATAACCTGCCATGTTGAAATTCCCATGATTAATGAGCCTAGAGTAGGCGCAATTAACGGGGCAACCATCATAATCATCGAGACATAAGACATGCCCTTGGCGGTGTTCTCTCGGTAAATGTGGCGAATAATACCTGGCACTACGACTGTCGCAGCGGCACCTGTGAATGCTTGCACGGCTCTTAAAGACCAAAATAATTCGATGTTGGTACAAAATGCCAGTGCTAATGAGCTGCTCCCAAATAGTGCTAAGCCCACCTTTGCGAGTAATCGTCTACCAAGTTCATCGGCTATCGGGCCAAAAAACAACATACCCAGAGCATAACCCGCCAAATAAATACTGAGCGAGATTTGCACATTTGGCATGGTAGTTTGTAAGTCGTTGGCAATCACCAACATTGCCGGTAAATATAAATCAATTGCTAAAGGCGTAATTGCGACAATACTTGCCAGTAAAGGTAATAAAATGCGTTTATTTAAAGTCTCAGGGGAAGGCATTGTTTACTCATTCATCAAACATTAGGTCACTATTGTAGCAGTGTGAGTCACTGTGGTGAACTTAGTTTGCCTGCTAAGTAAAAGAATTAACCAAATGATAACAAGTGAGCGGGTGATTGTTCATTTTCATATAAAATTAAGCAATGCTTTGCTATATTAGCCACAATTACACTAAGTATTTGAAGGACTAGTATGAAAAAGTTAATCATGGCAGTGTTAGCCACCGCTGTTTTAGCTGGCTGTAAAACCTCTCCAACAGGGCGTACACAAATCGCGCTTTATTCAGACCAACAAATGAGCCAAATGGGTCAAGCAAGTTTTGCTGAAATGAAAAAAACACAACCTGTTAATACCGATCCTGGCGTCAATGCTTATGTGAAATGTATTGCCGATGATGTTATTGCCGTTTTACCTAACGAGTATGCAAAGCAATCGTGGGAAGTAGTCGTGTTTGAAGAAGACTCAGCAAACGCATTTGCATTACCGGGGGGTTATATTGGCGTTCATACAGGTTTATTAAAAGTTGCTGTAAATCAAGATCAACTAGCAACGGTACTAGGTCACGAGGTTGCACACGTTATTGCTGAGCATTCTAATGAACGTGTATCACAAAATGCATTGTTACAAACAGGTCTGCAAGTTGGTGGTGCAGCACTTGATATGGGTAATGTGCAATATCGCGGTGAGATCATGCAAGCTTTAGGTTTGGGGGCACAGTATGGTGTTGTCTTACCGTTTAGTCGCTCACATGAATCAGAAGCAGATATTGTTGGCTTAGATTTAATGGCAAAAGCAGGGTTTAACCCAGAGCAATCTGTATCGCTTTGGCAAAATATGAGTGCTGCGGGCAGTAGCGGTACTCCAGAATTTATGTCGACTCACCCTGCACCGGGTAACCGCATTAAAGAGCTTCAAAAGCACATGTCGGATGCATTAAAAGCCCAACAAGCCGCTAAAGCAAAAGGCAAAACCCCACAGTGTAAACTGTAATTAAATCTTCCCAGAGCTGCTTATGCAGCTCTTTTTGTTTCATTTTTCGTCGATGTCTATTATCATCAAATAACTATCTGATTTAATAATAAAAACAATTAAATGGAATTAATATGAAGTATTCTATCCCTACTTTTTTGCTATGTACTTTAGTGTCTTTAACCGCCTGTAAAAGCACCAAACAGCAGCAAACTCAAGCAATTGCCTTAAAGCCTACACCTCCTATAGCGTTAAATGCAGTGCATTTTGCCCTTGGAGTTGAAGCAGATAAAGTTCAACGTGATTGTGTCATGCTTGATAAGTTAGCTAATTCAATTACTGATTCAGCAAAAAATTATTTAGTAACATTAGTTGAACAACAAGAAAAATCCAAAGCAGAGTATGTCGTTGAAGCGAAATATATTGAAATAAACTCGCATAGATGGGTTTTTCCATCGGTGAGACCAAGCTCATCAGCAACATTACATGTGCAACTTAAAAAAGGTGATGAGATTATAGCTAAAACAACGAAGGAAATTGGTTCAGGAGTTGCTTTTGGTGCCTGCGACCGTTTAGAGAAAATAGCTGTTGCAGGTGGTCGCTATGTGTCTAAATGGACTTCTAATCAATTTAATTAAAACAAAGCCCGTATTCTAGCTGACTATACAGGCTTTAATTTTTTCAGCTTTCAGCTTATTAGAACGTCCACTCAACGTGAAGTTGTGGTACTGACTCAGTTGTGTCTGTACCTAGCTTGTTGTGCCAGTATTGCCACTCAAGGCCTAGCAGTAAGGTGTTTTCTTTCATGCTCATTGCGTGACCTAAATCCCACGTAATGATTGGCTGCGCTAAAATCCACGCTTTAACATCTTCGCCAAATTCATTTTCACGCTCTGCAATGTATTCTACATGGCCTGTTACGTTGAACTTTTGTGAGCCAATAGTAAATGGGTAGCCCCAAGCAACATCAATCATCCAGCTGTTTGTTTCAGTTGGTGCGCCACCGCGTGCTACGCCTTCACTGTCATCGATGTAAGCGGTAAATAAAGTAGATAAAAAGCTAAAGCCCGGTGCTTGCCAGCTAAGCTTTACACCAGGTAAATACTTAAGAACTTTCGAGTCACCTGCGGCATTAAAACCTGCCGTTAAACCCACATCAGCAATTGCGCCGTATGAGAAATCACTGCCAGAGATTTTTGATAAGCTAAATGTTGAATACCACTCACCGTAAAAGTCTTTATCTTGATAGCCATCTTGACGGTCGTCGTCGCTGTAATCAATAAAAAAGAAGTTGTCGCCATAGTCATAACCAGACGCATGCTGTAGTGATACAACCGTGGTATTTGACTTAGTTAATGAAAACGGGTTTTTGTGTTCACCGTTATTAACGTGTAATTGCGTAGAGCTCCAATTAGCGGCATAGCCAGAAGTACTTACTGCACAAAGCGCAGCAACAGAAAGGATCTTTTTCAAGTTCATATCTCAATATTGATGGTGTAAAGGGGGATACAAAGGTTGGATTATAGCAGATACGCCCATATTTGGGCGTATCTTGAGAAAAATTATTTAACTTATGCTTTATTTCTGCGTAAGCAAATTACTGCAACGGCAGTAAAGGCAAGAATAAAGCAGTAGTAAGAAGAGGTAGAGACTTCCCATGGGCTAATTTTGAATGTTGCGCCGAGTAGAAGTGCTTGTGCGCCATACGGCAATGAGCCTTGCGTAACACAAGCAAAAATATCAAGTAAGCTTGCTGAACGCTTGCCTGTAATTTCGCCATCATCTGCTAATTTTTTAGCAATTGGGCCTGCAACAATAATAGACACGGTATTATTGGCAATACATAAGTTACTAGTCATAACCAGTGCAGCAATACCTAATTGATCTGCTACTTTACGGTGCCATTTTGCAATGATTTTTGTAATTGCCTGAATTTTGTTAGCAATATAATCAAGACCACCATTAATACGGATAAACTCTGAAAGACCGCCAATAAACATCGATAGCAAGAAAATTTCCTGCATGTCAGTAAAGCCTTTATAAACATCTTTAACAAAACTCGCACCTTCATAGCTGCCAGTAAAGCCCATAAGTGCAGCGAAGATTATACCGCTAAACAGCACCACGAATACGTTAAAGCCCATTACCGCGAGCACTAAGATAAAGGCATAAGGTAATACTAGTAAGATATCGAAGTCTTGTGTCTCTACAGCTTCTGCAGCAGGCGTTAAGAAGAATAACAAGCCGATAGTTAATGCCGCAGCAGGTAAGGCGATTTTTAAGTTCTCACGAAATTTATCTTTCATTTCACAGCCTTGCGTGCGGGTTGCAGCAATAGTTGTGTCAGAGATGATTGATAAGTTATCACCAAACATGGCACCTGATACAATCGTGCCTGCCATCAGGGATGGATCAATGCCTGTTTTTTGGGCGACGGCATAAGCAATCGGGCCAATCGCACCGATAGTACCCATTGAAGTACCCATCGCAGTCGACACTACCGCAGCAATTAGAAATAACCCAGGTAGTAACAGAGCAGGTGGAATAAGTGATAAACCGGCATTAACTACGGCATCAACACCACCGGTTGCACCAGCAACCGCAGAAAATGCACCGGCAAGCAAATAAATCAAACACATAGTGATGATGTTGCTATGGCCCGCACCTTTAATAAAGGTTTCAACACTGTGGTTGATGGTATTTTTATTTAAGATAAACGCCAGCATGATAGCTGGCAAAATTGCCACTGGAGCAGGCAATTGATAGAAGGCGTAATCGACACCTTGAGACTGTAAGTATAAGCCAGCGCCTAAAAATAAGCCGACAAACACCAAAAGCGGCAGCAAAGAAAGCTTTGCTTTTGTTTTATTAAATGATGGCTGCATCATATTCCTCGTTAGATAACCAATAACACAGCCAAACACTTCTTTTAGCTGTATTTAGTTGTGTCTAAAAGACATCAACAGCGCCCGCAAGCCAAAGACCAAATCGGCGCAAAGGAAGAAGTTTAAATGTATAGATGGCTAAATGCAAAGACTATCTGTTATTATTGTTGTTCTATTAATAAATCTAAAATTAGCTCTGTATTTTTTATAAGCTAACCTGACTATTACATGAGTTTTCGATAAAATCCAGCCAGCTAAGAAGAATAGATAAGGTAACTATATGAACCGCATAGGTGTATTTGGCGCAAACGGCCGCATGGGACTTGCACTTTTAGAAGCTGTCTCAAAAAAAGATGACGCAACATTAACGGGCGCGTACGTGCGTGATAACTCGCCACTTTTAGATATTGCGGTTAATCAATTAAACAGCGCTGCATCATCAGATGTAACATTTAGTAAAGAAACTGACGTAAAAGATGCTGATGTATTGATTGATTTCACTTTACCGGCAGGAATGCGCAACCATTTAAAAACAGCGGTCGAAAAAAATATCGCGATGGTAATTGGTACTACGGGCCTTAACCAAGATGATCTTGATGCGCTTAATGAAGCGGCGAAACACATTCCGATTGTTTTTGCCCGCAACTATAGCGTAGGTGTGAATTTACTGCTTAACTTAGTGCAGACTGCGGCTGTGAAGTTTGGCGATGACATGGATATCGAAATATTTGAAGCTCATCATCGTCACAAAATCGATGCGCCATCAGGAACTGCATTGGCAATTGGTGAAGCTATTGCCGAGGCAAAAGGTTGGCAGCATGATGAGGTCGCGCGTTTTGATAGAAGCAATGACGAACACGCAAAATCGCAAAATGAAATAGGTTATTCAGTCATGAGAGGCGGAGATATAGTAGGTGAACACACCGCATATTTCGCAACTTCTGGCGAAAGGCTAGAATTAACTCATAAAGCAAGTTCAAGAATGACCTTCGCGTTAGGTGCCGTAAGAGCTGCGGGCTGGTTGAAAAATAAACCAGCTGGACTTTATGACATGCAAGATGTGCTTGACTTGAAGTAGTTTAGTTTCTTTTTTGGCAGTTTCAGTGAATTTTTAGTTAATAACGCTTATTTTTACTATTTTATTAATTAAGATTAGATCTGAAAGCTAAATTGCTGTAGAATAGCGCCAATTTGCCAAAAATTCATAAATGCGTGTTTCCAATCGCTATAAACGGGCAGTAGAGCAAATGACTTTACTCCCGTTTTTTACTGTTAGGAGGTTAACTTGACTAAATCCGCTCTGTTAGTCCTAGAAGACGGCACAGTGTTTCGCGGTACTGCAATCGGCGCTGACGGCATGTCAGTCGGTGAAGTAGTATTCAATACGTCTATGACTGGTTATCAAGAAATTTTGACTGACCCTTCATACGCGGAACAAATCGTAACTTTGACGTACCCACATATCGGTAATACGGGTACTAACAGCGAAGACGAAGAAGCGGGTCAAATCTGGGCTAAAGGCCTAGTGATCCGTGATTTGCCACTGCTAGCAAGTAATTTCCGTAACGAGCAATCGTTAAGTGATTACTTAAAAGAACGCAATATCTTAGGTATTGCTGACATCGACACTCGTAAATTAACACGTATCTTACGTGATAAAGGCGCTCAAAATGGTTGTATCATTGCAGGCGACGAGTTAGATGAGAATAAAGCGCTTGAAGCTGCGCAAGCCTTCCCAGGCTTAAAAGGCATGGATTTAGCAAAAGTTGTCTCAACCAAGGAAAATTTTGAGTGGCGCGAATCAAGCTGGACGTTAGGTTCAGGCTTTAAAACGCTAGAAGCAGCAGACGAGAAGTTCCACGTTGTTGCTTATGACTTCGGTGTTAAACGTAATATCTTACGTATGTTAGTTGACCGCGGTTGCAAATTAACCGTTGTTCCTGCACAAACATCTGCAGAAGACGTACTGGCATTAAACCCAGACGGTATCTTCTTATCAAATGGCCCAGGCGACCCTGAGCCGTGTACTTACGCGATTGAAGCAATTAAAACTTTCCTAGAAACAGACACGCCAATCTTTGGTATCTGTTTAGGTCACCAATTACTTGCACTTGCTTCAGGTGCACAAACGGTGAAAATGAAGTTTGGTCACCACGGTGGTAACCACCCAGTTAAAGACCTTGACCGCAATGTTGTAATGATCACAGCGCAAAACCACGGTTTCGCAGCTGACGAAGCAACATTACCAGCGAATTTACGTGCAACTCACGTATCATTATTCGATGGCACGCTACAAGGTATTCACCGCACAGACAAGCCTGCATTTAGCTTCCAAGGTCACCCTGAAGCAAGCCCAGGTCCACATGATGCGGCACCATTATTTGACCACTTCATCGACCTGATGCAAGCACGTTCTAACTAATTTAACCGGAGTAACAATGCCAAAACGTACCGACATAAAAAGCATTCTTATCTTAGGCGCAGGCCCGATCGTAATCGGTCAAGCTTGTGAATTTGACTACTCTGGTGCACAAGCGTGTAAAGCACTACGAGAAGAAGGCTTTCGAGTAATTCTTGTAAACTCGAACCCTGCAACTATCATGACTGACCCTGAAATGGCGGATGCGACGTACATCGAACCAATTCACTGGGAAGTGGTAGAGAAAATCATTGAAAAAGAAAAGCCAGATGCAGTACTGCCTACTATGGGTGGTCAAACAGCATTAAACTGTGCACTTGATTTAGATAAGCACGGCGTACTGGCAAAACACGGTGTTGAGCTAATTGGTGCAACTGCTGATGCAATCGATAAAGCTGAAAACCGTGAGCGTTTTGACGAAGCAATGAAGAACATTGGCCTTGAGTGTCCGCGTGCAGAAATCGCTCACTCAATGGAAGAAGCACACGATGTACTTAGCCGCATCGGTTTCCCATGTATCATTCGTCCATCATTCACTATGGGTGGTACCGGTGGTGGTGTTGCATACAACCAAGAAGAATTTGATGAAATTTGTGAGCGTGGTTTAGATTTATCACCAACAAATGAACTTTTAATCGATGAATCATTAATCGGTTGGAAAGAGTACGAAATGGAAGTTGTTCGTGACAAAAACGACAACTGTATCATCGTATGTTCTATCGAAAACTTTGACCCTATGGGTGTTCACACTGGTGACTCAATCACGGTTGCACCAGCGCAAACACTAACTGATAAAGAATACCAAATCATGCGTAATGCATCGATGGCGGTACTTCGTGAAATCGGTGTTGAAACAGGTGGTTCAAACGTACAGTTTGGTGTGAATCCAGTTGATGGCCGTATGGTTATCATCGAGATGAACCCACGTGTATCGCGTTCTTCTGCATTAGCATCAAAAGCAACCGGTTTCCCAATTGCGAAAATCGCTGCAAAACTAGCAGTAGGTTACACCCTTGATGAGCTACAAAACGACATCACTGGCGGTAAAACACCAGCGTCTTTCGAGCCGTCAATTGATTACGTTGTTACTAAGATCCCACGTTTTAACTTCGAAAAATTCGCAGGTTCAAACGACCGTCTTACAACACAGATGAAATCTGTAGGTGAGGTTATGGCGATTGGTCGTAACCAACAAGAATCACTGCATAAAGCACTACGTGGTCTTGAAGTAGGCGCAACGGGCTTTAACCCAATTGTTGCCCTTGATGATCCGAAAGCAAAAGAAAAAATCATCCGTGAATTACGTGAGCCAGGTGCTGAGCGTATTTGGTACGTTGCTGATGCAATGCGTCACGGTATGAGCGTAGAAGACGTATTCGAATTAACTAAGATTGACCCTTGGTACTTAGTACAAATCGAAGACATCTTAAAAGACGAAGCAACAATCAGCGAAGTAGGTATGGCTGGTCTAAATGCTGAGTTTTTACGTAAGCTTAAGCGTAAAGGTTTTGCTGATGCGCGTATCGCTGAAATTGCCGGTGTTTCTGAAGCAGAAATTCGTAAGAAGCGTCACCAGTTAGATATCGTGCCTGTATATAAGCGCGTTGATACGTGTGCTGCGGAGTTCAGCTCAGACACAGCTTACATGTACTCATCTTATGATGAAGAATGTGAAGCGAATCCATCTGACAAAGATAAAATCATGGTAATCGGTGGTGGTCCTAACCGTATCGGTCAAGGTATCGAATTCGATTACTGTTGTGTTCACGCAGCATTAGCTTTACGTGAAGACGGCTATGAAACAATTATGGTTAACTGTAACCCTGAAACTGTTTCAACTGACTACGATACATCTGATCGTTTATTCTTCGAGCCAATCACGCTAGAAGATGTATTAGAAATCGTACGCGTTGAAAAGCCAAAAGGTGTTATCGTTCAGTACGGTGGTCAAACACCACTGAAACTTGCTCGTGAACTTGAAGCGAATGGTGTGCCAGTTATTGGTACTTCACCAGATGCAATCGACCGTGCAGAAGACCGTGAGCGTTTCCAACAGCTTGTTGAGCGTCTAGATCTTCTTCAACCAGAGAATGCAACGGTTACTTCTTTAGAAGAAGCGATTGTTAAGTCTGCTGAAATCGGCTTCCCACTGGTTGTACGTCCTTCTTACGTACTAGGTGGTCGCGCAATGGAAGTAGTTTATGATGAAGACGATTTACGTCGTTACATGACTGAAGCAGTATCAGCGTCAAATGAAGCGCCAGTACTACTTGACCACTTCTTAGATAACGCAATCGAAGTTGACGTTGACGCTATCTGTGACGGTGAGCAAGTAATCATCGGTGGTATCATGGAGCACATTGAGCAAGCAGGTGTTCACTCAGGTGACTCAGCGTGTTCATTACCAGCTCACTCACTAACTGCTGAAGTACAAGACGTAATGCGTAAGCAAGTGACTGATATGGCACTAGAGCTTGGCGTAGTAGGTCTGATGAATACTCAGTTTGCTGTGAAAGACGGTAAAGTTTACTTAATCGAAGTAAACCCACGTGCTGCACGTACAGTACCATTTGTTTCTAAAGCGACAGGTATTGCACTTGCTAAAGTTGCTGCACGTTGTATGGCGGGTCAGTCGCTAGCAAGCCAAGGTATTACAAAAGAAGTAATCCCTCCTTACTACAGCGTAAAAGAAGTGGTACTGCCATTTGCTAAGTTCCAAGGTGTTGACCCAATCCGTGGCCCAGAAATGCGCTCAACGGGTGAGGTAATGGGTGTTGGTGAAACTTTCGCCGAAGCATTCGCTAAAGCACAATTAGGTGCAAGCAACACTTTACCACGCGGTGGTCGCGCGTTACTATCGGTACGCAACAGTGACAAACCACGTATCGTTGAACTAGCTAAAACCATGACTGATCTTGGTTTCGAGCTAGATGCAACAGGTGGCACTGCAAAAGCACTTGAAGAAGCAGGCATTGCAGTTCGTCGCGTGAATAAAGTATACGAAGGTCGTCCTCATATTCTTGATAGAATTAAAAATGGTGAATACAGCTACATTGTAAACACTACTGAAGGCCGCCAAGCGATTGAAGATTCGAAGGTGTTACGTCGTGGTGCGTTACAGCATAAGACTAACTACACAACGACTCTGAACGCGGCATTTGCTAACTGTACTGCAAACCAAGCAGACGACCGTAGCAAAGTGACGTCAGTTCAGGAACTACACCAGCGAATGAACTAAGGAAATGTGCCAAGGGCGAGGCAATCGCCCTTGGGATTAAGTGAGAATAATATGCAATCAATTCCGATGACAGTTCGTGGTGCAGCATTACTGCGCGAAGAACTTAACGAATTAAAAACAGTTACCCGTCCAAAAATCGTTGCTGATATCGCTGAAGCGCGTGAGCACGGTGATTTGAAAGAAAACGCTGAATACCATGCTGCTCGTGAGCAACAAGGTTTCTGCGAAGGCCGTATTCAAGAAATTGAAGCGAAGCTTTCAAATGTGCAAATCATTGATGTAACTAAAAT
This sequence comes from Pseudoalteromonas sp. 0802, assembly GCF_013350085.1. Taxonomy (NCBI): domain Bacteria; kingdom Pseudomonadati; phylum Pseudomonadota; class Gammaproteobacteria; order Alteromonadales; family Pseudoalteromonadaceae; genus Pseudoalteromonas; species Pseudoalteromonas sp. 0802. The sequence continues at coordinate 674,864 of NZ_JABVXE010000001.1, read as the reverse complement.
GCCTAACACAGGTAAAGTTATTTTTGGCACAACGGTCACTATCGTTAATGTTGAAACCGATGCTGAAGTAAAATACCGAATCGTAGGCGATGACGAAGCAGATATCAAAAATAACCTGATTTCTGTTAACTCACCAATCGCGCGTGGTTTAATTGGTAAAGAGGTAGATGATGCCGTTATCATTAAAACACCAAACGGTGAAGTAGAGTACGAAATCATTGAAGTTGAGTATATTTAGTAGCTTAACCAAGCATTGAGAAAAACCGCAGTTAATACTGCGGTTTTTTTATGCCTGTTTACAGGCGTGGATTTATTCGGTACGTTGGCTACAAGACTGTTGCAATGAAGGAGTAATAATGGCGAAAATTCAGTATCCTAAACCGCTTGAGCAAGGTGATAAAATAGCCATATGTGCTTTTTCATCAGGTGTTGATAAAGCCTTTCATGAACGCTTAGACATAGTACTTAATGGCTTAACAGCCAAAGGTTTTACTGTTATTGAAGGTGCCTGTTTACGTCAGTCACACAATAGTGCAAAGCAACGTGCTGATGAGCTAATGCAGTATTTAACTGATGATTCAATAGCAGCCATTATGCCGCCATGGGGCGGTGATCTCACCATGGAGATTTTACCTCTTCTGGATTTCAATGCCATAAGTAAAGCAAGGCCTAAATGGTTGGTTGGCTTTTCAGATATCAGCACGTTTGCATGTGCATTAACAACTCGTTGTGGCTGGGCAACCTTGCACGCTGCAAATTTAATGCAAATTCATCCTGGCGATCCCGATGTTTATTTAGCAAATATATTCAGTGCCATGTCACTTGAAGAAAAACAGCAACTACATCAAGTCGCGTCGCCTTTTTATCAGCAAAAGCCTATTGATTATAAAGCTAAGCCTGAGGCTCAATTTGACTATACCGCTCCAAGCCAATGGCGCTGTATTAACTATAAAGATAAACGCCAAATTGAAGTGTCTGGGCGCTTAATTGGCGGCTGTTTAGATACGTTAGGTCTGTTGTTACCCTCAAATTACTATGCATTGCATGAATTTAAAAAGCAGTATGCGCCTGAGGGGTTAATTTTATACCTAGAAAATGCAGAGCTTAGTCCGATGGCCCTTGCACGTTGTTTGTTATCGTTAAAGTTGAATGATGTTTTTACTGATGTAAATGCGGTGGTATTTGGCCGCAGCCCTGCAATTAATAACGACTGCTACTTTGATGAATACCAAGCAATAGAGCTCGCATTTAAAGGTAATTTATTCCCAGTTATCGTTGATGCCGACATTGGCCACGTAGCCCCTAATTTAGCACTAATAAATGGAGCTGTTGCCACAATAACAGCAGATTTGTGTGAAGGTATGGCGAGTAATGTGGTTGTGAAGACTAACCTAAAATAACAATTATGCAGGCAAAGCCTGCATAATCTTTAGGCTTTAAACTACAGTAATCACCGCATCTTTATCTAAGCGCGATTTTGGTAATGCAGCATTATAATCTTGCTCTGGCTCGTGATAACCAATAGCGAGTGCCACTTCACATACATAACCATCTAACTCATCAGCGAATAGCTCACCGAGTAAGTCTTTATCGACACCCTCCATCGGTGTTGAATCTAAACCTAAACGAGCCACTGTATGCATGGTATTACCTAATGCAATGTAGGTTTGAGCTTTAGTCCAAGCGGCGTTAACACCTTGCTCATCTGTATTTAAATCAACAAAGGCGAAGGCACCAAAAGCCTGCTCTTTGTTTTCAGCTTTTGTCCGGCCATTAGCAATATCGGCATCAATTACTTTTTCATAATCAGCACGTTTATAGCTTGGGTTATAAGCAAATAAAATGGTGTGTGATGCCGCTTTTGCATGAACTTGGTTAAATTGAAACTTATTTGCAAAACTATCATGCAGACGCTGTTTACCTTGCTCTGATTCAATGACCACAAATTTCCATGGTTGAGAATTAATAGACGATGGCGACAGGCGTAATGCTTCTATAATTACAGCTAAGTCTGCTTGGCTAATTTGTTTTGAAGCGTCGTAACGTTTACTTGTATAACGGCGTTGTAAGTCAGAAATGATTGGGTGTGTCATGATTTGCTCCCGCATGTATAACAATTAGGTGCAGTTTACGCCTTGCATACTTTGCGATAAAGCGCATAATCGAATAAACATTATCAAAAATTTTTAGTTAATATGTTGGTTGAAGATCTCAAATTAATCCTCAAGGTGGCTGAATTTCGTAGTATTACAACCGCAGCAGCAAAATTAGACATGCGAGCCGCTACCGCCAGCGCTGCAATTAAACGTGTTGAAGCAGCGCTGGGTGCTGAGTTATTTGTTCGTACAACTCGTCATTTGCGCTTATCTGCGGCTGGGGAGCGCTTTTTACCTCAGTGTCAGCAAGCAGTGCTTATGCTTGAGCAAGCCACACTTGCGTTAAAAGGTGAGCATGATGAAATTGAAGGGGAGCTAAGAGTCGCATTATCTTCAGATTTAGGCCGCAACATCATTATCCCATGGTTAGATGAGTTACTTGATGAGTATCCAAAGCTGAGTATGCGCCCGCATATTAGCGATAGTAATGTCGACTTTTACCGAGACTCCGTTGATTTTGCACTTAGGTATGGCTCGCCATCTGACTCAAATTTATATGGCTTTAAAATTTGTAATGTTCCGCGGCTGTTATGTGCAACCCCAGAGTATATTGCTGAACATGGCGCGCCGACACATCCAGATGAATTAAGTCAGCATCAAGGTCTATTTTATCAACTACAAGATATCATCAATAATGTTTGGGAATTTACCGATGGAACCGAGCGTTTTAAGGTGAAAATGCAAGGCCGTCGAGCATCTAATGATGGTGATTTGGTAAGGCGTTGGTGTGTGGCAGGTAAAGGCCTAGCGGTTAAATCTTGCATTGATATCAGTGATGATTTACTAAGTGGGCTGGTAGTGCCAGTGATGCAAAATTACCCTCACTTATGTGCAGAGCTTTGGCTAATATGCCCAAGTCGACAGTCCATTACACCCGCGGTTCGTCTAGTGCGTGATATATGCCGAGCAAAAACCAAGGCAATCCTCAATCAACTGATTGAAAAAGGCATATTAGATAAGCGGGTACTCGATAACTAATTACTTTAGGTATAGAATAGCTTGGCTTATTCATCTTATTGATTAAGCAACATTCTCAGGGCGGGGTGAAATTCCCCACCGGCGGTATACTTTAAATTTAAGTGAGCCCGCGAGCGCTTTAACTTTGGTTAAAGGTCAGCAGATCTGGTGAGAGGCCAGAGCCGACGGTAATAGTCCGGATGAAAGAGAATATAGTTTATCTATAAAACAGTAATTGGCTGCCTGCGGGTGGTCTTTTTTGCTGTGCCTTTCAATGTCCTGAATCTTTTCATATTTAATTTAATAGGTATTAAAAATGATGATTCAGTCTTCTTTACTCAGCCAATTTGGCGAACCACTTGAACGCGTTGAACGTGCGATTGCTGCTTTGCAGCAAGGTGAGGGCGTACTTGTGGTAGATGACGAAAACCGTGAAAACGAAGGTGATTTTGTGTACTCAGCACAGCACCTGACCACAGAGCAAATGGCCATGATGATCCGTGAAGGTAGCGGTATTGTGTGTCTTTGCATGGGCGATGAGCGTGTTAAACAGCTTGATTTAACACAAATGGTTGAGCATAACACCAGTCAGAACAAAACAGCGTACACAGTGACCATTGAAGCTAAAACGGGCGTGACAACTGGCGTTTCAGCAGCTGATCGTGTAACCACCATTAAAGCGGCAACAGCTGACAATGCAAAGCCTGAAGACTTATCTCGTCCAGGACATGTGTTTGGACTGCGAGCACAAACCGGTGGGGTATTAGTGCGCCGTGGACATACTGAGGCATCGGTTGATTTAATGCAGTTAGCGGGTTTAACACCGTTTGGTGTTATTTGCGAATTAACGAATCCAGATGGTTCAATGGCTCGCTTGCCTGAAGTTAGCAAGTTTGCCAGTGAGCACAATATGCCCGTTGTATCGATTGAAGATTTAGTTGCTTATATCCAAGCAACGCAAAAACAGGCTTGTTAAAAGCTTTAAGCTGTAAGTAAAAAGCTAGGCCACTATTGTGGCCTATATTTATTGTAATTTCTCAATCGCTTGTTTAGCACTTTCACTGTCAGGATTAAGTTTTAGCGCACTTTTGTAACTTGCTAATGCTTTTTGTTTATCACCAGCTGCTAAATATGCTTCACCTAAACTGTCAAACGTATTTGCTGATTCTGGATAAGATTGATTATTGAGTTCAAACACCGTGATTGCGGCGTCTAGCTCATCCATCTGCATTAATTCATAGCCAAAGTAGTTTAGCGACCTTTCTCTAGGCGTATTACCCTCACTCACCATTTGCTGATAGCTATTCTTCAGTCCTGCAATACCTTCACGTTTAAATGAGTTATAAAGTTTACTATCTACATGCTCTGTCGCTTTTTCGTAGGGTTTGCCATAGTAGATTGCAAGTAAGCCATTAGTCATGGGTGTGAGTGGCGCACCACCGGTGTTATTTAAAATGACAACCAGTAATTTGTCTTCGATTATTCTACTTATAAACGCATTAAAACCATTGATGCCACCGCCATGTTGAATACGGGTTAGCGGTTTTCCGTAGGTGCTTTTATCAAGGTTTGTAACTTCCCAACCAAGTGCATAATTTCTTTGCTCAGAAACTTGATACATCTGTTTTTTATATTCGTTGTTCAATAACTTATCTGTGTAGAGAGCTTGATCCCATTTTAGTAAATCTCGTGCTGTTGAATACATTGACCCAGCAGCATACGGGATAGACATATCTAAATAATCAGTATTGCTATAACCTGCTAGGCCATTGTCGTAACCCGATACGCGAAATTTAATGATTTTATTGTGAGAATCATAGCCTGTACTCTTCATATCGAGTGGATCTAAAATATTCTTCTGCAATACGTCTTGATATTTTTGACCTGTTACCTTTTCGATTACCGCACCCAAAATAAAATAGCCAGAATTGCTATAACGAAATTCAGTGCCAGGCTCGAACACTAGATCATCACTACATAATAAGCGAATAAATTCATCAACACTGTAAGGGTTTCGGCTGTACTCATCACGAAAAGATTTTGCCTGAGTATAATTTCCAAGACCAGAGGTGTGATTAAGTATTTGGCGAAGGGTAATTTTAGTGGCTATATCTTTTCTGTAATCAGGGAGGTATGTTGCAAGGTGATCATCGAGTTTAAGTTTTCCATCTTGTGCCAATTGCAGAATTAACATGGCGGTAAATTGTTTGGTAATTGAACCAATTCTAAATTTACTTTTATTACTATGTCTTATATCCCATTCAAAGTTGGCATAGCCAAAGCTTTGCTCAAACAGTACTTTCCCATCCTTAGCAACTAATACATTGCCATTAAACTGCTTAAAGTTATGAAAGCCATTAATAAAGTCAGCCATCTGTGCTTGCATGTTTTGGCTATGTGCGAGGCTTGAAATTGCGACTAAATAAAAAACTACAAGCAACCTTAGTTTATTAAAGAATATGTTCATTGCTGTCCTTGTTATTTGTTGGTTACATTAATCGATGTAAAACCTCATTGCGCATGGCTTGATTGATAAGGCTTACCATTCTGGTGTGGTTCAAATTACTGTAATGCACTATGGATACACTCTTATTTTGAAGTGCTTGCCAATAACTAGCGGGGCTTATTGGGTCAGCGTTACTGACATAGAGTGTGGTTCTATTAGCTGATTGTTTGCCGTTCAGTAGGGCGATTAAATCAAGCTGTGTTTCATCAATACCACTGTTTTGAATTACATTTTTTGCTGCATTTTTAAAATCATTATCTTTGACAAAGTAGCTTAAGGTTGGGTGATAACTTTTAGCTACGGACATTAATGCGGTGTCAAAGTGCATCATTGGTGCAACCATTATCTGTTGCTTTACATTAGGTATTTGCTTTGCAAGTTGCATAGCAGCAATACTGCCCATTGAATAACTTAAAATATCAATTTGTTGGTATTGGTTGGTATTTAAAAAATGCTTTAATACATCAAGACTATTTAGACCAAACTTGAATTCACTATACTGATTGCTCGCAGGCATGAGGATGACATCTTTGCCGGTAAAATGGCTAAGCCAACGGGCTTGAAAGCTATAAATTAAACTACTCACATCATAACCAGGGAATACTATAATCGCTGAATCGTTTTTCCGTTTAGCGCCATTTATAGAGGTCAAAGTTGTTTCAAATGTTTCCATTTCCTCTTTAGATTTTAGTTTAAAAGTTATGCCAAATTGTTCACCTTGCTCAAAATATTCTATTAAATCATTATGGGAAAATATTCTAACTGCTATACAGTTATGCGTAGTGTTACATGTTTTGTGAGGTATACCTTCGTAAACGGTATTTAACATTTGGTCGTCAGGGCCACCGTAAGATATTTCTTCTACAGGTTGAGTGATTTGATAAGCAATAAAACTTTGACAACCACTGAGGACTGAAATATAAAAAATGCAGAGGATAAAGCGCATAATTCCCTTTGTTGTTATTGTAGTATTTCCATTAATCACAACAACTTACCAATCAAGCAGTAATAATGCAATTGGATAATATTTCTTCAAGGGTTATATTAAGCTTGCAATTACCACCTAGCGGTAAATCCACGGTTATCTATGTGAACAAAACCACCGTGGTGGGAGGCGGGTTTATAGCGGCCAATACCGCCATTATAGCGACTGTGTTTTTGGAACTTTTCAAACACTTTATAAAGCACATCAACATCAGCAATCGTTAGTTTACCATCGCCATTTAAATCGTCCATTCGGCCATCACCATCTTCATCTATATATAGGTCAAAGGCATCGCCATATTGGTGTCGGCTGTGTTTGCCATTACCAATTGATCGATTGTAGTAGGGTGTTCTATAGCCGCTGATAAAGGCAAACTTGCTAACTTTAATCCCTTCATTTTGTACAAACGTGAGCAGATCTTCGAGCATCATCAAGCCATCGTTGTTGACATAAAGATACTTCGGAAAGCCACTTATTTGCTTACAAATTACATTTTTAACTTGCACATGAGGAGTCAACTGGCGTGTTAGGTCTTTCTCAAAAATTTCTATAAACCCGTTTGGCGCACCGTATTGTGGGTAGCCTTTATAAGGGGCAGGGTAGAGGCCTATTTGATAATTATTCAATTGCTTATTGTTAGCATTGAATGGTTTTTTCACTATAACGAGTAAGCGTTTGCTGGTTTTGTTGTTACTCAGTACTAGGCTATAAAACCCTGCATTTTCTGGGGCATAAACGGCAATGCTATTTGGCCCTAATCGCTCAGTCTCAACATCTGATACTGTAGTAGCTGTAAAATCAGCCGTGTTATCAAGTGTGAGCACTTGTTTTGCATCAAGTACAAGGCTGTGCAGCGAGTCAGTTAATTCAATGGCAGCAACAGAGCATGTAGTTAACGCTAAGCACACACTAAAAATAATACGGCTGAAATACATAGTGACCTCTAAATTGTATTGTTTGCTAATGGTGTGGTGAGTGCTTTTAATAACGCACCATCGCGATTATAAACGTCGGTATAAAATTGTAGGCCCTCGTCGTTACCCGCAACGGTCCAATACATTAAAAGTACGTCTAGCGGTTTTGATAAGCTGACTTTTTTAGTTTCTTTTGCAGCAATGGCGTCATCAATTTCACTACGGCTCCAATTATCCGAGGTTTCTAAGATTTTCTCAGCTAAGGTGAATGGATCATCAACTCTTACACAGCCGTGGCTAAATGCACGTTGGTCTTGCTGGAATAAACTTTTTGCAGGGGTGTCGTGCAAATAGATTGAGTATTTATTAGGGAACATAAACTTGATTTGCCCTAATGAATTATTCTCTGAAGGCTGTTGTACAAACCAATATGGGAAGTTTTTTCGGCTAGTATTCGGCCAATCAATACTCTCGCTATCAACTGGGTTACGGCGACTATCAACCACAACAAAGTCTTTCTCGTTTAAGTAGTTTGGGTTTTCTTTCATTTTTTTGATGATGCCACCTGAAATACTCCGCGGTACTGTCCACGTTGGATTCATCACGATATAACTCATTTGCCCTTTAAATATTGGCGTTTTGGTGTAGTTTCTGCCTACGACTACATTGGTTTGCCATTTTAATTTATTGTCTTCAAATAAATACAGCAGGTAACCTGCGATATTTACCACTAAGAAGCGCTCTGTTAGCGTGTTGTCAACCCAACGAATGCGCTCTAGGTTTACTAAAATATCATTAACGTACTCACTGTAATCTTTGTTGAGTAGTTTTAACGTCGCATTGCCAATCACACCATCATCAGCAACTTGATGGGCATTTTGAAAACGTTTAACTGCTGCGACTAGCTCATCGTTATAATCAGTGGCATCACTGTTACTGCCGTCAAAATACTTTAGTCGTTTTAACTTTTGTCTTAAAAGCGGCACTGCTGGGTCTGATTGCCCGGGTTTTAATACTTTATTTTGCAGTGCGAAGTCAGGTAACTCGCCGGTAGCATCAAGCTCTCGATAAAACACAAGGGCGTCTTTTAAACGCTTATAATGAGGCAAAACAGGTTTTAGATTTTCAAGTCCCTTATCAAGGCTTTTGGATTTTACATGTTTAAGTAATGAGGCCGCTGCAGCATCTGGGCTGACATCAAACTGTTCATAGTTCCATGTGGCTGCTAGTTGTTTAGGGTTTACTTTTCCGCGAATTAAGTGTTTTGCATAGGTCATCACTGCATCTGTCATTAGTACATCAAACTGGGCTTCTACGGCATCCGCTCCGCGTTTATCTATTTCGCTGGCCAGCGCCATTAATGTATCAAAGTGATAGTCGTTAGGAGATAGCCCTTCAAGTTCTGCTTGCGCAATTAAGTTGAGCGCTTGCTTGGCATATTTTGCGTTGTCCCATACTCGTTCAAAATTATTTGCTTTATAGGTGGCAACGGTCATTTCAGGAGAGTGGATTTGTTGTCCTTCTATACTGTGAGATTCACCAATCAGAATAGGCTCAAGCTGTTGTTGTAAGTATTGGTTTTCAGCCAGCACAGGCATACAAATGGATAAACAACTTACCAAAGCTGTGTAGCGTAGAATTTTCATAGCTATGTCCTTATAACGTATTTAGTAATTTCTTGAATTGTTTCTTTTTTGCTCATTTAAGCTTAGCAAAACAATACGATTTATAGGAACATATTTTTAAATAAAAAACGCTTGGCAAATTTATTGCCAAGCGTTCGGTTGGGATCTTGAGAGGGGCTTAATTACTGGTTGTTTGTAATTTTGCTTCTGGTTCTGCTTTTTTACCTCTTAGCTTGCCAATTAAGCGTTTAAAGTCTTCTAACGCGACGTACTGACAAGGGATTAAAATAAGCGTAATGACCGTTGCAAATAACACCCCGAATGCTAGAGATACAGCCATTGGGATAACGATTTTTGCTTGTAAGCTTGTTTCCATAATGATTGGTAATACACCAATAAAGGTCGTTATTGAGGTCAGTAATATTGCTCTAAAACGACGCGCACCGGCTTGCATTACAGCCTCTTTGATTGCTACACCTTCGGCGCGAGCTTTATTGACAAAGTCGACCATCACTAGCGAGTCGTTTACGACCACACCTGCAACAGCGATGATACCGAATACCGATAAGCTACTCATTGTCATACCTAAAATCATATGACCAAACATCGCACCAATGACACCGAATGGAATAACCGACATGATAATAAATGGCTGTGAGTACGAGCGTAGTGGAATAGCAAGTAACGCAAAGATAATCATCATTGATAAAGCAAAGTCACGTACTTGTTCTGCCACACTGTCCATCTCTTCTTGAATACGACCGGCTACATTACTTTCTACACCTGGGTAGCTTTTCAGTAGGCTAGGTAAGTATTCGTCACGAATTTCTTTTGCAATGGCAAATGGTTCAGCTTGATCAGTATTAACCGCAGCCCACACGTTTACAGTACGTTTAGCATTTTCACGACGAATACGGTTTACACCATCTACAATGTTTACTTTAGCAACTTCAGCAAGCGGTACTTCAACACCTGTTGGTGTAATGATACGTGCATCTGTGATGTCACTTACTGCGTTTCGCGATTCACGAGGGTAGCGGATCATTACTTTGATCTCTTCGCCGTCACGTAAAATACGTTGCGCTTCTATACCGTAGTAGCTAAAGCTAACTTGTGATGCCACATCTGAAAGGGTTAACCCTAAGCTGTAAGCAAGCGGTTTAAGTTCAAGTTGAACCTCGTCAGTTGCAGATTGTAGCGAGTCATTTACATCACCTACGCCTTGCATGCTATTTAGCTTTTCTTTTAACTTTGCAGCAACTTCTTTGAGTTTATTGATATCTTTGCCTTCTAAGCGAAAGCTAACATCACCGTCATCACGGCCGCCATTCATGATACTGTCTTCAATATTCAGCGTTTTCACACCTGGCAGTGGTGGCATTTGTTCGCGCCACATTGCACTTAATTGGAAGGTATCAATAGGACGTAAGTCCGGTTCAACCAAAATCGCCATAATGCGTGCACTTGTACGACCGCGTAAACTAACCGATAAGTCGCGGATCATCGCTTGACCATATTGCTCTTCAAGTTGCTTATCGACATCTAAAATCAGCTTTTCAATGGTTTGCGCTGTTTCAAGGGTTGCTTGCTCAGAAGAAGATAAGTTCATTTCAACTGAGATACGCGGGAAATCATGTGGAATTTTAGGATTCGCAACAAATTTCACTAAACCACCCGCGAACATACCGCCACTAACAATAAGCACACAGATAAAGCCAACAATCACGGTGTAACGGTAATGAATACAGCGGCCAATAAATGGTGTGTAGTAATTATCAACAAAGTTCTTGAGGCCTTTATCCATACCTAAACGTAAGCGATGTAATGGATTTTTAGGGTTCGCAGGTTTATTTTTCATGGCTGCTAAGTGAGCCGGTAAAATTAGTTTTGACTCAATTAGTGAGAAAATTAAACATAGGATAATTACACCACCAATGGCTTTAGAAAACGCAGAGCCAGGCCCTGTTGCCAGTGTTTGTGGTAAAAATGCGGCAATTGTAGTTAACACCCCAAAGGTTGCAGGAATAGCAACGCGTTTTACGCCGCGTACTACGTTATCTAGGCTGTGACCGTGTTTTTCAATTTCAGCACTGGCTGACTCACCGACGACGATAGCATCATCAACGACTATCCCGAGCACCAGTATAAATGCGAATAAAGAAGCTAAGTTAACAGTGATGTCTATAAAGCCCAGTGGCATCATTAAAAATGCACCTAGGAATGACACAGGTAAGCCCATCATTACCCAAAACGCTAAGCGTAGTGGTAAAAATAGCGCCAGTACCACCATCACTAAAATACCACCCCAAATCATGTTGTCGATCATCATGTTTAGACGACCTTCAAGGTAGTAAGTTAAATCAACAATCGGTGATAGTTTTACGCCTGCTGGTAACTGTGGTGCTTTATCTGCTAGATATTTTTTTAATACCGCAGCAACTTTAGTGATGTCTTGATCTTTCGACGCATTTACTTCAAAAGTTAGAGAGTTTTTACCGTTGTACTTAGAGTATTGTAAGCCTTCTTCAAAGCCGTCATTAATTGTTGCTACATCACCTAATAACACCTGTGCGCCATCAGGTAGGTGTAATAAAGGCAGATTTTCGAACTCTTTACCACGATACGCTTGATTTTCAACACGCATCGAAATGTAGCCATTTTCAGAGCGAATTTGACCTGCAGACATATTGGCAGAAAAGCTGCGAACGGCTGTGGCAATATCACGGAAAGTTAAACCATACTCACGTAGTTTATCTGGGCTGATTTCAATGCCAATTTCGTAGTTTAAGCCACTGTAAAAGTTGACCAAGTTAATTTGTGGTAAAGCTTGTAGCTCATCTTTTATGTCGTTACCAAGTTCTTTGAGCTGGTAGTTACTCATATCGCCATATAGCGCGAGTATCATAACTTCTTGCTCAAACTTTTCACGGCGAACAATTGGGCGTTCCATCTCCGCAGGGAAGGTATTGATTGAATCAACCTGCATTTTGATTTCATCGAGTACTTCTTGCGGGTCGTACTTTTCTTCGATTTCTATCCAAGCTTGTGAAAAACCACGGTTCGAATAGGTAATTAAACGCTTAATGCCTTCGAGACCTTCTAAAGACTCTTCGACCTTAATGGTGATGCCTTCTTCTACTTCTTGCGGCGCAGCCCCCGGATAAACAGCTTGAATACTGATCCAGTTACTTTCAAATTGTGGGAACATTTGCTTACGCACCGACATTGCTGTCAATAAGCCTCCCACTAAAATGAAAATCATAAGTAAGTTTGCTGCTACTGGGTTGCGAGCAAACCAGGCAATAAGCCCTTTTTCTCTGTGCGTGGTCATGACTTATTCCTCTTTTAACGCTAACTGTGTTGTTGGCACACTCAGTGTTGCGTCATCTAGCTTGACCGCCATGCCTTCAGTTGGGTATTCAAGTGCCGAGGTAATAAGTTGCTCACCGTTAGCAAGGCCATTATCGGCGATCACCATGCCATTTTGTTCGCGAACGATGTTAAGTGTTTTAAAGGTAAGCGTTTCGCCATCTTGTAAAACAGCGACTTTTTTGTCTTTAACTAAATGATGCGGAACAACAATCGCATTATCCAGCGCACGGCCTTCGATAGTGGCATTAATGTATGAGCCAAAACGTAATGGCTGCTTTTGCTCATAAGGCGTTGCTACTTGTGCTACTAAGTAATTCATGCGGCTACGTTGGTCTACAACTCCTTCGCTACGTACGATAGTTGCTTGCCAGGTTGTTTGTTTACCTGCAAATTCAGCATTAATTGATACGCTGGCACCAATTCCTTGGTTATTTAGGTATTGCAGATCTTTATCAGCAACAGGTAAACGAATTTCGGCCAGTGACGTTGAGCTCAGGCTACCAAAGCTGTTACCAGGGTTTACTACACTGCCTAAACTAATTAGACGCTCGTCAATAATCGCATCGTAAGGCGCTTTAATGTATGTGCGCTCAAGATTACGTTTAGCTCGTTTTACACTTGCTTGCGCTGCACGGTAACTTGCAAGTTTTTCAGCAAGTTGTGGTTTACGTAAATAAAGCTCAGATGGAATAATTTGGTTTGAGTCACCTTTGATGCGGTCCCACTCAGCTTGCGCAACTGACACCTGTGCACGTTCTATCTCAAGCGCTGAGCTTGCTTGTGCCAAACCGGCTTCAGCTTCAATGAGTGCCGCTTCGTAATCATTTGGGTCAATACGTGCTAGAATGTCGCCTTGCTTAACAAATCCACCTTGTACAAATTGATCTGATAACGACACAACCTGACCACTCACTTGCGCAACAAGTTCAGTTTGGTTTTTAGGTTTAACGATACCGTATGATTTTACATCAAGGGTAATAGCGTCAAAACTTAACGGTTTGATTGATACAAGCGGGCGCAGATCTTGTTCTGGTTTTTCGACTGGCGGTTGCTTCATAGAGGCAAATGCGAATGCCATTCCAAGTCCGCCGACTAATACGGCGATAGGGAGAATGATTTGTTTTTTACTAGCCACGGGATAGTCCCTCACGGTTGACGGTAATTAAAAATAAATTTGATAGGCTAAGCATACGCAATAAAGTGTTTACAAGGCGTTTGAAGATGTAACAAACCATTACACATATTACAAAGGCGCTACAAAGGTTCTATAAGAGGTACTCAATGACAGATAAAATGGCATGTAGATTAGGCTGTGGCGCCTGTTGTATTGCACCCAGTATTAGCTCACCGATCCCAGGAATGCCCAACGGCAAAGCAGCGGGAGAACGCTGTATTCAACTTGATGATAATAACCTATGTAAATTATTTGGTGATGAATCAAGGCCTAAGGTGTGTAGTGACTTTTCTGCCACTATTGATGTGTGTGGCACCACTAACGAACAAGCACTGTATTTAATTACCGAACTTGAGCAGATGACTTAAAAAAGATTAAACCTTTAACACTTTTTAACGGTTGCTGAGGTGTATTTTTTATAAGCAAAGTTTTCTTTATGGCGTTTAATTTAATTTTGGTTATGGTTTGATAGATACCTCGAAAGGTAACGTGACACAATAATGCCAGTCAATTGACTGGCATTATTGTTTTTGCTTACCACGTATAAGTAGCGCTAAGAGTATATTGTTCGCCGCGGCCTGGGGTACCCGGTACTTCTTCGAAAGATTCATCCCAAATGTTGTCAGCTGCAAAGGTAACAAACACATTATCAAGCTGAGCTGGGGTGAATTTTAGCGTTAACTGCGTGAAGAAGGCTTCATCATCAGAGTTACGTAAGCGGTTACTATGTTGCTTACGCCATTCGTTATCGATACGCAGCTCAAGTACATCCATTGGTTGCCATACTGCACCCAGTGTTACACGATGATCAGGGTAGTTAAGCGCATAAAAGCTCGCATCAATATCTGCCGTGCCATAGTCTTCTGACTTTTCTAAATAGGTGTAGCTGGCAATCAACTCAGTGCTTTCAAACGACTTATTCGCTAAAAACTCAACGCCTAAGGTGTCTATATCAACCGGGTTTGCAAAACGAGCTGAGGTTGCATCAAAGCGATATGTCCAATCCGTAAGGTTTTTATCTTTACGGTAGAAAATAGCTGAATCTAAACGCCATGAAGACTGTTCAATCAGTAAACCTAATTCAAGGTTATCGGTAGTTTCGCGCTCAAGGCTGTAGTTACTTCTGAATAATCCGCCTGTTTCACTGCCGCCGATGGCGGTATAACCGGGAACTTGTGTTGCTTCTGCGTATGACGCATACCAAGTATGTTCACTGCCATTTTGATTAGCTACTTTAAGGCTGGCATCGGCAATAAATGAGGTATCTGAGCTATCACGGTTGGTATCATCAAATGCAGCGCCAACACGTAAAGTAAGCTCTTTGTTCGCTGTAAGGGCTGATTTGTACTCAGGCAAGATACTTAGCTTAGTGTAATTACGTGATGTAAAATTGTTTTCAAGAGATGTTGATTCAATTTCATCAGCAATAAATTGCCCAGCATAATTAATTGCATAGCGGTCATTTAAACGGTGGCGTCCAGAGAGTCCCAATGACTTAACCGTGGTTTCGTGAAACGCTTCAAAAATAGCTGGGTTTTCACGAGACAATACGTAATGGTCGTTATGTTTACGATAATAACCAGTCACTTCAAGGCTATTGCTCTTACCATACATTTGTTTGTGATTGAGCATGAAAAGCTTGGTTTCAAGATCTTCGGTTTCGTTAAAATTAAATGGTGTGTAAAGGTTTGGCCAACCAAAAAACTTCTCTTGGCGCCCGAACATTAAATCAGTTTGCGAGGTAGAGCTTGCAAGCTGAATGCGCGCTGAGGCACGTTCAAAGTCGTGGTCGCCATTATCAATTGAGCCATCACTTTTTGAGTGCGAGTACTCACCCTCAAAACCTAATCGCCAATCAGGTTTGCTATCAAGCTTTTGGCTATGGGCAGCATGTATGCTTTGCAAATTAAAGCCATTCGTACCTGTGCCAAGTGAAACACTGCCAGTGCTTGTGATAGGGCGCCAGCCAAATGAAACCGTACCAACCGAGCTATTCATTCCATAAAGGGCATTATCAACACCTGTAAGTACTGAAGGGCCTGTTAGCATTTGTGGTGCAATTGGAATTTCAGCAAAGTAGTGACCAGATTGTGGGTCGAATAACGTACTGCTGCCTACACGAAAGCCAGTATTTTCAAAGATACCACCGCGAATGGTGACATCAGCTTGTGCTTCAGCCATATTACGCGATTGCAAATCGACACGAGGATCATATTCTAAATTTGATACTGGCGCATCAAAAGTACCTACAGGTTCTTTATTTGCGGTTGCTGAAACTTCAACGGTGATTTGTTCAATATTGTTGGTGTCTTCTGCTAGCACTGAGCAAGTGACGAATAATGCGGGAAGTGTAAGCTGTACTGCGCGTACCATCTAAAACTCTCTTGATTTTGTTTAATCTGGGGTAGTGGGCTAGTTAGGCGCACTGAAAATTGCGGGTATTGTATCTGAATCACTGAGTTATACCACTCCAACCAGATTTAAACAGGCAATAAAAAACCGCGCTAATTGCGCGGTCTTTTGACTAAAACAGTGTTTAGTTTTGATTAATTGATTGCGGTGGGAAGTTACTTAGAATGTTAGCAACAGTCTCTTTGATAACTTCAGTGCGCTTTTCAGGTGATTGGTTCTTTTGCAAACGACCTTCTTTAGCACCACGCCAAACTAATTGGTTAGAAGCACGGTCAACTACGTCTAGAATTAACGTACCCACTTCATATTCGCGAGTGGTTGTTTGCGTGTTATAACCCATACCCCAGTAATTCCAGCGTGCGCCGTAACCTACGTTGAAGGTATCAACATCAATTTTTGTATCAACTGAGGCATGATAGTTAATTAGTACATCTGCTTGCGCTAAATCAACTAGCTTCATACCGCTTTTTTCAAGTTCAGCATTTACAGCGTCACGAACACGTTTTTCCATTAAAGGGCTAATTTGGTAATTCGCTACGTTTTTAGTCAAGCTGGCATTAGGTACCCAAGAGAAGGTTTTATAATTACTAAAATCTGCTGATTTGTCGTAATCCCAATCAGGCGTTTTAGCACAAGCCGCTAAAAATAATACAGCCGTCGCGATTAATAAGTTCTTCATATTGTTTGCTCCTTGGCAAAATTTCCACTACTTGATTGATAACATAACACAAATAATACTCAACTGAATGATTATTTAAAAACTATGGCACATTTACAAAAAAGTACTGTAATAGTTTGTAAACATAATCATCCTTGACTGAATCAATGATTAATTTTCGGGTTAAATACTGTGTTTGAGCTCTAACTTGCTCTTTTGTCCAGAAAGTTTGCGAACTATTTATAGTTATTTTGACTTATAAAGTACGACGAAGGAAAGAAAGGTGAACTTTTTAAACGACAATAAAAAACCGTGCTAGGCGCACGGTTTTTATCTAAAACAGAATTTAGATGTTATCAGTTTTTTGTGGAGGGAAACTACTGAGGATATCAGAAACTGTATTTATGATAACTTCAGTTCGCTCTTGCGGAGACTGTTTCTTTTTTAAACGACCTTCTTTAGCACCACGCCAAACAAGTTGATTAGAAGTACTGTCAACAACATCTAAGATAAGTGTGCCAACATCATATTCATTTGTAACAGTATAAGTATTATGGCCTACACCCCAGTAGTTATAACCCATGTTCATTGTCTGAGTATTAATTTTAGTATCAACAGATGCGTGGTAATTTATAAGTACATCAGCTTGTGCCATATCAACTAATTTCATGCCATTTTTTTCTAGCTGAGCATTTACGGCTTCACGAACACGTTTTTCCGTTAAAGGACTAATTTGATAATTTACTACGTTTTCAGTCAAGCTTGCATTGGGTACCCAAGAAAAGGTTTTGTAATTACTAAAATCAGCTGTTTTGTCGTAATCCAAATTAGGTGACTTAGCGCAGGCCGCTAAAAGTAATACCGCTGATGCAATTATTATGCTTTTCATATTCTTTTCTCCTTGGTTAAATTTCCATCATTTAAATTAATAACATAAAACAGTAATAGTTCAAATAAATTAGTTACGGTAAATTTACAAAAAGAGTCAGTAATAGTTTGTAATTAAACAGTGTGTTCCACCTCTATCCAGTCTTTTTCA
Organism: Pseudoalteromonas sp. 0802; assembly: GCF_013350085.1. Classification (NCBI taxonomy): domain Bacteria; kingdom Pseudomonadati; phylum Pseudomonadota; class Gammaproteobacteria; order Alteromonadales; family Pseudoalteromonadaceae; genus Pseudoalteromonas; species Pseudoalteromonas sp. 0802. The sequence goes on along the minus strand of NZ_JABVXE010000001.1, from coordinate 657,066 downwards.
TCCACCCAGTTTTGTGCACCATCTTTAACAGTACGAATAGGGACGATGTAATCACAGCTAACTTGTGGTTTAACTGAGGCAAAAATCGGCACAAAGCCAAAGCTAAGAGCGGTTTCGATAATTGCTTTTTGGTTTTGTGGGTCGATATCGGCTGCTTCATCGATATAAATCGGAATACGATACAAGTTTTGTTCTTGGTCGCTTAATAAGTAACGAATAAACAGCATGCCACAAAGTAGCTTAATGGTGATACGGGTACCGTTAGAGCCGGCTGAGTCAATTTTTTCGAAGTGCTCAGTTTCACCAGCACGGTTCACGACTTCAAAACGAATATCGAATAAGTCGGTCAATGTTAAACCGGCTTTTTCTGAGGCAAGCTTAATCAAATGATCTTTCGCTTCGTTTACAGCAGATTCGCTATAAGGCTCTTGGCTTAATAGGTCTAGGGTATCGCCTTGCTCAAACTGATTTGAGGTACTAATAATGGTATCAATGCTATCAACCAACATCTTGCGCGGAATAACATTAATTTTGAATGCTTGAAGATTAGAGATACGGTGCTGACTAATCCCTTTATTAAAGCTGTTCATTTCGCGGCGTAAGCGATCTAAGTCTTCACGCAAGCCTTTAATAGTAGCGGCTACTTCGGTTAACGCAACTCTGCCTTGACGTTCAACCGCATCGCGCTCGTTATCGATGTTATGAAACGCGCTAATAAGCTTTTCGTATTTAGTAAACTCATCGTTTTCGTTATCAAATTTAGTAATACCCGCATTGTAAATATGCATGTAGGTGTTACGTATGTTGATATCAAAGTTGCGTAGCTCTTGGCAGTCTTTGTTAAAGTGATGAATGAGGTCACTTAAGTTATCAAAATCAATATTGATTTCAATCATATATGGAGTGACTTTGCCTGAGTAAAAATCAAGCGTGTGATCGATACGTTCAGATTTAACTTGGCGTAAACGGTCAGCTTGGCGGGCAAGCAGATCTTTTTTCGACTTGATAATTGAGCGACGATCGCTAATTGAGCCACTGTTCTTTTGAATATCTTGCAGGTAGTCGTCAACTTGCTCGCGCTCTGCATTTAACTGCTCTTTTAGCAGAGTTTGTGCATCGACAGATTGCTGCATCACTTCAAATTGTTCAAAGCGTTTTAACGCTTCTTCTGAGGCCATTAGCTCATCATACAAGGCATCTTTTTCTTTTTGCTTTTCGGCGACATTGGCAGCAACCTCGCGCTGCTGTTTAAACTCTTTTAGTGAGTTTTCAAGGGCAGCGAGTTGCGCGGTTAATTGCTCTTTATTTTCACCCGTTTGCATTTGCACTGGACTTAGCTTTTTAAGTTTAATCGTCGCACCAGGCAGAGTTAGTACACCGCCTTTCACGTTAGCCGATAACTGCTCTAAGAACTCACCAAAGGCATCTTCGTCTGTGATCTCAACATCACCATTGCTGGTGGTGGCAAACGATAAGATATCTGGGTTCAGAATACGCGAAATCTCTTCAACTTCTTTTAAAGATAAATCTTCACGCATACGGGTGAATAAATTGAACTCAAGGTTCTTTAACTGCAGTTTTAAGCTCTTAATTTGCTTTTGTGTTTCGCTGATACGGTAATCTAGCGTGTGCAAGCTTTGACCTTGAGCACTGCTTAATGAATGCGATAGCGATTCATAATCTTGTTTAAGCTGCGTAAGGCTTACTTTTAAAGTGGCTTTATTAACCAATTCAAACTCAGATTTAAGTGCTCGATAGTCTAAAAACCATTGTTCAATTTGAGTTTGTTTACGTTCAATATCACGGGATTGCTGAATATACAGCTGCTGCTTTTGGTCGAACTCATGTTTTTCGTGTTCGATATCCTCAAGGGCAATATTTAGCTCAGTGAGTTGCTCTTGTTGATAGGTTTCAAAGTCAATCAGTGCTTGGTCAATTTTTGGCGCATAGGCAGCAAGCTTACCTTTTAAAACGGTTTGGTTTTCAAGCATAGATTCAAGAGCTGCGATTGGCTCTTGCATTGACTCAAGGGCTTTTAATTCACGTTTAGCGCGATTCACTTTATCGAATGAACGTCGCCAAACTTCATAAAAATCAACCCGTGAGTTTGACATATGGCGCTCAAATACACGTAGCATAAAGCGTTTAACATCGCTGGCACCTAACTTATGCAAGTTAAGGATACGGCGGAAAATTTCTTTGTAAATCGCTGAGTCTTGCACGTTATTGAGGGGGATCATCTTTAAGTTGATATCGCCATCAAACGGCGTTGCGCCGCCAGTGAGTAGGGCGTTTAGCTCTTGCGCTTTTAATTCAATTGGATTGAAACCTTGCTCTTTTAAGTGATTAAAAAGCTTGGTGAATTTTACAATGGTTTTGCCTTGAGTATAGTGTTCAAGGTTCAACTTACCTTGGTAGCAAAAAAACTGATGCGCGTAACCAGCAATTTTACCAAGGCCGGCAACACCAATCACCACAGGGCCATTAGGTAGGTCAGCTTCGAGTAAAATATAGGATTGATCTGACGAAAAGTAGAATTTTCTGGTTTCGTCTAAATCGTGGCCATCCCATTCTGTTAAGCGCAAATCATTAATCAATGGAAATTGCAGGGCATTAATTACCGAGCTTTTACCGGTATTATTAGGTGCACAGATTGAACTACTTTTATCCAGCGGGATCACGCATTTTGCATAGCCAGCAGTATTTAAAAGCGCAAGTTTACTGAGTCCGTATAGGCTTTGGCTTTGCATTATTCGTCATCTCCTAGGTAGGTTTCTTCGTTTACTTCCATTAATGCATCGATATAACGATAAATAGGTGCTTGTAGCATAAAGCCGTTTTCTACTTCGCGAGCAAGACCTAAACGCACCATACGAAGGTAGACGTCTTTGCGTAAATCTGAGCCTGAGAAGATTTCTAATTGATCGAACAGGTGCTTGTTGATTTGCACTAAGGTTTGCATCAGTTCAAGGTCGTTGACTTCGTCAAACAAGGCACGCATTGGATCTTTACCGGTATTGGCATAGTGCTCAATCAAGATGTAGATAGTCAGTGCGATGGCACGCGAAATTTTACCCATATTTGGGGTGCTTTCATCACTGCCAAAATAGTAATAGCCACGGCTATCGTGTTGTAGGTCATGGCCTAGGGCGTTAAATAACGCGCGATAAGCATCTATGTGTTGATCAAGCTCTTGCCACATCAGCGTGTCTTGTTCGCTAATGTGATAGCCTGATGTGAGCTTTTTATTAATAGCTTGCAGATGCGTTAAATCATCTAAATTAATATCTGTCATGGTTATTGCTCTGTTGCTTTTTTATCGTCAGCAATCGATGAGTTAAATGGGTAAAGAGAGAAGTGTTGCTGGGCAATTTTTATTTTTACTTTCTCTTGGCTTTGGCTGATTTCAAGGTCGCCATCGCTAATCAATTTTTGATACAAGAACAGCATTTCGTCAGCCTCTAGATCTGGATAGCTTTCATCTAAGAAACTAAGCAGCGGCTGAGCTTTTTTGCTGGCTTTTTTAAAGCGTTTTCTAAATTGTGTTTTAACATCGTTGTAATCAGGAATATGCGGGCTTTGATAGGCGGGCACATCATCATGTTCTGGTAGTTGATATTCATCGTGCTCAAAGTCAACTAAGCCTGCCATATAGGCAACGATATGACGTTGCTGACCAAGTGAAAAGCGTTGCGCGTCTGAGACAAAGTTAGGCTGTACTGCACTTAACATGTTATCGACACCATTTTTACGCACTAAACCAAGCACTTTAGCCGCTTGACGCGTAATTAGGTTGTTGCGGCGTAACTCTTCACGTAGTGGCATCAACATATCGGCGCTTTTACGTAAACTTTCACGACCAACTAAATGCATTTCTAAAATACGGGTACGTAATTGTTCAAGCATGCGCTTGTCTTGATATGACTTACCAAGGCGGTCAATTTGCTCTATTTGCGCGCTAATTTGTTCTTCGATGGTATTAAAGCAAGCGTGGAAGTCACCACGAATATCAACCATTTCAAGCATAGGCTCGATGTATTCATCGAACGCTTCAATTACAGCCTGATAGCGTTTTTGCAGTGATTGCACTGCGTTATCAGCTTTTGCTTGCTCAACAATATTTAAAATCGCGTTTTCGTTGTGGGCAAACAATTTCATTATTTTGCGTACCCGATCATCCATAATGCGGCTAAAACGGCGAAGCTCGTCGTAATCTTCAATTTCACCGGCTTTAGCAAGGCGATTACCAAGGCGAGCTAAGTCATCAACGAGCACGCTAATTTCTTGGGCAAGACCTAAGTGCTCTTCTTGTAGCAAGAAAGTCGCAAAATCGGCGATCGCACGGTTGATTTCTAATTGCGATGATTTTGCCAGTGGAATGATAATATCTTGATTCAATAAACGATTTGTTTCTTTATAAATGCGTTCATTTGACCATGAAGGTTGTTTTTGTTTTATCGCATTTTGTACGTCTTTCAAGCTGAAATCAGCCATCTTAAAACGTTTAAATAGCAGTTCTAACACCCCCCAATGTTCAGTAAGGGTATTTAATAACTTTTTAGCTGGGATCATAAGGCTCCAGTAAATTCAGACTTTGGTGTTAGCGATTAGTATTAAATTATGTAATTGAGAATAGTTTTATGCTTTCTATGCTGCTAGAATCCGCGCCGAAACACTCGACTTACAATTTTTACATTATTATAAAGGTTGTTCAAACACCATGGTAACCCCACTTATCCTAACCCTGATAGCGGTGGCATTTTTGCTTATCGTTATAGAGGATATTATCCATGTAAACAAGGCCAAAACGACGCTTTTTTTTGGAACTTTATGCTGGATTATCTTATTTATCTCTCCAATTCATGGGCAAAGCCCAGAAACCATACAACATCAACTGGATCACAACATATTAGAAATCGCGACTTTGTGGCTGTTCTTAATGGCTGCGATGACCTTTGTAGCCTATTTAAACTCTAAAGGTTTTATCCAGAATATTGTTCATAAAATTATGCCAAATCAAATCAGTGAACGAAAGCTGATGTTTCTGATTGGTGGCTTTGCGTTTTTATTTTCATCAATATCAGACAACATAACTGCAACTTTAATCTCGCTTGCGGTGGTGATGTCACTGAAATTAGATCCTAAAAAATTAATAAAATATGCGACCTTAATTGTATTTAGTGTTAATTCGGGTGGGGTGTCGTTGATTACGGGTGATGTTACAACCCTGATGATTTTCTTAGACGAAAAAGTCACTATTGCTAATCTACTATTATTAATTGCCCCTGCACTGACAAGTGTTGCTCTGCTCGCGGCGATGTTGTCGGTGGGTATGTCGGGTAATGTTGTGTTTGAAAAACAAGCTGCCCGTCGTATCGAAAAGACAGATATTACCATTGCGGTTATCTTCTTCTCGACGATTATTGCTACGTTAACTTTGAGTGTGCTTTATAGCGTGCCGCCGTTACTAACTTTTTTATTTGGTTTATCTCTGATGTTTTTGGTTGCGCAATTCTTAATGCGCAAAAAAGACGTTAACAAAAAAATCATCGATTATATTCGTGAAATTGAATACGACACCTTATTGTTCTTCGTTGGTGTTTTATTGCTGGTTGGCGCATTAAAAGAAGTTGGCATGCTTGCTAAATTTACTCACTTATATGAGTTGATGGCACCTGAATATGCCAACTACTTGATGGGGCTATTATCAGCAGCGGTAGATAACGTACCTCTCACTGCAGCACTTTTAAAAGCAGATATTGTGATGAGTCCTCAGCAATGGCTGTCGTTTACTTACGCAACTGGGGTAGGTGGCTCAATGCTTATTATCGGCTCTGCGGCAGGCATTATTGCCATGAGTAAGGTTAAGGCACTGACCTTCATGAGCTATCTTAAAATGTCGGTTTATTTATTAATTGCTTATACCGTTGGTTATTACGGTTCGCACTTAGCGGGCAGTTTAATTTCATAAAACAACTTGACAGCTAGACGTCTAAACGTTAACTTTCGAAGCCTGCTTCTAACAGCAGGCTTTGTTATTTTAACCAGGTGTTAACTTAACATTCAGAAGAGGTGCGATACTTAGGTAATTAATGTGAGGTGACGAACGCCGATGACCATTAATGAGGGAAGTACTCGCCGAGAAAATTAACCGGACGTCGCGGTTATTTTTCGGTTTATGGGGCTGAATCCTCAAAACTGTCACCAAACTAGGTGGAGAGCTTCTGGCATGGACTACTCTTTATTTTCAAAGCACCCCCTTGCCGAGTTCTTCTTGAATTACTGTGGATAGTTTTCCACAAAAGGAGACGACATGAATACCCAATTAGCCGCCAACACAAAATCAGATTACGTTGTTGCAAAATTTGGTGGCACCAGTGTAGCTAACTTTGATGCTATGAGCCGCTGCGCTGAAATCATTTGTGCTGATAATCAGGTACGTATAGTTGCTGTGAGTGCCAGTGCGGGCGTGACAAACCATTTAGTTGCATTGTGTAAAGCTGATTTGAGTGCGGCTGAACGTGACGAGCACATTACTGGCGTTGTCGCCATTCAAGAAGCAATATTAGCTGAACTGTCACTGGATGCTGATTTAGCACATGGCTTTAATGAAACGCTTAAGGCTTTTCAAAAGCTAGCATCAGACGGGGCTAAGTCAGTAGTAGATCAAGATGAACTACTGAGCTTTGGCGAGCGTTTATCATCGTATTTATTTACTCAAGTATTACGCGGGCAAGGTCTTGATGCGGTGCGTTTTGATGTACGTAAGGCACTGAAAACAGATAGCCAATTTGCTAAAGCTACTCCAAATGTTGCAGCAACCGCTGCGGCTGCTAAAGAGCATTTAGTGCCGCTACTTGATGACCATGTTGTGGTAACTCAAGGTTTTATTGGTAGCAATGAGCACAATCAAACGACCACTTTAGGCCGTGGTGGTTCAGATTACAGCGCTGCATTACTCGCTGAAGCAATTAACGCAAAAAGCGTGCATATTTGGACCGATGTTGTGGGTATTTTCAGTACTGATCCGCGTTTATGCGCTAAAGCAAGCCCAATTGCACGCTTAAGCTTTGATGAAGCGGCCGAAATGGCAACGTTTGGTGCAAAAGTACTTCACCCTGCAACCATTTTACCTGCAAGCCGAAGCCACATTAGTGTGTTTGTTGGTTCAAGTCGTGAACCACAGTTAGGTGGTACATGGATTGAAAAAGAAAAATCTCAGCAACCAGGTATTCGTGCCGTAACACAGCGTAAAAATCAAATTCTGTTAACGGTTAAAAGCCCAGAAATGCTCTTAGCGAGTGGTTTCTTAGCGCGGGTTTTCACCATTTTAAGTGAGTTTAATATTTCGGTTGATTTGGTTACTACCTCCGAAATCAGTGTTGCAATCACTTTAGATAACGCACCAAATGCATCACGCCCTGAGCTTGATCAAGCTTGTTTAGATAAGCTTTCTGAGTTTTGTCATGTGTCGGTTGAGAATAACTTAACGCTGGTGGCTTTAATTGGTTCTGAAATTCAATTACGTCAGCAAGAAATGAACTTAATGCAGGTATTGAGTGATTTTAATATTCGTTTAATTTGCCACGGTGCAAGTAAACATAACCTGTGCTTCTTAGTTGAGCAAAGTGAGTCAGATGAAGTCGTGCAGGCTATTCACAGCCGACTATTAGAAAGCCAAGTCGCGGCGTAAGTCGTTAAAATTAATAAAAGAGCACTGCCAGTCAGTGCTTTTTTGTGCCACAACACTTATATCAAAGCCTTCAACAGAGTTACTACTCGCGCTGAAATTATGTTTGCTCAATTCTTCAAATACATTAGGAGCAAGTAGTTTCGCAATTGGCTGAGCACTTGCTTTGGCAAGCGCTTCTTTTAATGTCCAAATTCTAAAAAAGCACTGTGCCTGTTCATCGGGAGCGTCAAAACGGCTAATTAAGTCAACTTCATCTTGATGATAAAAATGCTTTGCGAGTTTGATAAAAGGGCGAGGCTTACTGCTTTGTTCAATATCAAAACCAAATAGCTGTTGTTCAGGGTTAAGGGCTGCGCCAATTAAACCATTTGAATGTGATAAACAGGCCCACACAGGTTCTCTAACCGGGGTATGTAATTTTAGCTTGCTGTCTTTGTCATCAAACTGGCTCGATATTTCACTGAGCGCTAAATCATCATGAGGGTAAGCATGTTGATACAAATACTTTAACGTTAGGCGAGTCGCTAAGTACTCTTGCTTTGCGCTAGGCACTTTACGTTTTTCAAGCACACTTAATTCAAACTCACTTAGTAATTTATTAAGGGGTAAACTTGCAACATCAATACGTGCTGCATCCATAAGCATGACTTTTTTGGCCGTTGTTTGGCTTTGCTGCTCGATGATAAGGGTGTTCGAAAAGTAGTGACTGCTCATGGTATAACGCTTACACGGGGATTGAATTTAGTTTTGTTTATTTTTACAGCAAATGCACTTTTATAGGCACGAACAAACGCAAATAGTTTACGCAGTTGACTGTAATTATGGTTTAATGAGGAAAAATAATAACAGATTTGTAGATGTATGGCACAAGTTCGTGACGGCTTTCAAAGTCGATTAGGTTTCGTTTTAGCAGCTTCTGGTGCGGCGGTAGGTTTAGGTAATATTTGGGGCTTTCCAACACAAGCGGCAAACCATGGCGGCGGTGCATTTTTACTTGTTTATTTCATTGTTATTTTCTTATTAGCGCTTCCGGCTCTTTATACTGAGCTGTATTTAGGCCACCAAGCACAAGCGAATCCAGTAAAAGCATTATCAAGTGCATGGCAAGACACAGCACCTAAAGTGGGGGCCGCAGCAGGCTATATTGGCCTCTTTGGTGCGATTGTGATGCTGAGCTTTTATTCGATAGTTGCAGGGTGGATGCTCGCTTATGCGCTCGAGCCAGTCGCAAGCTTCTTTGGTTTTACTGAGTTAAGTAACTTTTTGCACAGTGACTCCATGGCGCGCAATTTTGTGTTTACGCCACTGATGCTTATTCTTACAGCGAGTATTATTTTAAAAGGCGTTAAATCAGGTATCGAAACCTGGTCACGCCGCTTAATGCCATTATTGCTAGTGTTGTTAGTGGCATTAATTGCTTATATTGCGACCCTAGATGGTGCAATGGATGGTTTTGCAGCATACTTAGTGCCAGATTTTAGTCAAATTCTTGATGCAAACTTAATAATTGCGGCAATGGGACAAGCGTTTTTTTCATTGTCGTTAGGTGTTGGCTGTATGATGGTCTACGGCTCTTATTTAAAACCAGATGCCAATCTGCCTAAACTAACTGGCACAGTGGCACTGCTAGATACCGGTGTGGCCTTTTTAGCAGGTTTATTGATTATTCCGGCTATTTTTGTTGCCCAACATAACGGTGTAGAGGTATTTAGCGGCGGTAAATTGGTCGGTGAAGGGCAGTTAATTTTTGCGATTTTACCTGAGCTGTTTAGCACAATGGGCCAAGTGGGTTTACTCGTTGGCTTATTATTTTTTGTACTAATGTCGATAGCCTCAGTGACATCAACTATTTCATCGACTGAAATTCCAGTGGCATTTTTAGTTGAGAATCACAGTGTAGAGCGCAAAAAAGCAACCTTATTTGTAACGCTAATCGTGTTTATTGCCTCATCACTTATTATCTTAAATTTTGACTGGTTATTTGGTTTAGTCATTATGGTGCTCACACAGTACCAATTACCTTTAATGGGACTGTTCTATTTCATTACTGTTGGCTGGTTATGGCAGCGTGGTAATAAATTGCATCAAGTATCGAGCGGCCCCCATTATTGGTTTGCCCAGTACATTCGCTTTGTCTGCCCGTTATTAATGACGGCGGTATTCGTGAACGTGGCGTTGTTGAAATAGAAACTCGAGTTGCTAGTTACAAGTTTCTAGTTTCAAGGTGAAAGAAAAAAGTAAAAGGCGTGGGGTTTAAACCTCACGCCTTTTTTAATTTAAGGTGCGCTTGCTTTAAATAACTTCGTTAGTTAATGGTAAGCCTTGGCTTATTTCATTAGCACTTTGTAATGTGGTGCAGGCTATTTCGCTAAGTGCTTCTTGGGTGAAGAAGCCTTGGTGGCCTGTCACTAATACATTCGGAAAACTAATAAGGCGTGAAAAAATATCGTCTTGCATGATTTCTTCACGGTGATCTTTAAAGAATAACTCTGACTCTTGCTCATACACATCAAGTCCTAAGTGTCCGAGCTTTTTAGACTTAAGCGCTTGAATACATGCTTGGCTATCAAGAAGTGCACCACGAGAGGTGTTAATCAGCATGACACCGTCTTTCATCTTCTTAAATGCGCTAGCATCAATTAAATGATGGGTGTGCTCGTTGAGCGGACAATGCAATGAAATGACATCACTTTGGGTAAGCAATGTGTCTAAATCGCATAGGGTGTAAGGGCCTTCACCAGCCATAGGGTCGCACACGAGCACCTTAGCTCCAAAGCCATTTAAGATATTAACCAGTGCTAAGCCTATTTTGCCACAGCCTATAATCCCAATAGTTTTTTTAAACAGATTAAAACCAAGTAAACCGTTTAAATCAAAGTTGCCTTCACGTACTCGGTTAAAGGCTTTATGAGTTTTTCGGTTGAGCGTTAGCATAAGGGCAATACAATGCTCTGCTACTGCTTCTGGGCTGTAAGCGGGCACGCGGCAAACCTTGATGTTATGCTCTTTGGCAGCATCAAGGTCTACATTATTGAAGCCTGCACAGCGTAATAAGATTGCTTTAATGCCAACAGCCGCCATATCTGCAATGACGTGTTTGTCGACCGTATCGTTTACAAACACGCACACTGCATCGAAACCTTGGCAGAGGGGCGTGGTATTGCTGTTTAAGGATTGCTCAAAATAACTGAGCGAAACAGACTCAGCGTATTCAGTTAGATTCCTTTCAAAAAACGGTTGCTCATACTTTTGCGCACTGAATAAGGCCAGTTTCATCATTTAAATTACTCTCTATCACCATTTTGAGGGTTTCGGGTTTGGTGCGCGGGGCATATCGCGCAACGAGTTGACCCTCTGAGTTTATAAGAAATTTGGTGAAATTCCATTTAATTGCGCGGTTTTGTGCAATTCCACGGGTATGACACTTTAAATAATTAAATAACGGATGGGCGTCTGGGCCGTTCACTAACACCTTGTTAAAAATAGGAAAGCTGACGTCAAAGTGCTGCTGATAAAAGGCTTTAAGCTCATTGCCATCAAGTGGCTCATTGTGGCCAAATTGATTGCAGGCAAAACCGAGTACGGTAAAACCTTGTTGTTTATATTCTTGATACAGCTTTTCAAGGCTTGCCATTTGCACTGAAAAATTACATTTGCTGGCAATATTGACGATAAGCGCTGTTTTTCCTTGTAGCGATTCAAGGCTAAAGTTTTCACCAGATGCAAGCTGGGCATTGAAACGATATATACTATCCATGTTTTACCTGTGTGTTTTTAAACGGTTTAAATGAACTTTTTTTCATTCGCTTTTTAGTTATTCGGTTGAGATAATGAAATTGTTACTAATTTATCACTCAAATAGGTCAGTTTTATGTCAATGAAAGTCGCCTTCATCGGATTAGGTGTAATGGGTTACCCAATGGCGGGTCACCTTGCCAACGCAGGTCATAGCGTGACAGTTTACAACCGCACAACGGCTAAAGCGCAAAAATGGGTATCAGAGTATCAAGGTGAATACGCTGAAACACCAAGTGAAGCAGCAAAAGGGGCTGATATCGTTTTCATGTGTGTAGGCAATGATGATGATTTACGTTCAGTTGTTTATGGTGAAAATGGTGTGCTGGCAAGCATGCATGAGGGCAGCTATTTAGTTGACCACACTACAACATCAGCTGAAGTGGCGCGTGAAGTTGGCGCTCAGGCAAAATTACAAGGCATCGCATTTTTAGATGCGCCGGTTTCTGGCGGCCAAGCGGGTGCAGAAAATGGTGTATTAACTGTGATGGTTGGTGGCGACGAAGCTGATTTTAATGTTGTTCAACCTGTCATGGCTGCTTTTAGCCGTTTTAGCCAATTATTAGGTGAAGTAGGCTCTGGTCAACTGTGTAAAATGGTAAATCAAATTTGTATTGCGGGTGTGGTACAAGGCTTGGCTGAGGGGTTACACTTTGCAAAACAAGCTGGCCTTGATGGTGAAAAAGTAATTGAAACCATCTCTAAAGGCGCTGCAGGCTCGTGGCAGATGGAAAACCGCTACAAAACAATGTGGGCTGGCGAATACGAATTTGGTTTTGCTGTTGATTGGATGCGTAAAGATTTAGGCATCGCTTTGGATGAGGCAAAGGCCAACGGCGCAACTTTGCCGATGACGGCAACAGTTGATCAATATTACGCCGATGTACAAGCTTTAGGCGGCGGCCGCTTCGACACCTCTAGTTTATTAGCGCGCATCGAAGCATTACATAAAAAGTAATATCCATAAAAAACGCGACAACTATTGTCGCGTTTTTTATTACATGCTTTGTGCGTAATTGTACAAGGCTTTTAAAATATGCAGGTTCTTCTCATTATCATCATTTTCATGAGCTAGATTTTCGAGAGTGATCATGAAATCTTGGCCACTGATCGACGGGCTATCTTCACCATGCATTAGCTTGTTTTGGCAATATTGGCGCCATTTTGCCAGTTCATCTTGGCTAAGGGTGTGTGGCCAGTTTCGCGCGCGGTATCTAAATAACAAAGTAGCAAACTTTTTATCATCAAAATCTAGCTGCATAGTGGCTAATTGTTCAGGGCTTGCATCTCGAATAATGGCAAATTTAGCTTTATCAGCGTGGCTGGTAAAACCATCATAAAGTTGATAATCAGGGTTAGTGGTTTCGCCGTAATCACGTTGTTCGTTAAACACTTCGGTCACTTTGTCGCGAAGTTCTGTGTTGGCTTTTAAAGTAGCGAGGTTTTGTAAGCATTTTTCGCGGTCAATACCTAAACGGGCTGCGTTCTCCGGCAACAAGGTTTTTGCTGGTGCAAGAATAGGGCACTTGTTTAAATGCACGAGTTTTAAGCCTACCGGTGCTTCGTCCTCGCCAAGGTCGCTGTGTTTTGTGTAAAGACGCGTGCGTAGCTCTTCAACAGATAAATCTAATAGCACTTGCGGATCTTCAGTTAAATTAAAGCAAATAATGGCGTTTTTATTGACTGGGTGAAAGCTCATTGGTGCAATCCAGCTGGTACAGCCTTGGCTTGCTGGAATTCGTGATGAGGTGTGCACCAGTGGTGTCATGTTAAATACATCAACTAAATCAGCCAGTGCTTTTTTAGAGCGTAAGCTAAAGAAGAACTGATACAACTTAGGTTGTTTTTCTTTTATTAATTTTGCCAACGCTATGGTTGCCGTTACATCACTTAATGCATCGTGAGCAGCAGCGTGTTCAATGCCATTGGCAACGGTTAAGTGCTCGAGTTTAAAGCTAGGCGTACCGTCTTCTTTGAGCGGCCACTCAATGCCTTCTGGGCGTAGTGCATAACAGGCACGCACTAAGTCAATAATATCCCAGCGACTATTATTGTTTTTGTATTCACGCTCGTATGGGTCATAAAAGTTACGGTATAAGCTGTAACGAGTGACTTCATCATCAAAACGGATACTGTTATAGCCCGCAACACAGGTGTTAGGTTGGCTAAATTCAGCATGGATCTTTCCCATAAACTCAGCTTCAACTAGCCCTTTTTGCATCGCAACTTGCGGGGTAATACCCGTTATTAAACACGCCTCAGGGTGTGGCAAGTAGTCGGCAGCTGGCTTGCAATACTCAATTAACGGCTCACCAATAATGTTCAAATCGAGATCGGTACGAATACCTGCAAATTGACTCGGGCGGTCCTTTTGCGGGCTTGCGCCAAATGTTTCGTAGTCGTGCCAATAAATTGTTGGTTGCTGTTGTTCTGGATATGCCATGCATTAAACCTTGCTAAGCGTAGGACCGCTTTGACTTATTTTTTGAATTAACAGAATTATGGCATAGAGCCTAGCTAGTTTATAGAGCTAAACGGTTTGATGCTGTTCAGCGTACGTTTTGCATACGTGGATAGTATAAAAAATGGCCTAACGGTTTAATTTTATGCTTATATAGGGGCTAGTCGTTAGTTTTTACCCAATTTGTATTTTAGTGGCTCGGTATTTGCTAACGAAAACTATCTTTAACAATGAAGGAACAAAAAAATGACTTTATCAGCTTTATTACTATCTACTTTAGCATTCGACGCAGCACCAGCTCATAACTTTGATACTACAAAACTTCAAGGCTCAGGTGGCATCATCATCATCAAAGATCCAAAGAAAAATGAAGAACTAAATGGATCTGGCGGTATTATCATCATTAAAGACCCAAAGAAAAAAGAAAACTAATCGTCAAACCAGCTGAATGGCTGGTTTTTTTTATATTATCGATATATCCTATTCTTTGTTAAAGGGTAGGATATGATAAATTACATCATTGAATTGTATAATGAATTTATGTTTGCAAGTGAAACTAGAGATGCTTTTTCACTTCAAGTGGTTATTTCATTACTATATTTATTTGCTTTAGTGCTTTCTGTCTTTAGAGCTATCAAAAATCGAGAGCTTTTTAGCGACTTTTTGTCAATTGGAGTCGTAGTAACCAAGTATCTATTAACTTCTCTGTTAATGGAGAAAGTATTACTGTACATCCATAACAGCCATGCAGTTGAAAATGCACAAAATGTTTACTTAGCACTTTGTCTCTTTAATTTGTTAAGTCTTTGGCTTTTGTATCTACTACACAAAAAATTTAGCTATAAATTTGGCTTACTTTTCTTTTGCGTAATCAAGCTAACAGTAGTTCTTTCAATAGCTCACTTTATTCTTTGGTTTAAGTTTGTTGTGTTAGACATACAAGCTGAACACGCCTACATACACTACATGTATAGCTTTATTGTGCTCTACATTAGTATTGTCCTTGCTGTTGTAATGTTGTTTCCGGGTCTTTTGAAAACCAAATTAAAACTATTACTTAGTCCAAGCTGGCCGTTTGGAACAAAAACTTAACATTAATTATTAGATGATTTTCAGTCTCATACCATCATTTATAATGCTTTTTCCTGATGTATTACGGACCAAGTTTGGGTGTATAGTAACATTTAGTTTACCGAGGGATCGTAATGCTTGAACTAATTTACATAGCCATTGCCGTTTTAGCCATCTTGCTGATTGCAAGTACATGGTTGATTGCGCGCAAAAATATCTTTGAAGATCAAATCAGGTCTAAGTCTGTTGAGGTGGTTTGGTGCACATTACAAGCCGAGCATGAAACAGATATCAGCAAAGCAATTAAACTATTTAATAAAGCTGAACAATTGAAGGGCGAAATTGCAACCTTAATGGGCAATTCACCACACGCTGCACATTTTAAATTAGCAGAACCGACTGGGCTTGATAGCGATAAAATAAAGGAGTTATCGCTTGGGGAGCTGCAGCGATACTACGATAAGCAAAACAACATATCTGACATTTACGAGAAAATGTACAAAGGTAAGAACTAGTAAAAAAGCCAGGTTATTTAACCTGGCTTTGTATTTTGAGCTCTTTTGCTATTTGTTTTAGCTGAATATCTGCAAGTTGGCTAAGTGCTTCTTGTGTTTGGTTTTCACCCTTAATTAACCCCGCCATTGATAGCTTTTTTATACTCTTGATAATACCGTTACTCACTGCTTCTAATACCGGCCCATCGAGTGTAGCTGTGGTTTGGTTATTACCATTTAGTAGAGAATCAAAGCTAACCTCAGAAGCTTTAGCCACTTTATCAATTAACTCATAAGGCACAGTTGCAAGCTCAATACTTTGCTCACAAAAGCCACGTTGTAATGATAAATGTTGCTCTAATTCTAAATTATTTTGCACCTGGCAAAGCGTACATAAGCGCATAAAAATATCACTTACATGCTGTTGCTCAGTGCTAAGCGTTTGATTGAACATAGCATGTCCTTGCACTGCTTTTTTATTTATATTAAACGACTTTTTAAAAAATCTCATGCATAAAGTGATAGTTAGCGAATCTTTTAATTCATATACAATGCTATTTGATGATACAAGCCAATTCCTAGTAATACATTGAAAGGAAAGGTAATACCTAAAGAACATAACATGGCTAAGCCTATATCAGCATCAGGAATCGCTGCTTTAATAGCTGCTGGAGCAGCAATATAAGAGGCACTAGCAACTAGGCTTGCTAATATTACTACCGAGCCCAGTTCGAGTTGCAGGGCTGTACCAACACAGACGCCGATAGCACCCAATAGGTTAGGTGTTATAAGTGCAAATAATGCTAAACGCCAATGATGCCATGGAATAGGGCGCAGTGTTTGTGCGGCCATTAAACCCATTTCGAGCAAGAATAACGCTAATACAACTTTAAAGCTGTTTGTTAAAAGGCTAGTTACTTGGCTACCTTGTTGTGTGCCATACATCATGCCAATAATTACACCACCTACAAGCAGAATCACGCTTTTGTTAGTCAGTGTTTCATGCCATAGCGCTTTGAGTGATAGGTTTTGCCCAGACCCATTTCCAAGACGGCGGAATAGTAATAAACCAACGATGATGGCAGGTAACTCAAGCATTACTAAGTAAAGCGTGACTTCAGCACCCACATTAAGTGAGTTCGATTCGGCATATGCTAAAGCAACGGCGAATGTACCTGCACTTACAGAACCATAGTGGGCGGCAATACTTGCGCTATTAGCAACGGAGAGGTTTAGCAGTTTGTTTAAAACTGGGTAAAGCATTAAAGGTATTAAGCCGCCAAGCAGTAACACAGCACCCATTTCGGGTAGAAGTTGCCAATGCAAATTGCCATGCAGCACCATGCCGCCTTTTAAGCCAATGGTGAGCATTAACAATAGGCTAAGGGTTTCATAGGTTGCTTGCGGAATTTTAAGATCAGAGCGAAGTAATCCAGCAGTGAGTCCTAAAACAAAAAACATTACAACAATATCAGGCACTTTGTTCTCCTCTTGGTTAAAAGCGCCGCTATTCTAGATAAAAATTCACATAGCAAATAATTAAATAAGTGATACTATCTTATAGATAATAATCTATTGGTTGGGTTTTATGGACTTAAGACATATTTCTTTTCGCTTACTAGAAGTGTTTATGTGTGTGGTAAAAACGCGCTCTATCAGTGAAACAGCAAGGCAGTTACACTTAACGCAACCAACGGTTTCACAACAAATTAAACGCTTACAAGAAACAGTGAATGAGCCATTAGTGATGGTTAATCAGCAGCGTATTCATGTTACAGAAGCGGGGTTTGCGTTGTTTCAGACTTGTCAGCAGGTGTTTGGTCATTTTGATGATTATCAAGATTATTTAGCTGAGCTTAGAGGCGGTGAGCGCGGGCGCTGTAAAATAGCCATGGTTAACACGGCACAATATATTTTACCTAAATTACTTGGACCGTACAGTAATTTACATCCGCATGTTGAGTTGCCACTCGAGATTGGCAATCGTGCTGAGGTGCTTGCCCGGTTTGAAAGAGGCGAAGACGATATTTATGTATTTAGTCATCCGCCTTCGTTAGAACACGCAAAAGCGGGGCGGTTTTTACAAAATCCATTGGTGTTTATTGCGCCAAATAACCATAAGCTTGCGAGTAAAAGTCATGTAACTTTACATGACTTAGTGAGTGAACGTTTTTTGCTTCGAGAGCCAGGTTCAGCTACGCGAATGCTGTTTGAGAGTGAACTGCAAAGCAGAGGTTTTGTCCTTAGCAACACAGTGCAAATGGCGAGTAACGAGGCTATTCGTGTTGCTGTTGGCTCAGGAATGGGGCTGGGGGTGGTTTCGCGCCATGTATTGCCACCTCACGATACGAGTTTTTGCATGCTAAATGTTGAAGATGTGAATTTGGCCAGCCATTGGTATTTTGTGGTGCGCACCGATCGCCATTTATCACATGCGGCGCGCAACTTTTTAAAATTTGCCCAACTGAACTTAGAGCAATGCTTAGATAAACAGTGGGTGACCAATGAGCTAAGCCGGCTAAATGAGAGTTTAAATTAAACTAATAAGTTGTTGCGTTAAAATGCCATGGTCACAACCTGATTACGGCCATTTAATTTTGCTTTGTATAAGCCTTTGTCGGCTTCTGCCAGTAACTCGTTAACATTATTGGTGCCCGACTTATGGTTGATGATACCGATACTGATAGACAGGTTTATTTCATGGTGATTGTGCACAAAGCTATCATTATGAATGGCTAAACGAATTCGCTCTGATAAGATTTCTCCTTGAGCTTGGCTAGTATTGGGTAGTATCACTGCAAACTCTTCACCGCCAATCCTAGCCACTAAATCGTGCTCACGTAGCTGGCTTTTAATCTTTTTAGCAACCCACTTAAGTGCTTCATCACCCGTTTCATGGCCATGCTGATCATTAACTCTTTTGAAGAAATCGATATCTATCATCAAAGCGCAAAGTTTTGTTAGGTTGTTGTTTGCTTGTTCCAAATAATTGTTACTAACGCTAATAAACGCTCGACGATTCAATAAACCGGTTAGCGAATCACGATTAGCAAGGTCACTCAGTACCTGCTCATGCTCTAAGAACATCATTAATGGCCAGATCATGGCGGTTAGTGTGGTAATAACAATATGGCTTATGAGAATAACAGCTAATACTTGTTTCAAGTCTGTTTGCAACAAACCTAGGTAATCACTAAGTAGTAGTGAAAACTGGGTCACCATAATCAAAGCGTGAATGACGAAACATAACTTGAGTAATACTAAATGCATGATGCGCTTAACATGCAATTTCCTCAGCGCGAAAGCAGCATAGCTAAAACATGCTGCAATTATGGCTGTTGTGATTAATTGGCTAAATTGTGAATCAAAAGCAAGGAGCAATATTACTGCAGCTGCAACTAACACATACGCACATGTATTTCGACATTTTTTGTCTGATTGACTGTAAGCATGAATACCTAGTATGGCTGCTAAAGGTGCTGAAATTATAAATAAATCAGCTAGATAATGTGTAATTATAGGGAAGTCGATAAAAACACGCAGGGAAGCTGCGATTTGTGCGCATACAAATATTAGACACGAGCTACCCCAATATAAATAACTTGATTGTTGTCTTAAAAAATACAAAGACAATAAGAACGACCCAATAATCACATTCAATAAAATTGAAATGCTAATTATGGTGGGTAAATGCATCATGGCTTTCCCTGAAGAATCACTCGACTAAAATCTATTTAATTATTATGTATTAGTTAAGTATTAGCAACCAGTACATTGCAACTATAATTTAAGACTTTCTAATGCTGGTTTCAATGTTGGGTAATGAAAGCGGTAATTATGACTAAGTAGTTTATTGGGTAGTACAAATTGACCATGAAGCAGAAGATCAGACATCTCTCCCATCATCAACTTTAATACCCAGCTGGGCATGCGTAGCATAGCTGGGCGTGAGATAACACTTGCGAGTGTTTGACTAAATTCATTATTATCAACAGGGTTTGGCGCAGTGGCATTGATTGGCCCGTGAATATCTTGATGTGAAAGCACAAAAAGGATAAGTTGGATCATGTCGTCAATGTGGATCCACGACATTCCTTGTTGACCTTGGCCTAATGGACCGCCCAAGCCAAATTTAAAGGCGGGCAGCATTTTACCTAAAGCTCCACCTTGCTTAGCTAGTACGATACCTGTACGAAGTAAGCATACTCGAGTTTGGTCAGATTGTGCTTTCGTCGCTGCATGCTCCCAATCACGGCAAAGAACATGGCTAAATTCAGGATAAATATCATTAAAGCTTTCATCAATTGGCTGGTTTTCTTGACGGCCATAAAAGCCAATCGCACTGCCAGAAATAAAGGTATGAGGCGGCGATTCACAGCGACTAATTGCTTTAGATATCTGTAAAGTAAGATTGATCCGGCTATTCAGCAAAGTGCGTTTTTGCGACTCGCTCCAGCGCTTGTTGACGATTGGCTCTCCAGCTAGATTAATGACAGCGTCAACCTCTTCAAAGTTAACTTCATCGAGTGATTTAACAGTGTGTACTTGATGAGTCAGTATGACAGCGGCTTGAATAGGGTTGCGTGTTAGCACAGTAACCTTGTGGTGATTCAATAAAAAAGGGCACAAATGTCTACCAATGAGGCCTGTTCCACCTGTTAATAAAATATGCATAGTGCTGCCTTAATTAATATCTGTGTATTTTTTATACATAGTGATGGTGATTTTTGCAAATATATACGTATAAAGCAGTAATTTAGATTAGTCTTCTTAATCACTATTTTGGTAAATGTGAAAGCCATTCTTTGATTCATGTTTTGCTTTGTACATTGCTTGGTCTGCAAGCTTGAGCAGTTTTTGAGGGTCTTGACTGTGATCAGGTGCTAGGGCTACACCAATACTGAGTGACACCGTAATTGTGTGTTGTTCGAATATAAAAGGACTATCAAATCGTTCAATTAGATGGGTAAGCATGGCATTTACGTAACTACTTTTGGCAATGTTGTGGGCAGCAATAACAAATTCATCCCCTCCATAACGATAGACACCATCATCAGCTCTAACAGATGACGTAATTCGTTTTGCGGTTTCAATAAGAACTTGGTCACCAATTAAATGACCATAGTTATCGTTGAGTTTCTTGAATTTATTAATATCAATAAAGATTACAGCCAGTTTGTTATCTTCAGAACAAAGTCTAGTGGCGTGTTTCAATTCAGGCTCTAGTTCCGTCCGATTTAAAACACCAGTCAAATGATCGTGACTTACTTGAAAGTTTAATTTACTTGTTCGTTTATTAATTATGTTGCTCATACGTATAAAGCGTTTGAAAAGGTAACCTATTTCATCATGAGAATTAATCGTCATCATTTTTGCAGGAATGCCTTTTTCAAGTTGTTTGGTATTTTTTATTAATATTTTCATTGGCTTGAAAAGTTTAGAATTGATATAAAAAGCGCAAAAAACTAACAAGATGACCATTAATGGTATTTGCAAAGTTACGAAGCGAGTTATAAACACTCTGTTTTTTTGGTAGTCAGCATTTTGTTGCTCTAGCGTTGCACGCTCAGTATTTTGAAACAGTAAAATATGCTTGCGGATTTGGTCCATATACTGTTTACCTTCATCAGTTAACACAATCGCTTTTGCTTCTTCAAGGGTATAAGGCGTGCCTTGCATTACGAGTGTCACAGTTAATGCCAACTCAGCTAATTTTTTGTTAATTAGTTCATCAATTAAAGCAAGCGTATTTTGTTGTTCGGGGTTATTTAGCGTTAGCTTATTGATAGCCAAAAAGTGTTGTTTTACTTGTTCAAGTGCCGTGTAGTAGGGTTCTAAATAGTTGAGGTCTTGAGTCAATAAATAACCACGTTGCCCAGTTTCTGCGTTCGTTATTTGATTGTAGAGCTTTTCAGATTCATCGAGAACATCATGAGTATGGATCACTGCCTCAAGCTTATCCTGACCTTGCTTATCTAATACATAGATGATGAAGGTATTGGCTACCACTACTAAAAAAACAATAGATAGTAGAAAGATGAATTTAGCTCTTAGCGACATTGAAATAGCGATAGCCTAAAGTTATTAATTTGTAAGAATAAAGTATTGACTAAACAGCGAGCTTTGCAAATATATCAACAAAAAATAGCTGTCTTAGTACTATTTCGTGGCTTTTTGGATGAATTTTGGTTCTTTAGGCTGTTTTAAGTGTACGCTCAGTCATTTATTGATATGCTATTTTGAACTAAATGCAGTTTTAAGTGACAAGGAGTGACTGTGAACTTTCTGCGCCAATTCCACGATATAGTATCAAATCAAGAAATTGATTTTTCAGACAAAGTAATCAAACTACTTGAATTTGGTTTAGAGGTATTTGATCTCGAGTTTGCGATTGTGAGTCAAGTTGATGACAAGCTCTATACGGTCATTCATGTTGTTGCGCCTGAAGATGCAATTGCTGTTGGAACGCAGTTTGATATTGAGGGAACCTATTGCGCCCACACCTTAGAAGCTAATAAAGCACTTTCATTTCATCATGCATCGAAAAGCCGGATTGCACAGCACCCTTGTTATATAAATTTTCAACTCGAATCTTACATTGGCGCGCCTATTTTTGTTGGTAAAAAGGTATTCGGCACAGTTAACTTCTCCGCCCCGAATGTCTCAGAGCCCTTTAGTGAAGAGTCCCATGATTACGTTGAACTTTTTGCTCAGTGGTTAGGCAATGAATTAGCGCGTAATGCTTCTTCTGAACGGTTAATAAAAAAGAACTACATGCTGGCGCAAGTTGAAGAAGTTGCTCGTATTGGCTCTTGGGAACTCGACCTGCTAGAAAATAAGCTCTACTGGAGCAAACAAACTAAAGCTATCCACGAAGTCCCTGCAGATTATTCTCCTAACCTTGAAACGGCTATTGAGTTTTATAAAGAAGGTGAAAGTCGTGATTTAATACAACAAGTAGTCCAAGAAGCAATCGAGCATGGTAAAGATTGGAATATTGAAATTCAGCTCATCACAGCGAAAGGTAACCCTGTATGGGTTTCAACGTATGGCGAAGCAGAGTTTGAAAACGGGCGATGCGTTCGTTTAATAGGCACTTTTCAAGATGTCACGAAAGAGGTGTTACTTCGTGAAGAGCTTAAAAAGCAAAAAGCGGATGCTGAGCGTACACTTGAAGACAGAAGTATCTTGCTTGCTAAGATCAGCCATGAACTTCGCACGCCGTTAAATGGTATTACAGGCATGCTAACGACTTTACTTTATGAAAAGTCAGAGCAAAAGCGAGAAGAAAAATTAAAAGTTGCCCTTCGCAGCGCAGATATCTTATTAAATATAATCAACGAAGTACTCGACTTTTCTAAAATAAATCATGGTGAACTGAAATTAGAGCCGAGTCACTTTTTGTTAAAGACAATTTTTGTTGATTTAGCGTCGTTATATTTACCTTTATATCAAGAAAAGAATCTTAATTTTGACGTCGATATTAATATAAGTGAAGAATGTTGGACTTACTGTGATAACACCCGACTCACTCAAATCGCCTCTAACTTATTGAGTAATGCATTAAAGTTTACTGAACAAGGCACTATTAAATTATCTGTTACGGCTAAAGTTCAAAGTGGCGATGTCATTTTGAATTTGCAAGTGAGTGATACGGGCATTGGCATGACAGAAACCTTTATGAAGTCACTGTTTTCACCATTTACCCAAGAGCTAAATAAGGACCGAAAAAAGGGAGGAACGGGGCTTGGCCTTGCAATAGTGAAGGAGCTGATTGATTATATGGGTGGCACAATACAGGTCAGTAGCGAATATCTAAAAGGCAGTTGTTTTGATATTCAACTACCTCTAAAGCTCGGGCAGTCACAATCACATGATGCGCTACTTGCCTGTGATATCGACTTTTCAACCTTGCCTCTATCAATATTGGTTGTTGATGACAATCAAATAAACCGATTTGTTTTGAAAGCGCATCTTGAAAAATTAGGTTTAACGGCCGATTATGCCTGCGATGGTATTGATGCAATAAATAAGTGCAAGCAAAACAAATACAATCTGATTTTTATGGATTGCGTAATGCCAGAGATGGATGGTATCGAAGCAACTCGTATTTTAAGAGAAGAGCAAATTTGCCCAACTGATAAAACTTATATCATTGCTCTAACAGCCAATACCTCTGCAGATGATAAAGCTGCTTGTAAACAAGCTGGAATGGATTTATTTGTTTCAAAGCCTGTTAAAAATACGGCTATTGAACAAGCAATTGTGACAGCTAAAGAGCATTTTTTAATGTAAGTAATTGTAGTTTGTGAATACTCGGCTTAGAAACATTATTGCTGGGTAAATGAGTAGTTATTTTAGGCAATTTTCAAATTTAACCTATACTTTTAACGGGTTTAATATGTTGGAAATACTAAATGGGCTACTCAGATAACCGCCGAGACTTTTTAAAAACATTAGGTGTTGGTGCTGTGGCTTCAACACTTGCCTTCAAGGCTCCCTATGTATTCGCTAAGAATACTCCCACAATTAGGGTAATGGGCACACATGTTACTTTGCAAGAAGAGCTCAGACAAAAAGCCATGCTTGAGCTGGGTATTAATATTGAATTTACCCCAATGGGCAGTGCTGCAGTGCTGCAAAAAGCTGCGGCAGATCCAAGCAGTTTTGACTTATATGAGCAATGGTCAGATTCAATTAATATTCTTTGGCAAGCAGGGGCTATTCAACCTATCGAAACAGAGCGGTTAATCTATTGGCATGAAATCAATCCACTTTCCAAAACAGGTAAAATTGTACCTGATGCTAAGTTAGGTGCTGGCGATTCTCCGAACAAAATTCTGTATGTACAGCCAGATGGCACGCTTGCAACTAAACCAACTAATGCGATTAGTTTCTTGCCCTACGTGCATAATGTCGACTCGTTTGGTTACAACACTCAGTTCATAGAAAAGGGGATTCCTTACCAAACCGAGTCTTGGTCTTGGCTACTCGATGAAAAGAATAAAGGCAAAGTCGCCCTTGTTAATGCGCCAACAATCGGTATTTTTGATGCAGCCTTATCTGCCGAGGCGCAGGGACTGATGACCTTTAAAGATATGGGCAATATGAGTATTGGCGAAATTGATCAGTTGTTTGCAATTTTGCTGCAAAAGAAAAGGCAAGGTCACTTTGCTGGCTTTTGGACTTCGGTGCCGCAGTCGGTCGACTTTATGAAAATGAAACGCGTCACTATTCAAAGTATGTTTTCGCCCGGTGTCAGTGCCTGCAAAGGGCAAGGTATCCCGGTTGTTTATGCTTCACCCAAAGAAGGTTATCGCGCTTGGCATGGAGTAATGTGCTTATCTGCTAATGCACAAGGTCATGTTAAAGATGCTGCTTATGAATACATGAATTGGTGGCTTTCTGGCTATCCAGGCGCATTTATCGCTAGACAAGGGTATTACATTTCTAATCCTGAGCGGAGTCAGCCTCTCATGTCAAAACCAGAGTGGCAATATTGGTATGAAGGCCAAGAAGCATCCATCGATTTACGTGGAACAGACGGCAAAATATCTGTGCAAGCGGGTCAAGTACGTGATGGAGGTAGCTATATCAAACGCTTTTCGAACATAGCTGTGTGGAATACGGTTATGCCGAATTATGATTATAGTTTAGATAAATGGTATGAATTATTGAACTCATAAGGGGCCGCTTTGATAACCATTTTTTCTAGGTCATTAGCCGCTAAGGTTTTATTAGCATTGACGCTAGTTCTGTTTGCAATGGGGGCGAGTTATTTCGTTCTGAACAAGCGATTACATAGCATTGAGGCCTCTTTTAACGATATAAGCCGTATTAGTAACTATGCAGTTGCTATTCTTCGCATCAATAAAGATATAGTTGAAATGCAGCGAGATATTTCGGTTTACGGGTTTTCTGGAAGCAAAACCGTATTTAGCAAAATCATAGAGAATTTCGAAAGCATAAAAACACGGTTAGAAAGCGTTGATTTAACAAGCGATGAGCTTCAAAGCCAAGTTTACCTCAATTCGATGGCGCAACTTATAAGTAGATATGGCGACAATTTAGAAGTACTTGCAAAGCGCTATGAAATCAAAACACAGCTCGCTGACGATAAACTTCCGGGAATATATTTAGAGGCTATTAATCTTTTAGATAGCCTCAAATTAAATGCGGCTTCAAGCGAAGAGAAGCTTGTTATCACAGAGCAACTTAATGTCTGGCATGGACTACATCGCGACGCCTCATTGTTTCTTGCTAAAAAAGATTACTCTAAAAGAGCAGCAGTTAACCGAGCATTAAGAGTGTTATCTATCAGTGGGCAATCAAATTCTAAATTTACGAAAAGCAGTCAGCTCGCAAAAACATACCAACAGGCATTTTCTAGGGCAGTACAAGCCAATCGAAACTATTTAAGTTTAGTAAATGTAGTCATGGCTGGCGATGCAATAGAATTTAGTACTCTTGCAGATAAATTACGTGAAGAATCTTTAGCTCGTTTGCAGATGATTAAAAGAAAAGCGCAAGATACTGTAATTAAGACAGATCAGACTCTTCGAGTGCTTGCTATTGGCGTACTTATTTATATTATGGCCTTAGCAGCATTTTTCCATCTA
The DNA here is from genome assembly GCF_013350085.1 of Pseudoalteromonas sp. 0802. NCBI lineage: Bacteria > Pseudomonadati > Pseudomonadota > Gammaproteobacteria > Alteromonadales > Pseudoalteromonadaceae > Pseudoalteromonas > Pseudoalteromonas sp. 0802. The sequence goes on along the minus strand of NZ_JABVXE010000001.1, from coordinate 630,933 downwards.
CAAATAACCCACGCAATAAAACGTTTAACGGTCAGTTTTCAACACTTTTTGGGTGGCAACTTATCGGCGCCTATTAATGATTTAACACGTAAAGACGAAATAGGTGTTCTAGCCAAGGCTGCAGATAGATTTCGGGTGCTCAGTCAAGATTTAACTCAGGCGAAGAAAACAGCCGAGCATACAACTAAAGTGAAATCAGAATTTTTGGCAAATATGAGCCATGAAATTAGAACTCCTATGAATGGAATTTTAGGAATGGCGAGGCAGTTGAGTCGTACCAGTTTGTCTCATGAACAAATGAAGATGCTTAATATTATACAATCTTCAGGGTCGGGTTTATTGGTAATCATCAACGACATTTTAGATATAAGTAAGATCGAAGCGTCCAAAATTGAGCTAGAGTCAGTGCCTATACATTTAAATTCGCTACTAGATGAGTTACAGCATTTATTTAAAGAGCAAGCCCAAAGTAAGCATATTAAGTTGAATATTTCTGTTGCTGAAGAGTATCAACATTGTGTTTTCTTTGCTGATGAAGCCCGCCTAAAACAAGTGTTGATAAACCTTATAGGGAATGCAATTAAATTCACCGAGAAAGGCAATGTTACGCTAAACGTAAGAATTAATGAGCTAGACGGCGATGATCTGAGCATCAATTTTAGTGTGATTGATACAGGAATAGGTATAGCAAACGAAAATCTCGGTAAGCTATTTGAAGCGTTTTCTCAAGCGGATACCTCAATTACACGCCGCTTCGGTGGTACAGGACTTGGCCTTGCTATCTCAAGTAAGTTACTAAATTTGATGGATGCCCCTTTACAAGTTGAGAGTGAAGTTGGGCAGGGGTCTCACTTTTATTTTGACCTAAAAACAACACAGGTTATTGAGCAATCTAAGTTTGAAGCCGAAACTAGGCAAGAAAGCGAAGAGGAACAAGCAGACTTTTCATCATTACATGTGCTTGTAGTAGAAGATAATGACATTAATCAGGTTGTTATCGAAGCTATGTTAAATGAGTTTGGTATAAGCTCAATAAAAATAGCAGGGGATGGCGAGCAAGCTATTGCGCTATGTAAGGAACATAGTGGGGAAAATAATCTGCAAAATAGTTTTGATATTATATTTATGGATATGCAGATGCCTGTACTTGATGGCCCGCAAGCAACAATACGTATAAGAGAAATGCCAGAGTATAGAGCTATCCCTATTATTGCCTTAACAGCCAATGTACTTGAAGCTGATAAGCAACGATGTTTTGCCGCAGGAATGAATGATTTTGTTGCCAAGCCGATTGACTACCAATGTTTTAAAACGGCTTTATTAAAGTGGTCTAATACCAATCCGCAATAATACTTAGTCATTTTGAGGGATTAAACCTGTCGCTATCTGCGTTAAAAATTTCTAATTAAGAACAACTAAATAACGAAATTTTTGCCTTGCTATCAACGAGGTTTTATTGCCTCAAAATAGATCACTTAATTAAGCGAATTGGTATTAAAAATTGATTTTAAGTCGCTAAAATAAAAAGAGTTACCTCTTTGGTGGTAAACACACACTGAGGTAACTCTCTTATAGCTAATTGATTAGGTTTAAATGAATTAAACCAGTTTAGCTAGGATGTCATTAAATGTTGAGCTTGGACGCATTGCTTTGAATGCTAACTCATCATTTGGTTGGAAGTAACCGCCAACACTCATTGCTGGACCTTGTGCATCGTTTAATTCAGTAACGATTTGGTCTTTTTGAGACTCAAGATCAGCAGCGATTTGTGTGAACTGTGCTTTTAATTCCGCATCATCATTTTGTGCAGCAAGTTCTTGTGCCCAGAATAAAGAAAGGAAGAAGTGCGAACCACGGTTATCAATCTCTTTCACTTTACGTGAAGGTGATTTGTTTTCAGCCAGGAAAGTACCAGTCGCTTTATCAAGCGTATCAGCAAGAACTTGTGCTTTCTTATTACCAGTATTAACTGCTAAATGCTCTAAAGAAGCCGCTAGCGCTAAAAACTCACCTAGTGAATCCCAACGTAAGTGGTTTTCTTTTTCGAACTGTTGAACGTGCTTAGGCGCTGAACCACCTGCACCTGTTTCGAATAAGCCACCACCATTCATAAGTGGTACGATTGAAAGCATTTTAGCACTTGTACCAAGCTCAAGAATTGGGAATAAGTCAGTTAGGTAGTCACGTAATACGTTACCAGTTACTGAAATAGTGTCTTTACCTTCTTTGATGCGCTCTAATGAGAACTTAGTCGCTTCAATTGGTGCTAAGATGTGGATCTCAAGACCATCAGTATCATGTTGTGGTAAATACGCGTTTACTTTTTTGATTAGCTCAGCATCGTGTGCACGGTTTTCGTCTAACCAGAAAACTGCAGGCGTGTTAGTTGCGCGAGCGCGGTTAACAGCAAGTTTAACCCAATCTTGAATTGGTGCGTCTTTCACCTGACACATACGCCAGATATCACCTTGCTCAACAGCATGCTCAAGTAAAGTTGTACCAGCTGTGTCAACTACACGGATTGTACCAGCAGCAGCTACTTCAAACGTTTTGTCGTGTGAACCGTACTCTTCAGCTTTTTGAGCCATAAGACCAACGTTAGGTACGCTACCCATAGTTGTTGGATCGAATGCACCATTTTCTTTACAGAAATCGATAGTTGCTTGGTAAACACCTGAGTAACAACGATCTGGAATTACAAAGCTAGTGTCTTGTAATTTACCTTCGCTATTCCACATTTGACCGCTAGAACGGATTGCAGCAGGCATTGATGCATCGATGATCACATCACTTGGTACGTGAAGGTTAGTGATACCACGGTCAGAATCAACCATTGCAATAGCAGGGTTGTTGTCGTATACCGCTTGGATATCAGCTTCGATTTCAGCTTTCTTAGCTGCATCTAGGCTTTCGATTTTTGAGAAAACATCACCAAAGCCGTTGTTTACGTCAACATCTAGTTCTTTGAAAAGATCAGCGTGTTTTGTGAATACATCTTTGAAGAACACTTTTACAGCGTGACCGAAGATAATTGGGTCAGACACTTTCATCATTGTTGCTTTCATGTGTAATGAGAACAACACGCCTTTGTCTTTTGCTGCTTGAATTTCTTTTGCAAGGAAAGCTTGAAGCTTAGCAGCGCTCATGCGAGAAGCGTCAATTACTTCACCCGCTAGTAATGGTGTGCTTGCTTTAAGAACAGTAATGTCACCATTTTGTGCAACATGCTCGATACGTACGTCAGTTGCTTGTGCAACAGTGACTGATTGCTCAGAACCGAAGAAATCACCTTCTTCCATGCTAGCAACGTAAGACAGAGAATCTTTGCTCCATGCACCCATTGAGTGTGGATTGTTGCGAGCGTATTCTTTTACTGAGCTTGGAGCACGACGGTCTGAGTTACCTTCACGAAGAACTGGGTTTACAGCAGAACCTTTGATTTTGTCGTAAGTTGCTTTAACTTTCTTTTCTTCATCAGTTTTTGGCTCTGAAGGGTAGTCAGGTAATGCATAACCTTTTTCTTGTAACTCTTTGATTACTGCACGTAGCTGAGGGATAGAAGCACTGATATTAGGTAGTTTGATAATGTTAGCTTCAGGTGTTTTCGCCATTTCACCTAATTCTGCAAGTGCATCATCAATACGTTGATCTTCAGTTAAGTACTCAGGGAAGTTTGCAATTACACGGCCCGCTAATGAAATATCGCGAGTTTCAACTTCAACACCAGCAGCATTAGTATATGCTTGGATGATTGGTAACAATGAATACGTCGCAAGAGCTGGCGCTTCATCTGTTTTAGTATAGATAATTTTTGATGTCATCATCATTCCTAGATAGTTGGCGTAATGTTTGGTAATGACTGCTAACAGTAACCCTTAATTAGCCATATTCAACAATGCAATAGATAGCCTTGAATTACCAAGCTTAAGTGCCTAGATAAAACAACAGCAAGCAGTCTGTTAGCTGTTGCAACTCAATACATAGTATTAAAATAACCACAGCTGACAGACTGTAAAATTCTTATAGCTCAAATAAGCAAATTATGAAATTAGCCAAAAGCCTTACGTCAAAATGACGAAAAAGCTAAATTTAAGCAACAAGAGTGTAACAAGCTTGGCTCTAAAGGGCTAATAACAATTAAACAATTGGGGTAAAGAAATGGAATTTCAAGGTAAGTGTGAGGATAAATTTTAGTGGAAGAGTAAGCGAGGAACTTAACAAGGTCGCTCGCTTGATACTCGAATAGGTTTTACCTAAGAGATTTCATCGTTAGGCGCAATATTCGTTGCGTGTAACCCTTTTGGACCTTGTTGCAATTCGAATGTTACATCTTGACCAGCTTTAAGTGTTTTATAACCGTCCATTACAATCGTTGAGTAATGAGCGAATATATCAGTCTCGCTGCCGTCTTCTACGATGAAGCCAAAACCTTTGGCATTGTTGAACCATTTGACTTTTCCACAAGCCATACTTCTACATCCTTCTATAAGTTGACTAATTTAGTTATTCTAAACCGTGTAATTTGCTAGACTGACTAATGATTAATCAATCTATATTTGACTGTAGTTTATTTAGCCAGTCAGTCAAGTGTTTTAGACTATTTTTTAACAATTTATTTATTTTTTTATTCAAGTTTGCTTGAGTTCTAAAGACAAGACTATATTTAATTATGAGTGGCATGAAAGATTCTGGTGTTATTGAAACGGTTCGCGATAGTGAAAAGCAAAAATTGCAACCACCGCGAAAATATAAAGTCATTTTAAATAATGATGATTACACGCCTATGGACTTTGTGATAGAAGTACTAATGACGTTTTTTAATATGGATAGCGATAGAGCAACAGATGTGATGCTTCAAGTTCATCATAATGGTAAAGCGATATGCGGTGTTTACAGCGCCGATGTAGCTCATACCAAAGCTGAACAAGTTAATCGTTACGCACGAGACAACGAGCATCCACTGCTATGTAGTTGTGAGCAGGAATAAATACCAAGGTAGGGTGAAACAATTAGCCCGTCACAACGGTATATAAATATTATCTCAGTAAGGGGTTGCCAATGCTAAACAAAGACTTAGAACTAACCTTAAATGCGGCGTTTCGCGAAGCGAGAACACGCCGTCATGAATTTATGACCGTCGAGCATCTTTTACTTGCACTGCTCGATAACCCTTCTGCTGGAGAAGCGCTAAACGCCTGCGGCGTTGATATGGGCGCATTAAAAGTCGAATTATCAGATTTTATTGACGAAACAACACCGGTTATTCCTGATCTTGAAGAAGACAGAGAAACTCAGCCGACGCTAGGTTTTCAGCGTGTATTGCAGCGCGCTGTATTTCACGTGCAATCATCAGGCAAAAACGAAGTAACTGGCGTTAATGTGCTAGTGGCAATTTTTTCTGAGCAAGAAAGCCAAGCAGTATATTTACTTAAAAAATCAGATGTAAATCGTTTAGATATTGTTAACTTCATTTCGCATGGCATCTCTAAAACAGATGATGATATTGGCGGAGAAGACCACGATGACATTCATGAAGAAGTACAAGAAGTGCAAGGCGAAGAGCCGACTAAGCTTGAAAACTTTACGACTAATCTGAATCAACAAGCAATTGATGGCAATATTGATCCATTAGTGGGTCGCGATAACGAAGTTGAACGCACTGTACAAGTGCTATGTCGTCGTAAGAAAAATAACCCACTATTGGTTGGTGAAGCAGGGGTGGGTAAAACAGCCATTGCTGAAGGCCTTGCTTATCGAATTGTAAACAAAGAAGTACCTGAAGTGATTGCCGATGCAGTGGTTTATTCACTCGACATGGGCGCATTATTAGCCGGTACTAAATACCGTGGTGATTTTGAAAAACGTTTCAAATCTCTACTTAAAGAGTTACAAGCTAAACCAGGTTCAATTTTATTCATTGATGAAATTCATACCATCATTGGTGCCGGTGCAGCATCGGGTGGTGTAATGGATGCATCGAACTTAATTAAACCGCTACTTTCAAGCGGTAAGTTACGTTGCATGGGCTCTACTACTTACAATGAGTTCAAGAATATTTTTGAAAAAGACCGTGCGTTAGTGCGTCGTTTCCAGAAAATTGATGTGCTTGAGCCAAGTGTGGCTGATACCACGAAAATTCTTAACGGTTTAAAAGAGCGTTACGAAGAGCACCATGGTATTCGTTATACACAAAAAGCATTGAAAGCAGCTGCAGAACTTAGTGCTAAATATATTAATGAACGTCACTTACCAGACAAGGCTATTGATGTTATTGATGAAGCAGGTGCTAATCAGCGTTTACAGCCCGTTTCTAAGCGTAAGAAAACAATCGGCGTGGCTGATATCGAGCTAATTGTATCTAAGATGGCGCGTATTCCTCAGCAAAGCGTTTCATCGAGCGATAAAGAGACGCTTAAAAACCTTGACCGTAACTTGAAAATGCTGGTGTTTGGTCAAGACCAATCAATCGATGCATTGACCTCAGCAATTCGTTTATCGCGCTCAGGCCTTGCTAACGAAGATAAACCAGTGGGTTCGTTCTTATTTGCAGGCCCAACAGGGGTTGGTAAAACAGAAGTCACTAAGCAACTTGCTAAGTGTATGGGTGTTGAGTTTATTCGCTTTGATATGTCTGAATATGTTGAACGTCATGCGGTCAGTCGTCTAATTGGTGCTCCTCCTGGCTATGTCGGTTTTGAGCAAGGTGGTTTATTAACTGAAGCGGTAATTAAAAACCCGCATGCTGTTGTGCTACTAGACGAAATTGAAAAAGCACATTCAGATATTTACAACATCCTATTGCAAGTAATGGATCACGGTACGCTTACTGACAACAACGGTCGTAAAGCCGATTTCAGAAATGTGGTATTAGTGATGACGACAAATGCGGGTGTTCAAGAGACTGTACGTAAGTCAATCGGTTTTACCGAACAAGACCATTCTCATGATGCGATGAGTGAAATCAATAAAGTGTTTTCACCTGAGTTTAGAAACCGCTTAGATAATATCATTTGGTTTAATCACCTTGAGAAAGAGATTATCTTGCAAGTGGTTGATAAGTTTATTGTTGAGTTACAAGCACAACTCGATAAGAAGTCGGTTAACCTTGAACTTACATCCAAAGCAAGAGAGTGGTTGGCAGATAAAGGTTACGATAAAGCGATGGGGGCTCGCCCGATGGCGCGTGTTATCCAAGATGAGCTTAAAAAGCCACTGGCAAATGCAATCTTGTTTGGTGAACTGGCCGATGGTGGTTCAGTTAAGGTATCGGTTAAAGACAAGAAAATCCACTTTGACTTTGAGACTAGCCTAGAAACAGCTTAATTTATTACGTTGTTTCTAGCTGAAAACAAAAAGCCCAGCAATTGCTGGGCTTTTTGTTTATTAAATGGAATTAAAACTAAGTTAGTTTTAACACCATTTAACAAACGCTTTTAGCTCTTTGTAATAAACACACCTGCTCATTCAAAGCAGCAAAAAGCTAAATCTCTCGTTAACGCACTAACTTAGCGAGCACGGAATACGATGCGACCTTTCGATAAATCGTAAGGAGTCATTTCTACGGTTACTTTGTCGCCAGTTAAGATGCGGATGTAGTTTTTGCGCATTTTACCAGAGATATGAGCCACAACAACGTGACCATTTTCTAGCTCAACTCGGAACATTGTATTTGGTAAAGTATCAAGGACCGTACCTTGCATTTCGATTACGTCTTCTTTCGCCATGTTTAGCGTAACACCTCTTTAATAGTTAAACGCTGCAGATTTTGCCGAAAATACAGCAATAAGTAAAGCTACAGGGCTCAATTTTGTAAATTAAATCGCCAACCACTCGTCGCCAATGTGCTTTTGTGCAGGCAAAAATTGGGTTTTATATTTCATTTTAGTGCATTCGTCGATTTGATAACCTAAATAGACGAATTGTTTTGCTTGTTGTTTTGCAAATTTGATTTGTTCCATGATCATAATGCTACCAATGCTGTATTGCTCATAATCGGGGTCAAAAAAAGTATAAATAGCTGATAGGGCATTGGTCATGCAATCGGTTACCGCGACAGCAACTAACTTATCGCCATCCTTTAACTCAATAAACGTAACGGGTAGCCACTGGCAAAACAAAAAGCTCTCGTACTGACTTTGGTCAGGCGGAAACATTGAACCATCTTGATGCCTTTGTGTGATGTATTTGCAATATAACGGGTAGTATTCTGCGCGTTCGTATTCACTATAACTGACTGTGAAAATCTTATTTGCTTTATTTAATTTGCGCTTTTGTGATTTTGAAGGGGTAAATTGTTGGGCCAAAACGCGCACTGAATTACAGGCATTACATATAGGACAATGTGGACGATAGATTTGGTCGCCACTGCGTCTAAAACCCAATGCTAATAATTGTTCAAATTTATCAGGGCAATAACAACTTGGATCAAGTATAACAAGTAGTTGTTCCTGACGGTCTGGTAAATAACTGCAATCAAATTGCTGGCTTAAACCAAGCCTAGCGGGTAAGTGCTCAGTCATAAATATTAATCAACTCTTGTGGTTGCCACATATCTTTTTTAGGCACATAACTGTGCGCTAATTTAAGTCTAGTTAAAAATTCTTTGCGTGGGATAACTTTTGCACCTAAAGTGATTAAATAAGGGTTTTCTAGTTGGCAATCAATAAAATAAGCTTGATGTTTTTTAAGCCAATTAACTAATGCCCACATCGCTAGCTTTGAGCCATTACTGACTTCATGAAACATTGATTCACCACAAAATATACCATTTTGCATAATGCCATAAAGGCCAGCCACAAGTTCATTTTCGTGCCATATTTCAAGGCTATGAGCCAAACCCTGATGGTGCGCTTCAATGTAGGCATGCATCATTTGCTCAGTGATCCAAGTACCTTCTGCATCGATACGTTGCTCACGACAAGCATTGATAACGTGGGCAAATGCGTGATTAATAGTGACACGCACAGGAAAACGCTTTAAATGCTTTTTTAAACTGCGACTAACATGAAATTCATTAAGCTCAATAACACCACGCATGCTAGGTGACCACCACATAATAGGCTCATAGTCACTAAACCAAGGGAAAATACCGGTGTTATAGGCATTTTTAATGCGCTCAACTGATAAATCCCCGCCAATTGCTAACAGGCCATCGGGCTCATCAAGGGAGAGTTCTGGGTCTGGAAAATCAACAGTCTCGGGCGAGAGTTGGTATAGTTGCTTGATCATATCAGCGTATCGTTGTTATTTGCTCTGATTTTAACAAAAATTTAGCTATAAAAAAGGGGCTGTTTTACAACAGCCCCTAGTATTTAGTGCTTTAGATCAACTATTTTATAGGTTATCTAAGAAGCGTTCTGCATCAAGTGCAGCCATACAGCCAGTACCTGCTGATGTGATTGCTTGGCGATAAATGTGATCAGACACATCACCTGCCGCAAATACACCTGGTACGCTTGTTTGTGTTGCGTTACCGTTTAAACCAGACTGAACGACTAAATAGCCGTCTTTCATTTCTAGCTGACCTTCAAACATGTCAGTGTTTGGCTTGTGGCCAATTGCAATGAATACACCGGCAAGATCTAAGTTTTCTGTTTCTTCAGAATCAGTTGCTTTAATACGGATGCCAGTTACGCCCATTTCATCGCCAAGTACTTCATCTAATGTACGGTTATAATGTAAAACAACGTTACCGTTTTCAGCTTTTTCTTTTAAACGATCAGCCAAGATTTTCTCACTACGGAAGCTGTCACGACGGTGGATAACGTGAACTTCATCAGCGATATTTGATAAGTAAAGTGCCTCTTCAACAGCAGTGTTACCACCGCCTACAACCGCTACTTTTTGACCACGGTAGAAGAAACCGTCACAGGTTGCACAAGCAGAAACACCACGACCTTGGAAGTTAGTCTCTGATTCTAAACCTAAATATTTAGCCGACGCGCCTGTTGCGATAATTAATGCATCACACGTATATGTGCCAGAGTCACCAGTTAAAGTGAAAGGGCGCTTTGAAACATCAACCTTATTAATGTGATCAAAAACAATTTCAGTTTCGAAACGTTCAGCATGCTCTTTCATACGGTCCATTAATGCTGGGCCTGTTAAACCGTGTGCATCGCCTGGCCAGTTTTCAACTTCAGTGGTTGTCGTTAACTGACCACCTTGCTGAATACCAGTGATAAGAACAGGGTTAAGGTTGGCGCGTGCTGCGTATACCGCTGCCGTATAGCCCGCAGGGCCAGAACCTAAGATTAATAGTTTACAGTGTTTTGCGTCACTCATGGTTTTTCCTAAAAACGTTTCAATACGATGTCTATGCGCCCGATTCTAAGAAAAACAAGGCGGATGTAAACAAAAGCCCTGATTATTTTTTTAGTCAAATCGCTAAGCTGTCAAATAATCCTTACTTATTATAATTTAAATACCTCTTTTTGCTCATAAAACAGGCTAATTACAAATTGTTCTGTGATCAAAGTACGGTAATTCATGACCAAGCAATATTTTTTTGGTATGTTTTAGCTAATTTTGATATTAGCTCTTGGTATGAGCTAACTAAACGAACAGGCAATTATGGTATTTTGGCAGGAAAAGCCCGCTTTTGGGCTGACTACAGAAGACGTACAGGTCTTAACCAATGCAAAAGAGTATCGCACTGAACTATTGCGTTTAATTGGTGCAGCGAAAAAAAGAATTTATATTACTGCTTTATATTTGCAAGACGATGAAGCTGGGCGAGAAATATTAACGGCGCTACATCAGGCATCACTTGCTAACCCTGATTTAGAAGTAAAAGTACTCGTTGATTTTCACCGAGCTCAACGTGGTTTAATTGGTGCGGCCAAGTCCGATGGCAATGCCAGCATGTATTGTGATTTTCAAGAGCAGTACCAATCAAATGTCAAAGTTCATGGTGTTCCTGTAAAAGCCAAAGAGCTTTTCGGGGTACTGCATTTAAAAGGCTTTGTTATTGATGACACTTTATTATATAGCGGCGCAAGTTTAAATAATGTATATCTGCAGCAAGACGAACGTTATCGTTTAGATCGCTATTTTTTAGTTCGCCAAGCTGGTTTGTGTAATTCGGTCATCGAATTTATAGAAACACATCTTTTAAGCTCAGCTGCAGTGCCACGTATTGATGTGCGTCCACTGGTAAAATTTAATGATATTAAAGTCGCGCAAAAACAATTGATGCGTGAACTTAAATCGGCAAGTTACGAAAGTGCTGCAGAAGCCAGTGCCAGTGAGCTGGGTGTGCGTTTATTTTTAGGTTTAGGACGCAGAAGTAATAAGCTGAATCGTTTAATTAAGTCGTTATTCGATACCACAGAGCAAGAACTCGTTCTTTATACCCCTTACTTTAACTTTCCTGCCCCATTAATGCGTTCATTACGCCGTTTATTGAAGCAAGGCAAGCAGGTAACTATTGTGGTAGGGGATAAAACCGCAAACGATTTTTACCTGCCGCCAAGTGAGCCGTTTAGTAAAATTGGTGCATTACCTTATTTATATGAAACCATTTTGTATAAATTTTTAAAGTCACAAAAACGCCACATCAGTAATGGTAATTTGAATGTTTACCTTTGGAAGCATGAAAGTAATTCTTTTCACTTAAAAGGGATTTGCTCAGATAAGCGGTTACATTTATTGAGTGGACATAATTTAAATCCACGCGCATGGGGCTTAGATATTGAAAACGGTATTTTAATTGACGACCCTAAGCAGCATATTCTTGAGCAAATAGAAAATGAAAAACAAGCTATTTTGCAGCACTGTCGTCGTTTGACAGGTCCACAGGATTTAGAGACGATGGATGATTATCCTGCACCGGTTAAAAAGCTATTGGGGCAGGCTAAACGTGTAAAAGTTGATTTTATTATCAAACGTTTTATTTAATCGAAAACTAAAAAAGCAGCGAAAGCTGCTTTTTTGTGTCTGGATATTAGTTATCTACTTTACTTCTGTTGAGCATCTAAAGACTGGCCGTTCACCTCTTTAGAGTCGTCGCTCATCAAGTATAAATAAGTTGGCATTAAATCTTCTGGTGTTGCTAACTTATCTCTATCCTCACCTGGGTATGCTGATGCACGCATCGATGTGCGAGTAGCGCCTGGGTTGATACAGTTTACGCGAATATTGGTTTTACCCACTTCACAAGCCCAAGTTTGCATCATACCTTCAACAGCAAATTTTGAGATTGCATACGCCCCCCAGTGTTCACGGCCTTGGCGACCAACACCTGACGAAGTAAAAATAACAGATGCGCTATCAGATTTGCGAAGCAGCGGAAACATGAATTTAGTGATCAAAGCTTGTGCAGTTACATTCACTTTCATGATGTTTTCAAAGGTAGAAACACAGAAATGCTCAAGTGGACCTAATGAACCTAAAATACCTGCGTTATTGAGTAAACCATCTAACTTACCGAACTGCATTTCGATGGTTGCAGCTAAGTCACGGTAGTTTTGTTTTGTGGCACCCTTTAGATCCATTGGCACAATAGCCGGTTGCGGATAGCCTGCGTTTACAATTTCATCGTAAACACATTCAAGTTTATTGGTTGTTTTTCCAAGTAAAATAACAGTGGCACCATGCTTAGCATAAGTTAATGCGGCAACACGACCAATGCCGTCACCAGCACCTGTTATTAAAATTACTTTGTCTTTTAGCGCATTCTCTGCGGCTTTATAAGTATGCATAAACGTACCATCGATTAGATTTTTCATCATTTTACCATAGCAAAAAGCCAAGTTATCGAATTTATTGCAAATTAAGGTGGCGAAAATTGAAACTTTACGTTAACTTTAACTGGTCTAATGTCTCATTAATAACCTAATTACATTAAATTAACTTAAAATGAAGGTAGTAGAATAACTACTTTAACCTTGAACACACAATAACAATAAGATTTGCGCGGAGCGAAATTATGAAAAAACTGCTACTCTCACTAGCCATTGCGTCAGCCATTACTGGCTGTGGCGGAGGAGAAACATTAGAAGATGTAAAAAATGATAATCCTCCTGTTCTCCCAACCGCGACAGTAAAATTTGACCCAGCGAATAGTGTAATCTCGGTACCGAACGATTTACTGATGAGTGGTACCCTTGATGGTACTTTAAACATGCCGGGTGAATTAGACGACAACAATGTCAGTGTTGAACGAGCAGCTTATGCTGATCCTCAGCTTGCACTAGGTGCCCTTGATGGCTGGTCAACACAAACTCCGTTTAAAATCGATTTAACTTTTCCTGCGGGTATCTCTCTTGATATGACATCTGCTGCTTCACCAGGAGCTGTGCGTATTTTTGAAGTTGTAATGGGTGCAAGCCAAACTGATGAAACTTGCTCGCAAGTGCCAGCGGGTATTGCTTGTAAACTAGTGTCTGAATTAACCTTTGGCGTAGACTTCATCACTCAAGGTTCAGGTGATGCAGTAGCTGTGATACCACTTAAACCATTTAAAGCTGGCAGCACTTACATTAATGTTTTGACTACGTCATTAATGGACTCAGAAGGTCGTTCAATCGAGCCATCTTCAACATATGCGCTAGTGAGCGAAGAGACAACACTTATCACTGATTCGCAGAAGTCACTTCAAGCGGTTATCAATAGCTACGAAAATGCAGTGACATCGGGTGGTGCCATCACAAAAGATGAAATTATTTACTCTGCTGCGATGACTATGCAATCTGCAGGTCAAGTGCTTGGCACAGTAAAGCAACTTCTTGCCGCAAGTTTAACGCAAGATGCACTTCCAACGCCGATGGTGCAAATTCCTGAGCAACCAGTTATTACAGTTGAGCAAGTATTCGCATCACAAGGTATTACCGGTGTGTCACCTGTATTTGGTGGTGTGCAATATCAAAAGGGTAGCGTGATGTTACCTATGTATTTAGCCACTCCAACAGGCACAACGGTCGATGATTTATCAGCGACTTATTGGCAAGGTTTGTGTGACAGTGGTGTAGCTGTATTAGGTTATGCAGCAGCTGCGGGTGATTCATTCCCAACAGACCCTATTAGCGAAACTGATGGCCTTTGTATGGCGTTAAGTGGTGGCAAGTTACGTGATTTAGGCTTAGATCAAACTAAACATCTAACTAAGTACAACACAATTCCAAAAACACAAAGCATCGCTAATGTGCCAGTGCAAATTACAAAACCAATTTTACCTGTGATCAATGCAATACGTGGTCAGTTAGGTATGGATGAGTTAGCAATGCCTGAGACAGGTTGGCCTGTTGTTATCCTTCAGCACGGTATTACTTCTAAAAAAGAAGATATGCTAGCAATTACAGCGCAGCTAACAATGCAAGGCTTTGCAACAGCAGCAATCGATCACCCTATGCATGGTGAGCGTGGTGTTGATGTAGATGGTGACGGTACTGATGATTTTAATGCTTCTACAGGTTCTGTATTAAGCTATATGAATTTACAGTCGTTATTAGTAGCGCGTGATAGCTTACGTCAATCAGTTGCTGATTTACTTGGCTTGCGCTTAGGCCTTAACTTTACAGGTGCTGCTGATTTAAATACACAAGATGTTTCATTCTTAGGCCACTCATTGGGCTCTGTGGTTGCTCCTGCATTTGTTGCTGTGACTAATGCACCGCTAGCTGACCAAGTTGATCCAATGTTCAACGTGAAAAGCGTAGCACTTGCCAGTGGTGGCGGTGGTATTGCAAGTTTCCTAATTGAGTCAAATACATTTGGCCCATTTGTACAAGGCTCTGTATTACTTGCAGCAGGCACTGCTGAATCTGCGGAGTTTGGTGCTTATGCTCAAAATGAAGCGCTATCGAACTGTGGCTCACTTGCATCTAACCAAACGGCTTTCGTTACATGTGCTTATAAAGAATACGTTAGCTCGTTAACTATGGCGGGTGAAACAGCAAAACTAGCTAATATTCAAAGCGTGATCACTCAGTTTGCCTTTGCTGCGCAAACAGCACTTGATAGCGGCGACCCATCTAACTACGCAGCATCAGTTGCGGCGCTTGGTACGCCAGTCTACATGAGCGTAGTAGTAGGTGATGGTGAAAATAATAATGCTGATATGGTTATTCCACCTATGGTGGCGAGTAACCCAATTGCTGGCAGCTTACCTCTTGCTAACCTAATGGGCTTATCAACCGTGGCTGAAACTCAAGGGCCAACAGCTGATGCAATGAGCTATGTGGTTAAATTCACTAAAGGCCATCACAGCTCAGTGTTAACACCAGTTGCAACAGCAGATTCAGGTGCAACAGCGGAAGAAAGTGCAGCGGCAACTGCTGAAATGCAATTGCAAATCGCGACTTTCTTAGCAAGCCGTGGTCAGTATCTTCAGGTTACAAACTCAGACGTTGTTACTGAATAAACGAAACCTTATTAACTAAGTAATAACCAATTAAGTAAAAAGCCACATCATGTGGCTTTTTTTTGCTTTAAAGCGTGGTAAATTGTGCCGATGCATTAATAAATGGAGAGTTTGATTGGAATTTTTATATGAATACGGGTTATTTTTTGCAAAGACCCTGACATTTGTCATCGCAATTGCTGTGATTGTTTCCATTATCATGGGCGCTGCAGTGAAACCCAAAGCGAAGAAAGGGGAGATAACGATTGATGATTTGAGTGAGCAACTTGATGATCTAAAACAAAGTTTTATCGAAAATACCCTTTCAAAAAAAGAGCTCAAGGCTCACCAAAAACAGCAAAAAAATGAGGCTAAAAAACAGCAAAATGACGAGCCTAAATCACGTTTATATGTAATTGATTTTAATGGCAGCGTTGATGCCCACGAAGTAGAAAGCCTACGAGAAGAAATTACCGCTATTTTAACCATTGCCGACAAAGAAAAAGATCGCGTGCTGGTTCGCCTTGAAAGTGGTGGTGGTGTGGTGCATGGCTATGGCCTTGCTGCTTCTCAATTACAACGCTTACGTAATGCTGGAATTCATTTAACTGTTGCTATTGATAAAGTAGCAGCAAGTGGTGGCTATATGATGGCGTGTGTGGCCAATGAGATTGTTGCAGCACCCTTTGCAATTGTTGGCTCGATTGGCGTTATTGCACAAATTCCTAACTTTAATAAAATCTTGAAAAAGAATGATGTTGATTTTGAGCAAATCACCGCAGGTGAGTACAAACGCACGTTAACTATTTTTGGTGAGAATACTGATAAAGGCCGTGAAAAATTCAAAGAAGAAATTGAACAGACTCACGGTTTATTTAAAACCTTTGTGAGTGAGCAGCGTCCATCTCTTGATATTGACACTGTTGCAACCGGAGAGCATTGGTTTGCTACTCAAGCGTATGATAAAGGTTTAGTTGATAAGATTGACACAAGTGACGATATCTTATTGAGCCAAGCGAAAGAGCGCCAAATTTATAAAGTGAAATACCGTATTAAGAAGAATTTAAGCGATAAGCTAGCCGTCGGTTTAAGTTCAGGGGTAAGTAAAGCAGGTGTTAGTTTAATGTCTCGCTTAAAAGGCTTGAACCCATAACCTGTGTAAAATACAAATCACAATAAAAACCCGCTAATTTAGCGGGTTTTTTATTGGCTGAAAATAAGTCATTACTTAATTGATTTATGATAGTCTTCTAAATCTTTAGCTGCATTAGGGTCGTTAAATACGTCCTCATCAAATTCACCTTCAGATTTTGCAACCACACAGGTCACCATACAGTCACCTGTTACGTTGACAGCGGTACGTGTCATATCGAGTAAACGGTCAACACCAATGATGATAGCAATACCTTCTACAGGTAAGCCTACTTGGTTTAACACCATGGCTAACATGATAAGACCAACACCAGGCACGCCTGCAGTACCTACAGAAGCAAGTGTTGCGGTTAAAATTACCATTAAGTAATCAGAAATTGTTAAATCAACTGAAAATACCTGTGCGATGAACACGGTCGCAACACCTTGCATAATTGCTGTGCCGTCCATGTTAATGGTTGCGCCTAAAGGCACAGTAAACGAAGCAACTGAGTTGTGCGCACCTAATTTTTTGCTCGCAGTTTCAAGGGTGATAGGCATAGTGGCACTTGAGCTAGATGTACTAAATGCAAATAGGCAGGCGTTTTTCATCTTCTTTAAAAACGTAATTGGGTTAAGGCCGGTAAATAACTTCAACAATACACTGTAGTTAACTAAACCGTGGAATAGAAGGGCAAATACAACCACACCGAAGTATAAAGCAAGGCTCTTAATTAGCTTTAAGTCGATGGTTGTAAATAGTTTTGCCATTAAGAAAAACACACCATAAGGTGCAATGTTCATAAGTAAGGTAACTAGCTTTAAAATAACAGTGTTTAAGTCTTCAAAAACATTTGCAACACGTTGGCCCGCTTTACCGCTAAGGGCCATAGCAACACCGAATAATAATGCAAAAACAATAACCTGTAGCATGTTACCACTTGCCATAGCATCAATAGGGTTTGTTGGGAACATACCAATGATGACTTGTGCAAGGGTCGGTGCTTCTTTTGCACTGTAGTTAGCATCCGAAGGTAGATTGATTCCCTCACCCGGGTTTACTAGTAAGGCTAAGGTAATAGCAACAGTAATCGCGATTGCGGTCGTGGCTAAATAAAGCAAAATAGACTTGCCACCTAAACGGCCTAATTTTTTAGGGTCGCTTAAGCTACAAGTACCGCAGACTAATGATACAAAAACCAGCGGCACCACAAGCATCTTTAAGCTTGCAATGAAAATTTGGCCACCAACATGGAAAATACCATCAACAAAAAATGCTTTAATTGGTAAAGAGAATAACCCTAATGGAATAAGGAAATCGTCTTCACCCGCTAAAATGGCTTGAAAGATAAAACCAACGATTACACCCAGTACCATACCTACCATGATACGAGATGTAAGGCTTAAAGATCGTACTTTTGACATACACCCAGTCTATTTTTTTATAAATTTTGCCATAGACTACCAGCATGAAGATTTTTATACAGAAAAATTCGATAAATAGTTAAATAATTTCGTTGCCTTTAAAGGAAAAAAATTATGATCTTCGTTTAATTTTTAGGTTAATATTAGGTAAACATACATATAAATAAGAAATAGCTAACTAGGGAGAGGGCAATGCCTTTATTACGATGGCTAAGTATTTTGTTTTTCAGCTCATTGTTAGCCGCCTGTGGCGGTGGTGGATCATTGGAGAATGATAGTGGTTCTCTTGATGGAGGTGATGGTGGTACGAGCGATAACCCAAGTTTTGTTGTCGAAGTACAAGGTTTTGTAGAGGGCGCTGATCAAGAGTCGAACTCTGTATCATCAGAATCACCATTAACTATATTAGCTTCTCTAACCATTAATGGTGATGCGGTTTCATCTGAAGTTATAAGCTTTAGTTTAGATGGTGACATTGGTTTGCTTGATCCTGTTTCTGGAACTTCTCTAACTAATGCTGGTGGTGTGGCGTCAATTACACTAACTGCGGGTGATACGGCTGGTGCTGGTATTTTAACTGCTACTTATGTTGTTGGTGGTGAAACGTATAGTGACACGTTTGGCTTTACATCAGATGGTTCTGAAACAGATGACTCAAGTGTTAGTGGCAGTATTACTCTTGATGTATCAATTTTAGACAGCGCTGGCTCGCCATTTACAGTTGAAAACCCTGTTAGCAAAGATAATAAAGGGACAGTTACAGCAACTTTATTAGAAGAAGATCAGCCTTTACAGGGACAGCTAATTTCTTTTACAACAAATTATACAGGCAAAATTACTCCCGTATTAGGCACTGCATTAACTGATTCAAATGGTGAAGCTTCAGTAACGTTAAGCAGTGGTGATTCTAAAGGGGCTGGGCAAGTTGTTGCTACCTACACGGATGAAAGCGGTAACACAATCACTAAAATCGCAGGCTTTATTTCAAATGGTGATGATGCCCCTGTTGAAAGTGCTGAAGCTGAGCTTGATATTAAACTACTTCAAGGCTGTGCGACTGATTGGGATGCCAATCGCAGTACAACATCTCTTGAAACTACTTACTTAACGTCAGGGTGTACGGTTGTAAATCAATTCTCATCTGACGAACTTATCGATGTAATGGTTAAAGTGACAGATACAAGCTCGGGCGACGGTATCGATGGTATTATCGCTGAGCTTTCAACAGATCTTGGTGGTTTATTACCAGAATCTGGAAAAGCCCTGACTGACAACTTTGGCTTTGCCATTTTAAAATTACAGCCTGGCGCTAATAGTGGTGCGGGCGAGGTTACTGTGACTGCTAAGTCTGTGACTTCTTCAAAAGCATTTGAAATTGCGACAGCTGAATTAAGCGTTGAAATTTCAAATGGTTTATATAACAAGCTTGATGACTCAGGCAATGTTATTGATGACGAATTTGTGCCGCTTGCTGCAGGTGCGACTACTGTGATTACAGTAACAATTTATGATGCAGCTGGTGCTTTATATGTTTCTCCTCTTGATGTTGAGTTCACTTCAGGGTGTGTTGAATCAGATTTATCTGTAATGGATGAAACCGCCACGAGTATTAGCGGCATTGCTACAGCAACATACAGAAGCAACGGCTGTAACACTTCACAGGGCGATACAGTAACTGCGACAGTACTAACTGGTGGAACACCAAAAGTGGTATCAGTGAATGTGCCTGTATCAGCAGCTGAAGTAAGCTCAATCGAATTTGTAGAAGCGACAGAAAATGTGCTTGCTCTAAAAGGGACGGGTGGTGTTTCACGCCAAGAAACAAGCCAACTTACTTTTAAACTTACCGATGCAATTGGTAATGTTGCGAAGCAAAAACGTTTAGATTTTCGTTTAAGCTCTACCAATGGTGGAATTTCACTCTCTGAAGTTACAGATGCAAGTGGTTATTCTCATGCCAGCGTATCAACCGACTCAGAAGGTTTAGCTCGAATTCAGATAAACTCTGGTTTTGTTCCACAAGCAGTGCGTGTACAAGCCTGTTATATTCCTGATGACCAAATCCCAGCAGATCAAAATGATAATGTAACTTGTTGGAAAGAGCTTTATGACGAATGTCTTCTAGATGAAGCAGACCGTGATAGCAGTGTTTCATGTCCTTCTGGTGAGCTTTCGTTGGTTTCATTAGATGAGCAAGTAACAAGCGTATCAGATCTTGTTTCAATCAGCTCAGGCTTACCTGATGGTAATAGCTTTACCGCAGGCCCGGAAATCATCAACATTGAAGCATTAAATTACATTGGTGATACCACAGATATTTCGGTTTATGTTGCAGATCACTTTAATAACCCAGTACCAGATGGGACTTCGGTTTATTTAACGACAGAAGGTGGCGCTGTAGGGACATTAGATGGTGAGGAGTTTAACCCTCAACTTGAATGTAACACGGTTGATGGTGCGTGCGTTGCACAGTGGCGCTCACAAAACCCGATTCCATTTAGTGAAGATAAATGGGGCAATAAAATCAATAGCACTAACCCAAAAACAAGTGCAATTAACTGCGACCTATATTTTGGTGTGGCAGCACCTTGTATGGCGGGTATTTTAAATGCTGCGTTTGATGATGATGGTGTACCTCTCGGTGGTCGCGCAACAGTACTTGTGACTGCAAAAGGTCAAGAGTCATTTATCGACATCAATGGTAATGGACGTTATGACAAAAATGAGTATTACAGTGGTTATGACTTACCTGAAGCGTTTGTCGATCATAATGAAAATGGCGTTTATGACGGTCTAGCTGCAATTTATGACCCAGTTACAGCAGCGGTCACTAAAGCTGCTGAAAACTGTCAAGAAGGTGATGCAAGCGACCCATGTAGTGCAACGAATACTAATGCAGGTCATACAGAAGAAAATTTCGATATTGACTTAAATGAGATGCATACACTTGCTGATGGTAAATACAATGGTCTTGAGTGCTCTGCAGCCGCGACAGAGCCTGATGCAGACGCAACATTTGAGACTTTATGTACCAAAGAGCTTATTGATGTTCGTGACTCATTTGAGATTATTATGTCAGGAAGCTTTGCATACAGTCGTTTTGTAGTAACAAAAGATGAGCTACGTAATCGCTTTGCTGAAGCACTTGCTGAAACAACAGAAGACGATCCAACTGTATTTACAGATAATGCAATGCAACTTGCTGTTGATATTGAGAACTGTAGTACAATTTATCGACAAGCAGATACGCAGTCAGGTGCTATTATTGCTCGTTTAGAAGCCACAGCGAATACAGACTACTGTGATTTAGGCTCAATTAACATTACTACCGCTGATTCAGGTAACCAGCTGTCGGCGCTGAGTTTTGAGCTTTATTTCTCTGATATTTACAACAACCCAATGCCTTCAGGCACCGCGGTTGCAATTAGTGCAGATAATGGTGATTACAGTGGTACATCTGGTTTTGATATTGGTAATACAAGCCAAACAACAGCGACTGGGGTTGCCCTTACGATTAGCCGTGAAGCTGATCCAAATGATAAAACAGATGGTTTCTTAACTGTTGAATTCACAACAGGTAAAGACAATGTATCAACTGCTACAATAGCAATAAGTGACGATGGCTAATTAAGTAGTTAATTGTTTAAATTTAAAAAAATGCCAACCAGAAGGTTGGCATTTTTGTTGCTGTTCTATATATTCCCCTTGAAATTACCGCAAAACACCACATTGACTAAATTAGCAACAAAAATTGTTTAATTATTCACTCAATGAAGAAAAGTTTCTATTAAAAGCTTGTAACAATTGGTGTTTGTAGATATACCTATAAATATTCGTGCTCCAATGTTAAAAAATCATACTTATTTGTTTAATGTGATGGATATACATTTATAAGGGCAAAAAACTTTTAAAATACTCGGTCAGAAATAGGCAGCTATGGGCAAATCACTTGTAATTGTAGAGTCTCCAGCAAAGGCAAAAACAATTAATAAATACTTAGGTAACGATTTCATCGTAAAGTCCAGCGTTGGACATGTGCGTGATCTACCAACTTCAGGTTCAGGCAAAACGAAGACTGCAGCGACGAAAACGCCTGCTGAAGTTCGAAAAATGTCACCAGAAGAAAAAGCTGCCTATAAAAAGCAACGCGATTACAAAAATCTTGTTGCTCGCATGGGTATTGATCCTGAAAAAGGCTGGGAACCACATTACGAAGTCTTACCGGGCAAAGAGAAAGTTGTTCAAGAATTAAAAAAACTTGCAGAAAACGCCGATAAAATCTATCTCGCAACCGATTTGGATAGAGAAGGGGAAGCCATTGCATGGCACCTTGAACAGATTATCGGTGGTGAACCTGAAAAGTATAAGCGAGTTGTTTTTAACGAAATCACTAAAAATGCAATTCAGCAAGCATTCGAAACACCCGGTGAATTAAACACTGACATGGTTTACGCGCAACAAGCGCGTCGTTTCCTTGACCGTGTAGTGGGCTTTATGGTGTCTCCATTGCTATGGGCTAAAGTGGCCCGTGGTTTATCAGCCGGTCGTGTGCAATCTGTTGCAGTGCGTTTACTTGTTGAACGTGAACGCGAAATCAAAGCATTTATTCCTGAAGAGTTCTGGGATATCCACGCCGATGTTAAAAATACAGAAGCAGCTTTACGCCTGGAAGTGACCAAACACGCTGACAAGCCTTTTAAGCCAGTTAATGAAGAGCAGGCGATGTCTGCCGTTAGTCAACTTGAAAAAGCTGACTACAAGGTCATTAGCGTTGAAGAAAAGCCTAGTAAGAGTAAACCAAGCGCACCATTTATTACTTCAACCATGCAACAGGCAGCAAGTACACGCCTAGGTTATGGTGTTAAGAAGACCATGATGCTGGCTCAACGCTTATATGAAGCAGGTCACATTACTTATATGCGTACCGATTCAACTAACTTATCGAAAGATGCGGTTGAAATGTGTCGTGATTACGTGACAGAGCAGTTTGGTGAAAAGTATTTACCGAAAGCACCGATTAGTTATAGCTCTAAAGGCAATGCACAAGAGGCGCACGAAGCGATTCGTCCTTCTAGTGTTACCGTGTTGTCTGGTCATTTAGACGGTGTTGAAGCGGACGCTAAAAAACTCTACGAATTAATTTGGCGTCAGTTTGTTGCCTGCCAAATGGTTCCAGCAGAATACGATTTAACAACTTTAACGGTTGGTGCCGGTGATTATCAGTTAAAAGCAAAAGGCCGCGTACTTCGTTTTGATGGTTGGACAAAAGTTCAGCCAGCTGTTCGTAAAAAGAACGAAGAAGATCAATCACTGCCTGCGGTTAAAGAAGGTGATGTACTGACCCTTGTTGAGTTAGATCCTAAACAACATTTTACAAAGCCACCTGCACGTTTTAGTGAAGCAAGTTTAGTTAAAGAATTAGAAAAGCGCGGTATTGGTCGTCCTTCTACGTATGCATCAATTATTTCAACGATTCAAGACCGTGGTTACGTGCGTGTTGAAAACCGCCGTTTCTTCGCCGAAAAAATGGGTGAGATTGTTACAGACCGCTTAGTTGAAAACTTCGAAGATCTGATGAACTTTGATTTTACCGCTAAGATGGAAGGTCGTCTGGATGATATCGCAGAAGGCGAACGTGTTTGGACACAAGTACTTGATAAATTCTATGCGGACTTTTCAACTCAGCTTGAAATTGCCTCTGGCGACGAAGAGCACGGTGGTATGCGTCAAAACCAAATGGTTGAGACTGATATCGATTGTCCGACTTGTGGTCGAAAGATGGGTATTCGTACCGCATCAACCGGTGTGTTCTTAGGTTGTACAGGTTATAACCTGCCACCAAAAGAACGTTGTACTACAACAATGAATTTAGTGCCAGGCGATGAAGCCATTGCGGCAGATGTGGAAGACGTTGAAACAGAGTCACTAATGCAAATGAAGCGTTGCCCAATCTGTGAAACGGCAATGGATTCATACCTGATTGATGAAACGCGTAAATTGCATGTGTGTGGTAATAACCCAGCATGTAAGGGTTATATCGTTGAACAAGGTACCTTTAAAATTAAAGGTTACGACGGCCCAATTATCGAATGTGATAAATGTGGCTCAGATATGCAGTTAAAATCGGGTCGTTTTGGTAAGTACTTCGGTTGTAGTAATGAAGAGTGTAAAAATACACGTAAGTTACTTAAAAACGGTGAAGCTGCTCCACCAAAAGAAGATCCAGTTCATTTACCTGAACTTGAATGTGAAAAATCAGAAGCTTACTTTGTACTGCGTGATGGTGCATCAGGTATTTTCTTAGCTGCAAATACCTTCCCAAAATCACGTGAAACACGTGCGCCAAAAGTTGAAGAATTAAAACGTTTTAGAGATCGTATTTCTGAAAAGTTCTATTACCTTGCGGACGCACCTGCAAAAGACCCTGATGGTAATCCTTCAGTCGTTCGTTACAGCCGTAAAAATAAAGAGCAGTATGTAATGAGTGAAGTAGATGGTAAAGCCACAGGCTGGACTGCTCACTACCAAAATGGCAAGTGGGTAGAAGAGAGTAAAAAGAAAGCGCCAGCTAAGAAAAAAGCGGCGGCTAAAAAGTAAGTTTACATCTATCTTGATTATAAAAAGGGGTTGCAGTTGCAACCCTTTTTTATGCTTGTATGGCATTGTTAATGTCGTTTTTTACCAATATTTGCTTTTAGGCTGTTGTTATTCTGTCATCAACATCAAGACAGGAGATTCAAAATGCAAACACGTTTATCACAACAGCAGGTTTATTCACTCAACCCAGGACTTGTTAAACATTTAACTGGGCTCAGCGCACTGCCAGAAGATACAAACATAACCGCGAAGCTCGCTGATTTAGTAAGACTAAGAGTGTCGCAAATTAATGGCTGTGGGTTTTGTCAGCATATGCATTCAGCAGAGCTGAGAAGCCAAGGTGAGTGTCAACAGCGACTTGATGTACTAGCCGCTTGGCGTGAAGTCCCTGTGTTTTCAGAACAAGAAACTGCAGCACTCGCTTGGGCGGAAGCCTTAACAAATATCATTGATAAACATGTTGAAGACGATGTTTACAACCAAGTGTCTGCTATCTTTAACGAAAAAGACATTGTTGTATTAACGACGGTAGTACTTGAGATAAACAGCTGGAATCGCATAGTTAAAGCGTTTCACTTTATCCCTGAGTTAACAGAATAAGGAATGGTCATGAAGTTTACACTCGCACCTAAAGTTAATGCGTTGGTGAATATCATATCAGCATGCGCCTTTTTCTTTGGTAGTGCCTTATTTTTACCAGCATTTATAGAGTATGCCACAGTGGGGGTGGTGTTATTCATGGTAGGTTCGTTATTATTTTTATTAAGTGCATTAGCTGATTATTACAGTCATTAAAAACAAAAAACCGGAGCGTACATCATTGTGTCATTCCGGTTTTTCTATATTCTAAGCAGGCGTAAAATTAGATTTGTACGTCTTTTACTTTTTTATAGCCTTCAGCTTCAAGCTCATCGTTTAAACATTTTAATACGTATGGCTTTAACTCTTCGTTGCTGATGTCATCATCTTTTGCCCAGTTTAAGCACATTTCAGTGTATTCTTTGATCATTTCAGCTGATGCTTCAGGTGCTTCGTTAGCGATTGCATTCGTTGCTGACACGCTTAAAACAGGTGCCAAAATTAGTGCTAGCAATGCTTTTTTCATTTAATTATTCCTAATCAACAAAAGTAATTATTACCGGCTAAATTGCACAGTAATGGTGCGCAATGTGTATCTCACTTTGCTTGAGTGAATTTATAAACTAAATTTCAAAAAAAGATAACGAAATATTTTTATCGTAAAGATAAGCAAAAAATAACCACTCTTTTTGCCTCTAATGCTGGTAATCGTAAGGTCAAAACACGTATTATCGCGCTAATTTTAAAAGAAAAGTGAACTAAGTTATGTCTGAACAAGTGACTCATTCAAAAATAAAGAAAGTACCAACCAAACTAGAGCAAGTTGTGGAGAGTTTTATCTTTCGCTCGCGTTGGTTATTAGCACCATTCTTTATTGGCTTATTAGTCGCTGTGGTATTACTGCTGCTAAAGTTCTTTAAATATTTATACAGTATGGCCTTAAATACGTTCACTGCGTCAAACCAAGAGCTTTTGGTAGGTATTTTGACTTTAGTTGACACTGCGCTACTAGCAGGGCTTTTGCTTATCATCATTTTCAGTGGCTACGAAAATTTTGTGTCAAAGTTGAATATAGACAACCATGAAGACAGGCCTGTGTGGATGGGTAAAGTTGGTTTCTCGGGTCTGAAGATGAAACTGATAAGCGCTATTGTCGCTATATCGGCTGTGGAGCTTTTAAAAGTCTTTATTAGCTCGAACAACCATTCAACAGATGAGCTACTCTGGAAGGTGTTAATTCATGTCACGTTTGTGGTGTCGGGGGTGTTGTTTGCGCTCACAGATTACATTAATAGTAAAACCATGAACCACTAATCCCACGAATAGTAATAAAAAAGCCCTGCAATTGCAGGGCTTGGTTTTTAACAACTGATTATTAATTCAGGGTTGCGTAAAAGCAACCGAACCCGGGCAGAGTGACTGTATTATTGTTTAATTCAGCTGTGTGATGAGAGATCTCAGTATGCTGTGAAGACACAGTATCAGAGATTGTCAGTTCACTACTTTGTGCACCTAAGTTGAATGCACAAAGCATTTTAGTGTCGTTCAGCGTTCTATAAAAAGCAAGCACTGGCTCTTGCGTTTCGATAAATTCAATATCGCCTTCTAACAATACGTTCTTATCTTTACGCCATGCCATAAATTCACGATACGCATTTAAAATTGAATCTTTATCTTGATCTTGCGTATTTACTGCAACAGATTTGTGCGCATCGCCCACAGGTAGCCAAGGTTTTACTGTTGAGAAGCCAGCTTGCTCAGCATCTGCTGCATCCCATGGCATTGGTGTACGACACCCGTCACGGCCTTTAAAGTTTGGCCAGAATGTAATGCCATATGGGTCTTGTAAGTCTTCAAATGCGACTTCTGCCTCACCTAAACCAAGCTCTTCACCTTGGTACATACATACACTACCACGTAATGAAGCAAGTAGGGCTGTTAGCATCTTACATTGCTGAGGCTCAATTTCTTCACCTTGACTCCAACGGCTAGCAACACGTTCAACGTCGTGGTTGCTAAATGCCCAACATGGCCAGCCTTCAGTCATACGCTGCTCTAAAGTGCTAACTGTGGTACGAATATATTCCGCGCTATAGTCGTTAGTTAGTAACTCAAAGCTATAACCCATATGAAGTTTGTCACCACCTGATGTGTACTCTGCCATGGTTGCCAGTGAATCTTCAGATGAGATTTCGCCTAATGCAACTGTACCAGGGTACTTGTTTAGTAGGGCACGAATGTCCTGCATAAAACTAAGGTTCTCAGGTTGCGTATTATTGTAGTAGTGATACTGGAAAGCGTAAGGGTTGTCTTCGCTAAAGCCACGGCCTTGACGTTTCTCTGGTGGCTTAGCCGGATTATCACGTAATTGAGCATCGTGATAGCAAAAGTTGATTGCATCTAAACGGAAGCCATCAACGCCTTTCTTAAGCCAAAACTCAACATTATCTAATACTGCTTTACGAACTTCAGGGTTATGGAAGTTTAAATCTGGCTGCTCAGCAAAGAAGTTATGTAAGTAATATTGACCACGACGCGGTTCCCATTGCCATGCAGGGCCACCAAAAATTGATAACCAGTTATTTGGTTGTGTGCCATCAGGCTTTGCATCAGCCCACACGTACCAATCTGATTTGTCGTTAGTTTTATCTTCACGGCTATCAAGAAACCATTGATGTTGATCTGAGGTATGGCTCAATACCTGATCAATAATGATCTTAATATCACGTTGGTGTGCTTGCGCAATGAGTTCATCAAAATCGTCAAGGTTACCAAACAATGGGTCGATATCACGATAGTCACTGATGTCATAACCAAAGTCTTTCATTGGTGATTTAAAGAAAGGCGAAACCCAAATAGCATCAACACCTAGGCTTTTAATATAATCAATACGATCAATGATACCTTTGATATCACCAATGCCATCGCCATTGGTGTCTTGGAAACTGCGCGGGTAAACTTGATAAATAACCGCACCTTTATACCACTGCTTTTGAGCCATGTTTTTCTCCATCGTGACACTCAGTGTATGTAAACTGTTAGGCAACCGTTAATGCAATATGTTGCCGGAATGTCAAAAGCATACGTGAAGGGTGAGATACTGTAAAAACTCTGCATACGTATGCACGCCAAATTCATCTTTGTTCTCAGTAAAATTCATTAACTTGATTTAAAAGTAATCAACTCGAATTTCTATCAATAAAATTTACCAATTAGGTTTGCTGGGTTTTAATTATGATCGCGAACGCCAGCTTGGTGCATAATATAGCTGGCTTACACCATAATGGTGCAGGGGTTATATTGGTAAGACCAATTATCATTGGTATAGACTAGTACCTTTAATAATTGCGTTAAGTCACCATTTAAGCGAGATAAATGGCTTAGTACCTATTTGTGTAACCAAATTAGGGGCGAAAATATAGCGAAAATGTTTCAATACTATTAAATCACACAATAAAATTGATAAATCATTTATATTCATATGGTTACAATTCTATTTTGTAAAAATGTTGTTAATGTTCGTGGTGGTGGACTACGCTGAATACGTATGCATAAATTTGTTAAGAAAATAATCAGAGCGTTAATATTCAATTCGACAACAAAATCAGTCAGCGAATTACAGCTATTATGTTAATGAATAACTGCAACACGTTGGCATTACAATTTGGGTAATGGGAAAACATCATGTCTATGTTCAAACCAAGTATATTAACTCTGGCTTTAACAGCCGCAGGTTTAAATAGCTTTGTAGCTTATGCTGCAGAAGAAGACCAAAAAGCAAAAAACGATAACGTTGAAGTTATCGAAGTAAAAGGTTTTCGTGGCAGTGTTGTAGAATCTATTAATACTAAACGCTTCACTCCTGAAGTTGTTGAGTCAATCTCAGCAGAAGATATCGGTAAATTACCTGACTCATCAATCGCAGAATCAATCGCGCGCCTTCCTGGTTTAACAGCACAACGTCTAGACGGTCGAGCTAGCCGTGTAAGTGTTCGTGGTTTCAGTGAAAACGAAAGTGCAACAACATTCAACGGTCGTGAGCAAGTTTCAATCGGCGACAACCGTGGCGTTGAATTTGACCTTTACCCATCAGAAATTATGAGTGGCGTAACGGTATATAAAACTCCAAGCGCAGGCATTGATGCTGAAGGTATCGCTGGCGTTATCGACATGCAAACTGTTAAACCTTTAAGTAAAGGTGAGCAAGTTATCATGTTCAACGGCCAATACGAGCAAACGGGTTTTGACAAATTAAACCCAGACGGTGACGATAAAGGTTTCCGTGGTACGGTTTCTTACATTGACCAATTTGCAGATGACACAATCGGTGTTGCATTTGCTTACAACACGATGAGCTCTCCAAACCAAGAAAAACGTTGGAACTCTTGGGGTTACCCTGAATTTACAGGTGAAGATGGTAATACGTACTCAATTTTAGGTGGTGCTAAGCCATTCGTACGTTCATCGACTCTTGAGCGTGACACAGCCATGCTTGTTATTGAAGCTGCGCCGACTGATCGCCTAAACATGACATTTGATGCTTTATATGTAGATTTCTCTGATGAGAAAATCTTACGTGGTATCGAAGTGCCATTTGCATGGGGCCAAGGTTCAATTGACCCAAGTTCAGCTGTTGTTGACGCAGATTCTGGTTTCATCACAAGCGCAGTAACAGAAGGCCAACGTGTAGTTGTTCGTAATGACTACGAAGAGCGTAACGCAGAACTAACTCAGTTTGGTTTTAATGCAAAATACGACATCAGCGATGATTGGTCAGTAGAATTTGACGTAAGCCGCTCTGAAGTTGAGCGTCAAATCTGGAGTATCGAAAGCTACTCAGGTACAGGTCGTGGTGATGCAAATGGTGTTGCTGATACGATTGGTTATGAGTTTGACGGTGGTAACACTGGCGCACAATTCAGCCATAACCTTGATTACAGCGATTATGACTTAATTCAACTTGGTGGCCCATTATCTTGGGGTGCAAGTGCTGCACTTAACGATAAGTACGGTCTAACTGATACTGCTTATCAAAATACTGCGCAAGATGGTTTCATCAATGCGCCAGAAATCAATGATGAACTAAGCACATTGAAACTTGCGGCTAGCAAAGTACTTGATAACGCTTACATCAGCCGTGTGTCATTTGGTATGTCATACCGTGACCGTGAAAAGAGCAAGTTGTCTGAAGGTTACTTCATGACACTAAAAGACTTCTCTTTATCAAACCCGGGTATGCTATCTATCCCAGAACAATACCGTTTAGGGTCAGCTAGCCTTGATTTCATTGGTATGGGCAACATGGTTGCTTATGATACCAACGGTCTGGTGAATGATGGTTACTATAGCCTTCTTCAAGAAAGCTTAACTGATTCAAAACACAAGACACAGTCTTGGACAGTTCAAGAGGAAGTAACAGCGTTCTTCGCACAAGCTGACATTAATGCAGAGCTGGGCTCTATCCCTGTAACAGGTAACGTTGGTGTGCGTTATGTGAAAACGGAACAGTCTTCACAAGGCTTCGCTGCTAATACTGTGGATGGTTTAGTTGTTGTATCTCCAACAGATGTAAGCCATGACTACAGCCACTTCTTGCCAAGCATCAACTTATCATTTGCAATTGATGAAGAGCAAACTGTACGTTTTGGTGCGGCAAAAACGATTTCTCGTGCTCGTTTAGACGAAATGAACTCATCAGTTAATGCTTCTTACAATCAACAACCAGATGAAAACGGTAACTACTGGAGTGTATCAGGCGGTAACCCAGAGCTTGAGCCAAAAGAAGCAACTGGTTTTGATTTAAGCTATGAAAACTACTTCCATGAAGAAGGTTACTTCGCTGCAGCTGTATTCTATAAAGATATCACTCAGTGGATTTTTGACGGTACTTATGAAATCGACATGAGCGGTGTAGCTGACCCGTCTACTGGTGAAATCCCTGAAACTTCAACAGGTACAGGTTCAGGTAAAGTGAACGGTGGTTCTGGTGACCTATGGGGTTACGAGCTTTCATTAACTCTACCATTCACTATGTTCAGCGAATCACTTGATGGTTTTGGTTTAATCGCAAGCCATACAGGTGTTGAGCAAGACCTAACTGACCAAAATGGTAACGATTATGAGCTACCTGGTCTATCTGACCAAATCGATAGCTTAACAGTTTACTTTGAGCGTAACGGTTTCCAAGCGCGTACTAGCATGCGTAAGCGTAGCGACTTTAAAGGTGACGTATACGGTTTAGGTTTTGCGACTACGCAAGTTGACATTAAAGGCGAAACAATTTGGGATGCTCAAGTTGGTTATGACTTTAGCGAAGGCGGTGTAGAGAGCCTTGACGGTTTATCTGTAACATTCCAAGTACAGAACATCACAGAAGAGCCGTTCACGTCACTACAAGGTGATAACTCACTTCAAGTACGTGACTACCAAGACTACGGTCGTACATTCCTGTTAGGCTTCAGCTACAAGCTGTAATTAGCTAAAACAGCGATAGAAAATTGCCCTTGTGATTTGTTTTACAAGGGCTTTTTTATATCAGTGAGCTACACTCAATGAATTGAAATTGGCGTTAGGTGTACTATGGAAACAAAAAAAATAACCAAGGTCGTGATTGCCGGTGGTGGTACTGCAGGTTGGATAACCGCTGCATTACTTAATAAAGTGCTGGGCAAAGTAATTGATATCACGCTGGTAGAGTCAGCAGAGATTGGCACTGTTGGTGTAGGCGAAGCAAGCATCCCACCTATTTTGCATCTAAATGGTGCGCTAGGCATTTCTGAAAAAGAATTTATTAAGGCTACTGGTGCCACGATAAAGCTTGGTATTGAGTTTGAAAATTGGCGCAGCCAAGACCACAGCTATATGCATGCCTTTGGTGAGATAGGTAAAGATTTTCCGTTTTGTGAGTTTTATCATTTTTGGCTAAAAGCAAATCAAGCTAATAATGCGTCTGATTTTTGGGATTTTTCACTTAATTATCAAGCTGCAAAAGCGCATAAATTTGCTCACCTCAAACACATTCCTAACACTCAATTGGCGGGCTTACATTATGCCTACCATTTTGATGCCACTCGATATGGCGAATTCTTAAAGGAATTAGCGCAATCACGAGGCGTAAAACGCATTGAAGGCAAAATTGAATCGGTTAACCAATGCCATGAAAGCGGGTATATTCGCTCTTTGCTACTTAAAAGTGGCGAGCAAATAGACGGCGACTTATTTATTGATTGCACCGGTTTACGTGCTTTATTAATAGAACAAACTCTTAATACCGGCTTTGAAGATTGGTCACATTGGTTACCATGTGATAGTGCGATTGCGGTGCAAAGTGAATCAGCTTCTGATGCAATTCCTTATACACGTTCAATTGCAAGAGACTCGGGTTGGCTGTGGCAAATTCCATTACAGCACCGTGTAGGCAACGGACTTGTGTATTCTTCTCGTTTCTTATCAGATGAAGCGGCAAAGCAACAGCTCTTAGAAAACCTACCTGCTAAACCTCTGACAGAACCCCGCGTTATTAAGTTTAAAACAGGTCGTCGCTTAAAACAGTGGCATAAAAATGTAGTATCAGTTGGCTTATCAAGCGGATTTTTAGAGCCATTAGAATCGACCAGTATTCATTTAATTCAAAGTGCAGCTATTCGTTTAATTAAGTTTTTTCCTCATCAAGGTATTAAACAAAGCCTTGTGGATGAATTTAATCAACAAAGTAAAACAGAATTTGAGCGAATTCGTGACTTTATTATTCTTCATTACAAGATTACTGAGCGTGATGACAGTGCGTTTTGGCGTTTTTGTAAAGGCATGGATATTCCACGCAGTCTTAAAAAGAAAATTGAGCTATTTAAAACCAGTGGCAAACTCATTAGAGAAGACGATGAGCTATTCGCCGAAGTTGCGTGGCAGCAAGTGATGATAGGGCAAGGGCTAATTGCAGAGGATCACCATCCATTAACTGATGCGTTATCAGATGAGCAATTAAATGAGTTATTTAGCAATTTAAAAACCTTGATTAACAGCACTGTCGAGCAGCTGCCGAGCCACAGTCAATTCTTAGAAAAAGTACAAAATTAATTATGAGAAAAACACAATCATTTTTAGCGCTAACGACCGCATTTACACTTTTTAACTCAACAGCAAGTTTTGCGATTACTGCGTCACCAGAAAACTGGTGGGTAGGGATGCAAAATGATTCATTACAAGTCATGCTTTACGATAACAATATTGCTCACAAAACGTGGCAAATGAAGCCTTACAAAGGCGTTGAGTTTAAAGGGGTGACAACAACAAATAACCCTAATTACGCGTTTTTAGATTTAACCATTAGCGATAATGCAAAGGCGGGTACACTGACTTTTAAAGCTAAAGATGGCACAGAATTTACTTACCCATTAAATACCCGTGATAAGCAAAGTGCCAATCGTCATGGCTTTACAAATAAAGATACACTTTATTTAATCAATCCTGATCGCTTTGTAAATGGTGACCCAAACAATGACACCGTTGCTGGTATGAAGGAGGCTGCAAACCCAAGTTTTAAAGGAGGTCGACATGGTGGTGATATTCAAGGTGTTATCAATAGCCTAGATTATCTTGAGGACCTCGGTGTGACTCAACTTTGGTTAACACCAGTGCTTGAAAATGACATGCCAAGTTATTCTTATCATGGTTATGCTATTACTGATTTTTACAAAGTTGATCCGCGTATGGGCAGTAATTCGCTTTATAAAACCTTATCTGCAGAAGCGAAAGAGCATGGTATCGGCTTAGTGATGGACATGGTACTTAACCACTTTGGTTCATCACATCAGTGGATGGCTGATATGCCTACTGCTGATTGGGTTAACTTTGATGGCAAGTTTGAAAACGGTAAAAATGCAACCAGTCACGCCAGACAAACAATCCAAGACCCTCACGCAAGCCAATACGACAAACGTCAATTTAACGATGGTTGGTTTGTTGAGTCTATGCCTGATCTAAATCAGCGCCAGCCGTTACTATCAACGTATTTGATTCAAAATGCCATTTGGTGGATTGAATACGCCAACTTAAGCGGCATTCGTGTTGATACCTATTCATACTCAGATAAAGCATTTTTAGCCGATTGGACTAAAGCGATTATGACCGAGTATCCAAACTTTAATATTGTTGGCGAAGAGTGGACAACCAACCCGGCTATTGCATCTTATTGGCAGCGCGGCAAAGTCAATCAAGATGGTTATACCTCTGATTTACCAAGTGTGATGGACTTTTCATTACAAGAAGCCTTAATCCAAGCACTTAACGAAGAAGAAAGCTGGAATACAGGTTGGGTAAAAGTATATCAATCGCTGGCTAATGACTTTTTATATGCTGATACAGATAACATTTTAGTGTTTGCAGATAACCATGACATGAGCCGTGTTTACACTGAGCTGGGTCAAGACCTCGCAAAAACTAAATTAGCCATGACGCTGCTGTTAACAACTCGTGGTATTCCACAAATTTACTACGGCACTGAGCTGCTGCTCGATAACACGCCAAGCAATGACCACGGTGATATTCGTATTGACTTCCCTGGTGGGTTTAAAGGTCAAAAAGCGAATGCCTTCACAGGTAAGGGGCTTTCAGCTGATCAGCAAGAGATGTTAGCTAGCATGAAAAAACTGCTTAAGCTGCGCCAAGAAAAACCAGCGTTAAGCGAAGGTCGTTTAATGCATTTTTCACCCAAGCAAGGCGTTTACAGCTATGTGAGGGAGCACAATGGCCAAACTGTATTGGTTATTCTTAACAAAAACCAACAAGCCATTGATTGGGATTTAAGCTACGTGCAAGAAGTGCTGAAAGGCAATAATAAAGGACGCGATTTAATCAGTGAAAAACGCGTTGATCTTGCAGCGCCAATCCGCTTAAAAGCTATGCAAGCGCGCTTAATCGAGCTTGAATAATTGCAACTAATAGGCTGAATACGTATGCATTTACTGTCCGTATGCAGCCCTTAACATTAGTATGAACTGATATTTACAGAAAAATGAAGTAATGATGACAACATACAAACTAACTGCGTTAGTAGTGGCTTCGGTTTTAGGTTTAACTGCCTGTGGTAACGATGCGCCAGTACAGCAGAACACGCAACAGCAACAATCAGAATCTAGCCAAGCAGCTATCTCTAAGCCTGTGGTTTACCAAGTATTCACTCGATTATTTGGTAACACTAACACCACCAATAAACCGTGGGGCACATTAGAAGAAAATGGGGTAGGCAAATTCGCTGATTTTAATGATGCAGCATTACAAGGCATTAAAGAGCTAGGAACAACACATGTTTGGTACACTGGTGTACCGCGTCATGCTTTAGTAACTGACTATACCGAATACGGTTTGTCACAAGATGACCCTGATGTTGTAAAAGGCCGTGCAGGCTCACCTTATGCGGTGAAAGATTACTACGATGTTAATCCTGATTTAGCAATTAACCCTGAGCGCCGCTTAGAAGAGTTTGTAGAGCTAATCAATCGTACTCATAAGCACGGTATGAAAGTTGTTATTGATATTGTGCCAAATCACGTAGCGCGTAATTACGAGTCAGTCGCCAAGCCTGAAGGCGTAAAGGATTTTGGTGCTGAAGATGACACGACGAAAACCTATGCTCGGGATAATAACTTTTACTATGTAACAGGGCAGTCATTTCAAGTTCCTACCAGCGATAGCTACCAAGTCTTAGGTGGTAACCCGCATCCTCTTGCAGATAATCAATTTGCCGAAACCCCAGCTAAATGGACGGGTAATGGGGCCCGTGCCGCTAAACCTGACATTAATGATTGGTACGAAACCGTTAAAATCAATTACGGTGTGAAACCAGATGGCAGCTACGACTTCCCGACGCTACCCGCTGATTACGCAGATAAAGATTACCGTGCGCACTATGCATTTTGGCAAGATAAAGATCTACCAAATAGCTGGTATAAATTCCGTGATATCGCGCTTTATTGGTTAGATAAAGGTGTTGATGGTTTCCGTTATGATATGGCCGAGATGGTGCCTGTTGAGTTTTGGAGCTTTTTAAATTCATCAATCAAGATGCAAAAAAGCGATGCCTTTATTTTGGCTGAGGTATATAACCCAACGCTTTACCGCCCATATATCCAACAAGGTAAGATGGATTACCTTTACGACAAAGTCGGTTTTTACGACACGGTTAAAGCTGTGATGCAAGGCAAGCAATCAGCGGATACTATTTTCGATATCCAAAGCCAAGTGGCGGATATTGAAGAGCATATGCTGCACTTTTTAGAAAACCATGATGAGCAACGTATTGCTAGCCCAGATTTCGCTGGTAGTAGTGAAAAAGGTAAGCCAGCGATGGTGGTATCTACATTGATGTCGCGCTCGCCAACCTTACTTTATTTTGGTCAAGCTGTCGGTGAAGATGGCTCTGAGGACGGTGGTTTTGGTGACCCAACGCGTACCAGCATTTTCGACTACATGGGTGTACCTGCACATCAAGCGTGGATGAATAATGGTAAATTCGATGGCGGTGCGCTTTCAAAGCAGCAAGCTGATCTTCGCGCTTACTACACGAAGTTAATGTCATTAAACACACTGCCTGCAATTGTTGGTGGTGACATGCAAGCGGTTGAATTGACAGGCTCAGAGCAAGTGAT
Organism: Pseudoalteromonas sp. 0802; assembly: GCF_013350085.1. Lineage (NCBI taxonomy): Bacteria > Pseudomonadati > Pseudomonadota > Gammaproteobacteria > Alteromonadales > Pseudoalteromonadaceae > Pseudoalteromonas > Pseudoalteromonas sp. 0802. Next base: position 594,216 of record NZ_JABVXE010000001.1, on the reverse strand, counting down.
TGCCTTTACGCGTAAGCTAGGTCAACAACTGGTGCTTGTAGTAAGTAACTTTTCAGAAAACCCACAAAATGTTGAGCTTACTCTTAACCAAGCGTTATTACCTAAACTTAACCACAGTGGTTTAACGTTAACTGATAACCTAGAAAATCATGCCGACATTGTGATTTCTGAGGCAGCATCGAAGGCGCCAATTCAATTACAACTAAACGGCTTAAGCAGTGCAGTATTTACCTTAAAGGCTGACTATGAATAATAACAAACCAACGCTAAGCTTTTGGCAAATATGGAATATGTGTTTTGGATTCCTTGGAATCCAATTTGGCTTTGCATTACAGAACGGTAATGTAAGCCGTATTTTTCAAACCTTAGGTGCCAATGTTGATGATATTCCAATTCTTTGGGTTGCAGCACCATTAACAGGCCTTATTGTTCAGCCGATCATCGGTTATTGGAGTGATAAAACATGGAATAAGTTAGGTCGTCGTCGTCCGTTCTTTTTCTATGGCGCTATTTTAACGACGTTATCGTTATTCATTATGCCTAACTCACCAAGCCTGTGGATTGCGGCGGGTATGTTATGGATCATGGATGCGTCAATTAACGTAACTATGGAGCCATTCCGTGCTCTTGTCAGTGATAACTTACCGAAAAAGCAACGTGCAACTGGTTATGCAATGCAAAGCTTCTTCATTGGTGTTGGTGCGGTTGTCGCGTCTGCATTACCTTGGATGATGACTAACTGGTTCGATATTGCCAATACTGCACCTGCAGGGCAAATTCCAGATTCTGTGAAATTCTCGTTTTACTTTGGCGCAGTAGTTTTAATTATTGCTGTGTTTTGGACTGTCTTTACTACTAAAGAATATTCACCAGAAGAACTTGAAAGCTTTCATGAACAAGAGCAAAGCGATGACTCGGGCGATGTTCAAAGTGATGTAAACTTTAACAAAGGCGCTGCAATCTTTACGGTTCTTGGCCTTGTAGTACTTGGTATTGTTACGGGTCTATCGCTTGAAAAAGAGCTTTATTTACTTGCTGGTGGTTTGATTAGCTTTGGTGTTATTCAATTTATTGCCGGGGCTTTAAAGGCTAAAAACGCAACCAGTGGTGGCTTTTATCAAGTTGTGAATGATGTATTCACTATGCCAGAAACAATGAAACAATTGGCTTGGGTACAATTTTTTAGCTGGTTCTCATTGTTTGCAATGTGGATTTACACCACATCGGCAGTAACTAGCTTCCACTACGGCAGCAGTGATACAAGCTCTCTTGCTTACAATAACGGTGCGGATTGGGTTGGTGTATTATTTGCCGCTTACAATGGTTTTGCTGCCATTGCAGCACTGTGTATTCCGGTTATCGTTAAAAAAGTAGGGCTAAAAATGGCTCACGCTATCAACCTAGTGCTAGGTGCATTGGGTCTGGTCAGCTTCATTATTATCAAAGATCCAAGTTTACTGATCTGGCCAATGATTGGAGTAGGGTTTGCTTGGGCGTCAATTCTATCTTTACCATACGCAATGTTAAGTACCTCAGTACCAAGTAAAAAAATGGGTGTGTACATGGGTATTTTTAACTTCTTTATTGTTATTCCGCAGCTTTTAGCAGCAAGCGTATTAGGCCTAATTTTACGTCACTTTTTTGATAATCAACCGATTTATGCGTTAGTGCTAGGTGCAGTGTCATTCGTACTAGCAGCGGTCGCTGTACTGCGCGTTAAGCAACAATAATAAGGACACACCATGAAAAAATTTAATCTTATTACCGCAAGCTTGTTAGCGTTAGGTTTAACAGCTTGTAGTTCAGAACAATCAGCTAATACAGCAGTTGAGCAGGTGTCTGCACCAGGAGCACCGGGTGTTGAGCCTTTTTGGGCATACTCTGGTAAAACGGGGATTGGTACCTCTTACGAGCAATACCAAGACGGCCACTATAGCGATGCAGCTGCTACAGGGAAAGTATCAAAAGTCTGGTTTTCAATCGCTAAAGGCATGATCACAGAAACCATGTTTGGTTTAATTCACCAAGCACAAATCAAAGATATGCAGTTTGTTGTAGTTGGTAAAGACTTTACCGTAACAGAAAACGATGATCTCGATGTAAGCATTGATTATTTATACAAAGACGATGCGGGTCGCCCATTATCGCTTGCTTACAAAGTCGTTAGTAAAGATAAACAAGGTCGTTTCACTTTAGAAAAGCATATTTTTACAGATCCAAACGGCCAAACATTGTTTGTTCGTAGCGTATTTAATACAGACCTTGAAGGTGTGAAAGCCTACGTTAATGTAAACCCTTACATTGATAACAACGGCTTAGACGATTTTGCAAAAGTGACTGATAAGGGTCTAGTTGCTTGGCAAGATGATAGCTTTTTATCTTTACAAGCCGCTAAACCATTTAAGCAAGCAAGCGTTGGCTTTACGGGTGTAAGTGATGGCTTAAAAGAGTTAAAAACATCGCAATCACTCTCAACGACTTACCAAAATACTGGTGATAAGTCGGGTAATGTAAGCTTACTTGCAGAGCTTGGTGAAGTATCAAAAAACACCACCTTTGATTTAGCTTTAAGCTTTGGTAACTCTGAAGCTGCAAGCTTAAAAGAAGGTCAAGCAAGTTTAAATCAAGGCTACCAAAAAGTACTTGCTGCATATAACGGTGAAGGTGTTGCAATTGGTTGGCAAGACTACTTAGCAAGCCTTGAACCTTTGAGCACATTAACTAACAGCACCGCAGATAATGGTAAGTTGCTTTATACCAGCGCCATGGTGTTAAAAGCGCAAGAAGATAAAACTCATGCTGGTGCTTTAATTGCGTCACTTTCTAACCCTTGGGGTGAAACAGTATCAGCCAAAACAGGTTCTACCGGTTATAAAGCGGTTTGGGTACGTGATTTCTATCAAGTAGCAATGGCATTTATGGCCATGGGTGATACACGTACCGCAAAAACGGCGTTTGAATATTTAGAAAAAGTACAAGTAACAGATAACACACCTGGCAATGGTGGTGACACGGGTTGGTTCTTACAAAAGACTCATGTTGATGGTGAGCTTGAGTGGGTAGGTGTTCAGCTTGACCAAACAGCAATGCCAATTATGTTAGCGTGGAAACTACATCAAGCTGGCGTACTGAGCGATCAAGAGCTGACAGATTGGTATGGCAAAATGTTAAAACCAGCTGCTGATTTCTTAGTTGATGGTGGCCTTGCGAAAATTCTTTGGAATGACACGCAAATCACACCGCCAGCAACGCAACAAGAGCGTTGGGAAGAACAAAATGGTTTCTCTCCATCAACAACTGCAGCGGTTGTTGCAGGCCTAGTGACGGCTGCTGATATTGCTAAAAAAGCAGGTGACACTAAAAATGCAGAGCGTTACCTAGCAACGGCTAAAACTTACAACAGTGAAATAGAAAGCACCATGTTTACGACACAAGGTAACCTTAAGTCTGAAAATAGCGATGGTGAATATTTCATTCGTATTGGTCAAGACAAAGATCCAAACTCATCAACCACACTTAACGCCAATAATGGCCGTGAAGGCTTTGATAAAAAGCAAATCCTTGATGGTGGTTTCTTAGAGCTTGTACGTTACGGTGTTCGTGATGCACTTGCGCCAAGCATTGTAAAAACATTACCAGAGTACGATGACGAAACCTTAGTCGATAATCTGCAAGTGCGTTACACCTTTAATTTTGCTGATGGCTCAGGTTCATTCCCAGGCTACCGTCGCTATGGTAACGATGGTTACGGTGAAGATGAAGTGACAGGTAGCAACTATGCCGAAGGTGGTAACAACACCCCTGGTCAACGTGGTCGTGTATGGCCGTTTTTCACAGGTGAACGTGGTCACTATGAAATCGCTGCTGCAAACGCAACTAATAGCCTTGATGCGATGAAGCAACAAGCGATTAAAGACACCTATGTAAAAGGTATGGAAGCATTTGCCAATGAAGGCATGATGTTACCTGAACAAGTTTGGGATGGCGTAGGCAACAATAAAGCAGGCTATCAGCTAGGTGAGGGTACAAACTCAGCCACACCACTGGCTTGGACTCACGCTGAATACATTAAGTTACTCCGCTCAGTGAGCGATAAACATGTATGGGACCATTACCCCGTTGTTGAAGACGCATTGAAGTAAAAACGTAATTAACATGCCCAATATTTATTGGGCATGTTGCTTTTGGCAAAAGGAAAAATAATGTTAAAAAAACTAGCTTTATGTGCTCTATTAGCAGTAAGTACGCAAAGTAAAGCGGATGATTACTTGCTTTACTTTATGGGTGGCCAATCAAATATGGAAGGATTTGGCTTTAATAAAGATTTACCTGCGCAGTATAAAAAACCAGTTGAAAATACCTTACTCTTTTTTGGTAACCCTGTTGCTGATGATGCATTAAATGGTGGTAAAGGTGTTTGGACTAATTTAATGCCTGGTTTTGGAACAGGCGCAAGATCGACAGATCATTCAATTATTTTATCTGAAAGGTTTGGTCCTGAATTGAGTTTTGGTAAACGCTTATCTGAGCTCACAGATAAGAAAATAGCCATTATTAAATATGCGCGTGGTGGTTCATCTATTGCGCTTGGGGCATCTGGTTTTGGTACGTGGGGGCAGAACTATGCTGACAACACCAAGATCAACCAATGGGATAACTTTCAAACTACCGTAAGAGCTGCGTTAGCTAACAATGATATAGATGGTGATGGTGAAGCCGATACTTTAGTCCCAGCAGGGATCATTTGGATGCAGGGTGAGGCAGATGCCTATCATGAGCAAGCATCTAAGGTTTATTTAGCTAATTTAACAAGCCTGATGAATGATATGAAGATGACTTTTGGCAATAAAGAGTTACCAATCATACTTGGCAGAATCGAAGACTCTGGTAAAACACCTCAAACACGCATGATGCCATATATAGAGAGTGTATGGGATGCTCAGAAAAAGTATGTTCAATCAAATGCTAATGCTCATTTAGTCGCCTTTGATGAGCCTGTCGAATTCATTGAAGATAAATGGCACTATAAAAGTAATTACTATATAAAACTAGGTAACCTTTTTGCAGAAAAAGCAGCCGAAACATTAGCTAAGTAAGCTGTTTTTAAATAACTACTTAAATAATTAAACCGCCGAATTAACCTCGGCGGTTTTTTGTTTTGCACTTTTTTACAATTTAACTGTGTTTTCCTTATATGGGTACGTTAAGATAGGTTAACTTTAATTCAGTAAACAAAAGCCATTACTATTTGGTGTAATTTGTAGCTGAACAATTAATTCAGGGAAGGTGCAAATATGTTCAAGGCTTTATCTACTTTGTTGGGTGTTGGTTTATTGTGTTCTTGTGCAATAAATACAAACGTGGGTGAGTATGTACTTGGTGATGTTGAAACTTCAGTCCGAGGTCACAATGTTGAAGTATTTACAGAACGCCAATTAGTGAGCCACAGAGCAACATTTCTTGGCCAGGTTTCGAGCTATTATTGCCAATTAGAAAGTGATATGCATTTACCACAAGCGGGTCCGTTTGATGATATTGATGGTTCTAGAAGTCAACTTCAAGACACTCTTAAAAGTAAAGTACAGCAAAGGGGTGGCAACGCGATTGTTTATGGACAGTGTTATATCAGTGCTCATGCAGATACTGATTGCCAAAAAGCGCTGAGTTGTGATGGGTTTGCGTACCAAGTTGAATATTAAAAACTTTTACTATTTCCATCTCGCTAATTAAGGTCTGGACTGTGGCGAATTATCCTAACGTTATCCTAGGTTTGATGTTACTTTTTCATGCTTCTATTACCAGTTGTGCTGAACTTAAACCCTTCACTACAGATGGTTGCAGTTCTTTTCCTGATGGAACAATAGAACATAAAAACTTATGGTTGGCGTGCTGTACAGCCCATGATCTTGCATATTGGCAAGGCGGTACTTTCAAGCAACGTGAGCAAGCTGATATAGATTTAAAAAAATGTGTTGCTAAGGTGGGTGAGCAAGAAATTGCAGTATTGATGCTTGCCGGTGTTAGAGTGGGTGGAACACCTTTTTTACCTACTAGCTTTCGCTGGGGTTATGGCTGGCCATACCCCAAGTTTTATGGCGAACTAACAGCGCAAGAGCGCTTACAAGTTGAAAGCCGTTTAGCCGAGCTTAAAACTGAGCAAATTAAATAACCTATCGTTTATCTAACTTCTTTACAGGTTTTTGATGCATCGTTGATAGCAGCTGCTTCAGCGCTTTTAGCAAAACGTGATGACATGTAAAGTCCTAATTGATGGTCGGGCATTTTAATGCGTGTAATGCCATTAAAGTGGTGAGGCTCGATATCTTTTGCAATCACAGCAGGAAGAGCTGTTATACCAGCTCTGTTCTTAGCCACAAAATCAACGGCTTGTTGCCATGTACTGACTTGATGTTCATGGCTTATCGATTCATTTTTATCAATGCCTAAATATTTAAGCATTAAGGTACGTGCCCCAGTTCCGCGTTTATAGACGATACCATTCAAGTTTGCCTGTCTGCGTAAATTCTCGATACTCAAATCTGGGTTAGTACTGTGGCTGATTAGCTCATATCCAACTTGATAAATTGTCTCTGAGCGAGTCGCAAATAAATCTCTGTGTGGTAACAATAAAAGTGGCATGGCAATATCAACTTCATTGTTTTGCAGCATTTTAATAAGCCGTGCTTGCGGTACAGTGATTACGTCGTAGTTGCTATCAAGTTGATTGATAACGCAGCTATAGGCTGATTTTAATTCACCGTAAAATTGTTTGCGTGAGTACTTTAATGACTCGCCATTTTCACTTGATATACCAATTGTTATTTTTGCAAAACAAGTATGAGTGCAAAACATAACAAACAGGATAAGAGGGGCAGTAATAGAGCCTTTTAAGTCCATTTAATAAATCGAGAGGGTGAAACTTGAGTGAAATTTACCAGTTTAAATAGAACTGGACAAGGTAGGGGGCTTACAGTGCAAATACATAAAAATCTAAGTGCTTTATTGAGGTATTAATTAATTTTCTTAATAAACAAAGGGGTGGAGCTGTAAGTTGGTTGCTTACAGCTCGATTTACCTGATTATAATCCTGCTTTTTTAGCGCGAGCAGTGTGTAGCTTTTTGTAGCTTTCGATTAAACGAAGGTGTCTATCTAAGCCCTCTAGTTTCATGCTGGTTTCTGTTAAACCATAGAACATTACATCGCCGTTGATTGAGCCAACGACTGCATCCATCGTTTCTTGACCAAACATACGGGTGAAGCTATGAATGTAATCTTGAATCTCAAGGTCATCGCTGAGTGCAACTTCTAACGTTGCATGCATTGCTTGGTAGAATAGGCCGCGTTCAACAATGGTATTGTCGTTATACTGTAAGAATGCTTCAACAAGCTCCATTGCTGCTTCTAAATCACCAAGTGCTAAGTAAATAAGTAGCTTCAGCTCTAGAATCGTTAACTGACCCCATACTGTGTTTTCATCAAACTCAATACCGATTAAGGTAATGATGTCAATGTAGTTATCTAGTTCACTTTCTTCTAGGCGCTCAACTAAATCAGCAAGTTGATCTTCTGATAAACGATGCAGGTTTAAGATATCCTCGCGGAAGTTAAGTGCTTTATTGGTATTGTCCCAAATTAAGTCTTCCACAGGATACACTTCTGAGTAATCAGGCACTAAAATACGACATGCGGTACCAAGATCTGAGAACTCAGCAATGTAAGCTTCTTTACCTAAGCTTTCTAAAATACCGAATAAGCTCGCTGTTTCTTCTTCATTGCTACCTGAGAAATCCCACTCGACAAACTCATAATCGTGCTTAGCGCTGAAGAAGCGCCATGAGATCACGCCCGTTGAATCAATGAAGTGCTCTACAAAGTTTTCCGGTTCAGAAACTGCCATACTATTGAACGTTGGCTTAGGTACATCGTTTAAGCCTTCGAAGCTTCTTCCTTGTAATAACTCAGTTAAGCTACGCTCTAACGCAACTTCAAAGCTTGGGTGCGCACCAAAAGAAGCAAATACACCGCCTGTTTTAGGGTTCATGAGTGTTACGCACATTACTGGGAACTGACCACCTAACGAGGCATCTTTTACTACAACAGGGAAACCTTGTTCTTCAAGACCATTAATACCCGCAACAATACCTGGGTATTTGTTTAAAACCTCTTGAGGTACGTCTGGTAAAACAATTTCTTGCTCAATGATTTGGCGCTTAACTGCACGCTCGAAAATTTCAGATAAACACTGTACTTTTGCTTCGGCAAAGTTGTTACCAGCACTCATACCATTGCTTAAGAATAAATTTTCAATTAGGTTTGAAGGGAAGTAAACCGTTTCACCGTCTGAGTGGCGCACATAAGGAATAGAGCAAATACCACGTTCTTTATTGCCAGAGTTGGTATCAATTAGGTGTGAGCCACACAGCTCACCGTCTGGATTATAAATTTCACGGGTATAGTCATCTAAAATGCCCTCTGGTAGAGAGTCATCGTCAGTCAGAGCAAACCACTTTTCATTTGGGTAATGAACAAACTCGCTATTGGCAATGTCTTCGCCTAAGAACTGATCGTTATAGAAGAAGTTACAGTTTAAGCGCTCAATAAATTCGCCCAAAGCTGAGCATAGCGCGCTTTCTTTAGTTGCACCTTTACCATTAGTAAAACACATAGGCGAGGCTGCATCACGAATATGAAGTGACCATACATTTGGCACAATATTACGCCAAGAAGAGATTTCGATTTTCATCCCTAACTCTTCAAGGATGGCCGTCATATTTGCGATGGTTTCTTCAAGGGGTAAGTCTTTACCTAAAATAAAGGTATTACTGTCATCACCTGGTTTTGCCATCAACATTGCTTGCGCGTCTGCTTCGATGCTTTCAACAGTATCGATTTTAAATTCTGGGCCAGTTTGAATAACACGTTTTACTGTACAACGCTCAACAGAACGTAAAATACCCGTGCGGTCTTTCTCAGAAAGGCTTTCTGGTAACTCAACCTGAATTTGAAAAATTTGGTTATAGCGGTCTTCTGGATCAACGATATTGTTTTGCGCAACACGAATACCGTCAGTCGGGATATCACGTGAATTACAATACACTTTAATAAAGTAAGCCGCACACAATGCAGAAGATGCTAAGAAGTAATCGAATGGACTTGGTGCAGTGCCATCACCCTTATAGCGAATAGGTTGGTCTGCAATGACAGAAAAATCATCAAACTTGGCTTCAAGTCTGAGGTTGTCGAGAAAATTAACTTTAATTTCCATTAAAAAATTCCACCTTTGTGCGCGTTGTTATCTAAAGCTTTGTTTGCCAGATAAGCGTTTTCAACATAATAGGTGTAATTATCTGCTTTTTCGAAGTAATAGTCTTGGGTAAATCGAAAAAAAACTAATTTTAATGCAATAAGTTTCTGTTTGGGTAAGGAGTAGGCGATAACAAAGCTGTTATCGCTAAAAATTAAACACTCGAACCGCGAATAATTAAACGCGGTGGTAAAAGGGTATTCTCTACATCTTCACCACGAATGAGTTTGAGCAGGTTATCGACCAACATTTGTCCGGCGAGTGTGGTGTCTTGCTGTACGGTGGTAAGTGGTGGGTTTACAAAGCTGGCAACCGCAATGTTATCAAAGCCAACAACGTGTACATCATCAGGGACCTTGATTTTTGCTTCTTTCAAGGCGCGAATAGCACCAATAGCAATAAGGTCGCTGGCGGCAAACAATGAGTTAAAACGAATGTTATTTGCTATGAGGGAACGAGTCGCGTGATAGCCAGATTCTTCAGTTGAAATCGCATTTGCCATTTTACGTTCGTTTAAAGCCACGCCTTTGGCTAAGAATGCATCTTTAAAACCTTGGTAGCGAGCAAAAAACTCAGGGCTATGATCAGAAGCATCACCAATAAATGCACAGTCGGTTCTACCGGTTGCAAGTAAATGCTCAGCTGCTAATTTACCACCGCCGTAGTTATCGCAGCTGACCGTTAAGTCTGGGCGGTTATCTACGCTGGCACCCCAACAGACAAACTTAGTATGTTGGTCAATTAAGGTTTTAAATTTAGGTTGGTAATCGAGGTAATCACCATAACCAAGCAGTATTAAGCCATCTGCACGGTGGCTGTCCTCGTAATCGGCTTGCCAATCAGAGCTGCTCGACTGAAACGATACCAGTAAGTCGTAGCCTTCTTTTGCACAAGCTCTTGTAATACTGCCTAGCATCGCCAAAAAGAAAGGGTTTATTTGTGATTCATCCGAAGTGGGATCTTCAAATAATAACAGGGCGAGGGTGCTACTTTGTTGAGTTCTTAGGTTGCTGGCATTTTTATCAACTTTATAGTTGAGCTGTTTTGCTACCTCATGAACACGTCGACGCGTTTCTTCGTTGACCAAAGGGCTATTTCGAAGCGCGCGAGACACGGTTGACTGCGACACACCCGCATAATGTGCAATGTCAAAAGATGTCGCCTTACCTTTCATATGGTTACCAAATAACAGAAGTAGTAATTGCCATTTTCGGCTATTTAATATTTTTTTCAAGCTATTTGTGACAAGCGGCGTGTGTGTGGCTGTTCTGTACACAGCTAGGCATTTTTTATGCGTATATAAATGCTTTTTCGATACTTAATACGCAGGTTTTCTCATTAAATACGTATGCATGCACAAATAATGAAAATTTTTATTGATCCTAATCTGACACCGGTGTCATAATATCACTGTTTTATCATTTTGTTGTCAAAACGTATTTGGCTGCCCATTCATTTGGGCAGCATTTTTTTAATACCAAAGATAGCTTCTTTGTGGCAATGACCCAAAGTTTAGCAGACACAGTGGCTTTGCCATTGAAAACTAGAACAATAAGCGGCAACTAGCTTAGACAAATAGAGAAAACATCATGAACACACAGACAACTACAGAATTCGCTCCTATTCTTGTTGCCGATATTGGCGGCACTAACGCTCGTTTCGCTTTAATCACTGACTTTAATGCACAAACTAACCAGTTTGTTATCGAGCACAATTTAACTTTTCCAAGTGCTGACTTTGGCTCTTTAGAAAGTGCGATTAACCAGTACTTTAGTCAAATTTCGTTTCCAAAGCCAAGCCGCGCATGTTTAGCGGTAGCAGGCCCGATTAAAGCAGGCCAAGTTCACTTAACAAACCTTGGCTGGCACTTTAACGTTGCAGATTTAAAAGCAGAGTTTTCATTTGAGCAACTTGAAGTAATCAACGACTTTGCAGCATTTGCTTATGCGGCGCCTTATTTAGATGATTCGCAAAATATGGCTGTTAAAGCAGGCCAGGCTGATGAAAATGCGAATATCGCAGTTATGGGGCCAGGTACAGGTTTTGGTGCTGCGTGTTTAGTTCGTACATCACAAGGCAGTGCTGTACTTAGCTGCGAAGCAGGGCACATTACCCTTGCGGCAGTGACAGAGTTAGACCGCCAGTTAATCACTGAGCTTAAAAAGCAGTTAAATCATGTATCTGTTGAAACCGTGTTTTCGGGCCCTGGTATCGCGCATTTATACCGCGCTATGGCAGCGGTAAAAGGTGTTGAAGCAAAGAATCTAGATGCTGCACAAATCAGTGAGCTTGCAACCACTGGTCAGTGTGAAGTCTGTGATGCAACACTTAATCAATTTTGTGATTGGATTGGCAGCGTAGCAGGTGACTTAGCCCTGACATTTGGCGCATTAGGTGGCGTATTTATTGGCGGTGGTATTTTACCTCGCATGCAACAACGTCTATTATCTAGTCGATTTGTTGAGCGTTTTGCAGACAAAGGCATTATGTCGCAATATACTTCACAGATCCCCGTTACGCTTGTAACACAAGACAACATTCCATTCATTGGTGCTGCTGCGTGTATACATGTTAAAAGTAACGCGTAATTAGCAGTTGGATGTAGAGCGGATGAAGAAAGTTACCATCAACAGTGTCGCCAGCTATGCCGGTGTATCGAAAAAAACAGTATCTCGCGTGCTCAACAATGAGCCTAACGTGAGTGATGCAACGCGTGAAAAAGTACTTAAAGTATTTAAAGAGCTTGATTACACACCAAACCCAATCGCTCGTGGCTTGGCACAAAACCGCAGTTTTATTATTGGTTGCTTGTACGACAATCCGAGTAAAAGCTATATTACCCGTGTGCAAACTGGTGCTTTAGCGGCATGTCATGAGCTTAACTACAACTTATTGATCCACCCATGTGAATTACGCGGCGAAGAATTAATTGGTAACATTGAGCAATTAATTCAAACCTCACGTTTAGACGGCATTGTACTGACCCCACCATTTTCTGATTTTCCTGAACTTGTAAGCTTTTTAAAGTCGAAAAAGATCCCGTATGCTCGCGTCGCATCTGCGGTACTTGAAGACGATTCTATTTCGGTGAGAAGTAACGACGAGCAGGGGGCTTTTGAAATAACAGAGCATCTTATTAAGCTGGGTCATAAAGAAATTGCCTTCATTAAAGGTCACCCTGATCACAGTGCCACAGAGCAGCGTTTTAAAGGTTATCGAAGAGCGCTTGCGTCAAATGGTATTGAGTTTGATGAACGCTTAGTTGAAGAAGGTAACTTCAGTTATCACTCTGGTGTTGATAGTGCCCGTACAATTTTAGATTTAAACCCTCGCCCAACAGCGGTATTTGCTTCAAATGACTACATGGCAGCAGCAGTATTAAAGCTTGCTACGCAAATGCAGTTAAGAGTGCCAGATGATATTTCTATTGCTGGGTTTGATAACGCACCAATTGCACGCCATATCTGGCCAGGGTTAACGACCATTGCGCAACCGGTTGAAGAGATGACTCAGCAAGCAGTTAAGCAATTGATCACTCATATTGGTGATCCACAAGAGTCGCCTTATCAAGTAACCCTTGAAGCAAAACTCATTACTCGAGAGTCGACAGCAGCAATTAAATAAATTTCATCTTGTTTTTTCACAGTAGCCCGAGAATGAGTGACGCGTTCTCGGGCTTTTTTATTTATGACTTAAAAATTTCATAAAAGCGCTATAAGTTTCTGTTTTTAATTAAAACAAACCTCAAAGCTTGTCTTATCTATAGGCCTTTGATAGTGGTACTTCACATGAATTCTACTCATATTCTACTAAAATTAAATTGTTCATTATTTGGTCATTTAAAAAAATTAAACTAAATTTAACAGATAAGGTTGACACCGGTGTCACAGTCATGAGTTAATACAGTGACACCGGTGTCAGGTTGGTTGTGAGAGACAGCCTGTCAGCGTACCTTTGAACGGGTAAATCAAAGTTGCTCAGTACAATTATTTTCGTGGAGTCTGTAATTGTTACTGAGCCTTTATCCTCTAACTATAGAGATGAGTCGAATTTATATGTTGCATCCTCGTATCCAAGAAGTCACCGAACGCGTTATCGAACGCAGTAAAGAGACCCGCCAAGCTTATTTAGAGCGAATCGCGCACGCAAAAAAACAAACAAGAGTTCGTGCTGGTTTAGGCTGTGGTAATATTGCACACGTTATGGCTGCTTGTAGCAGCGATGACAAAGCTCGTTTAAAATCAGACGAGCAACCAAATCTAGCTATCATCAACGCTTATAACGACATGCTTTCTGCGCATGTACCTTACAAAGACTATCCAGAAATTATCAAAAGCCTTGCCACTAAGTTTGATGCTACAGCACAGGTTGCTGGTGGTGTACCTGCTATGTGTGACGGTGTTACACAAGGCCGTGATGGCATGGAGCTTTCATTGTTCTCGCGTGACGTGATTGCAATGTCTACTGCGGTTTCTTTATCGCATGACGTGTTCGACGGTGTTTTTTGTTTAGGTGTATGTGACAAGATTGTCCCTGGACTTTTAATTGGTGCCTTATCATTTGGTCATTTACCAACGTATTTCTTACCAGCCGGTCCAATGCAGTCGGGTATCCCGAATAAAGAAAAAGCCCGTGTTCGTCAAAAATTTGCACAAGGCTTAGTAAGTCGCGAAGAGCTTTTAGAAGCAGAAAGCGCATCATATCACAGTGCAGGTACTTGTACTTTCTACGGTACCGCAAACTCGAATCAAATGTTAATGGAAATCATGGGTCTACATTTACCAGGTAGCTCTTTCATTAACCCTTACACAGAACTACGTGATGGTTTAACAGGTCATGCTGTAGAAACCATGTTAAAGCAGTTAATCGAAACAAAAGATGCTAACTGCCTTGCAGACGTAGTAAGTGAAAAAACAATTATTAATGGTTTAGTTGGCTTGTTATCAACAGGCGGCTCAACAAACCACGCAATCCACCTAGTAGCTATCGCGAAAGCAGCGGGTGTAATCCTTACTTGGAAAGACATGGCTGACTTATCAGAAGTTGTGCCACTTCTTACACGTATCTACCCGAACGGCTCAGCAGATGTGAACCACTTCCAAGCTGCCGGCGGTATGGGCTTCTTAATGAAGCAACTACTAAGCAAGGGTTACTTACATAACGACGTGAAAACGATTGTGGGTGATGGCTTAGAAGCATACACAACAGAGCCAATGCTAGATAAAGATTCATCAGTGATCATGACTAACAGCACTGGCCCAAGCAAAGTTAAATGGGTAGCGTGTCCAGAAAAATCACACGATGAAGAAGTGTTACGTCCGATTGATAACCCGTTTAGCAAGCAGGGTGGTTTACAGCTTCTTACAGGTAACCTTGGTAAAGCAGTTATCAAAGTATCCGCAGTGGCTGAGTCACACCAAGTTGTTTCTGCGCCAGCTAAAGTATTTAGCTCACAAGGTGAGTTACAAGAAGCGTATAGCCGTGGTGAATTAAACACAGACTTTATTGCTGTAATTAAAGAGCAAGGTCCAAAAGCGAAAGGCATGCCTGAGCTTCACAAATTAACGCCAGTAATGGCAACACTACAAGACCAAGGTTACAAAGTGGCGATTGTGACTGACGGCCGTATGTCGGGTGCATCAGGTAAAGTTCCTGCTGCAATCCACTTAGCACCAGAAGCGGTTGAAGGTGGTGTAATCGCAAAAATTCACGAAGGTGATTTAGTGACGCTTGATGCACCAGCGGGTGTATTGAAAGTACACGTAAGCGATGAAGAATTAGCAAAACGTGAATTACAACTTAGCCAACCAAGCCAAACATATGGTACAGGCCGAGAGTTATTCGCAGGTTTCAGAAATATAGTAAGTAGTGCAGACCTAGGCGCAAGTGCCTTTGGTTTAGAATAATAATACGCCGTTACTGGGCTATGAGGAACAAACAATGAGCATTGAGAAAATTTTATCATCGGCACCTGTGGTACCGGTTGTTGTTATCGAAAAACTTGAAGATGCAGCACCCCTTGCACGTGCGCTTTATAACGGTGGCTTAAAAGCACTAGAAATTACTTTACGTACGCCGATTGCGGCAGAAGCTGTAAAGCTAATGAAAGAAGCCGTACCAGAAGCATACGTTGGCACAGGCACAGTGGTTGATAAAGCGACATTTAATGCATCTGTTGAAGCCGGTGCTGACTTTATGGTTAGCCCAGGTGTAAACGACGAATTATTAGCACTGGCTAAAGACACTGATATTCCATTTTTACCAGGTGCAGCAACACCAAGTGAAGTAATGAAATTAGCAAGCCATGGCTTTAAGTTCTTAAAGTTTTTCCCTGCAGAAGCAGCAGGTGGCACAGCAATGCTGAAATCAATTGGTGGCCCTTTACCACAAGTAACTTTTTGCCCTACAGGCGGCATTAGCCTTGAAACAGCACCTAACTACCTGGCACTTAAAAACGTAATTTGTGTAGGTGGTACTTGGATGTTAGATAAACAACTTATTGAAAACAAAGACTGGCAAGCCATTGAAGCGCTTGCTCGCCAAGCAAGTGAAGTAAAATAATTAACGGGAGATATTAGAATGATTAATGTTGCAATTAATGGCTATGGACGTATCGGTCGTAACGTATTACGTGCCCTTTATGAGTCAGCTCAAAACAACGAAATCAAAATCGTTGCAATCAACGATTTAGCACCAGCAAATGTTAACGCGCATTTAACTCAATTTGACTCAGTACACGGTCAATTTTCTCAAAAAGTAACACTTGCTGAAAACACTATGCTAATTGGTAATGACGAAATTACCCTTACACAAGAGCGTGATCCAGCAAACCTTCCTTGGAAAGCACTAAACGTAGATATCGTTTTAGAATGTACTGGTTTATTCACTTCACGTGACGCAGCGGCTAAACACATTGAAGCGGGTGCTAAAAAAGTAATCGTTTCTGCACCTGGTACTGACATGGATGCAACTGTTGTTCATGGTGTTAACAGCGAAGTATTAAACGCTGACAGCAACATCATTTCAAATGCATCTTGTACAACAAACTGTTTAGCGCCAATTGCAAAAGCAATCAACGATACAGTAGGTATCGAGCAAGGTAGCATGACGACAATTCATGCTTACACAAACGATCAAAACTTATCTGACGTTTATCACCCAGACTTATACCGTGCACGTAGCGCAACTCAATCTATGATCCCAACGAAAACAGGCGCAGCTAAAGCAGTTGGTTTAGTACTTCCTGAACTTGCGGGTAAACTTGACGGCATGGCAGTTCGTGTTCCAACAATCAACGTATCTTTAGTAGACTTAACGTTCGTTGCTAAGCGTGAAACATCTGCAGCAGAAATTAATGAAGTCGTTAAAGCTGCATCAGAAGGTGCAATGCAAGGTATTCTTGAATACAACGAACTACCGCTTGTTTCTATCGACTTTAACCACAACCCTGCGTCTTCAATCTTCGATTCTACCCAAACTAAAGTAGATGGTAAGCTTGTTAAAGTGATGGCTTGGTACGATAACGAGTGGGGTTTCTCAAACCGCATGTTAGACCAAGTTAAAGCGCTAGGTCAGTTCTTATAATAGAACAGTAAAAGTTTAAGCTTTATCCAACAAAGCCACGTTTATCGTGGCTTTTTTGGTTTTTGCTGGATAAAAGCATTTATTCACAGTATCTTGTCTTTAAACATTTTTAGGGACAGATGATGAATAAATTTTTAATACCTTTATGCCTCTTGTTAGTGTCTTGCTCATCAACACAAGATAAAAACCTACCCGATTTTAATATTCCCAAAGATGTGATAACAAAAGCAAAAGACGACTTCAGACGATCTGATGATAAAATTTTATTTATGATGATGGTTAATCAAGCGGGTGATGTAGTCAAAGTCAGTGTATTGGATAATAAGCTGCAAAATAAGCAATTCTTAAATATGTTTAAAAAGAATATGTATAACCTTAAATATCCAAAAGCTCAGCAAGGGGACCCTGAATTTAGAGAATTCATTTTACCATTTGGTGTAAAAACTGAAGTAGAATTCTATGGTTAATCCCAGTTTATGAGGAAAATAATGAAAAAAATCTTATTAACTACTTCACTCTTTGTAATGTCGTTACTGCCTAGTTATGCTTCAGCATCAGAAGAAGCTCAGCAACTTGCAGTGTGTTTAACTGATTCACTAAATGGCAAAGAACGGAAAAATCTCGCTAAGTGGATTTATCTGGGTATGTCGACGCATAGTATAATTAAGCCTTTCGCGAACGTGACAGAGCAAGATATGGATGACACTAATCGCTATGTTGGTGCGTTAGTTACGCGTTTATTAACTGAAGACTGTCCAAAGCAAGCTAAGGCGGCGATAGAAGTCGGCGGTCAGGGAGCAATGGAAAACGCATTCGGTATTGTCGGTGAAGTTGCAATGCAAGAGTTAATGGCTGAGCCAAGTGTGGGTAATGCTTTAGGTGCATTTGATAAATACCTTGATCAAGATAAGTTTGATAAAGCATTTCAGTAATAGTTAAGGGCTTATTCTTTTATAAGCCTAAATCGTTTTATAAGGATATGGATGTTCAATAATATTAGACAGTTCTTCGCTATTAATTCTTTATTTACACATTTTCGTGATGACTCAGCGTATATTTGTTCCTAAATTCTTCTATGTTAAGCTGCAAAAAATTGATAAATGGATTTTTATAGCATGGCACGTCTTTATCATCGGCTATTTAGGGCTGAGCAGTTTCAAGTGGCTGAAGGGATGTTAAAGCAGCAGGTGTTTCCGTTTAACAAGCAAAAATAAAGCCTCACTGAGGCTTTATTTATAATTACCTACACTCATAATCGCGAAACTAGCTCAGAAAAGCGAGGGCGTTTGTCTGAGTTGAGTCCTAAGCATTCTTGAGCTATGTCAGCAAGCATGTTGGTAATGTCGTTCTGTTCTGTGACTACAGTCAGTAAATCATCGATGAAATAACCAAGGGCACGTACTTCAATGCCTTCTAATAGCAGCTGTTGATTAGGCGGCAGTATTGATAAGTCAGTTGCAGCACCAAAGTCACCAAATAATAACTCGCCATGTGAATTGATCATGCTGTTATGGGCATAAATGTCACCATGGCTTACTTGTTTTTGATGCAAATGGGCGAGGGTACTTGCCATTTGCTTGACGATTTTTAGCACCATTTCTGGCGCGTACTGACAGTTGTCTTCGAATGTGTCTCGGGTACAAGTTGCAAGGGAGGGCGGCAAACCAAGATTTGTGAACTCTTTACTGATAAGCTCCATCACTAAACCAAGTTGTGATTTTTCTTCGACATAGCCTAATGCTTTTATGAGATTTGGATGCTCACTGGCTTTTAAACAGCAATTTAGCTCATCAAGTGGATAGCCATCACTGGTGATCTCGCCTTTAAATAACTTAAGGGCAACAGGACGTTGATGCCAGTTGGCCAAATGAATAACCCCAGATGCGCCTTGGCCAATCTGCTTTTTAACTTCGATTTCATCCAGTGCGATTTTGCTAAACTGCTCACAGTGTAAACTAGTTGAGCGATTTAAATCGTTACCAGAGAAGGCAAGCCAAGCAAGTTTCGGTAAAGCTAAAAGCCAATCTTCAACTTTTGTAAGCTTATTGGCACTTAAACGTATTAGCTCAAGCTCTTTACAATTAGCCATTGAGACTGGCAAATGTGTTAACTGATTACCTGCCAGTGCGAGCTTTTTAAGCTTACTGTACTCACCAAATGTATCAGGTAAAGCGGGGATTTGATTATCCGTTAAGATCAACCATTCAATCTGCGTTGGCAAACAGTGCGCTTTAAATTCAGTAATTTGATTACCTTTAAATGCCACCATGATTAAGTTTGGGCATTCTCTTAGCACGTCTGGAATATGTTTAAACTGATTAAATGATAAAAACAGCCGTTTGAGATTTTTTAGTTTGTAAAAATCGTCAGGTAAATCACTTAGCTGATTATTAGATAAATCGAGGATTTCTAACGTATCGGCTAGGGTATAAATTTCTTTTGGGAATTCGGTTAGTTTTGCAACAAGCTGAAGCCGTGTACAACCTTGTAGAGAACCGGCTTTTAACTCTTCGAGGGTATTCAATGTTGATTCCTTTGGGCTAAAAGGTAAAAGGCCAACTTGGTTGGCCTTTTTAATTAAAACTGTGCGTTGTGGTAAACGTTTTGTACGTCGTCACAGTCTTCTAGCATGGCTAAAAAGCGCTCCATGACTTCAACGTCTTCACCTTCAATGGGTGCTTCTACTTGCGGCACAAAAGCAATTAGATCTTCGTGGAAATCAGTAATTCCCATTTCTTCAAGTGCTGTACGGGTATTGTTGTACTCAGTATGTGGAGCGAATACAGTCACTTTACCGTCTTCAACTTCTACATCTGTTACATCAACATCAGCCATCATTAGTGCTTCTAAAACAGCCTCGTCATCATCACCATCAAATACAAAAATAGCGAGGTGATCAAATAAGTGTGATACTGAGTTTTGCGCACCAATTTTTGCATTCGCTTTTGTAAAACAAACACGTACGTCAGCAAAGGTACGTTTGTTGTTGTCGGTTAAACAGTCAACAATGATCATACAGTTGCCCGGGCCGTAACCTTCGTAGCGAGTTGCTACGTAATCTTCGCCGCCACCGCCTTTGGCTTTATCGATTGCACGCTCGATTACATGCGTAGGTACTTGGTCTTTTTTAGCTCGCTCAATTAAGCGACGAAGCGCTAAGTTGCCATCGGGATCAACACCACCATTCTTAGCGCAGATATAAATTTCTTTTCCGTACTTTGAATAAACTTTGGTTTTTGCACCCGCAGTTTTTGCCATTGAGTCTTTTTTGTTTTGATAAGCTCTGCCCATCTGCGTGTTGCCTTTTTGTTATAGATAAAAATAAAGCGGTTATTCTAATCATTTAAACTACTAGTTAACAGTGTTTATTCTTCGCTTTGCTGTAACTGCCACATTCGTGCGTATTCACTATTCGCTGCAAGCAGTTGATGGTGCTGACCTTGCTCAACAACCTGTCCTTGTTTCATAACAATAATTTTGTCTGCGTCAGTAATTGTTGATAAACGATGCGCAATGACTAAGCTGGTATGTCTTTGTGCAACTTCACGCATCGCGCTGAGAATGGCTTGTTCTGAATGCGAATCTAGCGCCGATGTTGCCTCATCAAATAATAAAATGGGTGAACCCTTTAAAATGGCTCTGGCAATTGCAATGCGTTGTTTTTCACCGCCTGATACTTTTAAACCGCGTTCACCAACAAGGGTTTTATCGCCTTTATCTAGGCTGGCAATAAATCCATCTAAATGGGCAAGGCTTATGGCTTGATCAATTTCATCTTCGCTTGCCGCTGGATTTCCGTAAGCGATGTTTTCGCGAATGCTGGTATTAAATAGCACGGTATCCTGCGGTACGATGGCAATTGCTTGGCGCAAACTTTCAAGTGTCACTGTGTTGATTGCTTGCTCATCGATATAAATTTTACCTGCATCAACATCATAAAAACGGTAGAGCAGGCGGCTTAGAGTACTTTTACCTGCGCCACTGGCACCCACAATCGCCACTTTGCTGCCAGAAGTAACCTCAAAGCTTAAGTTATTTAAAATTGGCCTTTGTTTGTCGTAACTAAATGACACATTTTCAAATCGAATAGCAGCTTTGGTTGCATTTAATGGTTTTGCATCTTTGTCATTGCTAATGGCGGCTTTTCGATTTAACAGCCCCAGCATATTTTCAAGGTCAGTCAGCGCACGGCGTATCTCGCGATAAACAAAACCTAAAAAGTTAAGTGGTAAAAATAACTGGATCATATAAGCATTGATCATCACAAGCTCACCTATTGTCAGCTCTTTATTGACCACTGAGCTGGCACCAAGCCACATTAGCGCTGTTATAGCCGTGGCTATAATAAGTGCTTGTCCTGAATTAAGCGCAAGTAATGATAAACGATTTTTAAGCCTTGCTTGCTCCCATTTAGCTAAAAAGCCGTCGTAGGTTCTCGCTTCATAGTGTTCATTGTTGAAGTACTTAACGGTTTCGTAATTTAGTAAGCTGTCGATTGCACGGGTGTTTGAGTTGTTATCGGCAGCATTTGCTTCACGAATAAATCGGTTACGCCACTGAGTTACAATCACAGTAAAAGCAATGTAACTAGCAACCGCAATTAATGTGACCAGTGCAAACCAAGGTGAAAACAAGGTTGCAAAAATAATGGCTACTGTGATTATTTCAAATAGGGTAGGTACGATATTAAACATCAAAAAGCGCATTAAAAAGCTGAGGCCACTTGTGCCACGCTCTATATCGCGACTGATACCGCCTGTTTGCCTGTCAAGATGAAAGGCAAGTTCTAAACTATGCAAGTGTTTAAATACTTTTAAGCCAATATGGCGCATTGCGTGCTCAGTAACACGGCCAAATAACGCATCGCGTACTTCACCAAAAAATACACTGGCAAAGCGCAGCAAACCATAAGCGATCAGCAAGGCAATAGGAACGCTTAATAGCGGGTTGATACTCGCATCAACCGCGTCAATTATTTCTTTTAGTGCCCAAGGCATCAGCAATGTGGCGCCTTTTGCAGCAATAAGCGCTAAGACGGCTAAAATAACCCGGCCTTTAAAGGTCATTAAATAGGGCCAGAGTGTTTTTATGCTTTGTGATAGGGTCATTGCATCAGGCGATCTCGTCACCTGTTCTTTGCGGCTCATTCCACGCATGGGGGTCTCTTAAAAATCAATTTGATAAAAATAGGCAAAAGCTTTCGTGTTTTAGGCAAGTGTAATTTGTTAATTTACCTCTATACTGAATGCATTATACACAAGCGCATTAGCAAATTAGTTAAATGCATGAGTAAAACACGAAGAAAACTAAGGAGTAAGCATGAAAACCGTCGGTTATGCAGCACATGATTCTGAAAAACCATTAGAGCCGTATCATTTTGAACGCCGTGCACTTCGTGATGAAGATGTATCAATTGAAATTCTATATTGTGGCGTGTGCCATTCAGACTTACACACCGCAGAAAACGACTGGGGCTGGACTCAGTACCCAGTGGTACCAGGCCACGAAATCGTTGGTCGCGTCCTTGAAGTAGGCAGCGGCGTTACTAAATATAAAGTGGGCGATAATGTTGCTGTGGGTTGTATGGTTGATAGCTGTTTAAGCTGTGATCAGTGTCATAACGGTGAAGAGCAGTTTTGTCGCGAAGGTATGGTAGGAACTTACTCAGGACAAGACCGCATTAGTGGTGAACTCACTCAAGGTGGTTATTCAAAACACATTGTGGTGCGTGAAGAGTTTGTACTAAGTGTGCCTGAAGGCTTAGACCTTGCTAAATGTGCACCAATTTTATGTGCGGGTATCACAACGTATTCGCCACTACGTACGTGGAATGTGGGCCCTGGTAGCCGTGTTGGTGTGATTGGTTTAGGTGGTTTAGGGCACATGGCAATTAAAATCGCAGCTGCAATGGGTGCACATGTTACGGCGATTAGCCGTAGTGATAAGAAAAAACAGCAGGTTTTATCTTATGGCGCAAAAGATTTATTGGTATCGAGCGATGAAGATGCCATGCAAGCGCATGCAAATCAATTTGATGTGATCATTAACACTATTCCGGTAAAACACGACTTTACGCCGTATATTCCGCTTTTAGATATTGATGGTACGCAAGTATTGGTTGGTCAAGTAGGTGAGCTTGAAGAGACTAACTCAGTGCCATTATTAATGGGGCGTCGCCGTGTTGCAGGCTCATTGATTGGTGGTATAGCGCAAACTCAAGAAATCTTAGATTTCTGCGCGTTACATAATATTTTACCTGAAGTTGAAATGATCAAAATGGACCAAATTAATGACGCTTTTGATAAGTTAAAGCAAGGTGATATGGCCTCACGCT
The DNA here is from genome assembly GCF_013350085.1 of Pseudoalteromonas sp. 0802. Lineage (NCBI taxonomy): Bacteria > Pseudomonadati > Pseudomonadota > Gammaproteobacteria > Alteromonadales > Pseudoalteromonadaceae > Pseudoalteromonas > Pseudoalteromonas sp. 0802. The sequence goes on along the minus strand of NZ_JABVXE010000001.1, from coordinate 570,993 downwards.
TTGTTATCGATATGTCATCATTAGAAGTTTAACAAAGTTAAATTACTAAGCGGGCCTAATTAGGCCCGCTTTTGTTTTAGTCACTTTTATTTTAGTAATACCTTGTGTTTTATTTTTTTACCCCCATTATACCCACGGTATCTACTTAATTTATTGGTCAATTCTTGTTACGGTTTTTCTCAGTCATTATCTTGCTATTTACTGTGTTCTTTAGCGCACAGAGCATGGCTATGCCTGACACTCACTCACACTTTGCTGCGACAAAATTGTTCCAAGTCGAGCTGACTAAAACCCCAGTTATTTCACAAACTCATACAGTTGAACATCCTAAACCGGTAGAGCCGTCGGGGTTTGATACCCTAGTGCCGCGTTTAACTGCCAGTAATTCATCATTATTTCTTTATCACAGTCAGGTTGATCCTGATTACGAGCTATTAATTGAATTCTTTGCTGAAGACTGGAGAAAAGAGAACTTTTTAGCGCCGCCAGGTGCTGTGCGTGTGATCCCATGGTTTGCATTAGCCACTCAACGTAAATCCCGCATTAGTGGTTGGAAAGACGCTAATCTTTTGTACAAAGCCAATACGACCTACCATAGCTAAACGACTTCCTTCGTTACTTTTTATTTTTTGGAATTAAATTTTTACCGGCTGACAATGCCGGAAGGAAGTCATGTATGTCACATAAATCTAAGCCGGCGCTATGGCGTCGACTAAAAATGAGTTATGTCGCAATGATAGCGGCGTGTATTTTATTAGCGGTTAGCGCACTACCTAACCTTTACCCTAACAAATCTTGGTTGCACATTAGCTTGCCAGATCAAACAGTGACGCTGCAAAGTGTGACAACGTCACTAAATCAACACGGTTTTGAAGTGACTGAAGCCAATGATAGCCAAGCAAAACTGGCTATTTTATTAGCTGAGCCGACTCAAAGTGCTAATGCGCTGAGTTTTATAAAAACGCAATACCCTCAGCTAGAGGCTAAAATTGTTGAGCATGCGACAAGCCCTCAATGGCTTCAGCAGCTGGGTCTCTCACCGATTAAGTTGGGACTCGACCTAAATGGTGGGGTGTTATTTGTGCTTGATGTTGACCTAGATAAAGCAATGCAAGAGCACTTAAACAGTGTGTATCAACAAACTAAATTGACGCTTCGTAAAGACAAAATTCGTGGGATCCGTGCAAGTGAAGTAAAAGAAGGGGTTGAACTACAAATTTTACCAAGTGGCGAGGAGCAACTTGCAGGGCTCGTCTCAACGTTACAAGGTCAATTCAAAGGCCTGATGGAAACTAAATCAACAACGAATAACCTAACCACGGTATTACTACATTTTAACGAGCAAAGCCAAAACGAATTCAATAAACAAGTTATGGCGCAAAGCCTAACAACCCTGCGTGGTCGCATTGAAGAGCTTGGTATCACAGAAGCGGTAACGCAAAGACAAGGTAAGCAGCGCATTCGCATTGAGTTACCTGGTGTGCAGGACCCATCAGAAGCGAAACGTATTATTGGTGCAACTGCGACCCTCGATTTTTATCAGGTCGTCGAAGTAGGTGGTAAAGCGTTTAATGTACAAGGCGGTGGCGTTGTTAATTTAAATCCGATGGCTATTTTTTCAGGTGATCACATTAATAATGCCAGTGTTGGCAAAGATGAGTGGGGCAAGCCTTTAGTTCAGCTCAGTTTAGATTCGCAAGGTGGCGATGCGATGTCTACTTTTTCGAAGCACAACATAGGTAAGCCAATGGCCACGGTGTACTCAGAATACTCACGGGATGCAAATGGCGACGTTGTTAAAAAAAGCGAAGTGATCAATGTGGCAAACATTGCCCAGCATTTAAGTTCTCGTTTTAGCATTACTAATATGAAAAGCCCGCAAGCAGCCTACGATTTAGCGCTTTTACTACGCGCAGGGTCGCTCACAGCGCCAGTGACAATCGTTCAAGAACAAACCATAGGTCCAAGCTTAGGCAGTGAAAACATTGAACACGGTTTAGCTGCGTTAATGCTGGGTATCGGAATTACTCTTGCCTTTATGGCGCTTTGGTATCGTCGCTTAGGGCTGATAGCCAATATTGCTTTACTGCTTAATTTAACGGCTTTAGTTGGTTTAATGTCGTTATTACCGGGTGTTGTGCTGACCTTACCGGGTATTGCAGGGCTTGTACTGACCATAGGTATGGCAGTTGATACCAATGTGATTATCTTTGAGCGAATAAAAGAAGAGAAACGTAAAGGTCGACCTACTTACCAAGCGATTGAGCAAGGCTATAACCAAGCATTTACGACCATTTTGGATGCCAATGTAACAACCATGATCACAGCAATTATCCTATATGCCATTGGTTATGGGCCGGTGAAAGGCTTTGCAATCACCTTAGCACTTGGGCTATTAACCAGCGTCTTTACTGGCGTTTATATTTCGAAAGCGCTTAGCCAAACACTTTACATTAAACTAACCAATTTAACGGGGGCTAAAGCATGAGTTGGTCAACATTAACTGCAGCGAGTAAAGCACGCGTTTTAGGGCTAGTGCTAAGCTGTGTTTTAGTCATCGCGAGCCTAGTTGTTTTATCTGTAAAAGGACTAAATTTTGGCCTTGATTTTACAGGTGGCTACATCAGTGAAATTAACACAACGTCAGTCAAGACAATTGCTGATTTAAAGGCAAAGTTAAGCCCTGAGGTTGCGAGCAAATTAACCATCACTAAAGCGGGTGAATATCACTTTGTTTTAAGAGAAGCGCCAGAGGCTAGCAAAGCCAGTACTTGGCAAGCAGAGCTGAATGAGCAAGGTGTAGACTATAGCGTATTATCTAGCTCATTTTTAGGCTCACAAGTGGGTGATGAGCTTTTTGAACAAGGTTGTTTAGCTTTATTTGCGGCGCTGATTGCAATTATGGTTTATCTTGCCGTGCGCTTTGAATGGCGACTCGCAGTAGGTTCAGTGGTTGCACTGTTACATGATTTAACTTTAGTGCTGGGCTTGTTTTCCTTACTTGGGCTTGAGTTTAATTTAACCGTGCTGGCGAGTTTACTGGCTATTATTGGCTATTCATTAAATGACTCAATTATTGTTGGCGACAGAGTCAGAGAGCTTTTACGTATTCAGCCAGACAATCAACGCATTAACACCCATGTTGTGATTAACGATGCAATTGGTTCTACCTTAACACGTACGTTGATCACCTCAGGCACAACACTTGCGACCATTGCCTGTATTTGGTTGCTTGCTGGTGCTGCATTAACGGGCTTTGCCATTGCGTTATTTGCAGGCATTGTGGTGGGAACCTTCTCATCGATTTGTATCGCCGCTACCTTGCCGCAGTTATTGGGGTTAAGTTCAGAAAATTACACACAAACACTGGATGATAAAACCAAAGCCTATATGGATATGCCGTAAGTCAGTTTTATAACTTACTTTCATCAGCCGCTATTTTTCCATAGAATAGCGGCTTTTCTGTTTTAACTGCTTTGATATGAATAAAACACACGTAATTGAACATTTACGCTTTGCGCTAGAGGCACAACTGCAAAACGCCAAAGCAGCGGCAAAAGCGGCTCATGACGCTGCAACCCACGAAGAAAGTGTTGCTGAAACTCAATACGATACCTTGGGTTTAGAAGCCGCTTATTTAGCGCAAGGGCAAGCTGAGCGAGTTAATGAATGCTACCGTGACATACAAGCATTCAATACAGTGTTTAAAGAAAGCGAGTTTAATAAGGTTCGTGAAGGTGCATTAGTGTGTCTTATCGATGAGCAAGATAACGCAAAGTGGTTTTTTATGGGCCCAAGTGCTGGTGGCTTAGTGGTCACCGTAAAAGAGCAGCCTATTTATGTTGTAACCCGAGAAGCACCGTTAGGTAAGCAATTGATTGGAAAGAGCCTTGATGATGAAGTTGAACTCTCTATTGCTGGCAATATACAGTTGTACATCATAGATCATTTAATTTAATTAATGGTATTTTTAATCAGTAAATTTCATCTTCAAGTAAAAAATATCTCGTTGGTCACAAAGCAAAAAAACCTCTATAAATCACATCAAGCTTAAGGCTTATACCAATACGCTTAATTCCCAATTAATGCGTATTGGTATTTCAAGCACCCATCTAGTTAAGTGAAGTTTAGCCTCATGCGTTCACTTAATTGGTTGGGTGTTTTTCATTTTATTTATGGCTTCATTTAGGAAAAGTCGTGTTTAAAACCTTGATTGTGGTTGATAACAATGAGCAACGTATTGCTCAAAATTTCGAAAATGTCATTACCTTTGACACCTACTTACGTGATTACCCAAAACATAATGAGCCAAAAACACGCATTTTAAACTTGTGTGATACAGGGCAGTATTTAAGTAAAGGTTATTATTGTTCTTTGCTTGCTGAAGCAAGAAAGCACCAGGTATTACCAAGTGTAAAAACAATTAATGCGCTACGTAGCGATGAATACAGCACGCGTCATAAAGCGCTTGCTGGTGGCACTGTATTTTTTGGTCACACAGATAAAGAGCAGCAAAGTAAAGCAACCAAAGCGTTATTCTCGCAATATCCTGCGCCTATTTTGGTGTGTGATGAGCAAGGTGTTGTAAAACAAGGCACAATTGCATCATTAGATGACACTGGCTTTACAGAGTTTGTAAAACAACTCAGCAGCTTTACAGAGTCAGTGTGGCGTATTCACGATAAAAAACGTCGTTATCGTTGGGATATGGCTATATTGGTTGATCACCAAGAAAAAGTGCCGCCAAGTGATAAAGATGCCATTGCTAAATTTATAAAAGCAGCCGCTAAGCACGGTATTTATGCTCAAGCACTGACATTTGATGAAATTACCAATATTGCACAATTTGATGCGTTGTTTATTCGTCAAACCACAGCCATCGACCATCCAACCTATCGTTTAGCGAGTAAAGCGCAAAGCTTAGGGTTAGTGGTCATAGATGATGCAGAATCGATACTGCGCTGTTGTAATAAAGTGTATTTGCACGATGCCTTTAATTATCAAAAAGTGCCGAGTTTAAAAACTCACGTTGTCGCTGATACAAGTGAAGAGACAATTGAAAGTTTAGAAGCAAACTTCAGCTACCCACTGGTATTAAAAATGCCAGAAGGCTCTTTCTCAAAAGGCGTATTTAAAGTCGCTAATCGTGATGAGTTAGTTGCTAAGTTAACTGAGCTGTTTGAGTTCAGTGCACTTGTGCTTGCACAAGAGTACATGTACACCGAATACGACTGGCGTGTCGGGGTGTTAAATGGCCGTGCAATTTATGCGTGTCGTTATTTGATGGCCCGTAATCACTGGCAAATTTATAACCATGATGCAAAACGCTTCTTCTCAGGTGGCTTTGAGACCTTGCCAACCTTTGAGCTACCTAAAGTGGTACTTGATGCAGCATTAAAAGCCTGTAAAACAGTGGGTAAAGGTTTGTATGGTGTTGATGTTAAAGAGCATCAAGGTAAAGCATACGTGTTAGAAGTGAATGACAACCCAAGTATCGACCATAAAGTCGAAGATGCCTATTTAGGTGATGAGCTTTATATGATCATTATGGATGAGTTTAAACAACGCCTAGAAGCACGAGGCCGCGGTTAATGAACGCATCTGTTTGTCAAATCCGCTTTGCACAGGCTGCGGATTTGACAGCTCTTGTAGCCATTGAAGAGCAAAGCTTTAGCCAAGATAGATTAAGTAGCCGTAGTTTAAAACGCTGGATCAGCGCAACTCACGGCTTATTGATGGTGGCTGAAGTAGATAATCAACTAGTTGGTTATGGTTTAGTGTGGTGTCACAAAGGGACGCGCCTTGCCCGGTTATATTCACTGGCGGTTTTGCAATCGCAGCAAGGCAAAGGGATTGCTTCACAGATACTTCTTGCGCTTGAAAATGAAACGGCTAAACGGGGCCGTTTATACATGCGCTTAGAAGTTGCGGTAAACAACCAATCAGCAATTCGCTTATATGAAAAACTGGGTTATCAGGTGTTTGGTCATTACAGTGATTATTATGATGACCATAGTGATGCCCATCGAATGCAAAAAAACATTCGTCGTAATATCGAATTTAATGCTGATAAACACACGCCTTGGTACCAGCAAACTACCGAATTTACCTGTGGCCCAGCGGCGTTATTAATGGCAATGTCATCATTGAATGATACCGCAATGAGCCAACTCAAAGAGCTGGATATCTGGCGTGAAGCCACGACTATTTTCATGACTTCAGGGCATGGCGGTTGTCACCCTCTAGGGTTAGCACTTGCAGCAATGAAACGTGGTTTTAAAGCCGATGTTGTTTTAAATACCCGTGATACCTTGTTTATTGATGGTGTAAGAAGTGAAAAGAAAAAAGCCATTTTGCATACCGTACACAATCAGTTTGTAGCCGAAGCGATAGCTGCAAAACTGCCAGTACGCTATCAAGAGTTAACCTTGGCTACCATTGAAGATTGGCTTGCTGAGGGTAAAGCGGTGGTGTTATTGATCAGCACTTATCGATTTGATGGTAAAAAGTCACCCCATTGGGTGTGTGTAACGCATATTGATGAGCATTGCTTGTATGTGCATGACCCGTTTTGTGAAAACGAAAAACAATTGGCGATTGATTGTCAGCATGTACCAATAGCCAAAGCCGACTTTAGCAAAATGGCTAGTTTTGGCTCATCACGGCTCAGTACAGCGATGGCCTTTTATTTATAATTTTGATTGTTAGTTTGATTTGGAAGTGCAGTGACACTGAGTAGTTTATTTGATATTGCCCCTTATTCTTGGTCAGCAATTGGTAGCGCCGCTTTTTGCGGCGCAATTATTGGTATGGAGCGTCAATTACGCGGTAAACCTGTGGGTATTCGAACTTCAGCGCTCATTGTGTTGGGTACTTATTTGTTTCTATCAACAGCGTTTATGTTGCATGGGGAAGATATTGATCATTCACGTGTAGTTGGCCAGATCATTACTGGTATCGGCTTTTTAGGTGCAGGGGTGATGCTTGCAAAAGATGGTGCGGTAGTTGGTGTAACATCTGCTGCAACGATATGGGTATTAGCATCAATTGGTGTTGTTATTGCCACCGACAACTTACTAGCTGCAATAAAACTATCGGTGCTGGTGGTGGGTATTTTATATGGCGTAGATGTACTTGAAGCTAAGTTTAAGAGCTTAGGGCGCGGTGTACATGCTCGTGTAAAACGCTATTCAAAGTTGTATTATCGAAAAGAAAAGTGAAGTTAGAAGGTAATAGAGGTTAGAATTTAGAAGTTAGAAGTGAGTTTCTAACCATAGTATTTAAATGCTTTTTGGTATTGATATACTTTGTTTCATAAGGCATAAAAAAGGGACTTATATATATGAAATTATTCTTGTTTATTCTGACTTCACTCTGTTTTGTTATAAGTCATACGGTTAATGCGATTGTACCAAACACTGAATATTATCAATCAGCGCTAGTGTATATTACTAAGTTAAATGAACAGCTTTCTAAAGTTGAAATTGCATTAATCCAAAAGCGAGTTGCTCTATACAAACAAATAGAGCAACAAAATTTGATCATGTATTCAAGCACTCATACAACAAAGTAGCAAATGGAAAAAAGTTACATAATAAAGCCAGCTAGTTTAGACGATTTGTTACTTGTCGATAGTCAAATTCCTGAGTTTGATGGCCGAAATACCCTCAGTAAATTACAAACAAAGTGTGCGGATGTTGAGCATCTAGCTTTAGTGGCTTATATCGATAATGAGCCTGTGGCCTATAAGCTGGGTTATGCGTTAGATTCAAACACTTTCTATAGCTGGCTTGGGGCGGTTGCACCAAAATGTAGAGGGCAGGGCATTGCACAGGCTTTATTAAATGCGCAAGAAGCATGGGTTAAAGTCAACAATTACCGAGCCATAAAGGTTAAGTCTATGAACCGTTTTCCTGCAATGCTGAGTCTGCTTATCAAAAATGGTTATGCCATAGCGGGTTATGAAGACAGAGACAGCCCACAAACTAGCAAGATTTTATTTACGAAAGACATTTAAAGTTATTAGCTTACTTAGGCAAGCTAATTAAAAAGTGGGCGCCTACATCACTTTCTTGTACGCAAATATCGCCTTGCAGTTGTTGGCTAACTATTTTCTTCGCTATGCTGAGGCCAAGCCCTATACCTGATTGGTTGTTTTTACCTTTATAAAATGGGGTGAAAATTGAGCTTAGTTCAGTGCTGCTGATACCGGTGCCGTTATCTGTGTAGTGAATTTTTAACACCTCATCAAAATCAAAAATATCAATTTCTATTAAAGGGTCTGTAATATTGTTGAATGCATGCTCAATTGAGTTTTGTAATAAAATAAACAGCACTTGCTTGAGTAAGTCTATATCAACTTCAATTTGGCTATGAGGTTTTTGATAATTAATATCTAATTTGATACCGCGATGTTTTATTTGCTCATCTAAGTGCTTATACAATGACTCAGAGAGTTGCTCTAACGTCATGATTGTTTTACTTGATTGTGACTTGGTATAAAGCAAATCTTGTAAAATACGTATTTTATAAGCAGATGAAGTTAAGTTTCTGTCTAGGAGTTCGTTGGTATTTAATAAAGTCTCTAAAGTATTTTGCAGCGTTTGTTGGCTAAGTCGTTTTTTTATAAGTCTGGTTTGTGTTTCTTTGACAGCAAGCCGGGTAACATCAACTGCTGTAATACAGTTACCAAGTGGTGTGTTGAGCTCGTGGGCTATTCCTCTAATTAAAGTGGCCAGTTCAGCAAATTGTTGTTGTTCAAACGCTTGTTTTTGCTGATGCAATAATTTCAGTTGGGTTTCGAAGCTTTGCTTAATGGTTTCGAGTAGCTTTATCACGGGCTCGTTGTATTCATGGGGTTTGCTATCAAGGATACAGATTGTGCCAAATGGGGTGGTGTCTCCTGCACATATTGGTAAACCTAAATAAGAAATCATATTAAGCTTGATATCTGGATTTTCTTTCCAGTCTTCATCAATAAGTGCGTTGGGAATATTCAGTAAGTTTTGTGTTTTTACGACATGCTCACAATAAAGGCCTGAATCTTCTAACTCTTCACTATCACCAATTTCATAAGGGTTATCTTGGTTATTGTTTTTTGAAAACACACTAATAATATTATTTTCTACCTTCATTACTAAGGCGACGGGCACATCAGCAAAAAGGGCTAAAACTTCGAGGGTTTTATTCCAACTTTGCACTAACTCATCATAATCAAGCTGATACATTTTTAGACTCAAACAAATACCTATACAACTAACTAAAAGCTTAGTAATAATTTTTAATTCAGCAACTTAAATATGATTAATCTGACCTTGGCTTAGAACATTTCCGGCATTTTAGCTTTATCCAAATAGTTTTCGTCTAACGACTGTGCGATATTCACTAGGTGTTTGTGAAAGCACTTTCTTGAATACCCGTGTTAAGTGACCTTGGTCGTTATAACCAACTTCCAGTGCAACTTCTTGAATAGACAAATTTGAAGAGGCTAATAACTCTTTTGCAGTTTGTACCCGCAACTGTTGCCAATACTCCACAGGAGTTTGGCTGGTGGCTTGGCGAAAACGGCGAGTAAAAGTACGGTAGCTTAAACTAAATTGTGCTGCAATTTCTTGCAGAGTCAGTTCAGATGTTAAATTGTTTTTTAGCCAAAATTGAATTTGTGCGATGAGTTCATCTGGGTGTTTATCGACGGCACCCTCAAGGTAGCGCTGATCTTCATAGGGCTTACGAATTTCATGGGAGAAATTACGCTCAACATGTTGTGCCGCTTCTCGTCCGTAATATTGACTAATAATATGCACAATAACATCGGCAAGGGCATTTAAACTCGCAACTGTATACATGCGCTCAGATTGTGTGATGAAAAAATCAGGCTTAAGCTGCACTTTAGGGTAGTCACGTTTAAATTGTTCTGCGTAATGCCAGTGGGTGGTAGCCGGGTGGCCATCTAATAAGCCTGCTTCTGCAACTAAACAATTACCTGTGCCTACACCAATGATATGACTGCCTTGTTGCCAAGAATCACCAAGCCATTTCACCAAACTTTGCTGTTTGCTCACCACAGGACGCGGGTTTCGCCAAATCCCAGGCACAATAATCAAGTCACTAGCAGGCGCGGTGACGGTTTCGCAATCGGGCATAATTGAAAGCCCAGTACGATTAGGGATCGCTTTTAAACTACTTGCCACTAAATTGATGCTTAGAGGTTTAAATTCGTTCTGCTGACGATGGCTTTTTGCAAAGGCCTCACCAGCTCTGAGCATTTCGATAGGCAAGGTTAAACTGGTTATTAGTAAGTGGGGATAAACCAAAATACTAATTTCAATGGCTTTTACTTGTTGAAGTTTCGTCACTCAAATTGCTCCGACCAGTTGTTTTTGGCCTATTGTGCATGTTATTTGGCTATTTAAGCATAAAGCGTATTAATTAATCCATTTAAACTTGGCTTAATTCTCATAACACGTTTTTTCAAGGTTTTTTATGACAGCATTACCCGTTATTGTTGGTATGGGTGGTATTAATGCCGCTGGCCGCACTTCTTTTCATCAAGGTTATCGTCGTATCGTGTTAGACAGCTTGGACGCTAAAGCCCGTCAGGAGACATTTTTAGGCTTAGCGACATTAATGAACTTAGTCACTCTTACTGAAGGTGTACTTAAAGATGCCCAAGGCAATACCATTGCCGAATCAGACATCGAAGCTAAGTTCGGTGAAGAAATTTTAGCTGGCACACTTATTCGTAAAATTGAAAAAAACCACTTCGATGTGGATGCGACTCCATGGCAGCAAAAAATGACGTTAACAGCGTCAGGTGAACAGCAGATTGTTTTTGAAACGCGCCGCCGTGATTTACCAACTCCAGTACCAAGTGCTTGGCAGGTTGAAGAATTAAATGATAAAAAAGTTAAAGTCACAATTAGTGCTGATCTTGCTATTAAACATGACAGTACGCGCGATAATCCAATTAAAGCGGCCGGTCAATTACCAACAGGTTTTGAACCTTCGGCTATGTATAACAGCCGTTATCAACCAAGAGGCTTGCAAGCGACTATCTTTGCCGCAACCGATGCGATTCGTTCGACAGGTCTGCCATGGCAGCAGGTAATGAATAGCGTTGAGCCTGATCAAATTGGCACTTACTCAGCTTCTGTGGCTGGTCAAGTTGATAATGAAGGATTTGGTGGACTTATTCGTGCGCGTCAGCAGGGCGACCGTGTGAGTACAAAACAGCTTGCACTTGGCTTAAACACCATGTCGACTGACTTTATCAATGCTTATGTAACAGGCAATGTGGGCACAACCTTTACTACATCAGGTGCATGTGCAACGTTTTTATATAACCTGCGTGCAGCTGTAAACGATATTCAAGCGGGTCGTACGCGTGTAGCCATAGTGGCGTCTGTTGAGTGTGCAATTACACCCGAAATCGTTGAAGGTTTTGGCAATATGAGCGCACTTGCTAATGAAGAGGGCCTAAAGCGCCTTGATAATACAGATGTGGTTGATCATCGCCGTACCAGCCGTCCATTTGGTGAAAACTGTGGTTTTACAATTGGTGAAGGCGCACAAGTTGCTATATTAATGGATGATGCATTGGCATTAGAGTTAGGCGCTGATGTGTTAGGCAGCGTTGCAGATGTGTTCGTCAATGCCGATGGTATTAAAAAATCAATTACAGCCCCGGGCCCAGGTAACTACATCACGATGGCAAAATCTGTTGCACTAGCAAACAGTATTGTTGGCCAAGAGGCGGTACAAAAGCGTAGCTTTATTTTGGCACATGGCTCAAGTACACCACAAAACCGCGTAACAGAATCACTGATCTATCATAAAGTGGCAGAAACATTTGCAATTGATAATTGGAAGGTTGCTGCGCCTAAAGCGTATGTTGGCCATACCATTGCTCCAGCTAGTGGTGACCAATTAGCTATGGCATTAGGTGTGTTTAGTCACAACATTATGCCGGGTATTACGACAATCGATAAAGTGGCAGATGATGTGTATAGCGAGCATTTAGACATTCGTACTGAACATTATCAATGTGATGCAATGGATATTGCCTTCATTAACTCAAAAGGCTTTGGTGGTAATAACGCAACGGCGACTGTGTTATCACCAGCAATTACATTAAAGATGCTTGCAAAGCGTCATGGTGATGAGGTTATGGCGCAATATCAAGACCGTCATACTCAGGTAGCCAAAGCGCAAGCTGACTATCAACAACACGCTGATTTAGGTCATTATGAGCTAATTTATCGTTTTGGTGATGGCTTAATTGATGAAAATGGTATTGAAATTAGTGAAGATTCAATGACAATCCCAGGTTTTGATAAAAAAGTTTTATTATCTAAACCAAACCCTTACCAGGATATGTTTTAAGATCAAGGCATGTTTAAGCACATTCTTGACAGCAAGGCGCTTTTAAAGCGCCTTTTTTAGTGCTATAAATGTTCCTATCAAAGGGATTTGGAGCCATTATCATGATTAAATTCACTAAACTCGCAGCACTTTGTTCACTTATCGAATTACCAACACACGCCTTAGCACGAGACGTCAATGACTTAGGTGTTGATGTTCAAGCTGCTACCTCTGCCTATATTGTTAAAAATTCAAACAAACGTTACCCAGGTAGTTATAACGGCTCTCGTCTAGAAGGCTGGGCATTAATGTCTTATGTGGTTGATACACAAGGTAAGGCAAAAGACATTGAAGTGATCATGGCATCTGATACTCGGGGTAGTGAAGAAAATGCAGAGAAATACTTAACCAACTTAGAGTTTGCACCTGCCACAAAAGAAGGCAAAACCGTAGAAGGGGGTTACCTGTTTTCATTTGAAGTAGGTAAGTATTTTAATGGTTACTCAAATGATAAAGCGAGCCGTGGTTTTATTAATGAATACGATGAAATCAATAAAATGCTGCAAGCAAAAGAGTTTAAAAAAGCTGAGCAAGCATTGGTTGAATTATATAAAGACCATACTAAAAACACTTCAGAACAAGCATTATTTGCATGGTTGAAAAGCCAATATTATTATCATCAACAGCAATGGTTTGGCTTTGATGAGCAGTTGTCTGTAGCCTATTTACTGCGAGCTAAGTTACCAACAGATATACAATATCTAGTCGCTAAAAGTGCTCTACAATGGTACAGCTTCAAGGGCGATTTTAATCTTGCTTACAATGCTATTTATGCGTTAGATAATATCGAGGGTAAACAGTTTTCAGAAGAAAACAAACTTGCCACTATCAAGCAAATTGATGACCTATTGGCGCGAACACCGCAGATTAATTCACAAATCAATGTTTCAAAAGATAAGCTGTCATATTTATCTTTATCTCGCGGTTCAATCAAAATTGAAGGCGCGAGCGATGTTTCTAAATTACAGATCCGCTGTGCAGATCAAGTCATTGACCTTGAAGCAAGTGAATCGGTTAATTATGTCATTGATGAGCAAAGCAGACGTTGCGGTTTATTAGTAAAATCTGCAAACCCAGCTGAGATTAAAGTTAAACAAACTGGCTATGCTATCGTTAACTCAAAATATGACGCGAGTTAATTATTTACTTTAAGCGCTTAACATATCTTAGTGTTACGAAATTAATCAACGCCATTAAAAAGGCGATTTCGTAACGACTAAATGCCACAGCAATACCAATAAGTCCCATGTTCCAAATACTGGCTGCTGTGGCTGTTCCATAGGTAGAGTTTTTGTTCTTCAAAATGGCACCACCGCCAATAAAGCCAATACCTGTGATAATCCCTTCGAGTACTTTTGATTCTGCCTCTGAACTTGTTAAAACAGACATGCCCACTAATGCATAACCACATGATGCAACAGCGACTAATGGAAATGTTCGTAGACCTGCACCATTACTGGTTTTTTCTCGATCAAAAGCCATTGGAAGAGCAAGTAAATAGGCAATACCTAGATGAATTAAATTATCGAGAATTTCATACCAATCAATATTAAAGTCCATGCTTTGCTCCTTGCTATAAAGATTATGATAGCTTTGCAATTTCAATACCCGATCAACAAATTAAATAAAATGAGGAAACTAGGGACATGTAGCCGGGTTTTTAAAAGCATGCCTTGCTATAATTTGCGATTTTTACGCAGTGCTATGTCATTTTTTCAGCCTTTTGGCTGTTTGAATTTCAGCCATGCTAACAGTATGCTAAACACGCTGACAAAATAGGCTTCACATTGAAACATTCCATCTCCTCTGTTGAAAAAACCGCGCTTGTACTGTGTATGTTTGGTGCACTGATTGCTGTGATTTTGCCTGATGTTATCACTGAGCAAGTTCAGCCGTTTGTACAAATGCTGTTAAAATGGACTGGTAGTAGCTTTTTCTTATTGGTGAATTTTTTATTGTTTGCCATCATTATTTTAGCCATTAGCCCACTCGGTAGCCGTAAAGTAGGTGGTGAGCAGGCTGTTGTTGAGTATTCAAACTTTGGCTGGTTTGCCATGTTGTTTGCAGCAGGAATGGGCTCTGGCTTGGTTTTTTGGGGCGTAGCAGAGCCTGCGTTACATTCTCTTGACCCACCACTTAAACAAAGCTTATATCCAGATAGACTAGCCAGTAGCCTCGCTTTAACCCTAGTGAATTGGGGGGCTCATGCTTGGGCACTTTATGCTGTATTTGCGCTAGTGCTTGGGGGATTAACGCAATACAGTGGGAAGTCAGGAGATATTTGTGCCCCTGTTTTAACGGCGCTTGGTAATCGCATTGATAAGTCTGCAAAATTTACTGTGTCGTTTATTGTAAAGTTAATTGCGGTAATCGCTATTTTTTTTGGTGTCGTCGGCACCATAGCTAATTCCACTTTACTGATCAGTAAAGGCGTTGAAATAGAGTTGGGGGTTACTTCAACTTTATTAGTGGGTTCATTAATCGTTTGTTTGTTAGCAGTTATTTATTCGCTGTCGGTTAAATTTGGATTACGACGCGGGGTACAATCACTAAGTATATTTAACGTACTTCTGGCATTAAGTCTGCTTTTTTGGTTGCTACTAGTGGTGCCAATTGAGCCTATTACAAAGATTGCTTTAGATGGAACAGGCTACTATTTACAGTTGCTTGCAACTGGCACTTGGCAATTCGATAGCCAATTAAAAGCGCCGGACTGGGCGGCTCATTGGACATATAACTATTATTTTTGGTGGTTAGCGTGGGGGCCATTTGTTGGTGTGTTCCTAGCCAAAATTAGCCAGGGGCGTAAAGTTTGGCAATTTATTTTGGCGGTTGTGTGTATTCCAACTTTAGTGACTATTATTTGGTTTGCGACCTTTTCGGGGGCAGCAATTGAATGGGATAGACTTAACCAAGCGGGCATTTTAGTTGCTATAAAACAAGATTACAGCCAAGGCTTATTTGTATTTTTTAATCAACTAGACTGGCAAGGAACCGTGTTTATTTGGTTAAGCTTATTACTTCTGTTGATATTTGTTGCTACATCCGCAGACTCTGCAATTTTAGTCATAAGAGAGCTGGTTGGCTCTGAGCAAAATAACCGTGTGACACTCTACGCATGGTGTTTAGCATTATTTATATGTAGCTTTGCATTATTGCTGCTACAAGATGAGCCATTAAATCGTAGCGTTGCAATTTTAGGCGCTTTACCTTTCTTGTTAATATTCCTATTGCAGTTAGTTGGGTTTCTAAAAGAGTTTATTCGCGATATTTGTGATTAATCTACAGTTTTTTACAGTTAAATTACGCGTTTGTTATTATGCTTAGAAAATAAGCTTAAGTGTATTGGAGGACCGATGCTTAAATCTTTGTACGTAATACTATCAGTTAGTTTACTCAGTGGCTGTACTGCAGTTGGCTTAGTTGCAGATGGAATTGGCGGGCGCACGAGTCAAGCACAGCCGGCAAGCGCTTATTCAGATAAAAAAGATAATGACCGAATTAACTATGGTATGACCATGACGATGCTAGGTTATGAAATCGACAAAGCGATTATTGAAGGCCTAGAGAGCGATAGTAAAGACAAAGACGTTGAGCTTAAATGTCGTCAAATTAGTCGCGCAGTAAAAGAATGTGTTGAGGTTAAAGCTGAGCCAAAAAAAAGACCTACATTAATGGGTAGTTTTAACAATGAAGATTAGCTTTTCAAAACTTGTTATTTGCTTAGTTAGCTACCAATTAGTGGGGTGTACAGTGGCGGGGTCAATAGTTGATGGCTATGCAAAAAACTCACAACCAACAAATCTTGCAACTACAAATGCAAATCAAACTAACAATACTGTAACCGATGCTGAAGGCTTTTCATTCGCAAAGTTAGGCTTTGAAATTGATAGCGCTGTTATTGGTTTACTCAAACCAAAAGAACAACAACCGCAATTAGTTTGCAGGCAAATTACACGCAGTATTAAAGAGTGTGAGGAAGTTAAGCCCCCACACTAAAAATTAAGTATTAATCACAGATACTTTTGATGAAACATCAGGTGTTCGTCAATAAAGCTGCTGATAAAGAAGTAACTATGATCATAACCCGCGTGCATGTTGATCTCAGCTGGGTAATCTTTTTCGTTTACGACAGCAAATAAGTTCTCAGTTTTGAGTTGCTCAGTTAAGAAGTTATCGGCCTCACCTTGATCAATACGCATCGGTAAATAATCATCAGCGACGGCATTTTTCATTAATTCACAGCTGTCGTATTCAAGCCAACTTGCTTTATCACTACCTAGGTAATTACTGAACGCTTTTTCACCCCAAGGGCAATTAATCGGGTTCACAATCGGGCTAAAAGCACTGGCGCTGACGTATTGTTTAGGGTTTTTAAGTGCAATCATCAATGCGCCGTGACCACCCATAGAATGACCAGCAATGGCTTTTTTGGTCGTCACAGGGAAGTGCGCTTCGATAAGTGCAGGTAACTCAGAAACCACATAGTCGTACATGTTGTAGTGCACATTGTAAGGCGCTTGAGTCGCATTGACATAAAAACCAGCACCTTGACCAAAATCGTAATTTTCGTCGTCAGGCACATTTTCACCGCGCGGGCTAGTATCTGGAGCGACAATCGCAATACCTAGTTCAGCCGCTTTTTTAAATGCTCCGGCTTTTTGCATAAAGTTTTCATCTGTACAGGTTAAACCTGACAACCAATACATCACTGGCACTTTATTCGTTTCGCTGGCACCTGGCGGTAAAAAAATCGCAAAGCGCATAGCACAATGTGTGCTGCTAGCGTGGTGGGTATATTGTTTATGCCAGCCACCGCTGACTTTTGTTGAGCTTATGTTTTCTAGCATAACCAAATCCTTGAAACAAAGGCGCTAGGTATCAACCTAGCGCTAAATTAAAGATTAATAATGAATAACTGAGCGGATGCTCTTACCTTCGTGCATTAAGTCGAAAGCTTCATTGATATCTTCAAGTTTCATGGTGTGTGTGATGAAATCGTTTAACGCAAACTCACCGTTCATATAGCGCTCAACAATCTCTGGTAATTCAGAGCGACCTTTAACGCCACCAAATGCACTACCGCGCCATACACGACCTGTTACTAGTTGGAAAGGACGAGTAGAGATCTCTTGGCCTGCACCTGCAACACCAATGATTACTGATTCACCCCAACCTTTGTGACAACATTCAAGAGCAGAGCGCATTACATTAACGTTACCGATACATTCAAATGAGAAATCAACACCGCCGTCAGTCATTTCAACGATAACTTCTTGGATTGGTTTGTCGAAGTCATTTGGATTGATTAAATCAGTTGCACCTAGTTTAGTAGCAAGATCAAACTTACTGGTGTTGATATCAACACCAATGATACGGCTTGCACCCGCCATTTTTGCACCGATAATCGCCGATAAACCGATACCACCTAAGCCAAAAATAGCGACTGTATCGCCTTTTTGAACTTTTGCTGTTTTAGTAACAGCACCCATGCCGGTTGTTACACCACAACCAAGTAAACAAATTTCTTCAAGAGGCGCTTCTTTGCTTACTTTAGCAAGTGAAATCTCTGGTAATACAGTGTACTCAGAGAAGGTAGAGCAACCCATGTAGTGATAAATTGGTTGACCATCTTTATAGAAACGCGTTGTGCCATCTGGCATTAAACCTTTACCTTGCGTTTCACGTACCGCAGAGCATAAATTTGTTTTGCCCGATTTACACATTTTACACTCGCCACATTCAGCAGTGTAAAGAGGAATAACATGATCGCCTACTTCAACATGTGTTACACCTTCACCTACGGCTTCAACAATACCGCCACCTTCATGGCCAAGGATTGCTGGGAAAATACCTTCAGGGTCTTCACCAGATAAAGTAAATGCATCGGTATGACAAACACCTGTAGCAACAATCTTTACAAGCACTTCGCCTTTTTTAGGCATCATTACATCCACTTCTTCAATTGATAGTGGTTGATTTGGACCCCAAGCGATAGCCGCTTTTGATTTGATAAAATCAGTCATAACGTTCCCTTATAGTTGTTGGAAGTAAGTATTAAACTTAGTCTATTTTATTTGTTTCTCAATGAATGATAATCTTCGTTTTATTAAAACACTTTTACAGTATGGTAATAATGAATCGTTGGCACGGAATTGATGAGTTTTTAGCGGTAGCAGAAACAGGCAGTTTTACAAAAGCAAGTAAACTACTGGGTATGTCAGTGGCCCATGTAAGCCGGTATGTGAGTCAATTAGAAGAGCGATTAAACACACAATTGTTAACCCGAACAACCCGTAAAGTGGTGCTAACGCAAGAAGGGCAGGTGTTTGCGCATCAAACTAAACAATTACAGCATGCCATGGATGATGCCACGGCACTGCTTGCAGAGCAGCAACTGACACCAAAAGGTAGTATAAAACTAACAGCTCCTGTGATGTATGGTGAAAGTTTCATCATGCCTGCGGTACATTCGTTTATGCAAAAGCACCCAGATATTGAAGTGATCAGCCATTTAAGCAATGAACAAGTCAATCTACTAGAAGATGGGTATGATCTCGCTATTCGCCTTGGTCATTTAAAAGATTCATCTTTAAAAGCACGGCGCATTAGTCAGCGCAGGCTTGTTATTTGTTGTAGCCCTGAATATATCAATAAATTCGGCCAACCACACAGTGTGAGTGAATTACATCAGCACAATTGCCTGATTGGTAATAACAGTTACTGGCGGGTAAAAGAGCAGGGCCAAGATAAGCACATCAAAGTGGCTGGACGTTTAGCCTGTAACAGTGGTTGGGCATTGGTTGACGCTGCAATAAAAGGGTTAGGCATCGTGCAATTACCAGATTACTATGTCAATGATCACCTAGCCGATGGCAGGTTGACTGCTGTACTTTCGAATGTTGCACCGGCACCTGAAGGGGTATGGGGGGTGTATCCACCAAGGCAGTTTATCGCAACCAATGTAAAAGCATTACTTGACCATTTGGTTGCTACTGTTCAAGTATCAGATTTATAATTATTTTTTACAATTTCGCGCATCCCATGCTAGCTAAATCTATGCTAATATGAGCGCATATTTAGCCCTTGGAATACCCATAATTTATTATGTTTCAACCTGTTAGCCTTTTTATAGGGCTGAGATATAGTCGCTCCTCAAAGGGCAATGCCTTTATCTCATTTATTTCATTTTTCTCTATCGCGGGCATTGCTATTGGTTTAATGGCCTTGTTTACAGTCAGTTCAGTAATGAATGGCTTTGAAAATAACCTTAAAACCAACATGCTTGGTTTAATTCCCCATATTGAAGTATCAGCCGAAGATAATTCGAAAGAAACCATGTTGCAGTTAAAGCAGCAACTAGCAAATTCTCAAGATGTTAAACAAGTTAACCTATACCGCCATGGCGAAGCCATTTTACAAACTAACCAAGATTTGCACGGCGTATTGTTACAAGGCCTTTATGATGAAGGAAGCTCCATCTATAACGTAAAAGATAAAATTGTTGCCGGCAATTGGTCACAAGTAATGGACAGCAACTACCATATTGCAATTAGCCGCTACTTGAGTCGAAAATTGGGTATTTCGCTTGGGGATAAAGTACGGGTGATCATGCCTAATGCCAGTTCGTATACCCCACTTGGTCGAGTACCGAGTCAGCGCTTGTTTACCGTTGCTGCACTGTATGAAACACAGTCAGAAATTGATATGTCATTGGCATTTACCAGTGGCTATTCGTTAGGCAGAGTTTTAAAACTAGCAAAATCAGCAGCACCCAATTTGAGTGTATCGCTGTATGAACCATTTGCTGTTGAGCAAGTATTGCAATCTCAGTTAGCTATTTTAAACGATTACACAGTGACTGACTGGCGAGCTAGCCAAGGCACACTATTTGCCGCTGTGGCAATGGAAAAGCGCATTATGTCGATGTTACTTGGCTTAATTGTGCTCGTTGCGGTGTTTAATATCGTTTCAGCATTAACCATGATGGTCAGTGAGAAGCAAAGTGAAGTCGCTATTTTACAAACACTTGGCTTAACTCCGTTACAAGTACAGCATGTGTTTATGATCCAAGGCTTATATAACGGCCTTATCGGTACCAGTATTGGTGCGTTACTTGGTGTGCTATTAAGTAGCAACATTAATGAATTATTGAATATGTTAGGCATTAATTTACTAGCGGGCGTGAGTTTACCCGTTAAATTTGATGTTATGAGTTTGAGTTTTATTGCCGCAGGGAGTATTGCGATGAGCTTTTTAGCTACCTTGTATCCTGCCAGAAAAGCTGCAAAAGTGAATCCAGCAGAGGTATTACGTTATGAGTGATTTAGTTATCAATTGTCAGCAGTTAAATAAAGTATATCAAGATGGCGATAACGAGGTTGCGGTATTAAAAGGGGTTGATTTAGCACTTAATCAAGGCGAAATGTTAGCTGTTGTAGGGAGCTCTGGCTCAGGAAAAAGTACCTTATTGCATATATTAGGCACCTTAGATAACGAAAGCTCAGGCAAGGTTGAAATTAAAGGTCAGCAGGTTTCTAAATTAAACCGTAAACAACAAGCCAGTTTCAGAAATGAAAATTTAGGCTTTATTTATCAATTCCATCATCTATTAATGGAATTTACTGCCATCGAAAATGTTGCAATGCCATTATTAATTAAAGGCTTAAGCGCAAAAGCGGCAACCGAAAAAGCCCGTCACATGTTAGATAAAGTAGGGTTATCTCATCGCAGTGAACATAAACCTTCGGCGTTATCAGGTGGTGAGAGGCAGCGAGTTGCAATAGCACGTGCATTAGTAACCGAGCCTGCTTTGGTGCTTGCCGATGAACCAACCGGTAACTTAGATAAACAAAACGCAATTAAGATTTACGATTTAATTAAAGAATTAAATACTAGCTTAAAAACCAGTTTTGTTGTGGTAACCCATGATTTAGAACTTGCAGATAAACTAGGCAAAATTGCCTATTTAGATGATGGTAAACTCGCAATTAAAGAGTCTCAGCATGTTGCTTAGTGCCTTTATTTCAAAACGCTTTCGTGCCCATAGTGGCCAAAAAGACGGACAAAACGGTTTTGTTAGTTTTATCGCTAAAGCATCGACAATCGGCATACTTTTAGGTGTCGCTGTGCTAATTGTTGCTTTATCAGTTATTAATGGTTTTGAGCAGCAGCTAGTACATCGCCTTTTATCGGTTGTACCTCAGGTTGAATATGTTGCCCCTAACAAACCAATCAATAATTGGCAGTCAAAAGTTGCTCTACTACGCTCTCAAGCCGGTGTAACAGGTGCTGCGCCGTTTATTAGTGTCAACGGCATGGCGCAATATAAAAGTGAGTTAAAAGCAGTTGAAGTGCGTGGTGTAAGCCCTGAATTTGAAAACCAAGTGTCGGCGTTAAACCAATTCACAGAAGGGCGCTTAGTTAGCCAGCTACAACAAGAAGATGTGCTTTTAGGCCAACAAATCGTTACCCGATTGGGCCTTAAAATTGGCGACCCAGTTACCTTATTAATCCCACAGATAAACCAGCAAAGTAACACTTTATTGGCTCCAAAGCGTGTTAGCTTGAATCTTGCGGGTATTATAAAAATGGGTGGCCCAATTGATGAAACAGCGGCTTTCATTCGCCTTGATAAAGCGCAAAGCGTGTTGAGTTTTGAGCAAAACCAAGTAACCGGTTTACGATTACAAGTAGCTGATGTGTTCGCGGCCCATCAAACAGCGATGCGTGTTGGGCAAGTTATACCAGATTATGTCTATGTATCGAGTTGGTTTAGAACTCAGGGTAGCTTATATCAAGATATTCAAATGGTTCGCACTATTGTGTATATCGTGGTGTTTTTAATAATTGCGGTAGCGAGTTTTAATATTGTTTCGTCTTTAGTGATGGAAGTACGTGAAAAACAGGCAAACATCGCAATTTTAAAAACCATGGGCGCACAAGATAGCACCATTTTAGCAACCTTTGTGATGCAAGGTTTTACACAAGCTTTAATTGGTGTGATCTTAGGCACAGTTATCGGTGTAATGCTTGCGTTAAACATCAGTGAACTGTTCACTTGGGCAAGTAACTTATTTGGCGATAACCCGTTACAAGGGGTTTATTTTATTGAGTTTTTACCCAGTAAATTAGTTTGGCAAGATATTGTTATCACGGTGATTGTTACCTTTGTTCTCGCTATTTTGGCTACCTTATATCCTGCGTGGCAAGCAACCCGAGTTGACCCTGCAAAAGTACTGGGTAATTAAGGAGTGTTTATGGATAAGCAAAGGATTATCGATTTCTGGTTTAATGAATTAGGACCAGAAGCTTGGTATCAGCAATCAGATGAAGTTGATGCATTAATTACGGTTAAGTTTTCAGAATGCCTTTTGCAGGTTATCGCTGGCGAGCATGCTGCCTGGCGAGTTGATGCTCTAGGCACTTTAGCTGAAATTATCGTGTTAGATCAGTTTTCGCGCAATATTTACCGTAATACGGTGAAAGCGTTTAGCCAAGACCCACAAGCACTAAGCTTAGCGCAAAGAGCAATTGAACTTGGCTTTGATAAAAAATTACCTAGCTCTCAAGCTGCGTTTATTTATATGCCGTTTATGCACAGTGAATCGAAAGTCATTCATCAGCAAGCTGAGCAATTGTTTAAAGGCATGAGTAATTATGAATTTGAACTAAAGCACAAAGTGATTATTGATAGGTTTGGTCGCTACCCACATCGCAATAAAGTTTTAGGTCGTGAATCAACCTCTGAAGAGCTGCAATTCTTAACTGAGCCTAACTCTTCTTTCTGAGTTGACTGAATAGTACGCAAGTGAATTAAAATGCTCTTTGATTGCCCGTAAACACTTGCACAGCGCCATTTTAAACCTTAAAGTGTCAGAAATGTTGTAAAAGAGTAACCACCATGGAACAAAAACAAGCAAGACCATTAACACCAGAAGAACAAGCCGAAGCGCAAAAACAAAGTGTTATTTGGCAAAGAGAATGTTTCCAAAATGCACAAAAGCATTTAGCTGAAAAAGGCGTTATTCCGCAAACTGTTGTAGAAAAAGAAAGCCGTTTTATCGCGCCATTAGTAGCGATTTGGAAATTTAAAGCACAAAACGGTAAGAGCTATTGGGTGATCACCGGTCGTTTACCTACCGATCACGCTGAAGCAAGTGCAGCAAATAATGCACGTGAAGTATTACGTTATTTCTCAATGCAGTGGCAAATGAAGGCTGATCAGCTAATGCAATCAGGTGCGGTAGATAAAACCAAAGTTGATTTTGCTAACCTGTTAATCAACCGTGCTCATGGTTTATATGAGCTATTTGAAAAAGAAGAAATGTGGCAAAACGAGCCAGCATAACTTCTAATAAAAAAGCTGAATAATGTTATTCAGCTTTTTTATTTAACATATACCTTAATGCACCAAAGTGAATGGCCGCGTATCAAATTGCTTAATAGGGCAGAGCATTCGCTGCCTTGGAATACCAGCCTCCATAAATACTAAGCCATCAGCCGAAAAGCCATTTCGTTTAAATCTATCTACTTCGTTCAATATGCAATTAATGCTGACGCAATCACAGCCTTGCTTTTCAGCCATGCCTACTAAGTAATTCAATAATGATTTGTAAACCGAACGGTTACGATGTTCAGGTAAAACTGCAATTCGCCCAATGAGACCATCATTACATAAACGCCCAGTAGCAACTGGGCATTTACACTCGTCGGTCACGAGTACGTGATGTGCTGTTTTATCTAAATGATCAAACTCAATGTCTTTAGGAATATGTAGTTCGCATACAAATACTCGCTCTCTGATCTGTTGTAAGAGTTCCTTGTCGATACTCCATTCAACTTCATCTATTTGATAGCTCATAAACACACGCTCCTAACAAAACCAAATACCCTCATTTAAAAGTGTAGTAAAGGTTTTCAAGAAAATGTGATTATTTTTTGAACTATTTATGTCAGCAGAGGTCAAGCAGGTTTGATCTGTGAGCTTTGTTATTAATTCAAGGTCAGTTAAATCATGCATATAATTAACACCATTAATACTTAAAAGTATTTTATCGTCAATTACTTGATAAATGGCACGGGTACCACCTAAACGCTCAAAAACAACGTCTTCATCATTGAGTAAGTCATTTACGTCATCTAGTGTATATGGCTCCTCTAAAGGCGCTAAATCCATGTCATGTTTTGGCTGACTCATACTGTTACCAAGCCAAGTCTTGAATACTGCGTCATCATTAATCGCAGCAATCATAAGTTGCTTTACTTTTTCTGCTTCAGTTTGGTTAAGTTCACCTTTAGATGAACGCAACTTAAGCTCTGCATCACCATATCGTTGATTACCAAGCTCAGTATCGATGAGGTGATCGGCAAATTGTGATAATAAATCGCGTTGATTTGGCGCTCTAAAACCTACAGAGTAATTAAGTGCATTTTCAACTGCGTAACCTTCATGTGGGCAACCTGGTGGAATATAGAGAATATCACCCGGCTCTAACACACAGTCGATCACGGCAGGAAATTGCTCAACTTGTAACAGGCTCTTATTTTGTGCAAATTGCTTTAAGTTCGCATCAGGTAAACCAACTCGCCAGTGGCGCTTTCCTTCACCTTGAATAATAAACACGTCGTATTGATCTAAATGCGGACCCACGCCACCACCCGGGGTAGAGTAGCTGATCATTAAATCATCGATACGCCAGTTTGGAATAAAGCGAAATGGCTCCAGTAGTTGTGCTGCATCGCTATGCCAATGGTCAACTGCTTGCACCAGTAATGTTGAGTGCTTTTCAGTTAGCAAGTTAAAGTCTTCAAAAGGACCATGGTATGCTTGCCAATCATCTGAATGATTGGTCACAATACGTGATTCAATACTTTCTTCCATAGCAAGACCGGCCAATTCTTCGGCCTCAATCGGATCTGCAAAATCCTTGAAGCCTTGCTTTATAAGTAATGGTTTTTTCTGCCAATACTCAGCTAAAAATTGCTCTTGGGTTAATGAATTGATGGTTAATTGATACATAACGTGACCTAAGCGAATTGATATAAAAAAAGCGAAAGGAAGGCCTTTCGCTTTTTTAAGTCTTAATTTGAATTTAAGCTAAGTTGTCGATGAACTCAACAGCACGACCAATGTAATTAGCCGGAGTTAATTTTTTCATTTCTACTTTTGCTTCTTCAGGTAACTCAAGACCATCGATGAAATCAGCCATGATTTCTTGGTTTACGCGCTTACCACGAGTAAGGTCTTTAAGTTTTTCATATGGCTTTTCGATACCATATTTACGCATAACCGTTTGGATTGGCTCTGCTAGTAATTCCCAGTTTTGGTCTAGTTCTGCTAATAAACGCTCTTCGTTTACTTCAAGCTTGCTAACACCTTTTAATGTCGCTTGGTAAGCGATAAGTGTGTAGCCCATACCAACACCTAGGTTACGTAACACTGTTGAGTCAGTTAAGTCACGTTGCCAGCGAGAAACAGGTAGTTTTTGCGCAAGGTGAGTAAAGATAGCGTTAGCAATACCTAAGTTACCTTCAGAGTTTTCAAAATCAATCGGGTTTACTTTGTGAGGCATAGTTGATGAACCAATCTCACCTGCGATTGTTTTTTGTTTGAAGTGGTTAAGTGCAATGTAGCCCCAAACGTCACGGTCAAAATCAAGTAATACAGTGTTGAAACGTGCAACTGCATCGAATAACTCAGCAATGTAATCGTGTGGCTCGATTTGTGTTGTGAACGGGTTGAACGTTAGACCTAGGCTCGTTACGAACTGCTCAGCGTGGCTGTGCCAATCGTAATCTGGGTATGCACTTAGGTGAGCGTTGTAGTTACCTACAGCACCGTTGATTTTACCTAACATTTCTACGTTAGCAATTTGGTCACGTTGACGCTTTAAGCGCATGTAGACGTTTGCAAACTCTTTACCCATTGTAGAAGGAGTAGCTGGTTGACCGTGGGTACGTGTCATCATTGCAACTGACTTGTACTCAACTGCTTTTTCTTTTAATGCATTTAGAAGTTGGTCACAGTATGGAAGTAATACTTTGTCACGCGCTTCGGTAAGCATTAAACCGTGAGACAGGTTATTGATGTCTTCTGAAGTACATGCAAAGTGAATGAATTCGTTAACTGCGTTAAGCTCTGCGTTATCAGCTACTTTTTCTTTAAGTAGGTATTCAACTGCTTTTACGTCATGGTTAGTTGTGCGCTCGATCTCTTTAACGCGTGCTGCATCAGCTTCGCTAAAGTTATCAACAATGGCATTAAGTAAAGCATTAGCCTCGTCGCTAAATGCCGGTACTTCTTTGATTGCGCTAGCTGCAGATAAAGCTTGTAACCAACGAACTTCAACAGTTACACGGTATTTGATTAAACCAAATTCGCTGAAAATACTGCGTAGTTCCGTGGTCTTGCTGCCATAGCGACCATCTACCGGAGAGATAGCGGTTAACGCTGAAAGCTCCATAATGACTCCTAAATTGTCTAGTTTGAACGATAATTAAATTGATTGTTTAGCAATGGCGAGGATTTTTCTTTTTGCAAAGAAAAAGTGACGGCGTTTACCGCCCATTTGTCGCCATAACACGGCACTACGAATTCCGGCCAATAATAGGGCACGAATTTTGTTTTGCGTGAGCTGCTGTTTTAATAACTCTGGCTTGCCATACACTTGAATACGATGCCCAAGGGGGCTTAGCACCGATGAGTAAATATCAGCAAGCGCTGCTACTACAGTATCATCTGTGATAGCAAAGTGGTCGAGGCGACGTTTAACATCATCAATGCGACGACCTAATTCATTTAAGCTGTTTTGTTTTGAACTTAATGCACGTTCTAATTGCATTAAACCACCCACATATTTTACGATTTCGACGTCTTTGTCTGCGCCAGCAGAAAGCTGTGCAATCAAAATGCGATAGCCTTCACGTAAATTATGTTTACCCTGATACACGTCTTCAGGGCTATTTGGTGATGTTTCGACAATACAGTTTAGTAATTTTTCTAATTCGTGATCACTGCCTTGGCCATATTGCGCAACTTTTTGTACTTGTTTAGCAACTTGACACATGGCAGCTAAAGCCATGACTTGGTGCTCTGTCATTATTTGATCACCGAATCAATAATACCACCACCTAAACAGACTTCGTCAGCGTAGAATACGGCTGATTGGCCCGGTGTCACTGCTTTTTGTGGCTCATCAAATAATACGCGTGCCATACCATCTTCACCAACAAGTAAAGTACAGCTGATATCTTCTTGGCGATAACGAGTTTTAACAGTACAGCGTGTGGTCCCTTTAGGGCCTTCGCGGTCAACCCAGTGAAGCTGGTTTGCATTTAAACCATTGCTGTACAGGCGAGGGTGGTCTTTACCTTGACCAACCACTAATACGTTACGATCAACGTCTTTATCAACTACATACCAAGGTTCACCCGAACCTTCTTTCATGCCGCCAATTAATAGACCTTTACGTTGACCAAGTGTGTGGTACATCAAGCCTTCGTGCTCACCCACTTCGTTGCCATCGGTATCTTCAATTTTACCTGGCTGTGCTGGTAAGAATTTTTGTAAGAAGTCTTTAAATTTACGCTCACCAATAAAACAGATACCGGTACTGTCTTTTTTATCGTGAGTGATTAAGTCTTGCTCTTCAGCGATGCGGCGTACTTCAGGCTTAGCAATATCGCCAACAGGGAAAAGTGTTTGCGCAATATGCTCATGGCTTAGAGTGTATAAAAAATAGCTTTGATCTTTGTTGTCATCAAGGCCACGACACATTACAAATTTTTCACCGCGCTTTTCACGGCGAACATAGTGGCCAGTAGCGATGTAATCAGCACCAAGTGCTTGTGCTGCAAATTCTAAAAATGCTTTGAATTTGATTTCTTTATTACACATGATGTCTGGGTTTGGTGTACGACCTGCCTTGTACTCTGCTAAAAAGTATTCAAACACGTTGTCCCAGTATTCGGCTGCAAAATTTACAGTGTGAAGCTCAATACCTAGCTTATCGCACACAGCTTGTGCGTCTTGTAGGTCTTCAGCTGCAGCGCAATATTCATCATTATCGTCTTCTTCCCAGTTTTTCATGAACAGGCCTTCAACTTGATAGCCTTGTTGCTTTAATAAATACGCTGATACAGAAGAATCAACACCGCCGGACATACCCACGATGACTTTAATGTGACTATTTTCGCTCATAATATTCGCTGTCATTTTTTAACTGCTATGGAAAGGCCGATATTATATACCCAAACCACCTCAAGATGCGAGTTTCAGTTGGAATTAAAAGCGATTTAGGCAAGGCATTGATTGCAAGTAATAGTGGTTTGGGCATAGCAAACCTTTAGACACCCAAACCAGCCAAAATCACAGTGGTTATTGGTAAATCAAACTAAGTGGGTAGGCTTTACCAGCTAAATAATCTTCAATGCATTTTAAAACCAGAGGGCTTCTAAGCGGCAGGCTTTTAATTTGCTCAAGGCTAAACCAATTTGCGCTAAGAATGTCATCATCTTGGGGAGATGGTTCAAATAGCTCTGGGCTATTAAAAGCAAAGCTAAAACGCATATAGTGAACGCCATTTGCGGCATGCAAATTATAAATGCCAACAAGGTGACTGGCATTAAGGCTAATGCCTGTTTCTTCAATAAGTTCGCGATGAGCTGCTTCTGCTAAGGTTTCATTGGCTTCTAGATGACCCGCAGGCTGGTTATAGCAAATATCACCTGTGTGTTTATCGCGCTCTTTAACAAGTAAAAATTTGTCTTGGCATGTGACGATGGCGGCCACTGTGACATTGGGTTTATGCATCAGGGTTGTTCACTACTTTAAACTGGCCATTCTCTAATCCATCAAGGGTATAGTTACCAATGCTGTAACGAATTAATCGCAAAGTAGGGAAGCCAACATGCGCTGTCATACGGCGAACTTGGCGATTACGGCCCTCAGTGATAGATATTTCTAACCAACTGGTTGGTATGTTTTTACGCTCGCGAACGGGCGGGGTACGTGGCCAAATTGACGGCTCGTCAATACGCCTAACCTTGGCAGGCTTGGTCATTCCATCTTTGAGCTCTACGCCTTTGTTAAGTGCAAAGATAGCCTCATCAGTAACATCACCTTCTACTTGCACCCAATAAGTTTTAGCTGTTTTTTTATTGGGTTCAGTGAGTGTGTGTTGTAATTTACCGCAGTTGGTAAGTAGCAACAGTCCTTCGCTATCTCTATCTAAGCGTCCTGCTGCATACACGTCTTTAATAGTAATAAAGTCGGCAAGCGTTTTTCGGTTTTGGTCATCGGTAAATTGGCAAAGCACATCAAATGGTTTGTTAAATAGCACCACTTTTCGCTGCTCAGGGCTAATTGCTTTTTTAACTTGGCGTTTTTGAGTCGGCCTTGAATAAGTTCGACCGCTGCTGCGACGTGGTTTGCTATTGGCTTTATTAACCATTAAATACACCTAGCCGGTTTAGGTAAACCTGCAATTTTAGTCGCTTGCTTTGCTGGGCCTTTCGGGAATAGCTTATACAAATACATGCTATTACCTTTTTCTTCACCTAGCTTTTGGGCCATTGCTTTGACCAGCATGCGTATTGCAGGGCTGGTGTTGTACTCTACGTAAAAATCACGCACAAAATGCACAACTTCCCAGTGCTGCTCACTTAAGGTAATGTTCTCTTGCTCAGCAATAATGGGTGCAAGATCTTCACACCAATCGTTTGAATCAAGTAAATACCCTTGTTTGTCTGTTTCTATCTGTTTGTTATTAAATTCAAGCATGGTTTACCAAGTAATCGTGTTTTTTGCGTTTAAAGTCATTTCTACAAACTGCGCGTAGTTTATTGCGATATCGCCTTGATTAAATGAAATATCACGGGTTGCAGCATCTTCTTCAAGTAGATGAATTGCTGAAGAGAACTGCTTAAACTGCATGTTGTTATAACAAGCGTCACTAACAAGTAGCACTGTATCTTCTGAAGAAATTAAATTTGCCAACATATTATTGCAATAGTGAGCTAAGGGTTTTGAAAAAATATGCAAGGTACTCATAAGGTCACCACTTGATGCTGTTGGCTAATTAAGTCTCGCTGTTGCTCAAAGTTAGCTACTTTAACATCGATAATCAGACTATCTTCTGAAAGGTTAAAATCCATCAACGACTTTTCACATACATATATGTTTTCAACATCGTATAACTCAAGGGTTTTAATGGTTTTAAAATAGTTTTTAATGCCAAGTTGCTCTGGTTGTTGATTTTTTTTCAAAGCTAAAACTGCCTCACCACTTAGAAGCCAACTAATATTTTGTTCAATAGCGGCAAAAATTAGTGTCGTGTCGAGTGATTCACGAATATGTTGATCGTCAAATGGGCTATGTTGGCTTATTACTAAAATGTTTTTCATTTAAATTGCACCCATTTATCCGCTTCACTGACAAGCATCGCAAATTCTGCAAGCCCAGCGACGGTAAACACGCCTGTGTTATCGATATCTAAGCCACGCTTTTCAGCAGCAGTGACACATAGCAGTAGAGGGATCTCTTGCTCACTTAACGACTGCCACAAACGATTAATTGGAAGCTCGTCGCTGGCAAGTTCTAAATGGTTACTTGCGTGGTAAACACCAGCTTGATAAAGAAAGATAGCTGCAATTGAGTGACCAGATTCAAGACAGGCCTGTGCAAATTTAATTAGCCGTTGAGTTGTGTCGTGATCGGTCGGCGCGGTATGAAGAGAAAGTACAAATTGTGCCAAAACGCATCCAATAAAAAAGCCCCTAGAAAGGGGCTATTTTAGCAGAACTATTTAATTAGTCATCACTTGCACCAAGTAGGTGAAGAAGAGACGTAAATAAATTATATACGTTAAGGTATAAAGCAACTGTTGCGCGGATGTAATTAGTCTCGCCGCCATTAATGATACGGCTAGTGTCAAATAAGATTAATCCAGACATAATTAGTACAACAGCGGCATTGATAACCATAAAGGTAATTGAGCTGCCAATAAATAAGTTAACTAGGCTTGCAATAATAACCACGATTAAACCCACAGTTAAAAAGCCACCCATAAATGAGAAGTCTTTTTTAGTGGTAAGCGCATAAGCCGACAAACCAAAGAAGATTAACGCAGTAGAGCCTAACGCTTGCATAATAAGCATAGGGCCATTTGGCATTGCAGCGTAGTAGTTAAGCATAGGACCAAGTCCTGCGCCCATTAAACCTGTGAAAACAAATACCCAAGCAACACCTGAAGCACTGTCAGCCTTTTTGTGAACAACAAAAAGCACACCAAGTGAAATCAAGCTAAATACTAACCCCATAAAATAAGGTAGATTCATTGCCATTGATATACCTGCTGTCACTGCGCTAAATGCCAGTGTCATCGCCAGTAAGAAATAGGTATTCTTTAAAACTTTATTGGTTTCAATAGTCGACATTACTGGTCTTGCAGTATTGTACGATTGATTAAACGCCATTGTTAGAGCTCCTTTAAATGAACTTATACGTTCGTTAGTTCCAATTATTAAACTGAACTAAGCCTATCAAGAGTTATATATTTGGGCAAACTATTGTGGATCAATAGACAAGATAAATAATCGAAAAGTTCAATGTTGCGCACAATCTAAACGCTGTTGTACTAATGCTGAGCAAATTAATTGTTTTTTAATCACTTAAACAGTTTTTTGAAAAAAAAGCTTCACAAGCACGGCCGCTTTATCTATTATGCACGCCGTCGGAGAGATGGCAGAGTGGTCGAATGCACCGGTCTTGAAAACCGGCAGGGGTTTGTAGCCCCTCTAGGGTTCAAATCCCTATCTCTCCACCATTATTTTTACTACTGGCGCAAGCGGGTAGGTTTTTGCATTCGGAGAGATGGCAGAGTGGTCGAATGCACCGGTCTTGAAAACCGGCAGGGGTTTGTAGCCCCTCTAGGGTTCAAATCCCTATCTCTCCACCATCATTGAAGCCGCTGAATTTATTCAGCGGCTTTTTTGTTTCTTTTGCTTTTCCATTTGTTCTGCAAATTACGACTATTGTCGATATTTCGCATTTTAACTAGTTAGTCCATGCTTAACACTTCTCGTATTATCTTTGTGACATTAGGGAATTTATGAAACATCGTTTAGCAAAGAGTGTAGGACTTTCTTTATTATCGCCTGTGATCATCGGTTGTATCTTAGGCCTTTATTATGCGTTTACACTTGAAGGAAATGGTTTAAACATTTTCTTTAACTTATTCGTTAGCGCAATCGCCAATGCCCACATTGTAGGTCTTACTATGGCAGCGTTTGTGGTACCTGGTTATTTACTTATGTATAAGTATGCAAAGGTTAATTATTCAGGTGTTCTGACACTTGGCTTACTAGGTGGCGCTATTTTCAGCTACTTACTTAGCGCTACAACAGGTATGGCTTTTATAGTCAATGCTGTGATGTCTGCTCTGGCAGCTGGACTGTTTTTATTTGGTTTAAGACAGGGCCTTACAACACAATCTTCTCATCAATAGCAGAATATTTAATCAAGCTGACTGAAATTGAGGGCAAAATGTTTTTTTTTGCCCTTAAAAGGTTTCATTTGTCGTCTACAAAGAGTACCTTTAGCTACTGTATGTTTAATAAGAAGTAGTTTGGTATGCAAAAGCAAGATTTTTACCAGTCATTAGTTAAACAAACTGAGTCGCTAATCACTGGTGAATCAAATGTTATTGCCAACATGGCAAATATTAGTGCGCTGTTATTTACCTCTTTAGAGGATATCAATTGGGCGGGCTTTTATTTAATGGATTCACCTGAAGAATTAGTGCTAGGGCCGTTTCAAGGTAATCCTGCATGTATCCGTATTCCAGTAGGTAAAGGGGTATGTGGAACTGCCGCGCAAACACAACAAACACAACTCATTGAAGACGTGCATGCATTTGCTGGTCATATTGCCTGTGATGCTGCATCTAACTCAGAAGTAGTTGTGCCGATTTTCAAAGACGGTAAAGTATTTGCTGTACTTGATATCGACAGCCCAAGCATTGCGCGATTCGATGCTGATGATCAAGCTGGTTTAGAAGCATTGGTAAAATGCTTTGAGGCAAATCTAAAATGAAAGATCTGCTAAATGTGCAAGATTACCTCTTTGCAATCCAAGATGTTGGTGATTGGGAAGGGGAAGAAGAAGTTGTTGCCGAAAGGCTCAACGACTTGATTCATATGGCATGGGAACGTCTACCAGATGACCTTGACTGTGAATCAATTGATGAAATTATAAATGGTATTTGGGAACACCTTCGTGGTGATTTAGCGCTTATTGAAGCGGACTTCGAAGAGTTGACCGACTGGGTAACACACTATGTCGATTCATCACTTGATGAAAAGATGTAATAAAAGGTTCTAACATGGAAACCACAAACAAGCTAAAAGATATTAATGAAGTACTGGATTTCTTATACCAAGAATTTCCACAATGTTTTAAACAAAAAGACGGTATTCAGCCGCTTAAAGTAGGTATTTTTAAAGATATCGCTGAGCGTATTGAAGGTTCTGAGAAAGTAAGTAAGACTCAGGTTCGTCAAGCACTAAGAAAGTACACCTCAAACTGGCGCTATTTAGAAGCTGTGACTAAGTCTGAGTTCCGTATCGATCTTGATGGTAATCAAGACGAAAAAGTAGAACAAGAGCACATTGAGCACGCACAAAAAGCGTTAGAAGAAAGCCGCGCAAAAATGGCGAAGCGTAAGAAGCCACAACGTCCACGTAAAGACGGTGACACAAAATCTTACAAAAAGAATAGTGGCCACCACGCTAAATCTGGCGAAAAAGGCGCTAAAGTAAATAATAAGCCTGCTAAAGCTGCTCCTGCAAAACGTTCAGGAAAAGTTGAACCTTTACCTGCCTCAGAGGTCAAGGTTAATAGCAAAGTTAAAGTTAAACTTGGTCAAGCACTTGTAAACGCGGTTATTACTGAAGTGAATAAAGATGAAGTTCACGTTGAGTTAGTAACAGGGATGCAAGTTAAGACCAAAGCAGACAGCCTGTATATCATTTAATAGCTGTAAAAAATAAAGGAGTTGTGTATGAGTAAAAAGTTTACGCTCATTCCGTTAGTCGCTGCCCTGTTTTCAGGTTCATTATTGGCATCTTCAGACAATCTGACTGAAAAAGACCTGCCAGTACTCAAGCAAGAAAGCCAACATAGTACGGCAAGCAAACGGGTGACAAACTTATTTACTCGTGCACACTACAAACCAATTAAATTTAACGATGAATTATCTGAGAAGGTTTTTGATCGTTACATTGAATCTCTCGACTACAATAAAAATGTGTTTTTAGCCTCTGACATTGCCTCGTTTGAGCAATATAAAGACCAATTTGATAATGCATTGTCGACAGGTAAATTGGGATTTGCCTTTGATATTTTTAACTTAAGTTTAAAACGTCGTTTTGAACGCTATGACTATTCTTTATCGTTACTTGAAAACGAAATGAAGTTCGATAAAGAAGATGAGTATCTGTTTGACCGCGAAGACGCTAATTGGGCAACAAGCCAAGCTGAGCTTGATGAACTTTGGCGTCAGCGCGTTAAATACGATGCTTTACGATTAAAAATGACTGGTAAAGATTGGCAAGGCATTAAAGAAGTCTTGACCAAACGTTACCACAATGCGCAAAAGCGTTTAGTACAAACCAACAGTGAAGATGCTTTCCAAATCGTGATGAACTCATTTGCACGAAGCATTGAAGCGCATACCTCTTATTTATCACCTCGTCGCGCTGAGCAATTCAAGATGGACATGGATCTTGAATTAGAAGGTATTGGTGCGGTACTTAGCTATGATGAAGATTACACGGTAATCCGTAGCTTAGTACCTGGCGGCCCGGCTGATAAGTCTGAACAAATTAAAGCAGATGACCGCATTATTGGTGTTGCCCAAGAAGGTGAAGAATTTGTTGATGTGATTGGCTGGCGTTTAGATGACGTCGTTGATTTGATTAAAGGCCCGAAAGGGACAAAAGTTCGCCTGCAATATCTAAAAGGGGCAGATGCTCACGGCACACCAAAAGTGGTTGAAATTACGCGTGATAAAATTCGCTTAGAAGACCGCGCTGCAAAATCTGAAGTATTTGAAGCAAAATATTCAGACTTAACCAGCAAAATTGGTGTGATTGAAATCCCAGGGTTCTATAACAACCTATCACAAGACGTTAAAGTTGAAATTGCAAAATTAAAAGAAGCCAAAGTAGACGGTATAATCATCGACTTACGTCAAAACGGCGGCGGTTCACTTTACGAAGCGACGCAGCTTTCTGGCTTATTTATCGATCAAGGTCCTGTAGTACAAATTCATACGCTAAATAATCGTATTGAAGAGCAAAAAGACCGTGACGGCGTCACTTTTTATGATGGCCCACTTACTGTGTTGGTTGATCGCTACAGTGCATCTGCCTCAGAGATTTTTGCAGCAGCGATGCAAGATTACGGCCGTGCTATTGTGATTGGTGAGCAAACCTTTGGCAAGGGTACTGTACAGCAGCACAAACCACTTGGCCGTGCTTATGACTTATATGACCATCCATTAGGTAGCGTGCAGTACACCATTGCAAAATTCTACCGAATTAATGGCGGAAGCACACAACACAAAGGCGTGATCCCAGATGTATCGTTCCCATCGGCAATTGAGCCATCAGAGTGGGGCGAGAGTCAACAAGACAACGCGCTACCTTGGGATAGCATCATACGTGCTAAGTACAACTCTGTTGATAACCTAAAACCAGCGATTGCTTACGTTAATAAGCTTCATGATGCGCGTATTGCAGATGAGCCTGAATTTGGTTATGTGTTTGCTGACATTGAGCGCTATCAAGAAGAGAAAGACCGTAAGACTATCTCATTGGTTGAAGCGACCCGTCTAAAAGAGAAAGACGAAGGTGAAGAACGTGCGTTAGAACGTGCTAATGAACGACTTGTTCGCCTTGGTGAAAAGCCAGTAGAGAAGCTTGACGATTTACCTGATAGCCTTGACGAGCTAGACCCTTTCTTAGAAGAAGCGGCATTAATCACCCAAGATTATATAAAATATGGTCGTATCGCTAAGAAATAATTAGCAATTAAATAGCAATATCGATTAATAAAAAGGCGCTTAAGCGCCTTTTTTGCTACCTAAAACAGGTTAGATTGGTATAATCACAAAATCTGCCTGCATAAGGCCACTGAAGTTTTGCGTCAAAGCTTACAATAATAATTAAACACGCCACATAAGACGTGTAGGAGACTATCTTTTGAATTCAATTGAAGAGAAGCCAATTAAACAGGCCAGTTTTTTAGATGCCTTAATCCCAATTACTGTGCTCGTGTGCCTACTAGGCGCTGCTGTTTATTTATTCGGTGATAACTCATCATCGGGTCCTAACCAAATCGCTTTATTATTCGCTACATTTACCGCGGCATTAATTGGCTTAAAAAATGGTTACACCTGGAAGAAACTAGAACAAGCCATGATTGAGGGGATCACCTTATCCCTTGGAGCAATCATTATACTGTTAATGGTGGGTGCCTTAATCGGTACTTGGCTGTTATCAGGAACTGTACCCACTCTAATTTACTATGGCTTACAAATTATCAATCCTAGCTGGTTCTATGCCGCTAGCTGCTTGATTTGTGGCATTGTCGCGATGAGTATCGGTAGCTCTTGGACAACGGCTGCGACTATTGGTGTGGCGCTATTAGGTGTTGCAACTGGTCTTGGTCTTGAACAAGTTGTCACGGCGGGTGCGGTTATCTCAGGTGCCTACTTTGGTGATAAATTAAGCCCGCTTTCTGAAACAACGAATTTAGCGCCGGCAGTGGCAGGGGCTGATTTATTTGACCATATTCATCACATGCTTTGGACAACGGTACCAAGCTTCATTATTGCGTTAATTATTTTTATCTTTATGGGTTTTAATGCCGGTGGTTCTGCTGAAGCTGGCCGTATTGATGAAATCGTTAATTTATTAGAGCAAAACTTTAATATTGGTTTTGAAATGCTAGTACCACTGGTGGTGTTATTGTTTTTAGCAATTCGTAAAATGCCAGCTTTCCCTGCTATTTCGATTGGTGCGGTGCTAGGTGCGATTTGGGCTATGTTATTTCAATCAGATTTAATAAATACCCAAATTGATGCATCACAAGGCCATGCAATTGGTTACTTTAAATTAGTTTGGACAACGTTCTTTGATGGTTTCAGCATTGACACTGGTGATGAAAAAATGGATTCATTATTGAGCGGTGGTGGCATGGCTGGCATGCTAACAACCACTTGGCTGATTATGACGGCCTTGATGTTTGGCGCTATCATGGAAAAAACTGGCTTACTTGATATGTTCGTTAAGAGCATCTTAAAGATTGCTAAAAGCACGGGTTCTCTTATCACTGCAACGATTGCAACGTGTATTGGTACCAATGCGGTTGCAGCTGACCAATATATCGCGATTGTTGTTCCTGGTCGTATGTTTAAAGACGAATATGAAAAACGCGGTTTAAAGCCTGTAAATTTATCTCGCACATTAGAAGATGGTGGCACAATTACTAGCCCACTTATTCCTTGGAATACCTGTGGTGCCTATATGCAAAGTGTTTTACTAATCAATCCATTTGACTATGCAATGTACGCGTTCTTTAATTTAATTAATCCATTCTTAGCGGTTGTTTATGCCTATTTGGGTATTAAAATTTTACGTATTACCCCAAAACATCTTAAACAAGAAGCTAACGCCGAATAAACTATTTAGGCCCTGCTAAGCAGGGCCATTTGGAGTCAGTAATGTCTGCTACGAGTAAACCTCAAGCTCAATATTTAAAAGATTACCAAGCCCCACAATTCTCAATCCAACACATCGATTTACGCTTCGAATTAGCCCCTTTAAAAACATCAGTGCAGTCAACAATGACAATCAATCGTACCGATGAAAGCAATGCTGATCTTGCGCTAGATGGTGTTGATTTAACTCTTATCTCAGTAAAGGTTGATGACAAAGCGTATGATGATTACACGCTTGAAGATGAAAAGCTGATCATTCATAACTTACCTGAAAGCTTTATTCTGAAAATTGAAAACCATATTGATCCGCAAACGAATACCTCGTTAGAAGGTTTATACTTGTCGGGTGGTGCTTACTGTACGCAATGTGAAGCTGAAGGTTTTAGAAAGATTACCTATTACCTTGACCGCCCAGACGTACTTGCCAGCTTTTATGTCACAATTATTGCCGACAAAAAGTACACTCACTTGCTGTCTAATGGTAACCAAATTGAATCAGGTAACTTAGATGACGGTCGTCATTTTGTAAAATGGCAAGACCCATTTAAAAAGCCTAGCTACTTATTTGCATTAGTCGCCGGTGATTTTGACGTATTACGTGACCATTACACGACGCAGTCTGGACGAAAAGTTGAATTAGCTTTGTTTGTTGATAAAGGTAATTTATCAAAAACGCCTCATGCCATGACTTCTTTAAAGAAATCAATGCAATGGGATGAAGAGCGCTTTAACCTTGAATACGATTTAGATATTTACATGATTGTTGCCGTTGATTTCTTCAACATGGGCGCAATGGAAAATAAAGGCCTGAATATCTTTAACTCTAAATGTGTTCTGGCGAATCAAGAAACAGCCACAGACAAAGATTACCATACGATTGAATCTATTGTAGGGCACGAGTACTTCCATAACTGGACCGGTAACCGTGTGACTTGCCGTGACTGGTTCCAACTGTCGTTAAAAGAAGGCTTAACAGTTTTCCGTGACCAAGAGTTTAGTAGTGATTTAGGCTCACGTGCACTTAATCGAATTGATGCGGTTAAAGTCATGCGTACTCACCAATTTAGTGAAGATGCAGGGCCGATGGCTCACCCAATTCGCCCGGAAAAAGTTATTGAAATGAATAACTTTTATACAGTGACTGTGTATGACAAAGGGGCTGAAGTTATTCGTATGATGCACACCTTACTGGGAGAAGAGAAGTTCCAACAAGGTATGGCATTGTATTTCGAGCGCCATGACGGACAAGCAGTTACTTGTGATGATTTTGTCGCTGCCATGAGTGATGCGTCTGGCATTGATTTAACGCAATTTAAGCGCTGGTATAGTCAAGCGGGTACACCTAAGCTCAATGTAGAACAAGCGTATGATGAACAAAACCAGACTTTCACATTAAATATTGAGCAGTTTGCGCCAGATAATCAGCCTAACAATGCCTTACTGCATATTCCTTTTGCTATTGAACTTTTAGATAGTGAAGGGCAGTCGCTACCACTTGTGATTGATAATCAGCCACAAGATTCGGTATTGAATGTCACAGAAAAAACACAGCAGTTTGTTTTCGAGGGCATTAAACAGCGCCCAGTCGCAGTGCTACTAGAAGATTTCTCTGCGCCATGCATCGTTAATCAAAATACATCTGCCGCTGAGCTGTTACATATTATGCGTTTTGCTCGCAGTGACTTTTCACGTTGGGATGCTCAACAGCGCTTATTTACTAATGAAATGAAAGCGGCGATTGCCAGTGGTGAAGCTTGCTTATCGGATGATATCTTGTCGGCATTAAAGCTACTAGTTGATAATCGTGAAGGTGACCTCGCACTGATTGCTGAGCTGTTAAAACTACCTAGCTACGATACTCTTGCAGCAGAATATGCCGTCATCCCTGTTGACGACATTATTGCTGTTCAAAATGCATTTGAATCGCAAATTGCCAACTTCCTAACAGAATCATTGGTTAATTGTTATAACGCGCTTGAAGATGATGGTTCAACATCTGCTACAGCCGTTGCAGTGCGTGCTCTTAAGCAACTTTGTTTACACTATTTAGCGAAAACAAATCACAGCGACGTTAATAGCCTTATCGAAGAGTCTGCCCACAGTAATAATATGACCAATGCACTTGCTGCATTAAGTGCTGTTGTAAAAGCAAATCACTCACTATGTGATACGCTTTTAACAGAGTTTGATGCTAAATGGCGTCATGATGTGCTCGTTATGGATAAATGGTTTGCACTGCAAGCGATGAAAGATTCAGCAACGAGTATCAGCGATATTAAAGCGCTTTATGATCACCCCAGTTTTGACTTTGGTAACCCTAACCGTGTGCGTGCTTTGGTTGGTAGCTTTAGTCACTTTAATATCACTCAGTTCCACCGTGCTGATGGTAAAGGGTATCAGCTATTAGGTGACTTATTAGTGAAGCTTAACGATATTAATCCGCAAAATGCATCACGCATGCTAACGCCATTTATGTCATGGAAACGCTATGATGAAAATCGTTCTGCGGCAATGAAAGCACAACTTCAACGTTTAGCTGATTTAGACGGTCTTAGTGATGATCTGTTTGAAAAAGTAGAGAAAGCACTCGAAAGTTAATGACAGAGTACTATTTTGCCTTGTATCTGAGTTACTCAGAGTGTCTTGATTACTATCATGGTAAATATAAATCTGTGCAAGTTACAGAGGATGGTGGCAAGACAGTTCGCTTTGACGCTCACCATTTGCGTCCTTTTATTTCTTCACTAGGAATAAGAGGGCGCTTTAGGTTGACATTAACGGCTGAAAATCAGTTTTTAAAACTCGAGAAAATTAGTTAAAAAAGCAGCATTAGCTGCTTTTTTTGTAATATTTGTCGTCCAAAATGCTAAATTTCACTGTCCCCAATTCGCTAAATTTATTATATTTTTGTTAATTCGATTTGTTCTATTGTTAATTTACGTGTATAAAATATCTGGTATGACGTCTTACCAATACGTAAACGTCACATTTTTAAATAAATATTAACCGATTGAACGCGTTCTATATTGTAATTTTACTGTTTCGCTTCTATCGTTAGAAAGATACTAAAAACAACAATTTGATCACAAAACAACCCGTTACAGGGGGATGAACACAATGATAAAACGATCGCTTTTTGTTAAAAACAAAATAGCTTTGGGACTCGCGGCGGCTACACTCGGACTCTCAAGCACATCTTTGCATGCGGCAAACTTTGAGTTAGGTGACTTCGATATACGTTTTGACTCTAACTTCTCTTATGGCCAAAGCATTCGTGTTGAAGACCGAGATTTTCAACATATAGGTAAGAGTAATAATCCTTCATTTGACTGGACGGGTTATCATTCTGCTTTAAATCCAATTTATTCTTCTGCTGATGTATGGAACCAACCAGGTGCATACTCAAATAATGGTGATGCAGGTAACCTCAATTTTGATAGTGGTGATTCATTCTCAAAATTATTAAAAGGTAACCATGAGTTATCAATCAGCAAAGATAATTTTGGTTTCTTCACTCGCTTTATGTACTTTTACGACTTTGCCTTGATGGATGGTGATTACGCTTATAGCAACCCAACATCAGGTAACAAAGTAGACCCATGTGACGATGACGACACAAAAGAACAAGTGTGTGCTGATTTACGTTTACTAGACGCTTATGTATGGGCAAACTTTGATTTAAATGAAGGCCGTAACCCGCTGTCTATTCGTTTAGGCCAACAAGTTGTGAACTGGGGTGAGAGTACCTTGATTTCTCATGGTATTAACGTTAACCCAGTTGATATCGATCGTTTAAAAGCGCCAGGTGCAGAGTTAAAAGAAGCTTTCATACCTGTTGGTATGCTTTGGGCATCATTAGGCATCACAGATAATTTAACGCTAGAAGGTTTCTACCAATATGAATGGCATGAAACACGTCTTCCAGCGGCTGGTACATACTTCTCGACGAACGATTTCGCGTCAGAAAATGGTTATCAGCAAAATATCCAATTGGGCTTCACGTCTAACCCGGATATCGATTTAGCATTCTTAACTGAAAGCTTAAATAATTTAGATGACATTGTTCGCTCGCAAGGTGTTGATCCTACATCAGCACAAGGCCAAGCAATGATGGCGCAAATGTACTTAGCTTACCCAACCAAAGTGGCGTTAAAAGGCAAAGGTGGTGCAGGTAAAAACGAGCCAGACGATGGTGGCCAGTATGGTTTACGTTTAGGTATGTACTTACCTGAATTAAACGACACTGAAGTGGCGTTATACCACATTAACTATCATAGCCGTCGTCCGGTAATTTCTGGTCAGGTATCAAACTTCACTGATGCGGCAATCGCTGCTGATATCGGTATGTTATTAACAACAGATATCACAGAAGATAATGTAACTAATCTTCAAGCATTCACTAAAGGCCAGTTACAATACCCAGAAGATATTAAACTGTACGGTCTTAGCTTCAATACATCAGTAGGCGAAACCGCACTTGCTGGTGAATTTGCATTTCGCCAAGATGAGCCTCTGCAAATTGATGACGTAGAGCTTTTATATGCGGGTATGCCAGAGCAATTAGCAGTTGCAGGTATTCGTCCTGACTTTGCTGGTATTTCACAAATGAGCCCAGGCGATGCTACAAGCGTTGTAGGCCCTGGTGAAGTAGCACAAGGGTTTATCCTACGTAACACTGCACAATTACAATTTACAGCTACACACCTATTTGGCCCTTCACTTGGAGCTGATAGCTGGGCGGTAGTTGGTGAAATTGGTGGTGTACGCATTAACGATATGCCAGATTACGATGAGCTTCGTTTAAATGTTGCTGGTACTGGTCGAAGCGGTATTATGCAAGGCCCATTAAGTGATGATTATTCAACACTACACTTAGGTCTTTCTAATGGTCCTGAAACGAATCCGTTCCCAACGGCTTCTGCGTGGGGTTATCGTTTAATTGCGAAAGGTGATTATTATAACTTCTTCAGTGGTGTTAACTTCTCACCACGTTTTGTGTTCTCGCACGATGTGAATGGTATTACACCTGACCCAATGTTCTTATTTGTTGAAGACCGTAAATCGCTCGGTGTTACCATGAACTTCAACTATCAAAATGCGTGGTCGTTCGACTTTAGCTACAACTCATTCTGGGGTGGTGGCGCAACGAATACTTTCTCTGACCGCGATTATGTATCTTTCAATATTAAATATTCAATCTAAGGGTAAATTATGATTATTAGAAAACCTACCCTCATTGCTGCAGCATTTTGTGGCGTTTTCGCAAGCTCAAGCGTACTTGCAAAAATTACCGCTGATGAAGCGGCACGTTTAGGTAAAGATTTAACACCTATTGGCGCAGAAAAAGCTGCGAATAAAGACGGTTCTATCCCAGCTTGGGATGGTGGTATCACAACACCACCTGCTGGTTATAAACCGGGAATGCATCATCCTGATCCGTATGCTGATGATAAAATCTTATTCACGATTGATAAATCGAATGTAGCTGAGTACAAAGATTTCTTAAGCCCAGGTCAAATTGAATTATTCAATACTTATCCTGATACGTTTAAGATGAACATCTATCCAACACGTCGTAGCGCGTCTTATCCTCAGTTTGTATATGATGCAACTAAAAAGTATGCAACGACAGCTGAGTTAGTAGAAGGCGGTAACGGTATTAAAAACACTGCTGTGGGTGTTCCGTTCCCAATCCCTAAAGATGGCTTAGAAGCTATTTGGAACCACTTATTACGTTTCCGTGGTTTATCAATTGAGCGTTCTGGTGGTCAAGCAGCACCAACAGCATCTGGTTCATATAACTATGTAGGTTTTGATGAGCAACTGTTAGTTGAGTATTCATCACCTGAAGCAACGCCTGAAAAGCTACAAGAATCTAATATCTTGTTTAAGTTTAAGC
Source organism: Pseudoalteromonas sp. 0802 (assembly GCF_013350085.1). Classification (NCBI taxonomy): domain Bacteria; kingdom Pseudomonadati; phylum Pseudomonadota; class Gammaproteobacteria; order Alteromonadales; family Pseudoalteromonadaceae; genus Pseudoalteromonas; species Pseudoalteromonas sp. 0802. The sequence continues at coordinate 526,890 of NZ_JABVXE010000001.1, read as the reverse complement.
AAAAAGTAACTGAGCCAGCGCGTCTTGCCGGCACTGCGTTATTAGTTCATGAAACAATGGACCAAATCTTAACGCCACGCCAAGCATGGACATACAACTCAGGTCAGCGTCGTGTTCGTCGTGCACCTAATGTTGCCTATGATGCACCGGGAACAGCTGCAGATAGCTTACGTACAACTGATGACTTTGATATGTTCAACGGTTCTCCAAATCGTTACAACTGGACATTAAAAGGTAAGCAAGAGCTTTATATTCCTTATAACAGTTATAAGCTTCACAGTGACAAACTTAGCTACGATGATATTCTGCAAGCAGGTCATATCAATCCTGAACATGTTCGTTATGAAAAACACCGTGTTTGGGTAGTTGAAGCGAACCTGAAAGAGGGCACGCGTCATATCTATAAAAAACGTGTTTTCTATATTGATGAAGATAGCTGGCAAGTACATGTAACGGATATCTATGATAACCGTGATCAAATGTATCGTGTAGCGATGGCGCATGGTCTTAACTACTATGAAGTACCAACTCATTGGAGTACATTAGAAGTTTACCATGACCTTAACTCTCGTCGTTATTTAGCAATTGGTTTAGACAACCAAGAAAAAATGTATGATTTCTCACAATCATTCAACGATAACGAGTTTACTTCAAGCGCATTACGCCGCGAAGGTCGTTAATCAAATTAAGGCACCTGACCCCAGGTGCCTTTTGCAATTCGCGTAAGTCATCAGTACACGCAATAGATTTCTCAGTGGCTTTTTTGACTTCTCTTTTTATTTTTTCGAAGGCGATTTATCTTTATGAAGTATTTGCTTTATGCCTGTCTTGCTTATAGTGCTTCATGTTTTGCTCAAGACATGCCTATGCCGCAACAAGCGATTAGCGCTGTTAACGCAAACAAAACTCTTCTCACCGACATTGAACTAGCTGGCCCAAATCTCATTGCAGTTGGCAAACACGGTGTGGTTATCACAAGTACAGACGCTCAAACCTGGCAACAAGCCAGTGTGCCTACTCAAGTGCTGCTAACAGCCGTTGATTTTTATAATAACGATTTAGGCTGGGCATGTGGTCATGATGCAACCATCATTAATACTGTAGATGCAGGAAAAACCTGGCAGTTACAGCAATCTTTACCAAACATGGATAAGCCATGTTTAGACATTTTATTTACTACTGAAAAACATGGCTATGCAGTTGGTGCATATGGAATGTTTTTTGAAACTAACGATGGTGGCCAAACTTGGCAGAAGCGTTTTTTAGATAGTCTGTTATTTGAAGAAGACCGTGAATACCTCAATGATTTAAAAGACAGTGACCCAGAAGGCTATGAAATTGAAACTGCTTCAATACTGCCGCATTTTAATCGCATCGTTAAAACCGAGAAGAGTCTATTTCTAGCCGGTGAAATGGGTTTAATGGCACAAAGTTTCGACAATGGTCAAACATGGCAGCGTCTTGAAGAGATCTATATGGGCTCTTTCTTTACGTTTGCGTCAACTGCAGATCAAGGTGGTGAAGATCTAGTTGCAGGCCTTCGAGGCAATATTTTCACTCGCCAAGCTGGCAGTGATCAATGGCAACAACTACCACACGACAATTATGCAACCGTGAATAGCGCGATTAAATACAACAACCAGTGGTTATTATTTGCCAACAGCGGGGTGATTTTCCAAATTGAGGATGGCCAATTATCAGAACAACAAATGGCCGATGGTAAATCGTTACTTGATGGTGTTGTGTTTCAAGACAAACTAGTTATGGCTTCAGAAAATGGCATTAAAGTGAAGGAGTTGAATCCGTAATGCGTGGTTTTTTAGATATTTTAGAAAGAGCGGTGTTTCGTCATCGCTTATTCGCAATTATTTCCTTTGCTTTGATCAGTTGTTTCTTATTATTCAAAGCAACACAAATTCAATTAGACGCGTCGTTTAATAAAAATATTCCGCTTAATCATGACTACATGAAAGTTTACACCAAACATGAAAAACAGTTTGGTGGAGCAAACAGCATTTTGATTTCTGTCTGTGATGCAGATGGTGATATTTTTAATGAGGAATTTTTCACCCAACTTAAAGCAGTTCATGATCAGCTTTACTTTATTCCGGGTGTAAATCGCCCATTGGTAAATTCAATCTTCGCACCGAGTGCGCGTTTTGTTGAAGTGGTTGAAGATGGTTTTGCTGGCGGTCCAATTATTCCAGCAAACTTTACCGCTGATAAACGTGGTCTTGCGGTTGTAAAAGAAAACATCGAAAAAGCAAAAGTCGTTGGCCGTATGATTGCCAGTGACTACTCATGTGCGATGGTGACAGCCCAGCTACTCGAAACTGATCCACAAACGCAAGAAAAACTAGATACTTTAGCGTTTGCAGAAAAGCTAGAAACACAAGTTCGTGAACCGCTAAGTACTGACAAGGTCAGTATTCATATTATTGGTTTTGCGAAAATGGCAGGGGATGTAGCAGAGGGTGCTAAAGGCGTACTGTTATTTTTTGCTATTGCCATTGCTTTCACATTCGTAATGGTTTGGCTGTTCTGCCATTCATTAAAACTGACTATTTTACCAATTGCCTGTTCAATCATTGCTGTTGTTTGGCAGTTAGGCTTGCTTTCAAGCTTAGGCTTTGGTTTAGACCCTATGTCAATTTTAGTGCCGTTTTTAGTGTTTGCGATTGGTGTAAGCCATGGCGTGCAAATGATTAATGACATCGGTAAAAAAGTGTCTACGGGTAGTTCAACTCGGGTTTGTTGTCAGGCAAGCTTTAGAGCACTTCTGATCCCAGGTGGTATTGCACTGCTATCAGACACAATTGGTTTCTTAACTTTACTCACCATTGATATTGGTATTATTCGTGAACTTGCTATCACAGCAAGTTTAGGTGTGGCGGTAATTATTTTTACTAACTTAATTTTATTACCTGTATGGGCATCGTACATGCGCTTTGAAGGCTCTGTGCATATTCAAGCAGGGACCCACACAGACAAACCAAATCTACTAGACAAGTTACGCGAGCTATTAGTAAAAGCGACTGATCGTAAAACAGCGGGTTTTATTATCGTCTTTACGGCTTTGTTATTTGCAGTGGGTTACTGGCAAGCTGACAAAATGCGTATTGGTGACTTGCATGCTGGTGCGCCATCTTTGCACCAAGATGCCCGCTATAACCAAGACACCTTTTTGATTTCTGATAAATACACCATTTCATCAGATATCCTAAAAGTGATTGTAGAAGCGTATCCTGCTGCGTGTACTGAGCATGATGTTATGGAGCGTATTAGTCGTTTCCAATGGCAGATGGAAAACGTTGCAGGGGTACAATCGGCTGTGAGCTTAAGCTCAGTTGCGCAATCTGTGAATGCCGGCTTCAACGAAGGTAACTTAAAATGGCAAAGCCTGCCGCGCAATACGGCAAGTTTAGTGCAAGCTACTTCACGCGTTGAAACAAGCTCAGGTTTACTTGATGGTAACTGCTCTGTAATGCCTGTGATTATTTTCTTAAATGACCACAAAGCAGAAACAATTGACCATGTGGTAGCTAAAGTTAAAGAGTTTGCTAAGGCTGAAGAAACCGATGAATTAAAGTTTAAGCTAGCGTCAGGCCCTGTCGGTGTGATGGCTGCAACGAACGAGTCGGTATCGGCTGCACAGCTACCTATGATGCTTTACGTTTACGGCGCCGTAATCCTGCTATGCTTAATTAGCTTTAGAAGTGTTAAGGCAACGGTCGCGGTTGTATTACCTCTGTACATCGTATCAACCTTAGCGCAAGCGTTGATGGTACAACTTGAAATAGGTTTAACAGTGTCGACATTACCAGTTATTGCTTTAGGTGTTGGTATTGGTGTCGATTACGGGATTTACATACTTTCATCAATGATGGGGCAGCTAAAACAAGGTGTGGCACTCGAAGTGGCTTATCGTAATGCGTTAGCAGAGCGTGGTAGTGCAGTGCTGTTCACAGGTATTACCTTAGCCATTGGTGTTAGCACATGGATTTTCTCTGATCTGAAGTTCCAAGTGGATATGGGTATTCTTCTGACCTTCATGTTTTTGGTTAACATGTTGGGTGCAGTACTACTTTTACCTGCAATTGGTAGCTTCCTCTGGACTGACCAGAAAAAATAATGTGAATAATTGTGCTCCAATATGGCTAGTAATGGCCATTTATATCTATATTTTGTGAATAGATGACCAAATAGCTGAAAAGCTTAAAATGATTTCATCGAAAAGGCTGTTTATTAGCTGTAAAAGAGTTAGAATTTACCTGACTCCACGCTAATAAATGGCTGTACAAATATTCTACTAATCGATAAGTAGTATAGATTAAGGAACATACAATGACACGAAATGAAGGGCAAGCCTCGGTTATCTTAGATAATGTCTGTAAGCTGATCCAGAAAAAAGTTCACGCTGATAATGTGTTACTCGTTGAGAAATTCGCCAAAGCCTTGTACAGCAATATGTCTAAAGAGGATTTGGCTCATCGCAACGATAGTGACTTATATGGCGCTGCACTAAGCCTATGGAACTCGCTAGAAAAAAATAATTCTGATGACGCGGTTGTCCGTGTTTTCAATCCTGAAGTAGCAAAAGATGGCTGGCAGTCATCGCACACTATTGTTGAAATCATCGCGAAAGACATGCCTTTCCTCGTTGATTCTGTGCGCATGGCCATGACTCGCGCAAACATCGCTTCTCACTTATTACTTCACTCTCCGCTGAAAATCCAACGTGATAAAAATGCTAAAATCACCGGTATTTCAAGCTTAAAAGCAGAGCAAGAATCAACGTCGACAAAAACTGTGTTCTTTATCGAAATTGATCGTCAAACAGATGCAAAAGTAATTGAGTCTTTCAAAAAAGAACTTGAGTCTGTGTTAGTTGACGTATCTATCGCTGTAGAAGATTGGCAGCCAATTCGTGAAAAGCTAATTGCGGTTACGAAAGACTTACCTAAACGCCACCATAATAATAACGAAAGCGAAGTTGCAGAGACGGTAGAGTTTTTAGACTGGTTAGCTAAAGATAACTTTACGCTAATGGGTTACCGTGAGTATGAACTTTCGCCTGTGCAAGGTGATTACCAGTTAAAAGGTAAAAAGGGCACTAGCCTTGGTCTAATGAAAAACACAGACGAAGAGCATAGCCGTTTACTTTCTGAGTTACCTGAAGTAGCGCGCCAAGAAGCGCGAAGCAGCAACTTATTAATTTTAACGAAAACAAATTCAGTGTCTCGTGTACATCGACCTGCATACATCGATTACGTGGGTATTAAGCGTTTTGATGATGAAGGCAATGTAATTGGTGAAGATCGCTTCCTTGGTTTATTCTCATCAAGCTTTTACAACAACAGCGCCGCTGATGTACCTGTACTGAAAAGTAAGATTAACCGCATTATGGAAATGTGTGACTTTGCTAAAGGCACCCATGCATACAAAGCGGTATTAAATATTTTAGAAACGTATCCACGTGATGAGCTTGTGCAAGCACGTGAAGCTGAACTACTTGAAGTTGCCATGGGCGTATTACAAGTACAAGAGCGTGATATGTGCCGTATTTTTGTGCGTAAAGACGCATATGGCCGTTTCTTCTCTTGCATGGTATATGTTCCGCGTGAGCGCTATAACACGGCACTACGTCGTGAAACGCAACGTATCTTAGCCAATGCATTTAATTCTGACGACAAAGTCGAATTTACTACTTTCTTCTCTGAGTCAACATTAGCCCGTACACATTACACGGTGCGTGTGACTGACAATAATATTGAATATAACGTGAAAGACATCGAAAACAACCTAATTGAAGCTGCCCGTACTTGGGAAGATAGACTCCAATCTGCACTACTTGAAAGCGCAGGTGAAGCACGCGGTAAAGAACTAAACCGTAAATATGCACAAGCGTTTGCAAGTGCGTATAAAGATCAGGTTTTACCAAGTGCAGCGGTTGTTGATATTGAAAAGCTAGAGCTTCTGAATGACGAGAACAAACTTGAAATGTTGTTCTACCGTCCACAAGAAGAAGCAAACACCAATGTTGTTCGTTTAAGCTTATTCCATAAAGATGTGCCAATCCACTTATCTGACGTAATGCCGATGTTAGAAAACTTTGGTTTACGCGTAGTGGGTGAAACGCCTTACTCAGTGAAAACGACTGACGGTAAAGTTAATTGGATCATGGATTTCACCATGCTAATTGACAACAAGGGCATTGCTGACTTTGATAAAGTCTCAGCGCGTTTCCGTGCAGCGTTAACGAACGTGTGGAATAACCGTTTAGAAAATGATGGTTTCAACCGTTTAGTATTAATGGGTGGCTTAACAGGTCGTGAAGCGTCTATTCTTCGTGCCTACGCTAAATACATGCGTCAAATTGGTGTAACTTTCTCGCAAACTTACATCGAAAGCACATTTGCAAATTACCCACACATTGCATCGCAAATCGTTAACTTATTCACTAAAAAGTTCTCAGTTAAGAACCCTGGTAGTGAGAAGACACTTGAGAAGCTAGTTGCACAAGTTAATCTTGAACTAGAAAACGTAGCAAACCTAGATGATGACCGTATCATCCGTTTATACGTTGATATGATCAATGCAACTCTTAGAACGAACTTCTTCCAAAAAGAAGCGGATGGCCAATTTAAGTCATACGTATCGTTCAAAGTTCAGCCTTCTATGATCCCTGAAATGCCATTACCACTGCCTGCGTTTGAGATCTTTGTATACTCGCCGCGCGTTGAAGGTGTTCATTTACGTGGTGGTAAAGTTGCTCGTGGTGGTTTACGTTGGTCTGACCGTCGAGAAGACTTCCGTACTGAAGTACTGGGCCTTGTTAAAGCTCAACAAGTTAAAAATACAGTTATCGTGCCAGTAGGTTCTAAAGGTGGTTTCGTATGTAAACAGCTACCGACAGACCGTGAAGCATTCTTCAAAGAAGGCCAAGAGTGTTACAAGATTTTCATCCGTGGTTTATTAGATATCACAGATAACATTGAACGTGGTGAGATTGTGCCACCAGTTGATGTTGTTCGTCATGATGAAGATGACCCGTATTTAGTTGTTGCTGCCGATAAGGGTACTGCGACTTTCTCTGATATTGCTAACGGCATTGCAAATGAATATAACTTCTGGCTAGGTGATGCATTCGCATCGGGTGGCTCAGTAGGTTACGACCACAAGAAAATGGGTATCACTGCAAAAGGTGCTTGGGAATCTGTTAAGCGTCATTTCCGTGAAATGGATATTGACTGTCAAACAACAGATTTCACTGTGGTGGCAATCGGCGACATGGCAGGTGACGTATTTGGTAATGGTATGCTGCTTTCTAAGCACATTCGCTTACAAGTAGCGTTTAACCACATGCACATCTTTGTTGATCCAAATCCAGATGCAGCGACATCTTATCCAGAGCGTGAGCGTTTATTTAATTTACCGCGTTCTTCTTGGGAAGATTACAACAAAGACCTTATTTCACAAGGTGGTGGCATTTTCTCTCGTGCGGCTAAATCAATTAGCTTAAGCCCAGAAATGAAGAAAATGCTTGGCACTAAGAAAGCGAGCATGACACCTAACGAGTTAATCAAAGCAGCTCTAATGATGGAGTTTGATTTACTTTGGAATGGTGGTATCGGTACTTACATCAAGAACTCTAAAGAGACTGATGCTGATGTGGGTGACCGCGCGAATGATGCACTTCGTATTAACGGTTCTGAGCTTGGTGCGAAGATCTTAGGTGAGGGCGGTAACTTAGGTGCGACTCAATTAGGTCGTATTGAATTTGCGGCTAAAGGCGGTCGTGTTAACACCGACTTTATCGATAACGTAGGTGGTGTTGCGTGTTCAGATAACGAAGTAAACATCAAGATCTTACTTAATGGCCTAGTTGCTGAAGGTGACTTAACACGTAAACAGCGTGATGAGTTACTTTATTCAATGACTGATGAAGTGTCTGAGTTAGTATTGAAAGACTGTTATCGTCAAACGCATACCTTATCGATTACTCAATCAAAAGGTACGTCAACGCTTAAAGAAAAAGTACGTTTCATCCATGCCCTTGAAAAAGATGGCAAGCTTAACCGTGCAATCGAGTTCATTCCAACGGATGAAGAGCTTGCAGAGCGCGCAGCAGCGGGTAAAGATTTAACTCGTCCAGAACTTTCTGTACTTGTTTCTTACGCGAAGATGGTATTAAAAGAGTCTCTAGTGGTTGATGAAATCACTGAAAACCCTTACTACCGTCAGTTATTAGTTAAGTCGTTCCCTGTGCCACTTCGTGAGAAGTTCAACGATGCAATGGATAACCACCCACTTCGTAAAGAGATTATTGCAACGAAACTTGCAAACAACATCGTTAACGATATGGGTCTTAACTTTATGGTTCGTATGCACGAAGAAACAGGTGCTAACGAAGCTGAAATCGCACTTTGCTACTCAATTGCAAAAGAAGTGTTCCAGATGCCAGAAACATGGTCATCGATTGTTGCACTTGATAATAAGATCCCAGCAGCTGTACAAACAGAAATGCTATATCAATTACGTCGTACGGTTCGTCGTGCAACACGTTGGTTCTTACGTCATCGCAATAAAGCACAAACAATTGAGCAAGCAATTGAATTCTTTGCACCAACATTTGCTGATTTAAGTGAAAACTTAAACAGCTACATGGTTGAAAAAGAAAGCGAGCGCTTAGTTAAAGCGGCAGATAAGCTAATTGACAGCAATGTACCAAAAGCACTTGCAACACGTATTGTGTCACTATCAAGCTTATTCTCTGTAATGGACTTAGCTGAAATCGCTAACAATTCAGATCGTAGCATTGATATGGTTTCTAACACCTACTTCAAGCTAGGTGCGCGTATGGGCTTACATTGGTTCCTTGACCAAATCACCAACCAACCAGTTGCGAACCACTGGCAAGCACTTGCTCGTGCTTCTTACCGTGAAGAGCTGGATTGGCAACAACGTACATTATCAGCTGTGGTACTTAATAGCTTTGCTGCAGACAGCAAAGACATTGATGCACAAATTGATGAGTGGATGGATAACCAAGATCTACTATTACAACGTTGGAAGCAGATGCTTTCTGAGTTCAAAACATCGCAAAGCCATGATTTTGCGAAGTTCTCAGTGGCACTTCGTGAACTAATGTTGTTAAGCCACAACTGTGACACTTCCAAATAAGTGAAAAGTCGTTAAAATACATACCCCAGCTCGCTGGGGTATTTTTTTGCCCTTAATTTGCAATGGTCCGTTTATAAACGGCTACCTTGTTTATTTTTACCTAAGGAACAAACCATGTTTTATGATCTAGCTCGCCGTTTTATGTTTACCCGTGATGCGGAGTGGGCTCATGAATTTGCACTTAATAATTTACGCCGATTTGCTCATACGCCATTGAGTGCTGCGTGGTCTCAATCTGTCCCTAATAAACCCGTCAACTTTTTAGGTTTAGAGTTTAAAAACCCAGTAGGTTTAGCGGCTGGCTTAGATAAAAATGCCGAGTGTATTGATGCATTTTCGCAAATGGGTTTTGGTTTTGTAGAAGTAGGTACTGTTACACCACGTCCGCAAGCGGGTAACGATAAACCGCGAATTTTCCGCTTACCTGAATCAAATGCGATTATTAACCGCATGGGCTTTAACAATAAGGGCGTTGATAACCTAGTTAACAATGTTAAAGCAGCGAAATACGACGGTATTCTAGGTATTAATATTGGTAAAAATAAAGATACACCAAACGAGCAGGGTAAAGATGATTACATTCACTGTATGCGTAAAGTATTTGAGCATGCATCGTATATCACAGTAAATATTTCTTCACCGAATACCCCAGGTCTTCGTGATTTACAGTACGGCGAAGCGCTTGATGACTTATTGCAAAGCTTAAAGAATGAACAACTTGATCTAGTTGCTAAACATAACAAACAAGTGCCTATGCTAGTTAAGATCGCCCCTGATCTTGATGAAGTACAAATCGGCCAAGTTAGTGAGTCATTGATCAACAATAAGATCGATGGTGTTATTGCTACAAACACCACACTTGAGCGTGCAATGGTACAAGGTCAACAATACGCAAATGAAGCGGGTGGTTTATCAGGCCAGCCTGTGCGTCAGCGTTCAACCCACGTGGTTAGTGAGCTTAAGCGTTTAACCGAAGGTAAACTACCTATCATTGGTGTGGGTGGTATTGACGATGCTGATTCGGCAAAAGAGAAATTTGCAGCTGGTGCAGACCTTGTACAAGTTTACACTGGTTTCATTTATAAAGGCCCAGAATTGGTAAAAACGATCCTAAACAGCTTATAAGGATCAGTTATCTAAGCAATTGATCATTAATAAAATGTTCTAAGAAATCATTTTATTAATGGTCTGCTTTAGTTATAATTTGTGATTATGCGCACAGTATTTATTCGTTAGGGAGGGGACATGTTACAAGCATCTAAGCAATGGAAATGGCTTGCTTGTGCAAAAAATAATCGTCTTTTGGTTGACCTAGACCAAGATATGCAACTGTGCACGCCTTACAAACTTCGCCAACTCACTGATGCTGTTTTACAAGAGCCTAACTTTAGCCTTGAAGACGCTGCATTTTATCAGCAAGTTTATCAATACCTCGAAACTTTCTCACTATGGAACCCTGCAGAGCTTTGCCAAATCGCGCTAAATGCTACTGCGGTAAAATTTCATTTAAAGCCAGTACTTGCAAAAAGTTGGTTCTTTCATGAGTATCATGGCAGCCAGCCAAGTGTCGAAGCTGTAGTGAAGTTGTGCTCACAGGCACAAGAAGGTGAGTTTTTAATTGTTGACCACTCAAGCGAAGCCTCAGTGTGTATTAACCTAAGCCAACACTTTCAACTAGACGAAAACCTTTCTCTTGAACAGTTTGAGGCTATTAAGGTTTTAAATAACCGTATCCATCCTGTTTATATTCAACAAAAACAGTTTAAATCAGCCTAGGGCGTGTTGACCTTTGTGAATTAAAATTTGTTCACTTTAGGAGCTATTTAATCGCGGCGCGAGATTTGTAACCTAGTGAGCTAAGTAAAAATCCAGCTAATATCCCTGCAAATGTTGGCGTTTTTGTTCGCCAAGCTATGCTATAATCCTGCGCAATTAGAATTTAAGGGTTTTTACTTTGCAATTTATCGCACTTACTTCTATCGGAATAGAAAATTTACTTGTTGATGAGCTTACAGCACTAGGTGCAGAAGTCTCAAAACAAACCGTGGGCTCTGTACGTTTTGAAGCAGATAGCTTATTAGCACAAAAGATTTGTTTATCGAGCCGTTTTGCGACTCGTATCATGATGCTGATAGAAGAAAAAGAAGGCGTAAAAGACAAAGACAGCCTTTATCAATTTGCGCGCTTGCAGCCTTGGCAGGAATGGTTTGGCCCTAAACAAACCTTTGCTGTTGATTTTAGTGGTACAAATAACGATTTAAAAAATACGCAATTTTCAGGTCTAGTTGTAAAAGATGCGATTGTTGATTACTTCGCGGATTTATTCGAGCAACGTCCTGATGTTGATAAATACAATGCCAATGTACGTGTTGTAGCAAGATTGAACCGTCAAGGTGTTGCGCTTTACATCGATTATTCTGGCCCGCGTTTATCTGAGCGTGGTTATCGTCAAGATCAAGGCAAAGCGCCGATTAAAGAGCATTTAGCTGCAGCCCTTGTGAAACGAAGTGGTTGGCTTGAAAACGTACAACAACCTTTATTCGATCCATGTTGTGGCTCTGGTACCATTTTAATTGAAGCTGCAAGCATGGCACGCAATGAAGCGCCGGGCTTATTCCGTGAAGGTTTTGCCTTTGAGCGATTGCCTAGTTTCCGAATTCAAAAATACAAAGAATTAAAAGCAGAACTAACGGCCCAAATTACAGATCCTAAACTTTGGCTTATTGGCCATGATATTGACGCCAGTGTGATTTCAAAAGCGCAAGAAAACGCAGAGCGTGCTGACCTTGGTAATGTGATTAAGTTTAAACAAAGTGATGCCACTAAGTTAACCTCAGTTGCGAAACTACCTGGTGTGGTGATTTCAAACTTACCTTATGGTGAACGTTTAGGCTCAATGGCTGAGCTGGTGAACTTACATCGTAGCTTAGGTGTAGGTTTTAAAAAGCACTTTAATCATTGGAAACTTGCTTTACTTGGCACTGACGAAAGCTTATTTAAGTTATTAAAGTTAGTTAAGTTAAAACGCTATAAGTTTAAAAATGGCCCTTTAGATGTTGTATTAAATCTATACCAACTTGACGATAAACAAGTAGAACTTAGCAAAGAAGATAAGCCGGCTCTTAATTTTGAAGGTTCAACTGCCTTTGCAAACCGTTTAAAGAAAAATAAGCAAAATTTAAAGAACTGGTTAAAGCAAAATGAAGTAAGCTGCTACCGTGTTTATGATGCGGATATTCCAGAATATAACGTAGCTGTTGATGTATACGATGATTCAGCGGTTATTTTTGAATATGCTGCACCGAAAGAAATCGATGACAATACGGCTCAAAAACGTTTGCAAGATGTGATCAGCTTGACCGCTGAGCAATTAAAGATAGCACCAGAAAATATTGCAGTTAAAGTGCGTAAAAAGCAAAAAGGTGAAGAGCAATATACCAAGGTAGCAAAACAAAATCGTACTCAAGTAGTTGAAGAGTTTGGCGCTAAATTCAAAGTAAACTTATTTGATTATTTAGATACTGGTTTATTTTTAGATCACCGTTTAGCTCGTCGTTATATCCAACAAAACGCACAAGGCAAACGTTTCTTAAACTTGTTTGCTTATACAGGCAGCGCATCTGTGCATGCTGCTGTGGGTGGTGCTAAAGCGATTACCACGGTTGATATGTCAAAAACCTACCTAAAGTGGGCGCAAGAAAACTTTGCTCTGAATGATATCAGTAATACACGTTATCGTTTTGAGCAAGCAGACTGCTTGAAGTGGCTTGAGTATGCACAAGGCCAATATGATTTAATTTTCTTAGATCCACCGACGTTCTCAAACTCAAAACGTATGAAAGATGCGTTTGATGTACAACGCGACCATATCAAATTACTTACCTGGGTTAAGAAAATTTTAAGCCCTAACGGTACGCTTATATTCTCAAATAATAAGCGTGGCTTTAGCATGGATGAAGTAGGGCTAATGGGTCTGGGTTTAAAAGCAGAAAACATTTCTGACAAGACTTTATCACCAGATTTTAAACGTAATAAGCAAATTCATAATAGCTGGCTTATTACCCATGGCTAACTTTACCCTGTACTACACTGATGGCTGTCATCTGTGTGAAATGGCCGATGAATTATTAATTGCTGCAAACGCTTCGTTTGTAGCAAAAGATATTATGGACAGTGAACAGCTGATTGAACTTTACCAAACCAGTATTCCGGTTGTGGAATCTCATCAAGGCAAGAAATTATTTTGGCCTTTTGATGCTGAGCAATTAGCGCAATTTATTGCTGATAATAAAGAATAAGAGTAGTAATCACGATGGATTTAATCAGAATAGCCAAAGCTCAACTCGCTTATGGTACGCATCCGCTACTAGATGATGCCGATGCCGTTATTGAGTCAGGTGAGCGCGTTTGTATCGTTGGTCGAAACGGTGCAGGTAAATCAACACTATTAAAAGTGCTTGATGGCCAAGTGACATTGGATGATGGTGAAATCAACCAATTAGGCGGTATTCGTATTTCACGTTTAGAGCAAGATCCACCAAAAGGGGCGGCAGGCTCAGTATTTGATTATGTCGCGCAGGGCATGCCTGACATTGCTAACTTACTGATAGAATATCACCAAGTTAGTAATCAAATGCAAACAGACTATAACGATAAATTGCTTAACAAATTAGAGCGTTTATCTAATCAATTAGAAACCGTTGATGGCTGGCGTTTTGATACCCGTATTCAGCTCGTTTTATCTCGCTTAGAGCTAGACCCAGAAGCCAAGCTTGAATCATTATCGGGTGGTTGGCTACGTAAAGTTGCTCTTGCACGAGCCTTGGTTAGTGAACCTGATTTACTGCTACTTGATGAGCCTACCAACCACTTAGATATGAGTAGTGTTATTTGGCTTGAGCAATTTTTAAAAGAGTTTAAAGGCGGCATCGTTTTTATTTCTCATGACCGTGCATTCATTCGAGCAGTTGCAACCCGTATTCTTGATTTAGACCGTGGTAAGCTGGTTTCATACCCTGGCGATTATGCGACATATCTTGAACAAAAAGCGCATGATCTAAAAGTAGAAGAAACACAAAACGCATTATTTGATAAGCGCTTAGCAGAAGAAGAAGCGTGGATCCGCCAAGGTATTAAAGCACGTAGAACGCGTAATGAAGGCCGTGTACGTGCTTTAAAAGAGTTACGTAAAGAGCGTAAGCAGCGTGTTGATCAAGTCGGTAAAACTGATTTCAATATTGAAACAGCGGATCGTTCAGGTAAATTAGTATTCGAAGCGAAAAACATCTGTCATGCATTTAAAGATAAAGTCATCGCAAAAGACTTTTCAACCCTTGTTATGCGTGGCGATCGTGTTGGCCTTATTGGGCCAAATGGTATTGGTAAAACAACACTGCTTAAAATTTTATTTGGTGACTTAACACCTGATAGCGGCAGTGTTAAGCAAGGTGTTAACTTAGAGTTTGCTTATTTTGACCAGTATCGTCAAAAACTTGATGAAGAAGCAACAGTACAAGATAACGTAGCTGAAGGTAAGCAAGAAGTGATGATGGGCGGGCGCTCACGTCATGTACTAGGTTACTTACAAGACTTCTTATTTCCACCGGCAAGAGCGCGTACGCCAGTAAAAGCGCTTTCAGGTGGTGAGAAAAACCGCTTATTATTAGCAAAGTTATTTTTAAAGCCATCTAACATTATTGTTCTCGATGAGCCTACCAATGACCTCGATATTGAAACTTTAGAGCTTTTAGAAGAGATCATTAACCAATATCAGGGCACTGTACTGATTGTAAGCCATGACCGTGAATTTATTGATAATACCTGTAATTCTGTATGGGCATTTGAAGGTAACGGCAAGATCACCGATATTGTCGGAGGCTATAGCGACTATGAAGCGTATGCAGCTCATTTAGCTGAGCAAGAAAAACAACAACAGCAACAAATTAAGCAAGAAAAGCCGGCCGTTGTTAGCCAAGATAAAACACCAAAGAAAAGTAATAAACTCTCTTACAAATTAAAACTTGAATTAGAAGAATTACCCAGTAAAGTGGAACAACTTGAAAAAGCGTTAGACGCTCAGCAAGTTGTGGTTAATGACCCTGACTTTTTTAAGCAAGATGCTGCAATTACAACAGAAGCATTGAACCATTTAGCCGAGTTAGAGTCTGAGCTTGAAGTCGCTTTTGAGCGCTGGGAAGAACTCGAAGATTTAAAGAATCAGTAGTAAGGATTAA
Source organism: Pseudoalteromonas sp. 0802 (assembly GCF_013350085.1). Taxonomy (NCBI): domain Bacteria; kingdom Pseudomonadati; phylum Pseudomonadota; class Gammaproteobacteria; order Alteromonadales; family Pseudoalteromonadaceae; genus Pseudoalteromonas; species Pseudoalteromonas sp. 0802. Next base: position 511,474 of record NZ_JABVXE010000001.1, on the reverse strand, counting down.
AATGAAATACAAATTACTCGCTGCCAGTATTTTAGCCACCCTAAGTACCTCAGCGATGAGCGCAACCTATAAATTAGAAGAATTAGGTGGAATTGATGGCGCTAAATTTAACTACGTAACAGATGTTAGTGAAAACGGTCACATCATAGGCTTAGCAAATGGCCTTTACAAATTACCCGTTGATGTCTCTTATATCGATTTTACAGATTCGTTGATCAAAGATGCTTATGATACAGCTAAAAAGCAGTATGAACTCATTGATAAAGAAATTACATTCACCCTTGATGATATTGAGAATAACGATGCGGTAAATACAAATGCCGATGCTCATGCATTTATGGTAAGTTTTTTAACAGGTCGTTCAACTGACTCAGAATATCAAAAATTATCAAGTGCAATTACAACACTTTACACATCTGAAGGTGCTTCAGAACAAGTTTTATTTGATGAACAGTCTCTTGATTTTGATGGCTTAACACGCTCGACTTCTAATTTATTAAATGCTGTAACAGATGACGGTGTGATGGTTGGTTGGGGCAGTGCACCTTACGAAAAAACATCGTTCACTCAAACAGATGAAGACGAAGAAGAAACCCACTTTTTAAGAGACTTCATTAGCCGTGCAATTGTTATCAGCGAAGACGGTGTGAAAGTTGAATTAGCACCAGAGTTTGATGAGTATGGTGGTGTTAGCTCAGCAAATGATATTATCAAAACAGCAAATGGCTATGAAGTAGTAGGCACTGTCTCTACTGATATTGCGGTTGATCCACTGGATGATATTACTGATAACTGTGACGGAGAAGATGAACCAGTTTCAGACTGTGTAGAAGCGTACAACCGTACTTATTCAACGGGTATTTATAATAAACGTGCTGTTAAGTGGACATTAGACAGTAATCTAAACATCACCAATACAGAAATGTATGGCTTAGGTTTAACGCCTGAAGATGATGAAGATTTCGCGTTTCGTAGTAACGCACTTGCAATCAACGAAAATGGTTTAGTGGTTGGTACGTCTGATGTGCGTTACAAGAGTAATAGTACACGTATTACTATGCCTGTTATTTTCGAAAATGGTGAAGTAAAAGAATTTATCGACCAAGAGGATGATTGGATTTCGGGTCAGCCTTTAGCGGTAAATAATGATGATGTTATTGTTGGCTACGCGAGCAAGCGTATCGACGGTACAACGCGTACAAAGTTTTTCTACTACGATAAAAATAGCGATAGCGTTGTTTTCCCAACGGATTACTTTTCAAGCTCAAGTTCATTAGCTAACGATATCAATGACAATGGTATTATTGTTGGTGAGGGCGAAACAGATATTTACAATACTTCTACCCGTCGTCGTGAAGGTTTCATGTACACCATCGGTGAAGATTCAGTTGTTAACTTAAACGATTTATTACCTTGTTATGAAGAAGATGGTGAGACTCGCTTCAAATACACGGTTGCTGAAGCGAAATCAATTAACAACAATAATGAAATCTTCGGTGTTGCGACTAAAACTGTTGAAAAGACAGATTCATTCGGTAACGTTGTAGTCGATGTTAATGGCAATATCGAATATGAAAGTGTCGCAGTGGCTGTTAAGTTAACACCAATTGACGGCAGTGTTGAAGAATGTCCTGCAGAAGAGATTGAACAATACGAGCGTCAATCAGCAAGCTTCCCTTGGTATGCATTATTGCTATTACCATTTGCAGCAGCACGTCGCTTCTTTAAAAAGTAATCGTTTCGTAATCGAGACTTACTAATCAATATTAAAAAACCCAGCTTCAAGCTGGGTTTTTTGTCTATACTGAAATCAGTTATTTTTTATGGCGGTGTATCCATGCTTTACGGACTGAGCGTTTCCAAAGCATGTCGGTACCAAAATAACCAATGATTGCCGCAGCTGTTGCACATATAAATGAGCCAACTAAAAATGCAGGGCCAATTGTTGTAAGGCTATCTATAAACCATTGCCAGCTTGGTTCAAATTGGAAGTGCTGCTGTGGTTGAGCAAGGGCAATGGTGCCTACAATATATGAACAATAGAAAATAGGAGGCATGGTCAGTGGGTTAGTGATCCACACTGTTGCAACAGAAATCGGTAAATTTACTCGAAATGGAATAGCCAGGGCGGCTGCAAGGACCATTTGAAAAGGAACAGGGATGAACGCAAAAAATAAACCAACAGCAAATGCACCGCGTGCTGAGCGTCTATTTAAGTGCCATAAATTGGCATCATGCAATAAACGACCAAAAATTCTTAAATACTTGTGTTCTTTTACCTTGTTATGATCAGGTAAAAAGCGTTGGATCGTTTTCTTAGCCATTTAAAGCAACCATTTACATCTATTTGGTTATGCAGCGGCTTTGTTATAGGCTGTTTTTTCACCCTATATACATTTGGCACTGCGGCGTTTTATATAATGAGTTTTGCTGTATTGCTAGCAGGTGCCTATTTTAAGCCTTTTTTAACTCTATTGTCAGGGTTTATTTGCGCTATTTTAGTAGTGATTTTTCATTACTTCATCTTTTATTCAATCTCTGACTGTCAAATCGATTATCAACAAAGCAGATTAGTTCTATTTGAGGTAGTTGAAACTTACAGTGAACAAAGCCCTTATTACATTAAAGCAAGTCTTAAAAATATTGAATCTTGCTCTACAGGCATGCGACCTGCTCCTAATGCGATGCTAAGCATTACTTCAGATAAACCTGTTACTAGTGGAGATAAATTAAGCGCAGAACTCAAACTTAAACCTTACAGATCGGTAAAAAATTTCTATAGTTTTGATAGAGAGCGGCAAGCATTACTTGAGCGAGTATTTTATAAAGGCCGAAGCGTAGGGGAGATAAGCTATTTAAATCATCATCGATATGACTCCCTTCGAGTGAGTTACCACACATATATTGAAAAAGTGACGGCAAACACCCAATTACAATGGCTTTATTATGCGCTTTTAACCGGTGACAAAAGTAAAATAAGCTATGAAGATAGAAAACACCTACGTGAATTAGGCTTGTCGCATCTGCTTGCTATTTCAGGTCTTCATATCGGACTTATCTTTGCAGTCGGCTTTTATAGTAGTAAGTGGCTGTTAAGAGTGAGTCATTTACGCGTAAGACAATCAATTCAATTAAATAAGTTATTTGTTTTTGTAGGGTTCTGTTGCTCGTTCATCTATGTCTACTTAAGTGATTTTATAGTTTCCGCAAGCCGAGCGCTGCTGATGTTAGGCTGTTACCTTGTTATTTATAACCTAGGGAAAAACCCAGTGCGTTGGCGTTCAATTTTGTACGCCTTGAGTGTTGTGTTGTTTATAGACCCATTTGCACTTTTAAACCCCGGGCTCTATTTCAGTTTTTTGGCTGTTACGATCATCTTTCTACTGACTAAAAACACAGTTAATTTGTCACTTGGTTTTTTAAAGCGATTTGCACAGCTACTGCAAGTTCAGTGCGCTTTATTTGTCGGTTTACTGCCTCTATCCTTATATTACTTCTCAGGCACTAGCGTCATAGGTTTATTGATTAACCTCATTGCCGTGCCCTTGGTAGGTTTACTATTATTGCCTTTGTTACTTTTTTATAGTTTGGTTTCTAGCCTACTGGATGTTTCTGGTTTGTTATCAATCGTCGACAGTGCGCTGTATTATGGCTATCAATTACTACTCTCTATCCCTAATGGCTGGCGTTGGTTCTCGCTCAATGAGTTTAGTTTTTCATTATTGATCATAAGTTACATATCACTTCTGCTGTTGTACTTTAGTCCAAATAAATATGTGTGCTTAATTCCTGTTTGTATCTATGTCGTTGATAGTGAATTACAGCCAGAAGCTAAGTTTCAGTTAGATGTGTTTGATGTAGGGCATGGCTTAATGGTGATGGTAAGCCACAAAAACAAAGCGATAATTTATGATTTAGGGCCACAGTACTTTGGCCGTTATGATTATGTACGCCGTGTATTACTCAACAACATCATTAAACAACAGTTATCTGTTATCGCAACAATAATAAGCCACTTAGATAACGACCATTCTGGCGGTTTAACAAGTTGGCAAATGGCAGGGTTTCAAGACACTCTAGCTATCTTTCATCCTCAGGGGCTGGGAAATAAGTGCAAAACAACAACACTCAAGCTTGATGAGCTTAATATCAGAAGTTTTACAGCAAAGGTAGAAAACGCGAGTCGTAATGATCAGTCGTGTTTATTAAAAGTAACGGGTTTTAATTACTCAGTGTTACTGACTGGGGATATATCCGCAGCGGCAGAAACTAAGCTTGTTGAAGCGGGGAAGGATTTACGAGCGACTATTTTAATAAGCCCCCATCATGGTAGTAATACTTCTTCCAGTTATAAATTTATAGGTGCAGTAAACCCTGAAGTAGTTATTCATTCATCTGCTTATCAAGGGCAATGGCGCTTTCCTCATCCTGAGGTTGTAAATCGTTATAACCAACACCATATACAGCAGTTATCGACGGCAGAATATGGCCATATACGCATAAAATTTTACGAAGATAAATATCGCTTAGAATTTGCGCGAGAGCAGGAAAGTTATTGGTTCGAACAAGATTGACGTTTTGTTTTTACCCCCTAAAGGCTACAATAGTCGAAGTCTATGAATAAGAGAGTGTTATGGATCAAACTACATCCCAAATCTATAAGCGATTAATCAGTTATGTGGGTGATTATAAGTTAATCGCGTTTTTCGCCATTGTAGGCATGATTGGCTATTCAGCCATGGATGCATTGTTTATAAATTTAATGAAGCCCTTCATTGATGAAGGTTTAAATGATCGTAACACTGATGTTTTAACTTATGCACCATTTGTTGTAATTGCATTGGTATTAGGTCGTGGCATGTTTAACTATATGTCGTCGTACTGTTTAAGTTATGTAGGCTCTCAAGTTGTAAGAACGTTGCGCCAACAATTATTCGAACATATTTTACATCTGCCGGTGTCTTTTCATGATAAAAATTCAAATGGCGATTTAATCTCTAAAATCACCTTTGATACTGAGCAGGTTCAACAAGCCATTACTAAAGCCCTGTTAATTGTTGTTAGAGAAGGGGCGTTTGTTGTTTTCTTACTTTTCAATATGTTTTATACCAGTTGGAAGCTATCACTGATATTTTTAGTCATTATTCCGCTGGTGGCCGTGATCGTTGCCTTTGTATCGAAACGTTTTCGTATGATTTCGAAAAAAATCCAATCTGCTATGGGCCAAGTAACTCGCAGTTCAGAGCAAATGCTATCTGGTCACAAGGTGATTCATGGCTTTGGTGGTCAACAGCAAGAGATATCGCAATTCTCGGCTATTAATAATCATAATCGTCAGCAGCGCATTAAAATGGATGCAACTAAAGCGTTAAGCGTTTCTGTTATCCAAATTTTGGCAGCAAGCGCGATGGCCGTGATTTTATGGGTTGTGTCTTTGCCGTCGATGATTGATACCATCAGTTCAGGTGACTTCGTATTACTTATTTCATCAATGATGATGTTATTACGTCCTCTGAAGCAACTTTCTAACGTTAATAGCGATTTACAACGTGGTATTTCGGCAGCGCAAAGTATCTTTTTAGTACTTGATGAAGAAGTAGAAAAAGACACTGGCACTTACAGCGTTGACAAAGTAACTGGGAAAATTGAAGTGAACAATGTGACCTTTAAATACCCAACGAAAGATGAGCCTGTATTAAAGAATTTATCTCTTTCGATTAATGCAGGCGAAAGCATCGCATTGGTTGGCCGTTCTGGCTCAGGTAAATCGACCATCTCAAATTTATTACCGCGTTATTATGAGCTTGAAGGTGACAGTGAAATTTTGCTTGATGGCGTCAACATTGCTGATTACAAACTGACAGACTTACGTAAGCAATTTGCACTGGTATCTCAGCAAGTGGTTTTATTTAACGACACTATTACGAATAACATTTGCTATGGCCTTGACCGCGAATTAACAAACGAGGAGTTAATGGCGGTTGCCAAGCAAGCCCATGTTTGGGAGTTTGTTAAAGACTTACCAGAAGGTTTAGATACCATGGTGGGTGAAAACGGCGTTATGTTATCAGGCGGTCAGCGTCAGCGAATAGCCATTGCTCGTGCAATATTAAAAGATGCCCCTATTTTGATTCTTGATGAAGCGACATCTGCGCTTGATACTGAATCTGAAAAACTGATCCAGCAAGCACTTGATAGCTTAATGAAAGAAAAAACATCGATTGTGATAGCACACCGTTTATCAACAATAGAAAACAGTGATTGCATTTATGTCATCGACCATGGTCAAGTTATCGAAAAGGGCACGCATGGCGAGCTACTTGAAAAAGACGGTACCTATAGTGCGTTATGTAAGATGCAGTTTGGTGAGCAGTAGTGAGTGTTATTGAAAAAAGCTGGTATAAAAAGCCAGGCTTACTCAGCGTTCTGCTGTTACCTTTCAGTGTGCTTTTTTGGCTTATCTCAACGCTTCGTGCTTTGTTATATAAGCTTAATATACTAAAAGCATTTAAAGCGCATCTTCCTGTCATTGTTGTGGGTAACATTAGTGTGGGTGGAAACGGCAAAACGCCATTTGTTATTTGGCTCGCTGAATACTTACAGCAGCAAGGTTTAAAAGTGGCGGTGATCAGTCGTGGCTATGGTGGTCAGTCTGATTCGTATCCTTTGTTAGTGACTGAACAAACGACGACAGCGCAAGCGGGTGACGAACCAGTACTTATTAAGCGTCGCCTAGGTTGTGTTGTAATGGTTGGCCCTGACCGACAAGCGAGTATAAAAAAATTAGAACAACATGGTGTCGATGTCATTATTTCTGATGATGGCATGCAGCATTATAAAATGGCGCGTGATATCGAATGTTGTATCGTTGATAGTGAACGCCAATTTGGTAACGGTTTATTAATGCCTGCAGGTCCACTTCGTGAAACCAAAGCGCGCTTAAAATCGGTTGATTTAGTCATAGAAAATGGTGGCAGCGCTCAAAGCCGCTATGATTTAACATCAAGCCCATTTCGTACCGTGAGTAATTCAGAACTCGCCAATTCAGTTCAAGATAAAGGCCATGCGGTCAGTGCTATTGGTAACCCCAAACGCTTTGAAATAAGTCTTGAGCAGCAAGGCATTAACTTACTATCAACTCATCATTTTCGTGATCATTATGCCTACCAAGCAAATGACTTTAGCGATTTTGCAGATGACGCTGTATTTATGACAGAAAAAGATGCAGTTAAATGCTTTAGTTTTGCTAAACCAAATTGGTATTATTTACCTGTTGATGCAAAGCCAACAGCAGCAGTTATCGAAAAACTTAATTTATTATTAAAACAAAAAGGGATCCTCAATGGCCTTTGATACAAAATTACTTGAAATTATCGCTTGCCCAGTGTGTAAAGGTAAACTACGTCTTGATAAAGAAAATCAAGAGCTTATCAGTACTGCTGCGAAACTAGCGTACCCAATCAAAGACGATATCCCGGTGCTTTTAGAAAATGAAGCCCGTGAATTAAGCCAAGAAGAGGTTGATAAGTGGAATTCGTAGTCGTTATCCCAGCTCGCTACGCATCGACGCGTTTACCAGGTAAACCACTTGCTGATATTTGTGGTAAACCAATGATCCAACATGTTTATGAAAAAGCGGTTGCATCAGGTGCATCACAAGTTTATGTAGCGACTGATCATCAAACAGTGTTTGATGCAGTAAAGAAGTTTACTGATAATGTATTGATGACACGAGAAGATCACCAATCAGGCACAGAACGTTTAGCTGAAGTTGTTGAACAGTTAAAACTTGAAAGTGACACTATTGTTGTCAACGTGCAAGGTGATGAGCCTTTATTGGCAAGCGAAAACGTATCTCAAGTTGCCATGCTACTTGCTGATTCTGATGCGCCAATGGCGACTTTGAGCACCAGCATTGATGAGATTGATGATATATTTAATCCCAACTGTGTAAAAGTCATTAACGATGCAGACAACAATGCACTGTATTTTTCGCGTTCGCCAATCCCTTATCACCGTGATGCGATGATGAATGATGACCGTGATAAGCTAGATCTTGCTGATTTTGCACGCCATATTGGTATTTATGCTTATCGTGCTGGCTTTATTAAGGACTACATCGATTTACCAGAATCTCGATTAGAGCTTTTAGAGTCTTTAGAGCAGCTTCGCGTACTTTATCATGGTCACAAAATTAAAATCGCAAAAGCTCTGTGTGCACCGCAAGCAGGCGTAGATACCCCTGAAGACTTAGCGCGCGTTATTGCAGTGCTTGGCAACTAAAAATGCATGATGTAAACAATGTTCATCTTCATGCCAGTGAAGATGACTTCTTTGTTTTTTATAAACCAGCAGGTGTGAGCTTTCATAGTGAACAATGTGCTGGTTTTGTCGTACTTGCTGAAGAGCTTGTTAATGAGAAGCTCTATCCGGTTCATAGGCTAGATAAAGTAACATCAGGTTTAATTATATTAGCCCGTAACAAAGAAGCAGCAGCCGAATTCACTTCGCTATTTTCTGATCATAAAATAAATAAGTTTTATCTAGCCGTAAGTGATGCTAAGCCTAAGAAAAAGCAAGGTTGGATAAAAGGGGATATGCAGAAAAGTCGTCGTGGTGCATTTAAGCTGTTAAAGAGCCAAACGAATCCTGCTATCACACGCTTTTACTCAAAAAGTATTCGACCAGGGCTTCGTGCATACTTGTTAAAGCCATTCTCTGGTAAGACACATCAGCTTAGAGTCGCGATGAAAAGCTTAGGCGCTCCAATTCTAGGTGATAGTACGTATGCTGGTAGTAAAGACGAGCGCACAAACTTGCATGCCTATGCACTACAATTTAGTTATAAAGAGCAGCTTAAAGAGTATCGATGTGATTACACTTTAGGTACTCATCTTAATGAAGTTTTTAACTCAGACGAATTCAAAGAGTGGACAGCTCCTTGGACGTTGGATTGGTAAATGAAAGAAACAACACAAGACATTCGTTTTGGTGGCATTAAACGTTTATATGGTCATCAACAATTTGATTGGTTACAACAAGCACATTTTTGTGTCATTGGTATTGGTGGCGTAGGTAGTTGGGCTGCTGAAGCATTGGCTCGAACGGGTGTAGGGCAACTAACCCTCATTGATTTAGATGATATTTGTGCAACCAATGTTAATCGTCAAATTCATGCTTTAACTGGCACCGTAGGCGAAGCAAAAGTAGAAGCGATGAAAACACGTTGTGAGCTTATAAATCCAGATATCAAAATTAATGTTATTGACGATTTCATTACGCTAGATAACATTCGTGAGCATATTCAAGGTTTTGACTATGTGATTGATTGTATTGATGCTGTAAAAGAAAAAGCTGCGCTTATTGCTCACTGTAAACGCATAAAACTACCGGTTATTACAACCGGAGGCGCAGGCGGGCAAACCGACCCTAGTCAAATCAGTTTTGGTGACGTTGCAAAGACAACCCATGATCCATTGCTTGCAAAAGTACGTTATATTTTGCGAAAACAGTACAACTTTAGTAGCAATCCAAAGCGAAAATTTAACGTCGATTGTGTTTATTCTACAGAGCAGCTTGTATATCCAACCTCTGAAGGTGAGGTTTGCCAAGCAAAACAAGGTGCAGATGGTTCAATGAATATGGACTGTAATAATGGTTTTGGCTCTGCAACCATGGTGACAGGCAGCTTTGGCTTTTTTGTTGCAGCCAAAGCGATTAGAAAATACCTTGATAAAAAACAGCGTAGTTTATAAAACTTATTGTTTTTGTTCAGCCATGGTTTGAATTTTATCAACCATGGCTTTAATACCATTACCACGAGAAGGGCTCAAATGGCTAATTAGACCGAGTCGTTCAAATTCATCATAGGCATTAATTTGCGTTGCTTGCTCCGGTGTTAGGCCATTGTATAAGGCTAAAATTAAAGCCAATAGTCCTTTAACGATACGAGTATCTGAATCGCCCGCTAAAACTAGGCTGTTTTCTGTATGATCAAAGTCGATATACAGCCACACTTTACTTTCACAGCCTTTAACAAGGGCATCATCTACTTTGAGTACTTCAGGCATAACAGGTAATTGCTTACCTAAGAGCATTATTTGGCGATATTTTTGCTGCCAGCCTGCAGCTGTTTCAATGTTTTTACTAACGGCTTCAAACGCTGAATTCATAACTTATCCAAAATTAATCTAATAACTCAATACTACTTTTAACAGCACTGATAAAGGCGTCTACATCAGCTTTATTGTTATATAACGCAAAACTTGCTCGTACAGTCCCAGGTATACCTAAATGGCTCATTATAGGTTGTGTACAATGATGGCCACTACGCACGGCAACGCCAAATCCATCAAGTAGGGTGGCTAAATCAAACGGATGTTCATCGCGATAATTAAAACTAATGTTACCGATGTTATCTGTTTGGTTTGAATAGATATTAATACCATCAATAGCTGATAATTGTTTTATCGCATAGTCAAAAACTGTATGCTCATGTTGACGCATTTGCTGAAAATCTAACGATATTAAATAATTTATTGCCTCACTAAAGGCAATGACACCTGCAATATTCGGTGTTCCTGCTTCAAATTTACCCGGCGCATCACGAAAAGTGCTGTGTGTTAGGTTCACTGTTTCGATCATTTCGCCACCGGTTTGATATACATCGAGCGAATTTAACAGCTCAAATCGGCCATATAGGCCTCCTAAACCTGTCGGCCCGAGCATTTTATGGGCAGAAAATACGTAAAAATCACAGGAAATTTCTTGTAAATTAGGGCGTAAATGCATCGCTGCCTGCGCACCATCAATAACAGAAATAGCATTAATGGCTTTACATGCGCTAATGATTGGCGCTAAATCAGTGATATTCCCAAGGGTATTTGATGCATGGGTAATAGCGACTATTTTAGGCTTTTGTTGCTTGATAAATTCACTACAGTGCACGCTATTAATAGTTAAATCATTTTCTATCGGAAAAATAATGACTTCTGCACCGGTACGCTGAGCTAGCTGTTGCCAAGGGACGATGTTGGCGTGGTGTTCAATAGCAGATAGGGCGATTTTATCGCCAGGATTAAGCCTCGAAGCCAGACCATTTGCGATTAAATTAATCGATTCGGTTGCCCCTTTGGTCCACACTATCTCATTATTTTTTACAGAAAAATAATCTGCAAGTAGCGTTCGGGTATGTTCATATTGGCGTGTCGCGTTTTCACTGAGTGTATGGCGGCCGCGGTGCACATTAGCGTTCTCGTGGCTATAAAAACGGCTAAGAGCATTAATAACTGCCTGTGGCTTTTGCGAGGTAGCTGCTGAGTCTAAATACACCAAAGGCTGCTCATTGACTGTTTCATTCAGTATGGGAAAGTCAGCACGTATTTTTGTGATATCGAACATGAAAGGCCTTAAGCTACAAGAATGCGACGATTTTAATTACTTTGCACAAATAGACAAGTGCAGGGCAACAAAAAAGGCCGCATAGCGGCCTTTTTTAAACGCAAATTCGTATTAACGCTTGTCTGTTGGTACGTAATCGCGTGAAGTTTCACCAGTGTATAACTGACGAGGACGGCTGATCTTATGACCAGGTTGAGAAAGCATCTCATCCCAGTGAGAGATCCAACCAACAGTACGTGACATTGCAAAGATTACAGTGAACATGCTTGTTGGAATACCGATTGCTTTTAAGATGATACCTGAGTAGAAATCCACGTTAGGGTAAAGTTTCTTCTCAACGAAGTATGGGTCTTCAAGTGCAATTTGCTCAAGCTTCATAGCGATATCAAGAAGTGGATCTTGAATGTTTAGCTCAGCAAGTACTTCGTGACATGTTTGACGCATTACTGTCGCACGTGGGTCGAAGTTTTTGTATACACGGTGACCAAAGCCCATAAGACGGAAAGGATCAGACTTATCTTTTGCTTTAGCAACGTACTCGTCGATACGGTCAACAGAGCCGATTTCTTCTAACATGTTAAGACATGCTTCGTTAGCACCACCGTGCGCAGGGCCCCATAAAGATGCGATACCAGCCGCGATACACGCGTAAGGGTTAGCACCTGAAGAACCAGCTAGACGAACAGTTGACGTTGATGCGTTTTGCTCGTGGTCAGCGTGAAGCATGAAGATTTTGTCCATTGCTTTAGCAAGAACAGGGCTTACTTTGTATTCTTCAGCTGGTACTGAGAACATCATGTGTAAGAAGTTTTCAGCGAAGCTTAAGTCGTTACGCGGGTAAACAAACGGTTGACCTACATTGTATTTGTAAGCCATCGCAGCGATAGTTGGTAATTTAGCAACTAGCTTGATTGCACTTGTTTTACGTTGTGTTGCGTCAGTGATGTCTAAATCTTCGTGGTAGAAAGAAGAAAGAGCACCTACAACACCACACAGCATTGCCATTGGGTGAGCGTCAAAGCGGAAACCTTGGAAGAAGTTTGCGATTTTAGTATCAAGCATTGTGTTGTGCGTGATTTCTTGAGCAAACGCTTCGTATTGTTCTTTAGTCGGTAATTCGCCGTTTAATAGTAAGTAGCAAAGCTCGATGTAGTTTGATTCATCAGCTAATTGCTCGATTGGGTAACCACGGTGTAATAAAACACCTTTGCCGCCATCGATGTAAGTGATTGAAGATTCACAAGAACCGGTCGACATGAAACCTGGGTCGTAAGTGAAGTGACCGTGTGAACCTAACGTACGTACGTCGATTACGTCTTGGCCAGCAGTGCCTTGGTAAATTGGAAGTTCGATTGGATCAAGACCATCAATATGGACCGTGGCTTTCTTATCCGCCATCTATTTATCTCCTATTAAGATAACAACTCTGATTGTTATGTTCTGAATCTGTTTAAGCACATTCTTTTCATTTTAACGTGAAAGAGGGGTATAAAGTCAATTTTTATAAACATTATGCACAAATGGATAATAAATATTCTGCCAGGATTAAATATTATACTATTGGCTAATTCGCAAACGTCTCTTACTAAACAAGAATTGTAAAAAGACCTTTGGCTATATATACTATCCAAGGTTTTATACCGTATTGTCTGTAGGTAAACTTTATTTTTACATTTGAGTTTTGCATAAGTGTGAACTTTTTGTGTATCAACACGGTTTACTTAGATAGTTCCATCGAAATTCATTTTGATGGGTTTTAGAAAAACAAGTAGATGAGCTCCTTAGTGGGCAAGATGGGCAAGTAACTGTGAAAAAGCAAAGACCTGTAAATCTAGATCTAACAACTATATCTATGCCGGCAACGGCTAAAGCATCAATTTTTCACCGCGTCACCGGTGTTGCATTATTTTTTGCTTTAACGTTTGTCATTTGGGCTTGGTCTGAGTCTCTTTCTTCTGCAGAAGGTTTTGAATTCGTCAAGGGTCTGTTCAGCGGATTCATTGCCAAATTCATAGCATGGGGCACCATTTCTGTATTGGCGTATCACTTAATCGGTGGTATCCGTCATATCATTATGGACATGGGTCACTGGGAAGAACTTGAATCAGGTAACTTCAGCGCTAAAGTTGCATTAGCTTTAGGTGTTGTAGCTGCAATTCTAGCAGGAGTGTGGATATGGTTTTAAATCAAGCAACTCTTAAACGTGATGGTGTACAAGATTTCGTATCACTACGTGCAACAGCATTAATAATCAGCGCTTACGCGATTTTTATTATCGGCTATTTTTTATGTACGCCAGAAGTCACTTTCGAAGCCTGGCAAGGCCTATTCTCTAACCTAGCAATGAAAGGGTTTACCTTAATTACCCTAGTTTGCATTATGGTTCACACCCGTATCGGCCTTTGGCAAGTTCTTACTGACTATGTTAAATGCGCTAAATTACGTGCTGTTTTAGGCTTTGTATTAAACCTTATGGCTGTTGCTTACGTAGCAATTGGTCTAATCGTTTTATGGGGTGTTTAAGTGAATTATTCTGTTCGTGAATTTGACGCTGTAGTGATTGGTGCAGGTGGTGCGGGTATGCGCGCAGCACTAGCTATCACTGAATCAGGCAAAACCTGTGCACTTATCTCAAAAGTTTTCCCTACACGTTCTCACACTGTGTCTGCACAGGGTGGTATTACGGTTGCTCTGGGTAACTCACATGAAGATAACTGGGAATGGCACATGTACGATACTGTTAAAGGTTCCGATTTCATCGGTGACCAAGACGCTATCGAATATATGTGTAAAACAGGCCCAGAAGCTATTACTGAATTAGAAAACATGGGTTTACCATTTTCTCGTTTTGAAAATGGCCGTGTTTACCAACGTCCTTTCGGCGGTCAGTCGAAAAACTTTGGTGGTGAACAGGCTGCACGTACTGCAGCAGCAGCTGACCGTACTGGTCACGCGCTATTACACTGTTTATACCAACAGAACGTTAAAAACAAAACTAACGTATTCTCTGAGTGGTACGCACTAGATTTAGTTAAAAACAGCGACGGTCACGTTGTTGGTTGTACAGCAATCGACATCGAGTCTGGCGAAGTTGTTTACTTCAAATCAAAAGCTGTTGTTTTAGCAACAGGTGGTGCAGGCCGTATCTACGCATCGACAACGAATGCACACATCAATACTGGTGACGGTGTTGGTATGGCTACACGTGCTGGTGTTGCAATGCAAGATATGGAAATGTGGCAGTTCCACCCAACAGGTATCGCCGGTGCCGGTGTACTTGTAACTGAAGGTTGTCGTGGTGAAGGTGGTTACCTTCTTAATAAAGACGGCGAACGCTTCATGGAACGTTACGCACCAAATGCAAAAGACTTAGCGTCTCGTGACGTTGTTGCTCGTTCAATGATGACTGAGATCCGTGAAGGTCGTGGTTGCGATGGTCCTTACGGTCCTCACATCAAGCTTAAGCTTGACCACTTAGGTGAAGAAACACTTAACTTACGTCTTCCAGGCGTATGTGACCTTGCGAAAACATTCGCACACGTTGATCCAGCTAAAGAACCAATTCCAGTTATCCCAACATGTCACTACATGATGGGTGGTGTTCCAACTAACGTAAATGGTCAAGCATTACAAATTGATGCAAACGGCCAAGAGAAAGTAGTTGAAGGTTTATTCGCTGTTGGTGAGATTGCATGTGTATCTGTACACGGTGCTAACCGCCTAGGTGGTAATTCACTACTTGACTTAGTTGTATTCGGCCGCGCAGCTGGTAACTTCTTAGGTAAGTACCTTAACGGTGTTGAAGCAGGTAAAGATGCGTCTGATTCAGACCTTGAAGCATCACTTGCACGCTTTAACCGTTGGGAAAACTCTAAAGCTGGCCAAGGTGAAGACCCAGTACAAATCAAGAAAGACCTACAAATGTGTATGCAACTTAACTTCTCGGTATTCCGTGAAGGTGATGCAATGGCAACAGGTCTTAAAGAGCTTAAAGAAATTCGTGAACGTCTTCAGTACGCTCGTCTTGACGACAAGTCGACTGAGTTCAACACTGCACGTATCGAATGTCTAGAGCTTGATAACTTGATGGAAACAGCATACTCAACAGCAGTAGCTGCAAACTTCCGTACAGAAAGCCGTGGTGCACACTCTCGTTTTGACTTCCCAGATCGTGATGACGATAACTGGCTATGTCACTCTATCTATAACCCAGTTACAGATGAAATGACAAAACGTGAAGTAAACTACGCGCCGAAACTGCGTGAAGCTTTCCCACCTAAAGCACGTACATACTAGGAGCGAGACGATGGCACAAGTACAATTTTCGGTTTATCGTTACAATCCAGATGTTGATAATGCACCACGTATGCAGGACTTCTCGCTAGAAACGCAAGAAGGCCAAGATATGATGGTATTGGATGCGCTTATGCAATTAAAAGAGCAAGATCCAACATTATCATTCCGTCGTTCATGCCGTGAAGGTGTGTGTGGTTCTGACGGTATCAACATGAATGGTAAAAACGGTTTAGCGTGTATTACTCCTTTATCAACGCTACTAAAAGGTGGCAAAGGTAAAATCGTAATTCGTCCTTTACCAGGTTTACCTGTGGTACGTGACCTTGTTATTGACATGAGTCAGTTCTACACTCAATACGAAAAAGTTAAGCCTTACCTAATCAACGACACGCCTGCGGCGGGTGAGCGTCTTCAGTCAATCGAAGAACGTGATAAGTTAGATGGCTTATATGAGTGTATCTTATGTGCATGTTGTTCAACATCGTGTCCTTCGTTCTGGTGGAATCCAGACAAGTTCATCGGTCCTGCGGGTCTTCTTCATGCGTATCGTTTCTTGGCTGATAGCCGCGATACAGCTACTGAAGAGCGTCTTGCTGACCTTGACGATGCGTTCAGCGTGTTCCGTTGTCACAGTATCATGAACTGTGTTAGCGTGTGTCCAAAAGGTCTTAACCCGACCAAAGCAATTGGACAAATCAAATCAATGCTTTTAAACCGCGCTGTTTAAAGCTTGAATATGTAAGGTGGTTAAGTGATTAACCACCTTGTTTTTACAACAATTAATTTCTGCGCTAAAGAAAAGGGCTTATAAATGCACGAAGGTGTGATGAAGGCATGGCTAGAATCTTCTCACTTAAACGGCGGTAACGTTGCTTACGTAGAAGAGCTTTATGAAGCGTACTTAGATGATGCGACTTCTGTGCCAGAAGAATGGCGAGAAGTGTTCGAACAATTACCAAAAGTTGATGGTGTGGATGTTGACGTTAAACATTCAGAAGTTCGTTCACAATTTGCACAGCTTGCTAAAAACAAGCATAGAGAAGTAGTGGTAGCAGAGGGTGGTTCTGGCGATCCTAAACAGGTCAAGGTGCTACAACTTATTAATGCTTTCCGTTTCCGTGGTCACCAAAATGCCAACCTAGATCCATTAGGAATTTGGCAACGCGAACGTGTTCGTGATCTAGAATTAGAGTACCACGATTTATCTGAAGCTGATTTTGACCGTGAATTCAATGTGGGTTCGTTTGCTGTCGGTCGCGAAACCATGCCATTAGGTGAGCTATATCAAGCACTCAAAACGACTTATTGTGGGTCGGTAGGTGCTGAGTATATGCACATCACTTCAACTGAAGAAAAACGTTGGCTACAACAACGTTTAGAATCAGTGCAATCACGTCCAACGTTCTCTAAAGAAGAAAAGCTACGTATCCTTAAAGGATTAACAGCTGCAGATGGCCTTGAAAAATATTTAGGGGCTAAGTTCCCTGGTGCAAAACGTTTCTCACTTGAAGGTGGTGACGCATTAGTACCAATGCTTAAAGAACTAATTCATCGTGCAGGTGAAAGCGGACAAAAAGAAGCTGTTATTGGTATGGCTCACCGCGGTCGCTTGAACGTACTAGTGAACGTTTTAGGTAAAAACCCATCAGAATTATTCGATGAGTTCGCTGGTAAACACAAAGACACATTAGGCTCAGGTGATGTTAAATATCACATGGGTTATTCATCTGACTTTGCAACGAACGGTGGCAACGTGCACATGGCACTTGCATTTAACCCGTCTCACTTAGAAATCGTTAACCCAGTGGTTATGGGTTCGGTACGTGCTCGTCTAGACCGTCTAGGTGATAAGTCAGGTATTAAAGCATTACCAATTACTATTCACGGTGACTCTGCAATCGCAGGTCAAGGTGTTGTACAAGAAACATTTAACTTATCGCAAACTAATGCATTTAGTTGTGGTGGTAGTATCCGTATCGTTGTCAATAACCAAGTTGGTTTTACAACGTCTAAACAGTCTGATGTACGTTCTACACCATACTGTACTGATATTGCGAAAATGGTTCAGGCACCAATTTTCCACGTTAACTCTGACGATCCTGAAGCGGTTGCATTTGTTACTCAAATCGCACTTGATTTCAGAAACCAGTTTAAACGTGATGTAGTGATTGATTTAGTATGTTATCGCCGTCATGGTCATAACGAAGCGGATGAGCCGAACGCGACTCAACCACTTATGTACCAAAAAATCAAAAAGCATCCAGTACCTCGTCTAATTTACGCAGACCAATTAGTTGCTGAAGGTTCATTCTCAGAAAATGAAGTAAAAGCACTTGCTGATGATTACCGTAACGGTTTAGACAAAGGCAACTGTGTTGTTGAAGAAATTCAACTAGAAACATCGCACTCTTCTGATTGGGCTAAGTTTGTTGGTCACGATTGGGATGTTGAGTACGATGCAACAGTATCGGTTGAGAAGTTAAAAGAGCTTGGCGAAAAAGTAGCAAGCTTCCCAGAAAGCCACAAAGCACAGTCGCGCGTTAAGAAAATCTACGACGACCGTAAGCTAATGGCGACAGGTGAAAAACCACTTGACTGGGGTATGGCTGAAACACTTGCTTATGCAACCCTTGTTGATGCAGGTACAGATATCCGTTTAACCGGTCAAGATTCAGGCCGTGGTACATTCTTCCACCGTCATGCTGTTGTTCATAACCAAAAAGATGCATCAACATACTTGCCGCTGCAAAATATCAGCGCAAAGCAAGGTGCATTTGAAGTGTATGACTCAGTTCTTTCTGAAGAAGCGGTACTTGCATTTGAATATGGTTACGCAACAGCTGAACCTACGTCACTTGTAATGTGGGAAGCACAATTTGGTGACTTCGCTAACGGTGCACAAGTTGTATTTGACCAATTCTTAAGTTCAGGTGAGCAGAAGTGGGGCCGTTTATGTGGTCTTACATGTTTACTTCCACACGGTTATGAAGGTCAAGGTCCTGAGCATAGCTCGGCACGTTTAGAGCGTTTCTTACAGTTGTGTGCTGATCACAACATGCAAGTATGTGTTCCTTCAACACCTGCGCAAGTTTATGCAATGCTTCGTCGTCAATCAGTACGTCCACTTCGTCGTCCATTGATTGTTATGACGCCTAAGTCGCTACTTCGTCACCCGTTGGCAACATCTACACTTGAAGAGTTATCTGAAGGTGTATTCCACAATATGATCGATGAAATCGATGATATTGCTGCAGATAAAGTAGAACGCGTTGTATTCTGTAGCGGTAAAGTTTACTACGAGCTACTACAAGAGCGTCGTAAGCAAGAATTAAATAACATTGCTATTGTTCGTGTAGAACAATTATATCCATTCCCACACGCTGAGATGGATACAATCATGCAGCGTTACCAACACGTTAAAGATTTTGTTTGGTGTCAAGAAGAGCCACAAAACCAAGGTGCATGGTATTGTTCTCAACACCACTTTGTTGATGCAATCCCAGCCGGTGCTAAATTAACTTACGCAGGTCGTAAAGCATCAGCATCACCAGCGTGTGGTTACATGTCAGTGCATAATAAAGAACAACAAGCGCTCGTTGCAGATGCGCTTACTATTGAAAAGAAAGGATAAGCAATGAGCACAGAAATTAAAGTTCCTGTACTTCCTGAGTCGGTTGCTGATGCTACTGTTGCAACATGGCACGTAACTGTTGGCGACAAAGTAAGCCGCGACCAAAACTTAGTAGATATCGAAACAGATAAAGTTGTTTTAGAAGTTGTTGCACCAAATGACGGTGTAATTACTGAAATTTCACAAGAAGAAGGTGCAACGGTACTTGGCGAACAAGTAATTGCATTACTTGGTGATGCAGATGCTGCACCAGCAAGTGACGAATCAGCACCAGCTCAATCAGAAGACGCGCCAGCGGCGCAATCAGCACCAGCATCAGAAGGTAAAGAAGTGGACATTAAAGTACCTGTACTTCCAGAATCAGTCGCAGACGCGACAATTGCTACTTGGCACGTTCAACCAGGTGAAGCGGTAACGCGCGACCAAAACCTTGTTGACATCGAAACTGATAAAGTTGTTCTTGAAGTTGTTGCTCAAGAAGACGGTATCATGGGTGAGCACATTCACGCTGAAGGCGAAACAGTACTTGGTGAGCAAGTAATTGGTACAGTTAAAGCGGGTGCAGCACCGGCAGCAGCTCCTAAAGCTGAAGCAGCACCAGCAAGCGATTCAAATGATAGCTCTGACGTATTAACGCCGTCAGTTCGTCGTTTAATCGCTGAGAAAGGCCTTGATGCATCAAAAATCAAAGGTACTGGCAAAAATGGCCGTGTAACTAAAGAAGATGTTGATACATTCTTAAAAGCACCGGCAGCAGCGCCTAAAGCGGAAGCAGCAGCGCCAGCAGCACCTATGGGTGACCGTACGCAAAAACGTGTTCCTATGACTCGTTTACGTAAAACAATCGCTAATCGTCTTCTTGAAGCGAAAAACTCAACTGCAATGTTAACGACGTTCAACGAAGTTAACATGAAGCCAATCATGGACCTTCGTAAGCAGTACCAAGAAGTATTCGAAAAGCGTCACGGTATCCGTTTAGGTTTCATGTCTTTCTACGTGAAAGCAGTTACTGAAGCACTTAAGCGTTTCCCTGAAGTAAATGCGTCTATCGACGGTGATGACATTGTTTATCACAACTACTTCGACATCAGCATCGCGGTTTCTACACCACGTGGTCTTGTTACACCAGTACTTAAAGACTGTGACAAGCTATCAGTTGCTGAAATCGAAAAAGGTATCCGTGAGCTAGCGCTTAAAGGTCGTGACGGTAAATTATCAATTGATGACATGACAGGTGGTAACTTCACTATCACTAATGGTGGTGTATTCGGTTCATTACTATCTACACCAATCATCAACTTACCACAGTCTTCAATTTTAGGTATGCACAAAATCCAAGAGCGTCCTATGGCTGTAAATGGTAAAGTTGAAATCTTACCAATGATGTACTTAGCGTTATCTTATGATCACCGCCAAATCGATGGTAAAGAATCAGTAGGTTTCTTAGTAACAATTAAAGAGTTACTTGAAGATCCGACTCGTTTACTACTAGATGTTTAATCTGGTTGTATGAAAACTAAGCTGTGAACCTCGTTCACAGCTTTTTTTTTGCGCCTTTGGTCTAACTGGGGTTTTCATGTGGAGCCTTGGGATTTATACTAAGTGCGCAATTTGGGATAGCTGTTTATTTTGCATAAATATTCAGCTCTTTTAGTATAAAAAATTGGATAAAGCATCATGAATTTGCATGAGTATCAGGCAAAACAACTTTTTGCCGAATATGGTTTACCAGTTTCTCAAGGTTTCGCTTGCGATACACCTGAAGAAGCTGCAGCAGCTGCTGAGAAAATCGGCGGTGATATGTGGGTTGTTAAAACACAGGTTCACGCAGGTGGCCGTGGTAAAGCTGGCGGTGTTAAGCTAGTTAAAACAACTGACGAAGTTAAAGAGTTCGCTGCGAACTGGTTAGGTAAAAACTTAGTTACTTACCAAACAGACGAAAATGGTCAGCCAGTATCAAAAATTCTTGTTGAAAGCTGCACTGACATCGCTAACGAATTATACCTTGGCGCTGTAGTAGATCGTGCTTCTCGTAAAGTTGTTTTCATGGCATCTACTGAAGGTGGTGTTGAAATCGAGCAAGTTGCAGAAGAAACTCCAGAACTAATTCACAAAGCTGAGATCGATCCACTAGTTGGTCCTCAAGCTTACCAAGCTCGTGAGTTAGGCTTCAAACTAGGTTTAAACCCTACTCAAATGAAACAGTTCGTTAAGATCTTCATGGGTCTTGCTAACATGTTCAACGATTTCGATTTCGCTCTATTAGAAATCAACCCGCTAGTAATCACAGACGAAGGTAACCTTCACTGTCTAGACGGTAAAATCGGTGTAGATGGTAACGCGCTTTACCGTCAACCTAAAATCCGTGAAATGCACGATCCTTCACAAGAAGATGCGCGTGAAGCTCACGCTGCAAGCTTCGAGCTTAACTACGTTGCACTAGACGGTAACGTTGGTTGTATGGTTAACGGTGCAGGCCTAGCAATGGGTACTATGGACATCGTAAACCTACACGGTGGCAAGCCAGCTAACTTCCTAGATGTTGGTGGCGGTGCAACTAAAGAGCGTGTATCTGAAGCATTCAAGATCATCTTATCTGACGACAACGTTAAAGCTGTTTTAGTTAACATCTTTGGTGGTATCGTACGTTGTGACATGATCGCAGAAGGTATCATCGGCGCAGTTAAAGAAGTAGGTGTTAACGTTCCTGTAGTAGTACGTTTAGAAGGTACTAACGCTGAACTTGGTCGTGAAGTACTAGCTAAGTCTGACCTTAACATCATCGCTGCTGAATCACTAACAGACGCAGCTGAAAAAGTTGTTGCTGCTGCGGAGGGCAAATAATGTCTGTATTAATCAATAAAGATACAAAAGTTATCTGTCAAGGTTTCACAGGTGGCCAAGGTACTTTCCACTCTGAGCAAGCGCTTGAGTACGGTACACAAATGGTTGGTGGTGTAAGCCCAGGTAAAGGCGGTCAAACGCACCTTGGTCTTCCAGTATTCAACACTGTACGTGACGCTGTTGAAGCAACTGGCGCAACTGCATCAGTTATCTACGTACCAGCACCTTTCTGTAAAGATGCAATCTTAGAAGCTATCGATGCTGGCATCGAGCTAATCGTTTGTATCACTGAAGGTATCCCAACACTAGACATGGTTGACGTTAAAGTTAAGCTTGATCAAACTGGTGTTCGTATGATCGGTCCTAACTGCCCAGGTGTTATCACTCCGGGTGAAACTAAGATCGGTATCATGCCTGGTCACATCCACAAGCCTGGTAAAGTAGGTATCGTATCACGTTCTGGTACTCTTACTTACGAAGCGGTTAAGCAAACTACTGACGCTGGTTTCGGCCAATCAACATGTGTTGGTATCGGTGGTGACCCAATCCCTGGCACTAACTTCATCGACGTTTTAGAAATGTTCGAAAAAGACGAGCAAACTGAAGCTATCGTTATGATCGGTGAAATCGGTGGTACTGCAGAAGAAGAAGCTGCAGAATACATCAAGCACAACGTGACTAAACCAGTTGTTTCTTACATTGCGGGTGTTACTGCACCTCCAGGTAAGCGTATGGGTCACGCTGGTGCAATCATCGCAGGCGGTAAAGGTACTGCTGATGAGAAATTTGCTGCATTAGAAGCTGCTGGCGTAAAAACTGTACGTTCACTAGCTGACATCGGTGCTGCACTTAAAGAGAAAACAGGCTGGTAATCAGTTTTAATCTCTTAAAAAGGCTCGCTTTTGCGGGCCTTTTTTGTATCTATCACTTTTTTGTTCCCTACAAGAAAATTCCAATCACAAATTAAGAATAATAATGCTTTATTTGTGAATATAAATTCTCTACACTTGTGGCTTGTATATCTGTTTTTATTAAAACATTCGACTTTAATAAGGTAAATATTACGTGCGTACCACAGAATTGGTAGATGGATTTCGCCAGTCAACCCCATACGTTAATGCTCACCGCGGTAAAACATTCGTTGTTATGCTTGGCGGAGAGGCGATCGATCAGTCTGGTTGTCGCAGCATCATCAACGATGTCGCGCTATTAACTAGTCTTGGTATTAAGATTGTTTTAGTGTTTGGTGCTCGCCCACAGTTTAACGCAGCGCTTGAACAAGTTGGCATAACTAGTCAGTTTCATAATGAGATACGGGTAACTGATAACGCAACATTTGATGTGATCAAAAAAGTAGCGGGTGCGATGCAGTTCGATATAACGGCGCGTTTATCTACGTCTTTAAGTAGTACACCTATGTCGGGCTCATTTTTAAATGTGGTGAGTGGTAATTTTGTTATTGCTCAGCCTTTAGGTGTTGATGAAGGTGTGGACTATCATCATTCAGGTAGAGTGAGACGTATCGATGTTGCGGGTATTCGCCACCAGTTAGATAACAACGGAATTGTTCTGCTTGGGCCAATAGCGGCATCTGTCACAGGTGAAAGTTTTAACTTAACTGCTGAAGAAATTGCTACGCAAGTAGCTCTCAAACTACGCGCCGATAAAATGCTTGGCTTTTGTAAAGAAGCCGGTATTTTGGATGAAAATGGTGAGGCGATTGCAGAGCTAATGCCAAATGAAGCTGAGCAGCTACTAGTAAACTATCGCAAGCAACCTGACTCATGTGTAAGCGCAACCGTATTCTTACAAGCTGCAATTGATGCTTGTCGAGGTGGCGTACATCGTTGCCATCTTGTTAGTTACAAAGAAGATGGCGCCTTATTACAAGAGCTGTTCTCTTTAGATGGTATTGGTACACAAATCGCACCACAAAGCTCTGAGCAATTACGAAGTGCAAGTATTGCTGATATTACCGGAATCATTAACCTTATAAGACCCCTTGAACAGCAAGGCTATTTGGTGCGCCGTTCTCGTGAACAGCTAGAAATCGAAATTGAACAATTTACGGTTATTGAGCGTGATGGTCTTATTATAGCGTGTGCGGCTTTGTATCCGTTTGCTGATGAACAAGTAGGGGAGTTTGCAAGTTTGGCTGTTCACCCTCAGTACCGAGATGCCGATCGCGGCAGTTATCTACTGAGGTTTATTATTAATAAGGCTAAACGTGCGGGTTATTCGCATTTATTTGCACTCACTACACGCAGCATTCACTGGTTTTTAGAGCAAAGCTTTGAAATAGTGACAGTTGATGAACTACCTGCGAAGAAAAAAGCGCTTTATAACCATGAACGCCGCTCTAAAGTATTACGTCTAGATTTAACTAAGCTAGGAAATAAGAGGTGACGCATGCGCATCACCTCTTATACTTTTAATATTGATAGTTAATGTGCTGATAAAAACGCACGCGTAAATCTTGGCGAGTTGGATTAAATGCCAGCTCGTCAGTAACTTCATTTATCGCATTTTGCACTTGATTCATAAACTTACCATAACCAATGTCATGCTTGTCTTTACCGGCTGCGGCAATCACAAAATGGAGTGAATCTACAAGTTGATCTGCATCCCAATACTGTTGTAATTGCACCTGCTCAGAGCTGCAATCAAAGGTCAGCTTTTGCAGTTCGCTGTTACTTTGTGCGTTATCAATATTGCTATTACGAACAATAGGGCGGGTACCGTTAGCGATGAAAGCGCCGAGTGTTAATCCGCGTTTATCACATGCTCGTTTGAACGCATCAAAGATATATTGATAAAACTGCGTATAATTCTCTTCATTCAACATATGCTGAAATTGCGTTTTAATGGCGCGAGTTACTGGAATCGAAAACCCAGCGTATGTCATCTCACTGTGTTCATTTGGTAAATGACATTGGCGAGACTGGTAACGTGGATATAAGCTACGTAATTTATAGCCATAGCTTTCTTTGTGACCTTTTGCTTTAGCAAATAAATCATATGTTAGATGTTGGTGGTCACGAATTTTAAGAGGTGGTTGGCCGCTTAGTAGTTTTTCTTGTAGCGAGTTGATCACTCTTTGCACATTATGATGAAAACTAGCCGCATAAGCGCGAATATCTTCACCTGTTGCTAAGAATAATAAACGAATTTTTTTGCATTTTTGCTCACCATCAGCAAATACATTATGTGCTTCATGGTATTGTGGGTTATAGAAAAACAAAATTTGCTTAGCGGTTTCTAAGCTATATGCCTCATCATGGTAACGGACCACTGGCAGTTTATCGTTGGCGATTAGGTGTACATTATGTAATTCATACTCATCACATAGTGCAAATAACTCCCTTGCAAGACGCTTATAAGCACAGCTCACATTGGTGAACTGGGCAAAAAACTCATCAGTAGGTTTAAATTCAACTAACACATACTGGTTTGCACGTGCTGAGCTTGGAATATAGACTCGATGTTGATTGAGCGAAGCCATCTTTTTTCCTTATTGGTAGTGAAACTGACGGCACTATATCGCTAGTCAATGATCATTTTATTGCGTTAGAACAATTTTTTTACCGATTTTGTCGAGTCTGTGAACTATGTATTCAACAATCGACGTAATATCTTCAATAAACATGAAGCAACCACTGTATGTTAGGGTTTGTTTTTGTAATAATGCATTAGTTTTGTCACCATGCAATATTCAGAGGATTATGCTCCTATGGCGGAAATTGAGAATCGCCCAAGTAACTTTATTAGAACGCGTATCGACGAAGATCTAGCAAGCGGTAAGCATGCGACTACACACACGCGTTTTCCACCAGAACCAAACGGTTTTTTACACATTGGTCATGCAAAGTCTATTTGTTTGAATTTTGGTATCGCCCAAGATTATCAAGGTCTTTGTAACTTACGTTTTGATGATACGAATCCAGAAAAAGAAGACATCAACTACGTAAACTCGATTAAAGAAGATGTGCAGTGGTTAGGTTTCCAGTGGGATGGTGAAATTAAATATTCATCTAACTATTTCGATGCGTTATATGGCTATGCTGTTGAGCTTATCGAAAAAGACCTAGCATATGTGTGTTTCTTATCGCCAGATCAAGCCCGTGAATACCGTGGTACTTTAAAAGAGCCAGGTAAAAACAGCCCATACCGTGATACGCCAGTTGAAGAAAACCTAGCGTTATTCGAAAAAATGCGTAATGGTGAATTCAAAGAAGGTGAGTGTGTACTGCGTGCTAAAATCGATATGGCAAGCTCATTCATGGTACTGCGTGATCCGATTATTTACCGTGTACGTTTTGCTCATCACCACCAAACAGGTGACAAGTGGTGCATTTACCCAATGTACGACTTCACGCACTGTATTTCAGATGCGCTAGAAGGTATTACACATTCATTATGTACGCTTGAGTTCCAAGATAACCGTCGCTTATACGATTGGGTATTAGATAACATCAGCCTTGAGTGTCATCCGCAACAAATCGAGTTCTCACGATTAAATCTTGAGTACACCATTATGTCTAAGCGTAAATTAAACGACTTAGTGGTAAATGGTCATGTTGAAGGCTGGGACGACCCACGTATGCCAACGATTGCTGGTTTACGTCGTCGTGGTTATACACCTGCATCAGTACGTGAGTTCTGTTCTCGTATCGGTATCACTAAACAAGAGAACATGGTTGAAATGGGTATGCTAGAAGCCTGTATCCGTGAAGACCTAAATGAGCATGCACCTCGTGCGATGGCTGTTCTTGATCCTGTTAAGATTGTTATCGAAAACTATGACGCAGATAAAGTAGAGACGTTATCTGTTGCTAATCACCCGAATAAAGAAGAGATGGGTCGCCGTGACGTACCTTTCACTCGTGAACTTTATATCGAGCGTGAAGACTTCCGTGAAGAAGCAAACAACAAGTTTAAGCGTTTAGTTCTTGATAAAGAAGTACGTTTACGTGGTGCTTATGTAATTAAAGCTGAGCGCGTTGAAAAAGACGAAAACGGCGAAATTACGACTATCTTCTGCTCTTATGATCCTGAAACTCTCGGTAAAAACCCAAGTGATGGCCGTAAGGTTAAAGGTGTAATTCACTGGGTATCAGCGAGTGAATCTATCACAGCTGAAGTTCGTTTATACGACCGTTTATTTAACGTGCCAAACCCAGCGGCAGCAGAAGACTTTAACGCAACACTAAACCCTGAATCACTTGTGGTTCTTGAAAATGCGAAAGTTGAGCCATCACTTGCAAATGCACAAGCAGAGCAGGGCTTCCAGTTTGAGCGTACAGGTTACTTCTGTCGTGATAGCAAAGCAGAAACATTAGTATTCAATCAAACTGTGGGTCTTCGTGATTCATGGGCAAAGATTGAACAAAAGGGCTAATAGCTAATTTTATTTAGTTTCTATACTAATAAAAAACCCTTTCACTTTAAAAGTGAAAGGGTTTTTTTATAACTATTAAAAGCGATTAGAAATAACCGCGAATACCCAAGCTGAAGTTACGACCAGGTAGTGGTGCTTTTTCTTTGATGAATGAGCTGTGTACGAAACCAAGTTCATCGGTTAAGTTGTCAACATTGATGTAAAGCTGTGTATCAACAGGTCCTAAGTCAAGTTGGTAGTTAGCTGATGCATCAAACAGGGTATAACCGTCAGTTTTTGTCTCGTAAGCAGTGATGTCAGATTGCTCAAAATAATGAGTACCGGTTAGGCTAAACTTCCAATCAGACACTGTGTACTGTAACTCAGAACCCAGTTTATTAGCAGGGATACGAGGCAAGTAACCTTCATCATCTTTTAGCTTAGCCGTTGTTGAATCACCAAACACTTTAACTAGCGCACTTGGCGTCACTTGATAATGTACGTCAAATTCAATACCGTATAATTTCGCATCTTTACTTGTGAATTGGTAAACCGCCATTGCATCTTCATCTGCATCTGCTGCTGATTCTAAGCCATGCTCTTCATCAAAAACTAAACCGGTATTTTGCTGGTAGTAGTAGTTTTCAATGTCGTTATAGAAGAAGTTAATTGTGTAACCAAAGTCACCAATAAAACGACGGAAACTTAAATCAAAGTTCGTTGCAGTTTCTTGCTCGATATCTTCTGGCTCAAAATGAATTTCGCCATCTTCAATATGATAACCAAGGCCTAGCTCGTAAGTACCTGTTGCGATATGAATACCGTTTGAAAGTAATTCAGCACTTAGCGGCGCACGTTCTGAACGAGATACACTTAAAGCAACACTTTGGCCTTCTTGATATTGCCAAATTGCACCTGCAGATAAGCTTAAGTTTGTGAAATCTTCACTGTAGTTAATGATTTCAGCTTCTTCTTCGTCATGGTGCTCTTCTTCCTCTTCATGATCGTGATCATGATGATGCTCAGCCATGCTTACAGCAGAGTCGATTTGGTAATCTTCAAGGCGTGCACCTAGCTCAACGGTCACATCACCAAACTGGCGTTCTTCAAGAACGAATAACGCGTTTGTTTTAGTAACACTTGCTGGCGTAAAGGCTTCTTCACCATCTGCATCATAGTCAGACTCAGTGTAGTGATAACCAGCCATACCGTGCCAAAGGCCTAACTTGTGCTCAACAGTTGCACGTGCTTCGGTTGTTTTGTTTGTAAACACCGTGCCCACTGCACCATCTTCAATTTCAGCGTGTTTGTAGTCTGTGTAGCCAACGCGTAGTGAGATATTTTCAATCCAGTTATCATGAAGTGCATAGCTCATGTAACCTTGCCAGCGGTCTTGCTCTAGCTGTGCAAATACTGATTCTTCGTGCTCTTCTTCACCTTCATGCTCATCATGATCTTCCTCTTCTTCATGATGATGATGCTCATGAGCAGGAATACCGTAATCTGTTTCGATGCGGCCGAATGACACACCTAGCGTTAGGTGATCGCCTACGTAACTAGTACCAAAGTTAACTGTTTGGCTATCGATAAAGGTGTTTTCTACGCTGTTAGCTGTTTCGTGTTCTTCATGCTCTTCACCTTCATGCTCCTCGTGCTCTTCATGTTCCTCAGGAAGCTCAAAGTTTGGCGTGTCGTAATCGTGACCTTTGCGCTTTG
Organism: Pseudoalteromonas sp. 0802; assembly: GCF_013350085.1. Lineage (NCBI taxonomy): Bacteria > Pseudomonadati > Pseudomonadota > Gammaproteobacteria > Alteromonadales > Pseudoalteromonadaceae > Pseudoalteromonas > Pseudoalteromonas sp. 0802. The sequence goes on along the minus strand of NZ_JABVXE010000001.1, from coordinate 482,210 downwards.
TACCATCAAAATGGAAGTTGAAACCATCATTACCGGTTTCAAGTTTTGCAGCATAAGTGTTTGTATTTGATACTGTATCGTGTGTGTATTGTGCAGCACCGGTTAAAGACTCGATGTTATCGGTAGGAATACGGTTATCAACAACGTTCACCACACCACCGATAGCACCAGAGCCATAAAGTAGGGTAGCAGGGCCGCGAAGTACTTCGATTTGCTCTGCTGCTAGGCTGTCATTTGATGTTGCGTGGTCAGGGCCGATACGAGATGCATCACTGCTATCAAGACCATTTTGGGTGATCTTCACACGCGGACCATCTAAACCACGAATAATCGGGCTTGATGAAACTGGGCCAAAGTAGCTTGCATTAACGCCCGGTAAACCTTTTAGTGTTTCGCCTAAAGTCGGTTTTGCTTTGTCTTTTAACTCATCACCGGCTAAAACATTCACAGGCGAAATCATTTCAAGACTATTTTTATGAAGTGCTGATGCATAAACAACAACAGTTTCAACTGATGTTGGTGTAAGCGTTACCACAACATTTTGGTCTTCGCCATTAATAGCAACACGCTTATCGATGAAATTGTTTTTACTGATGTGAAGCTGACCTTTATTGTCTACATCAATTTTAAACTGACCTTGTTTGTCAGTGACAACGCTTTGTGATTTGCCGTGTACATGTATTTCAGCATTGCTGATAGGTTGTTGGTTTTTATCTAATACTTGACCTGTGATCACAGCAGCCATTGTTGATTGAGAAAACAGCGCAGCGGCAACAGCACTAGAAAGAATTGAAACTTGTTTCATCATTACTACTTCTAAGTTTGTTGTTGAGTGTGGTGATATAATATAACACTACAATTTTTTAACTGCAATAACGTTATACTATAACTTTACCTTAAGTCGCGATTTTAACACCATACACTATACTTAGACTGTTACACTGAGATGGCCAAATCTTATGCCTGATAAAAATAGGGTATTCAAAGCAAATTTTACCATTGCTGATTTAAGAGAGCACCGTAATCACAAAGAGGTGTTTACCACTGCTTGTGACCGTCGTGAAAGCTATCAACACTTTGTACTTAAGCTTTTAAGTTATTGCTTATTTTCACACAACGAAACAGCCATATTGAATGCAAGGTTCAGTCATGCTGAACCAGATGTATCAATAAAAGCGCTTGATGACCATTATCAAACATGGCTTGCTGTTGACCAACCGGATATTTTACAGCTCAACAAAATTGCAAAGCGGGTTGATGAGCTATGGGTCGTGACAACTTTAAATAACGATTGGCTTAAAGAAAATGAACACCAGTTAGAGCTTATCAATAATGGTCATTTAATTGCGTTTGATAACAATTTCATTGAGCAGTTAGCGAGTCATCTAACTAAAAACTTACAGTGGGATGTTACGATTGATCAGCAAATGGTGAGTGTGTCAGATAAAGAAAATTTCTACCAAACCAGTGAGCTTATTTGGCATTAAAGCTCAATTTTTATCTTTCCATTGGGTTTACTACAACATAGCAATACTTCGCCTGTACGAACGAACGCAAGCGGCTCTTGATTGTAGCTCACATCACCTTCGACTAATTTTGCACGGCAAGCGCCACAATAACCTTCACGGCATTGGTAGGGGACATCTATTTTATTTTGTTCTAGGCATTCAAGGAGAGATGAACAGCCAGAATCAAATTCAAGATTCTGGCTGTCTGTTCCTGCAAGGATAACCTCTGCAGTGTTGTTTGAGCTCATTACAGGTCGAAGTCACCAAAGTCAGATGCATCAACTTGAGAGTCAATTTGACCAACAAGGTAAGAGCTAATTTCAGCTTCTTGCGGCGCAACCTGAACATTGTCAGATACTAACCAAGAGTTGATCCACGGAATAGGGTTACTCTTACTTTCGAACTGTGCAGGTAGGCCTACCGCAGTCATACGTGCATTTGTAATGTATTCAACGTATTGGCATAAGATATCTTTGTTAAGACCAATCATAGAACCATCTTTAAATAGATACTCAGCCCAATCTTTTTCTTGTTCAGCGGCCTCTTTAAACATCTGGATCGCTTCTTCACGGCATTGTGCTGCAACGATTGCCATTTCTGGGTCGTCTTTACCTTCTTGCATAATGTTCAAGATGTGCTGTGTACCAGATAAGTGTAACGCTTCATCACGGGCGATTAGCTTGATGATTTTTGCATTACCTTCCATTAATTCACGCTCAGCGAAAGCAAATGAACAAGCAAAGCTTACATAGAAACGAATCGCTTCTAGGATGTTAACCGACATCATTGCTAGGTAAAGTTGCTTTTTAAGGTCAAATAAGCTGATTTTAACTTCTTCACCGTTGATCACATGTTTACCTTCACCGTATAGGTTGTAAACAGAAATGATGCTGATTAAATCATCGTAGTACTTAGTTACCGCATCAGCACGCTCACTGATTTTCTCGTTGCTTACGATATCGTCAAAGATAAGTTCAGGAGATTGCGTAACGTTACGGATAATGTGTGTGTATGAACGGCTGTGAATGGTTTCACTGAACGCCCATGTTTCAATCCACGTTTCTAGCTCAGGAATAGACACAATAGGTAGTAACGCAACGTTAGGCGAACGACCTTGCACACTATCAAGTAGCGTTTGATATTTTAAGTTGCTTAAAAAGATGTGCTTTTCGTGCTCTGGTAACGCTTGGAAGTCAAGACGGTCTTTACTTACATCAACTTCTTCAGGACGCCAAAAGAACGAAAGTTGCTTTTCAATTAGCTTTTCGAAGATAGGGTACTTTTGTTGGTCGTAACGTGACACGTTTACCGTTTGGCCGAAAAACATCGGTTCTTGTAATTGGTTATTATGATTTCGGCTAAAAGTTGTATATGACATAGTGATTTCTCAAAAAACAGTCAGGACAAAGCGGGCTAATGAGCCCGCTTTTGTTATGTTATTAATTTAATTAGATTTTACAAGCGCCGCCTGCACAACCGTCATCTTCTACCTCTGGTGTTAACTCATCTTGAGAGTCTGATGCACCATCACGTGTGTTGTGATAGTACAGAGTTTTAACACCAAGTTTATACGCAGTCAGTAGGTCTTTTAATAGCACCTTCATAGGTACTTTACCGCCTTCGTACTTAGATGGATCATAGTTAGTGTTTGCAGAGATCGTTTGGTCAACGAATTTTTGCATAATACCAACAAGTTGTAGGTAACCATCGTTTGAAGGAATATCCCACAGTAGCTCGTAGTTATCTTTCAGATTTTCATAATCTGGAACTACTTGCTTTAAGATACCATCTTTACTTGCTTTAACGCTGATATGACCACGTGGTGGTTCAATACCATTTGTTGCGTTAGAGATTTGCGATGATGTCTCTGAAGGCATTAGGGCAGATAGCGTAGAGTTACGCATACCGTGCTCTTTAATGCTTTCGCGTAATGAGTCCCAATCTAAGTGAAGCGGCTCTTCACAGAACTGATCTAGGTCACGCTTGTAAGTATCTGTTGGCATAATGCCTTGAGAATACGTTGTCTCGTTAAATTTAGGACACGCACCACGTTCTTTCGCTAACTCATTTGATGCTTTCATTAGGTAATATTGAATTGCTTCAAATGTTTTGTGAGTTAGGGCATTTGCGCTGCCATCTGAGTAACGCTTACCATTTTTCGCTAAGTAGTATGCGTAGTTAATAACACCAATACCTAGCGTACGACGACCCATAGTCGCGTTTTTCGCCGCAGGAACAGGGTAGTCTTGGAAATCAAGTAAGTTATCAAGGGCACGTACTGCAAGTTCAGCAAGCTCTTCTAATTCGTCAAGTGACTCAATTGCACCTAAGTTAAACGCCGACAACGTACAAAGTGCAATTTCACCTTCTTCATCCATTACATTGCTAAGTGGCTTAGTTGGTAATGCAATTTCTAAACATAAGTTAGATTGACGAATTGGTGCCACAGTCGAGATGAACGGGCTGTGCGTATTACAGTGGTCAACGTTTTGTAAGTAGATACGACCTGTGCTCGCACGCTCTTGTGCAAACATTGAGAATAACTCAATCGCCTTAATACGTTTTTTACGAATTGACTCGTCTTGCTCATATTTGATGTATAGCTCATCAAACTTCGCTTGATCTTCAAAGAAAGCATCGTATAGGCCCGGTACATCTGAAGGGCTAAATAATGTGATGTAATCGTCTTTGATTAAACGGCTATACATTAATTTGTTAAATTGCACACCGTAGTCAAGGTGACGTACACGGTTATCATCAACACCACGGTTGTTCTTAAGAACAAGTAGGTTTTCAACTTCTAAGTGCCAAAGTGGGTAGAACAGCGTTGCTGCGCCGCCACGAACACCACCTTGTGAACAGCTCTTAACCGCTGTTTGGAAGTGCTTATAAAACGGAATACAACCTGTGTGGTACGCTTCGCCGTTGCGAATAGGGCTACCAAGCGCACGGATGCGACCGGCATTAATACCAATACCCGCACGTTGCGAAACGTATTTAACAATCGCAGACGATGTTGCATTAATAGAATCTAGGCTATCACCACATTCAATAAGTACACATGAGCTGAACTGACGTGTAGGAGTACGTACACCTGCCATGATAGGTGTAGGTAATGAAATTTTGAATGTAGATACTGCATCATAAAAACGCTTGATGTAATCAAGACGTGTCTCTTTTGGATAATCAGAGAATAAGCTTGCAGCCACTAAGATATATAAAAACTGTGCACTTTCGTAGATTTCACCAGTAACACGGTTTTGAACTAAATACTTACCTTCAAGTTGCTTAACAGCAGCGTAGCTGAAGTTTAAGTCACGGTTGTGATCGATGTAAGCATCTAACTCGTCAATTTCTTGCTCGGTATAATCAACAAGTAGGTGTTGATCATAACGCTTGTCTTCAACTAATTTAGTGATGTGATCGTATAAGCGTGGTGGCTCAAATTGACCGTACGCTTTTTTACGTAAATGGAATACAGCTAAGCGAGCAGCGAGGTATTGGTAATCAGGCGTATCTTTAGAGATCTGATCAGCTGCAGCTTTGATGATTGTTTCATGAATGTCATCGGTACGAATGCCGTCATAAAATTGAATATGTGATTTTAATTCAACTTGTGAGACAGACACATTCTCTAGACCTTCTGCGGCCCAAGCGATCACGCGATGGATCTTATCTAGATCAAGTGACTCTTTACGGCCGTCACGTTTGCTTACAGATAGCTGTTGGTTCATAGTTTTGCCTGTATTCCTTGGGAAATTATAGTTGTAAAGACAAAGGTATTCTTTATGTAATTATTATTATTAAACGCCAGGGTGATCTAATTGAATAACATTTAGCCACAATATCTGGTGTTGTTTAAATTGCAGATCACAAGATAGTGTGGTCTGCGCTGTTTTGCAAGGGATAGAATTGCCCCATTTTGTGGATAACTATTGGATAAGCGCATTGTGTTAGTGACCATTAACCTTTGAACATTCATAGACGACGAAATTTGTAGAAATCAACAAAAGATCCGGAAAATTTACCGTATTTAAAAATAAATTTTGGCTGATTTTTTTATCATCAATGAATGCTCAAAAGTAAATCAAATCACAATATATGGTGTTTAAGTTATCAAATAACACTATATATGGTTAAAACCATCTATTGGCGTTTGCCAATTGAAATCCGCTTGCCAGCCAAGTGCAGCGTCTACACTGGGTATATAACCCCATAACGCTGTTGCGCTGAACATATTGGCCGCTTTTGCAGCTTGAATATCACGTTCAGCATCACCGATATACAAACAACGGCTCGGATCAACGTCTAAGATCTCAGCGGTGTGTAGTAGTGGTTCCGGTGATGGTTTTGACACAGCTAATGTATCGCCACTCACAACTGCCTTTGCATCACGCAAAGAGGGAATAGCTTGCACTAAGGGCTCAGTTAAAAAGCCGGGCTTATTAGTCATAATACCCCACTTAATATTGTTTTGATCAAGTGCAATTAAAAGCTGTTCTATGCCATTGAAACATTTACTGTGTACAGCAATATCCTCGGCGTAGTAATCAAGAAGCTGTTGGCGCAAGGCGAGTTGTTCAAGTTCAGGCCATTTATCACCAAAGCCCACTTCTAATAATGCATTTGCACCGTTAGAAGCCGCAGGGCGATAAACATGCTCAGCAACAGGCGCCACATTGGCATCTGCTAACACGCGGTTTAATGCGCCACCTAAGTCATCTGCGGTATCGAGTAGTGTGCCATCTAAATCAAAGATAAAAGCATCAAAATCGATAGAGGGTGTTTGTACACCACTCATCAGGCTAGTTTCTCAAAGTGCAGGATGTAATTAACACTTACATCATCATTTAAGCTGTACTGCTTAGAAAACGGGTTATAGTTTAGGCCGGTACTGGTGCGTACTTTTAACCCCGCTTCTTCTGCCCATGCAATAAGCTGTGCAGGCTTGATGAACTTTTTATGGTCATGAGTACCTTCAGGGACCATCTTTAAAAGCTTTTCAGCACCGACAATAGCAAACAAATAAGCTTTTGGTGTTTTATTTAATGTTGAAAAGAATACATCGGCGCCCGGTTTAGCAAGCTCTGCTACAGCACGAATAATAGAAGCAGGATCTGGAACATGCTCAAGCATTTCCATACAGGTCACAACATCAAAGCGAGCAGGGTGCTCAGCTGCGAATTGCTCTGCAGGTACTTTTATATAATCAACAGGCACGCCTGTTTCTAAACTATGTAACTTAGCAACGGTTAGTGGCTCTTGGCCCATATCAATGCCGGTTACTTTAGCGCCCATTCGCGCCATACTTTCACTTAAGATGCCGCCACCACAGCCAACATCTAAGGTTTCCTTATCAAATAAGCCGCCTACTTTATCAGCGACAAAATCCAAGCGAAGAGGATTTATTTCATGAAGGGGTTTGAACTCTCCGTCGCGGTCCCACCAACGTTCTGCGATGGCTTCAAACTTTGCAATTTCTGCATTATCTACATTTTGATGCTCGGTCATAAAAAACTTCCTCGTTAATCTGAGGCCATTATATAGGGGGAAATTAATAAATCGCAAAGATTTAGCGCCTGTAAATCTAAATAAATTGTGATAGCATGGTCTGGAAATAATAACTAAAGCTCTTAAGACGGCGGTTTGCCTCTTAATGAGTCAATACTGAAGGAATGTGAAATCAAATGACTGATCTCGCCAATGAAATTCTGCCAGTCAATATTGAAGATGAATTAAAAAACTCCTACCTTGATTACGCGATGAGTGTAATCGTAGGACGTGCATTGCCAGACGTACGTGACGGCTTAAAGCCAGTTCACCGCCGCGTTCTATTTGCAATGAACGAACTCAATAATGATTGGAATAAACCTTACAAGAAATCAGCACGTGTTGTTGGTGATGTAATCGGTAAGTACCACCCACATGGCGACAGCGCGGTATATGACACCATCGTTCGTATGGCGCAGCCTTTCTCATTACGCTACATGCTTGTTGACGGCCAAGGTAACTTTGGTTCTGTTGACGGTGACTCTGCGGCAGCAATGCGTTATACGGAAGTCCGTATGGCGAAAATGTCACATGAATTATTAGCTGATTTAGAAAAAGAAACGGTTGATTACGTACCGAACTACGACGGTACTGAGCAAATTCCTGACGTATTACCTACTAAAGTACCTAACTTATTAGTAAATGGTTCTTCGGGTATCGCGGTTGGTATGGCGACGAACATTCCACCTCATAACTTAACAGAAGTTATCAATGGTTGTTTAGCGCTTATTCAAAACCCTGATATGTCAATTGCTGACCTTATTGAATATATCCCGGGTCCAGATTTCCCGACTGCGGCGATTATCAATGGCAAAAAAGGCATTGAGCAAGCGTACTTAACCGGTCGTGGTAAAGTATATATCCGTGCTCGCGCTGAAATCGAAGTTGACGAAAAAACCGGTCGTGAAACAATCATCGTTCACGAAATCCCTTATCAAGTTAACAAAGCACGCCTTATTGAAAAGATCGCAGAGCTTGTTAAAGATAAGAAGATTGAAGGTATTAGCGCACTACGTGACGAATCAGATAAAGACGGTATGCGTATCGTTATCGAAATCAAACGTGGTGATGTTGGTGAAGTAATCTTAAACAACCTATACGCACAGACTCAGTTACAAACTGTGTTTGGTATGAACATGGTTGCACTTGATAACAACCAACCTAAGTGTTTCAACTTAAAAGAAATGCTTGAAGCGTTTATCGTACACCGCCGTGAAGTTGTTACACGTCGTACAGTATTCGATTTACGTAAAGCCCGTGACCGTGCACACACACTTGAAGGCTTAGCGATTGCCCTTGCGAATATCGACCCAATTATCGAACTGATTCGTAAGTCACCAACACCAGCAGAAGCAAAAGCTGCACTAACAGCACGTCCTTGGGAACTAGGCACTGTTAAAGCAATGCTTGAAAAAGCAGGTGAAGATAACGTAGCACGTCCTGATTGGTTAGCGGCTGATCTAGGTATCCGTGACGGTCAGTACTATTTATCTGAGCAACAAGCACAAGCAATTCTAGACCTACGTTTACACAAACTAACGGGTCTTGAGCATGAGAAGATCTTAGACGAGTACCAAAACTTACTTGATCTAATTGCTGAGCTTTTACATATTCTTTCAAGCCCAGAGCGTCTAATGGAAGTTATCCGCGACGAGCTAGTAGAAATTAAAGAGCAATATGGTGACGAACGTCGTACTGAAATCAGTGCAGCTGCTCACGATATTAGCCTTGAAGACCTAATCAATGAAGAAGACGTTGTTGTAACGCTTTCTCACGAAGGCTACGTTAAGTATCAACCATTATCTGACTACGAAGCACAGCGTCGTGGTGGTAAAGGTAAATCAGCAACGAAGATGAAAGATGAAGACTTCATCGAACGTCTATTAGTTGCAAATACACACGATACAATTCTGTGCTTCTCAACAGCGGGTCGCTTATACTGGCTGAAAGTGTATCAGTTACCTTTAGCAAGCCGTGCAGCGCGTGGTAAGCCAATTGTTAACTTATTACCACTTGAAGCTGATGAGCGTATTACTGCTATCTTACCAGTACGTGAGTACGAAGAAGATAAATACATCTTCATGGCAACAGCGTTTGGTACAGTTAAGAAAACACCACTTACAGCTTACAGCCGTCAACGTGCGAGCGGTATCATCGCTGTTAACTTAAATGAAGGCGATAGCCTAATTGGTGTTGATATCACTGATGGCACGAATGAAATCATGCTATTCACTGATGCTGGTAAAGTTGTTCGCTTTAAAGAAGCAGAAGAGTCAGAAGTTGTTGATGAAAACGGTAACCCAGTTCTAGACGAAAACGGTAACCCAGAAATCCGCTTCAAAGGTGTACGTCCAATGGGTCGTACAGCAACAGGTGTTCGTGGTATTAAGATGGCTGACGACCAACGCGTTGTGTCGTTAATCGTACCTAAGTCAGATGGTGCAATCCTAACTGTGACAGAAAACGGTTACGGTAAGCGTACAGCACTTGAAGATTACCCATCGAAGAGCCGTGCAACACAAGGTGTTGTATCAATCAAAGTAAGCGAGCGTAATGGCGCTGTGGTTGGTGCAGTACAAGTTGACGATAACGACGAAATCATGATTATCTCGAATCGCGGTACCTTAGTACGTACCCGTGTAAACGAGGTTTCTACGGTTGGTCGTAATACTCAAGGCGTTATTTTGATACGAACTATTGACGAAGAGCAAGTAGTTGGTTTACAACGTATCGAAGAAATCGAAGTTGATGAGCTTGAAGCCATCGAAGGCGAGGCCGTTGAAGTAGTCGATACCAATACTGAAGAAACGGGTGATAACCCACCTTCAGAATAACATTGATTTAAAAAGCGGCTTCGGCCGCTTTTTTTATCCGCACTATAATTACTGGAATGAGGCAAAGTAATGACTAAGTATAATTTTTGTGCAGGACCGGCAATGCTACCGCCGGCAGTTATGCAAAAAGCACAAAAAGAATTTATAGATTGGCAAGGTTTAGGTGTCTCTGTGATGGAAATTAGCCATCGCAGCAGCGACTTTTTAGCGCTTACCACTAAATGTGAAGCAAGCCTGCGTCGTTTAATGAATATTAGCGATGAGTTTGAAGTGTTATTTATGCACGGCGGTGGCCGTGGTCAATTCAGTGCTGTACCACTGAATCTTCACCTTGATGATAAGCCAGCTGTGTACTGTGAAAACGGTGTATGGTCTAAAGGGGCTACTTCAGAAGCGGCAAAATTCACTGCAGTTGAAAGCATCAATGTGCGTGATGATGAGCAGCAAAATGGCCAGTTCTCTATAAAACCAGCAAGCAGCTGGGAATTACCAGCTGACGCGTCATACATTCACTATTGTCCGAATGAAACCGTAGATGGCATAGAAATTTTTGACGTACCATCACACCCATCAGCACCGATTGTGGCTGATATGTCATCAACTATTTTATCGCGCGAGTTTGACGTAAATCAGTTTGATCTTATTTACGCTGGCGCACAAAAGAATATTGGCCCATCTGGTTTATCGATTGTTATTGTACGTAAAACGCTATTAGAGCGTGAAGGGCTTGCAAAGCCAGGTATTCTTGATTACGCATTAGAAGCAAAACAAGGCAGCATGTATAACACACCACCTACATTTGCGTGGTATTTAGCTGCTGAAGTATTTGAGTGGCTTGAAGCAAACGGCGGCGTTAAAGCGATGGAAGAACAAAACATCGCAAAAGCAGAACTTCTTTACAGCTACATTGATAGCTCAGATTTTTATAGCAACAAAGTTGCTAAGCATTGCCGTTCGCGTATGAACGTACCGTTTTGGTTAAACGACGAATCACTGAATGATAAATTCATTAGTGAGTCAAAAGAAGCAGGCTTATTAGCCCTTGAAGGTCACCGTATTGTCGGTGGTATGCGCGCAAGCATTTATAATGCGATGCCACTTGAAGGTGTTCAAGCCTTGGTTAATTTTATGGAAAAATTCGCCAAGGAGAACAGCTAATTATGGAACAGCTTCGTCTTGAACCGATTACAAAGGTAAATGGTAGTGTGACACTACCGGGCTCAAAAAGCTTATCAAACCGTATCTTACTGCTTGCTGCTCTTGCAGAGGGCACAACGGTTGTTGAAAACCTATTAGATAGTGATGATATTCGTCACATGCTAGGTGCATTAAATCTTTTAGGCGTAAATGTTTCGCTTAACGAAGACAAAACAGTGGCCACCGTAGAGGGGGTTGCAGGTAAATTTAAAACTCCGAGCGAGCCTTTATTTTTAGGTAATGCCGGAACTGCTTATCGACCACTAACAGCCGTTTTAGCTGCTGTAGAAGGCGAGTACCAGCTGGTGGGCGAGCCTCGTATGGAAGAGCGCCCAATCGGCCATTTGGTAGATGCACTGCAAGCACTGGGTGGTGATGTTGAATACCTTAAGCATAAAGATTATCCACCACTGGCCATAAAAGGCGGCAAAATCAACGGTGGTAAAGTTGAAATTGATGGCAGCATTTCTAGCCAGTTCTTAACAGCGTTACTAATGGCAGCACCATTATTTAATGGTGATACAGAAATCACCATTAAAGGCACGCTGGTATCAAAGCCTTACATTGATATTACCTTAGATGTAATGAAGCGCTTTGGCGTTACTGTAAGTCATGACAATTACGAAATATTTTACGTTAAAGGCTGTCAGCAGTATCAAGCACTTGAGCGTATTATGGTTGAAGGTGATGCATCAAGCGCCTCTTATTTTGTTGCGGCGGCTGCAATAGCAGGTGGCGAAATTGAAATTAACGGGGTAGGTGCGGCATCTGTTCAAGGTGATATTGGTTTTGCCAAAGTTATGGAGCAAGTAGGCGCCAAAATCGATTGGTACGATGAAAAGCTGGTGGTACGTAAAGGCGAGCTAAACGCGGTCGATATTGATGCCAATGCAATCCCTGATGCGGCAATGACACTAGCCACTGTTGCGCTTTTTGCTAAAGGTAAAACAGCAATTCGTAATATCTATAACTGGCGTGTAAAAGAAACAGATCGCTTATATGCCATGGCGACTGAGCTTCGTAAAGTTGGTGCAGAAGTGGTTGAAGGTGAAGATTTCATCGAAATTACACCACCAGACACATTTAACGATGTAGCGATTGATACCTATAACGATCACCGTATTGCCATGTGTTTTGCAATGGTTGCCGTTGGCGGAAAGCCGATAACCATTAACGATCCTAAGTGTACATACAAAACTTTTCCAACGTTTTTCAAAGTACTAGAGTCTGTCTCAAGTCAATAAAACAGAAGAAAATATAAAAAGTTACATTCTAAATGCGGATCTATTTCTAGAACTGGCGTATAATATCGCGGTTTTATTTTGGTGTGCATTGCAGGAGGTTATAAATGCAGGCGTTATCAATGCCCGTAATCACCATCGATGGCCCAAGTGGTTCAGGTAAAGGAACTGTTTGTCGCTTGTTAGCCGAGAAATTAGGTTGGGATGTATTAGACAGTGGAGCGATTTATCGTGTGCTGTCACTTGCAGCGCTTCATCATCAAATTGAACTAGATAATGAAGATGCGCTAGTTCCGCTAGCTGCAAACTTAGATGTACAGTTTTTGGTCGATAGCCAAACACATACTTCTAAAATTGTCTTGGAAGGCGAAGACGTCACAACCACAATTCGTAACGAAGAAGTGGGTGCTGCGGCATCAAAGATTGCTGCATTACCACGGGTGAGAGAAGCATTATTACGTCGTCAACGTGCGTTTCGTACTGAGAGCGGCTTAATTGCCGATGGTCGTGACATGGGCACAGTTGTGTTCCCAGATGCACCATTGAAGATTTATTTAACCGCATCAGCTGAAGAGCGCGCTCGTCGTCGCTTTGCTGAGTTGAACGAACGCGGTCTTGATGTTACACTAAGTGGTCTACTTGAGGACATAAAAGATCGCGATCACCGTGATATGACGCGTGAAGTTGCGCCGCTTGTTCCTGCAGAAGACGCCATTGAGCTCGATACTAGCGAGCTTAATGCAATGCAAGTGTTTGATAAAGTAGTAACTTTAATCGACGAAGCAGTACTTGCAGGAAAGCTTCCAAAAGCTTAAAAGTAATTTATTAAGGTGCCGGCAGGAAGCCAGTGCTATTTTAACAACCCCATGCAGCATGGTTGCTAATTGGTTATTTAATTATTTAGAGACGTATAATGTCAGAAAATTTTGCGCAGTTATTTGAAGAAAGCCTTAAGGGTTTTGAAGCAGAGCAAGGCTCTATCGTTAAAGGTACTGTTATCTCAATCGAGAACAACATCGTACTTGTTGATGCTGGTCTTAAATCTGAAAGTGCAATCCCTGCTGAGCAATTCAAAAATGCTGCTGGTGAACTAGAAGTTGCTGTTGGCGACGAAGTAGATGTTGCTTTAGACGCAATCGAAGACGGTTTCGGTGAAACTATCCTTTCTCGTGAGAAAGCGAAGCGTCACGAAGCGTGGATCCGCTTAGAAAAAGCATGTGAAGAGCAAGAGACTGTTACTGGTGTTATCAACGGTAAAGTTAAAGGCGGTTTCACTGTTGAAGTTGATTCAATCCGTGCCTTCCTACCTGGTTCACTTGTTGATGTTCGTCCAGTACGTGACACAACTCACCTTGAAGGTAAAGAGCTTGAGTTCAAAGTAATCAAGCTTGACCAAAAACGTAACAACGTTGTTGTTTCTCGCCGTGCAGTTATCGAATCAGAGAACTCACAAGAGCGTGAAGAACTTCTTGCTAACCTTGTTGAAGGTCAAGAAGTTAAAGGTATCGTTAAGAACCTTACTGACTACGGTGCGTTCGTTGACCTTGGTGGTGTTGACGGTCTACTACACATCACAGACATGGCGTGGAAGCGTGTTAAGCACCCTTCAGAAATCGTTAATGTTGGCGACGAAATCGCAGTTAAAGTTCTTAAATTCGACAAAGAAAAGACTCGTGTATCTCTAGGCCTTAAACAGCTTGGCGAAGATCCATGGGCAGCTATCGCTGGTCGTTACCCAGAAGGTTCTAAGCTTTCTGGTCGTGTAACTAACCTTACTGACTACGGTTGTTTCGTTGAAATCGAAGAAGGCGTAGAAGGTCTAGTACACGTTTCTGAAATGGATTGGACTAACAAGAACATCCACCCTTCAAAAGTTGTTTCACTAGGTGACACTGTTGAAGTTATGGTTCTTGAAATCGACGAAGAGCGTCGTCGTATTTCTCTTGGTCTTAAGCAATGTATTGCTAACCCATGGCAAGAATTTGCTCGTCTACAAAACAAAGGCGACCAAGTTACTGGTAAGATCAAATCAATCACTGACTTCGGTATCTTCATCGGTCTTGAAGGCGGTATTGACGGTCTTGTTCACCTTTCAGACATTTCTTGGAACACGCCAGGCGAAGAAGCTGTACGTGAATTCAAGAAAGGCGACGAAATCACTGCTATCGTATTACAAGTTGACCCAGAGCGTGAGCGTATCTCTCTAGGCGTTAAACAAATCGAAGCTGACCCATTCAATAACTACCTGGACGCAAACAAAAAAGGTGCTATTGTTAAAGGTAAAGTGACTGAAGTTGATGCGAAAGGCGCAACTGTTGAGCTAATCGAAGGCGTTGAAGGTTACATCCGTGTAGCTGATATCGCTCAAGAGCGTGTTGAAGATGCTACTACTGTAGTTTCTGCAGGCGACGAAATCGAAGCGAAATACGTTGGTGTTGATCGTAAGAACCGCACTTTAAGCTTATCTGTTAAAGCTCTTTTCGAAGCAGAAGAGAAAGAAGTACTAGAGAAGCTTAAGAAAGAAGAGCCAGCGTTCGAAAACGCTATGGCTGCAGCATTCAAAAATGCTCAAAAAGACTAATATCTAGTCTTTTAAAATTGGAAGGGCAGTTTTGCCCTTCCTTTACCACTCTTTAAGGAAACGCTATGACTAAGTCAGAATTGATAGAACAACTTGCCGAGCAACACGCACACATCCCTGTGAAAGATGTTGAAAATGCCGTTAAAGAAATTCTTGAACAAATGGCCGGCTCATTATCTAGCTCAGATCGCATCGAGATCCGTGGCTTTGGAAGTTTCTCATTGCATTATCGTTCTCCTCGCACAGGTCGTAATCCAAAGACTGGCGAAACAGTTGAGTTAGACGGTAAGCACGTACCACATTTTAAACCAGGTAAAGAATTACGTGACCGCGTAAATGCGAGTATTGCCTAGTTTTATACAGGAGTAGTTACTTGTTTAGGGTATTAAAAATTGTATTAATTGCGCTGTGTTTATTTATTGCGTTTGTACTTGGTTCACAGAATCCACAATTGGTGCAAATCAATTATTTAATCGCGAGTAATACTTTGCCCTTAGCTGTTGTAATAAGTATCTGCTTTATTTTAGGTGTCGCAATTGGTTGTTTTATAAGCTTTACACTGTTTTCTCAGTTAAAGTGGCAAAATTATCGCTTAAAGAAAAAATTAGCGCCTGAAAAAAACAATAAAAAGCTTGTTGCTAATAAAGACACCTAATCATGATTGAGCTTCTGTTTTTACTTTTACCCGTTGCAGCCGGTTACGGTTGGATAATGGGTAAAAACAGCGCTAAAAACCAAGCTCATCAGCTTAATCGCCAAATTACCTCTGAATATTCCAAAGGCCTTAAATTTCTCTTAGACAGAGAAGAAGACCAAGGCTTAGAGCACCTTATTAATCTACTCGAAGTTGCCGCTGATTCTGTTGAACACTATTCAACGCTTGCAACTATGTTCCGCCGCCGTGGCGAACTTGACCGCGCCATTAAAATTCATGAGCTGTTATTAAAACATCCAAGTCTTGATGAGCAACAAGCTGCAACCAGCCGCTTAGAACTTGCTGAAGATTACATTATGGCAGGCTTGTTAGATGGTGCAGAAGAGCATTTAGTATGGCTTGTAAAGGCAGGCTATAAAGAAGCGTTAGAGCCAATTATTAATCTTTATTCACAAACTCGTGAGTGGGAAAAGGGCATTAACATGTACGAGGTCCACAGTGAGTTGTTCACTAAACCTCAGCATGTAAAAGCGATTGCCAATTTTTACTGTGAAGCAGCCTTACAAGACAATGATACGCAAATTATGCGTAAAGCCATTAGCTTAAACCACAAAGCTATTCGCCCGTTGTATGAGCTTGGCCACAGTGCTTTCACCAAAGAAGATTATGTAAAAGCAATTTACTATTGGCGTGAGCTGATTAGTCAGTTTACGTTTTTTGCGCCAGTGTTTATTGAAGAATTAGCACTGAGCTATCAAAAACTTAATTTAACGCATCAGTTTTACGAATTGCTCAATGAACTGCTAGATAAAGGTGGTGTATTAATAAAAATAAAACATTGCCAAGCTTTACTTGAGCAAGGCCATATCGAGCAAGCAATCAAATTTTTAACGGATAGTTTAAAGCGTCATCCGACTATTCGTGGCTTTAGCTTTTTATTACAGCTACTTGCCAAACAAAACAACGATATTAAAGATGTACTCGATCAAATTGATAAGCTAGTTACGTCTTATATCGCAACTAAACCTGATTTTCAGTGCCAACACTGTGGCTTTACCAGTCATACCATTTATTGGGTATGTCCATCTTGTAAGCACTGGGAAACAATTGTTCCAAGCCGTGGCATAGACGGTTTTTAATTCATATTAGTCCATTAGTTTTTAGGAAAGTTATGTCTGTCGAAGATTCAAAAAAAGTATTAATTGCCCTTGATTATGATGATCAACAAACAGCTCTTGCGTTTGTAAAGCAATTATCGCCTGATACGTGTCGCCTTAAAGTAGGCAAAGAAATGTTCACGTATTTTGGTCCTAGCTTTGTTAAGGAACTAATCGACTTAGGTTTTGATGTATTCTTAGACCTAAAATTTCACGATATTCCAAACACAGTGGCTAAAGCGGTAACAGCTGCTGCAAAAATGGGTGTATGGATGGTTAACGTACATGCCTCAGGTGGCGTTGAAATGATGACTAAAGCAAAACAAGCTTTAGAACAGTTTGGAGATGACGCACCGTTACTAATTGCAGTAACTGTACTAACAAGTATGGATGCCGCAGAACTTACTCGTTTAGGTGTAGATAAAACACCAGAAGAGCAAGTGATTTACCTAGCAAAGCTTGCCAAAGAATCAGGCCTTGACGGGGTAGTGTGCTCAGCACAAGAAGCGAAAAAGTTAAAAGCAGAACTTGGGGCAGACTTTAAACTGGTTACTCCTGGTATTCGCCCAGCAGGCAGTGATGCAGGCGACCAAAAACGCATCATGACACCAAAACAAGCCGTTGAAGATGGCAGCGACTATTTAGTTGTAGGCCGCCCAATCACCCAATCGGCAGATCCAGTTGCAACACTAAAAGAAATTAACGACTCACTAAAATAATCCTCGTTATTTTAAAATAGTCTCTAAAGAGCATTGTAAGCGTGATTTATATCGCGCGTTATACAATGCTCTTTTTGTTTGTTGGCAATTTCCCTAGGTTATTTGCATTTGAGAATTAGTTAATCAAACTCGTTTTTGGACAAAAATGAGTTAGAGTATTTAATCAGTAAAGCCCGATTAACGGGTAAAAACTTGTGGGCTAAAATTGAACGAAGCGAATAGCCCGCAAGCTTTTTATCCCTGTTGAATTGCTTGTTAGCATGACTTGTTACAAATCACTGGATATACTTTCTAGCGACACAACCCTAGACATCAATATTTTTAGTTCAACTCCTGAATAATTATCAAGCTTGGTTTGAATAAAGTTAATAATTTCAGGTATATCACTATCACTCTTTACAAAGATATATTTAATATCTGTTGGAGATATTTTTAGAGAGGATAATTCCTTTGTCTTTTTATTATACTGCTCAAGTGCTGTGGCATTATCATAAGACTGTTTATCCAACCAAGGTTTTACATCAGTTTGTTGGGGAACAAAGCGCCATTCACTTTCTTGGTAAAACTCTTTATCTACAGGAGCTCCAGAAAGTAACATTTTCCCTTCTAGTGGCTTTAAAAAGGAGAGTAATTGGTTTAAATCGTTTCCTGAGCCTTCATAATATCCACTTTGACCATTATTATAATCTACATTTTTAAATAAGTTGTTAACAGAAGAGCAGTACGTACTATTTTTTGCTACATATGACAATGGATTTAAATTATTAGCCAATCCCCATTCTTTAGTCACTCCTATCCCAAATTCACCATAAAAATCGACATGTTCACCAATTCTAGATAGCGGAATATCGCAAAAACACACCATTGGAAAAGCTATATAATCATATTCAAAAATATACCAACTTAAATCCTCTAAGCAGTACCTAGGCCAAAAGCCATCAAGCAAAATATTTTTAACAAACTCGATATTTTTTGTGAAGTGAAATAATGTGTGTGATTTAGGCTTCATACTCTCTCGTCATGCTAACATGTTTATAGCGAGCTAATCGCGCGTTTTTCTACCACAGCGTAGCTCGTTTTTCTTATTAAATTATTTCTAACAAACTTGTTAACTAATTACCAGTGTTATTAAAATTTAGGAGTTCTCGCTTTTACCTCAGGATAAAAACGAGCGATTGGGTCGTTTTTCTGACTATGCAAGCAATATATTTTGACAAAATAGAAAAGCAATTGCGGACGTTCGAAGCCCGCTTTTTTGAGAAATTCGCCAAACACGTCTTGGGGCAGAAATGAGTTAATCCGTAAAGGCAGCTTATGGAACAATACCGACTTTCACTTTTAAATGAATAGTACTCAAAATAGCGTTAGAAAATTTACGGTGCCCACACATTAAAGCTAGCAAACCCAATAAGAATAAAAAAAGAGTAAAGCTTTCACTTTACTCTTTTAAATACTTCAAAATCTTGTTAACTCGCAACTTACTTCAATCTAATCGACGTTGCTTCAATCTCGATTAAACCTTGCTTAAACAAACCGCCAATGGCTTTTTTGTAGTTTGCTTTACTGGTTGAGAAAGTCTTTTTAATTGCTTCTGGGTCTGACTTATCACCTAGGTGAAGTACGCCGCCTCCGGCTTTTAATTTTGCTAAGATTTTTTCGCCTAAGTCGTTTACTTTACCCATACCTGGCTTTTCAAGTAGTACGTCGATTTTGCCGTCTTCACGTACTTTTTGAATAAAGCCTTTTAAACGCTGGCCAACAAACAGCTTTTTAAATACCGTGTTGTAGTAAACAACACCAATGTGAGCTTCGTTTACGAGTACTTTGTAACCTAGGTCTGTTTTACCGGCAACGATTAAGTCAACTTCTTCCATTACAGCGTAAGTTGGTTCTTCTTTCGATAAAAACTTATTAAAGTTGCTTGATGCACAAATACGTTGGCTGGCGTTATCGAGGTATAAGCGTACAAGGTAAGAAAAGCCGTCTTTCATTTTTGGCTTTTGTTCGTTGTATGGCGCTAGAACGTCTTTTTCGAGGCCCCAATCCATAAACGCACCAGTGCTATTGATAGCTTTAACACGTAGTAGGGCAAATTCGCCTACCTCAGCCAATGGTTTTTTCGTGGTACCGGTTGGGTGACCTGCGTGATCTAAGTAAATGAATACTTGAACGCTGTCGCCAGCTTCTAGTTCGTAATCAATTTCTTTGCTTGGTAAGAATACTTCGCCTAAATCACGGCCATCTAAATAAGCACCTTCGTTAGACATTTCGTTAACGAAAAGGGTTTGTGTGGTTCCTAAAATACTCATTGTTATTCCTGTTCTGGCTTTTTCTTACGGCGCATTGGAGCAAAACCATCTACATCAATTGGTGCTTGAATAGGGGCTTTTGGTTTTTTAGGGGCTGCTTTGCGTTTTGGTTTTGCAGGTTTAGCTGCCACTTTTTTCTCTGCTTTTTTCCAAACAGTGTTTGGTTTTTTCTCACGCAGACCTTTAAATTTACCAACAAGGCCGTCAACGGTGAAAAAGCTTAATTCATCATTTAAAAATGCTTTAATTGCTTTGTAGCTAGGCCAATCTTTCGGGCCCACTAACGAAATAGCAGTTCCTTTAAAGCCTGCGCGACCAGTACGACCAATACGGTGCACATATTCTTCAGCATGTTTTGGTAGGTCAAAGTTAATTACGTGGGTCACGCTTAATAAATCAAGACCACGCGACGCAACATCGGTGGTGATTAAGATTTTAAAGTTTTCACGGCTAAAGGCATCCATAATTTCAAGGCGCTTAGCCTGTGTTAAGTCACCCGCAAGCGCTTTTGCTTTAAAGCCTTTATCATTTAACAGTTGGCTTAAACGCTGAGTGTCGGCACGTGTTGCGGTGAAAATAATGCATTGGCCAACATTGTCTTGCTTTACAAAGTGCTCTAGTAGGGCTTCTTTGTGATCTAGATGATCAGCTAAATAAAGCTGCTGAGTAATGTCACTATGTTGCTCGTTTGATGCACTTAACAATATTTGTTTTGGTGAACGTAAAAGGTTACGTGACAGGGCATCAACTTGTGCATGGTCAAGCGTTGCTGAAAACAATAACGTTTGGCGTAAACGGTGATCAGCAAGCTCGTTGATCATTTTAACTTGATCGGTAAAACCTAAATCTAAAATACGGTCCGCTTCATCAAAAATTAGCAGCTCTAAGCCTGAAAGCTGTAATGAGCGTTGACTCAAATGGTCAGCTAAACGCCCTGGTGTACCTACTACAAAATGTGGGTCTTTGCGCAGTGCTTTAATTTGGTCATTAAAGTTTTCACCACCCAGTACTTTTACAGCACTAATATTTGTACCGGCAATTAATAGCCTTAATTGGCTGTACACTTGGGTTGCTAATTCGCGGGTAGGTGCAACGATTAAAACGCGAGGGTCGCGTTTACTGAGTGCTTTTTGTTTCATTACTCGCTGTACAGCAGGTAATAAAAACGCCAGCGTTTTGCCCGATCCTGTTTTTGACTGTGCAAAAATATCATGGCCTGCGATAGCTGTTGGTACCGCGTGAGCTTGAATGTCAGTGGGCTGGGTGATGCCTTGATGCGCAAGTTGTTTTTCGAGGCGTGTATCAATCCCAAGTTCAGTAAAATGCAATGCGTAATCTCCGATGAGCAAAATTTGTGAATCCTGTTCATTATAACGCACTTGCCTCACTTGGAGACAGTAAAAACACAGCTATTTGCATCAGTTTTTGCAATTATCTCTAATTCGCGTAAAATACGCGCCCTCAATGCGCCGGATTTGCGATTCGGTTAACGCCCCACATGGGCATTTAAAGCAAAAGGTAAAACCATGACTGCTGTTCATAAAGACAATGTAACTAGCGAGCACTTTGTTGTTTGCGCACTTTACAAATTTGTAGCCCTTCCTGATTTTGAAGCGATTCGCCAACCACTACTTAAAGTAATGGAAGACAATGAAGTACGCGGTACTTTGTTACTTGCGGCTGAAGGTATCAACGGTACTGTTTCTGCTAAACGTGAAGGTATCGATAACCTACTTGCATGGTTAGATTCACAACCAAACCTAGACAACATTGTGACTAAAGAGTCATACGATGACGAATGCCCGTTCTACCGTACTAAGGTAAAACTGAAAAAAGAAATCGTAACTATGGGGGTTGAAGGTATCGACCCACGTGAAGTAGTGGGTACATACGTAAAACCAGCTGATTGGAATGCATTAATTTCAGACCCTGAAGTGATTCTTATCGATACGCGTAACGATTACGAAATCGAGATCGGTACTTTCCAAAATGCGGTTGATCCAAACACGAAGACATTCCGTGAATTTCCTGCGTGGGCGAAAGAAAACCTAGACCCAGAAAAGCACAAGAAAGTTGCTATGTTCTGTACCGGTGGTATTCGCTGTGAAAAATCAACTGCGTACATGAAAGAGCAAGGCTTTGACGAAGTATTCCACCTTGAAGGCGGTATTCTTAAGTACTTAGAAGAAGTACCAAAAGAAGAAACCATGTGGGAAGGTGAGTGTTTTGTATTTGATAACCGTGTAGCGGTAAATCACGATTTACAAAAAGGCTCTTACGACCAATGTCATGCTTGTCGTATGCCTATCACTGAAGAAGAAAAGCAAAAGCCTGAATATATGGAAGGTGTTTCGTGTCATCACTGTCACGACAGCCTAACAGAAGAGCAACGCGCACGTTTTGCTGAGCGTCAAAAGCAAATCGAATTAGCACAAGCGCGTGGCGAAGGTCACATCGGTAACGAAGCGCAAGAAGTTCTTCGTAAACGTAAAGAAGCTAAAAAAGCGCAAAAAGAAGCGCAGCGCCAACAGTAATTGTTAGCTTTATAAATTGATAGAAACCCCAGCATAGTCTGGGGTTTTTTTATGCCTGTTCGTTTTTGCAACATACAGTTTTTTACACATCTTAAACAGTCTCTAACTGATGTTAGGAATAGTATCTAACTTAAGCTTTTATACTGATGGGATGACAAAGAATGAATAAATTACTGCTAGGTTTACTATTTTTAGGTGGCTGCGCGACACAAGGGGTAGATAGAGCCGACCAAAATGTGATGATTAAACGCTTTTATGCAAAAGTGACATCGGTTCAGCCGGTTAAGTTATCATCCAACGTTAAAACGGGTATAGCAGCAGGCTCTACAATTGGTTTTGTTGATCAGCTAGATGGCAACCACGAAGAGATGATTGCAGGGGCAGTTGCAGGGGCACTTGTTGGCGGACTAGTAACTGCTATATCAGAAGGTAGTAATGAAGCTTTTGAGTATTCATTAAGATCAGAGCAAGAAGGTAGTTTTACACTAATTCAAAAGGAACAAATATCTAATCAATCTGATTGTGTAGAGGTAACCATAGCAAGCGAAGCACACTTAAAAGAGGTCGATTCATCACATTGTCGTTTCTAATTAGAAAACACAGGCGATGTATGCGTTTATTTCACCTTGGCTAATTGTTTATTAAACGAAGTCAGCTTTTTATTGATCACAAAGCTGTTACACTTCGTAACAATTAAAACGATTCTTATTTAGGTGAAATTTTGACAATTGGCAAATTACATACATGGACTTTAATTGCCTGTATTAGTTGTGTTTCCGTCGCTGAGGCGGCTAATGTAGTTGTAGAATCAGTGTCTGTTGAAAAGTCTAAACAACAGATAAAAGCAGTGGGTAATGCTGAAGCGATTCACTCAGTCACTCTTTACCCAGCCGTTGGGGACAGAGTCACCGCTGTTTACTTTAAACCAGGCGATAACGTTGCCAAAGGTGACTTACTATTAGAGCTTGATTCACGTAGACAAAAAGCAGCGTTGATCGAAGCCGAAATTACTTTAAAAGATGCTGAGCGCACCATGAAAAGGCTTGAAGAAAGCCACGCTCGTGGTGCGGTGCCACAAAGTGATTTAGATGATGCGAAAACACTTTATGAGCTTGCAAAAGTCCAGTTAATGCAAGCGAAAACAGAGCGTGAAGACCGCGAAGTTCGTGCTCCTTTTAGTGGTGTTATGGGTTTAACTGACGTTGAAGTAGGCGATAGGATCACAACCCAAACAGCCATTGCTACTATCGATGATATTTCTGAGCTTTATATCAATTTTAATGCCCCAGAGGCCGCTATCTCAGTGCTTAAACAAAAATCTTCGGTCGAAGTGGTGCCTTGGTTAGGCGATAAAGCTTACACGGCTAAGGTGGCAGAGCTTGATTCGCGTATCAATGCGCAAACCCGCACTCTTAGAACAAAAGCCAAACTTGATAATAATGCCCAACAATTTATGCCGGGTATGAGCTTTCGTGTACACATAAATATTCTAGGTGAAGAGCTTGCGGTAGTACCTGAAGCAGCCATGATGTGGGGTGCTGCAGGCCCTTACGTATGGAAAAGCGTCGATAAAAAAGCAACTCGCGTTGATGTAAAAATTGAGCAGCGTTTAGCAGGGCGTTTACTAGTCTCTGGTGGTTTAAACGAAGGTGATTTATTGGTGACAGAAGGGGTTCAGCGCCTAAGACCTAATCAAGAGCTTAATTTCATCAATGAAGTGCAGCTAGCCAAGGAGTAATGATGAAACAGCAACCTATGATGGAAGACTTACCATCAATGGCGATACGTCGCCCTGTTTTAATTGTGGTACTTAACTTACTCATTATTATTGCCGGTATTGCTGCAATAGCAGGGGTTGAAGTACGTGAGCTTCCTGATGTTGATAGACCACGTATTACTGTATCAGCGTCTTTCCCTGGTGGTTCACCGGAGACCGTAGATACCGAAGTAACTAGTAAGCTCGAAGGGGCGGTTGCTAGGGTAAGTGGTGTAAAGTCGATTCGTGCGCAAAGTGAAGAAAACAATGCTCGTATCGTGGTTGAGTTTCGCCCCGGTGTTAATCTAGATGATGCTGCAAACGAAACACGCGAATCGGTAGCCCGTGTGCAGCGAGAATTACCCGAAGAAGTTGAACGGGTATCAATTATTAAAGCCGATAACGATGCCGAAGCGGTTGTATCTTTAACGGTATCAAGTGATAGCTTATCCCTTGAGGCGTTGACAGAGCGTGTTGATGTTGACTTAGCCCCGCAGTTTTTAACCATTCCTGGTGTTGCCGATGTTCGTTTAAATGGCGACCGCGAACGGGTGCTTAGAGTGCGTATCGACCCACTAAAACTAAGCAGCTTTAACCTTACAGTACCAGATATTGCCAATGTACTTCGTCAGGCTCCCTTTGATGTGCCTGCGGGTAGTTTAAAATCAAGCGATCAACAGGTGATCGTGCGTGCTGATGCAACGTCAATCTCTGCAGAACAAGTAGCCGATATCATCGTTCGTGACGATACCCGTATTGGCGATGTTGCGGCTGTTTACTTTGGCCCAGCTGATCCGCGTTCGTTCGTGAGGCTCAATGGTACACCTGTGATTGGCATGGAAATTATTCGTCAGGCGCAATCTAATACCATTGAAATTTCGGATGAAGTGCTAACTTTAATTGAGCGTATGCGAGTACGTTTTCCTGAAATGGAATTTACTTTAACCTCTGATGATGCGCAGTTTATCAGAAGCTCAGTTGATGAAGTTATTAACTCCTTGTTACTAACCGTGCTACTAGTGGTGATCACACTGTGGGTGTTTATTGGCTCATGGCGCGCAACGCTGGTTCCTGCATTTGCGATACCTGTTGCATTAATTGGCTCTTTAGCACTTATTTGGGCACTTGGTTTCTCGATTAATATTCTTACCTTGCTTGCACTCGTGTTAGCTACTGGCCTAATTGTAGATGATGCCATTGTGGTAAGTGAGAACATACAACGTCAGCGGGGCTTAGGTCTTGGTCGCCGTGCAGCTGCAGTGGTTGGTACCCGTGAAGTTTTCTTTGCTGTTGTGGCAACAACCGCCGTATTAGCTGCGGTGTTTGTGCCTATCGCTTTTTTACCTTCAACAGCAGGGCGACTATTTAGAGAGTTTGGTGGGGTATTAGCTGGCGCTGTGATCATTTCAAGTTTTGTAGCGCTGTCTTTGGTACCTGCGCTGACATCAAAACTAAAATTAAAGCAGGGCGGTTTTCATCCATTTGCAAAAGTTGGCCATGTGTTAGCTGCTGTTTATAAGCGCACAATACACGGTGTACTTGAACATGCATGGCTTACCTTCTTTGCATGTTTGTTGGTTGCTGCAGGCTCTGGTGCACTGTATTTCAATTTAGATAACGAGCTATTACCAACAGAAGATCGCGGTAAAATTCGTATTTTTGCCCGTGGTCCAGATGGTGTTGGCTTGAACTTTATGGACAGACAAGCGGTGCAAATGGAAGATATCTTACTGCCGTATGTTGAAAGTGGTGATATTGAGTCTATTTACACTGTGGTTGGGCAGTGGGATCCAAATATTGTATTTATTACTGTGCCGCTTAAACATTGGGACGAACGTCATTTTAGTCAGCAAGAAATTATCAATAAAATCCGTGAGCCTTTAGGTAATATTCCTGGTGCGGCTGGTTACCCTGGTGGTTCAAATAGTTTGAACTTGCGTGGTCAAGGCGGTGGTATTGAGCTTGCCTTATTGGGCCAAGACTACCTCGAGATATTTAAAGCCGCTCAAGACTTCTCTGCTGAAATAGAAAAAGCGGTGCCAGAAGTGGCACCTGTTCGTATTTCATATCAGCCGTCACAGCCACAATTACGGGTTAATATTGATAGACGTCGTGCTGAAGAGCTTGGCGTATCGCTCAGTGATATCTCTGTAACACTTCGTGCTGCAATCAATGGTGATGATATTGCCGATTTAAACATTGGTGACCAATCAATCCCGATTATGTTGCAAGCACAAAACCAAACCATCACAAACCCGAGCGATTTAGCTAACTTGTATGTTGGTGGCCGCAATGGTCAGTTAGTGCCATTAAGTAGTGTGGCAACAATTACGGAAGAAGGTGTTGCCGCTGAGCTTGAGCGCCACGCGCAGCGCCGTGCTATTGAACTTAGCATGGAAATGCCTGAGGGCGTAACTATTGCTGAGCTGGTTACAAAAATTCGTGATATTTCAGAGCAATCTCTGCCATCTGGAATCAGCTTGGCGTTTAAAGGTGAGGCATTAACCTTTGAAGAAACTGCCAATGAAGTATTAGTGACCTATGTTCTGGCCTTTTTAATTGTTCTTCTGGTATTGGCAGCACAATTTGAAAGTGTGAATAGTGCAATCGTTGTTATGATCACAGTACCGTTTGGTATTACATCTGCAATTTTAGCGCTGTATCTAACAGGTACATCATTAAACATTTACTCGCAAATTGGTTTAGTGATGCTGATTGGTCTAATTGCTAAAAACGCCATCTTGCTGGTGGAGTTTGCCGACCAATTACGTGACCAAGGCCGCTCGGTTAGAGTGGCGGTAGAAGAGGCCGCACTAGTGCGCCTTCGCCCAATTGCGATGACGCTAGTTTCAACCTTATTGGGTGCATTACCACTTATTTTATCTACCGGTGCAGGGGCCGAGGCTCGTAACGCCATTGGTTGGGTAGTATTTGGCGGTTTAGCACTAGCGGTGTTATTTACTCTATATTTAACGCCTGTTATTTACCTAGGTTTAGCCCGCTTTACTAAACCAAGAGGTGATGAGTCGAAACTTCTGGCTGAAGAGTTAGAAAAGGCTTAATCCTACTTAATTGGCTATTTTTTCTTTGAAAAAATAGCCAATTACCCTCACAATTAAATCAAATGTTTAAAACTAGGTACGCGTATGCAAGCCGAACACGTCGATATAGCCCAATTTCTTTCTGATCATGCCCCTTTTGATGATCTTCCTGAAGAGGCGGTAAATAAACTCGCTACACAAGTCGAAATCGCTTATTTTCGCGCAGGCACTGAAATACTAAATTATGGCGAGGATATTGCTGATTTATTTGTTATTCGAACAGGTGCTGTAGAGATATATCGTCGTGATGGTGATTTATACAACCGTTTAACTATCGGTGGCATTTTTGGACAAATGGGTCTTCTGATGAACCGCAAAGTACGCTTTCCGGCAAAGGCACTCGAAGACACCTTAGTTTATTGCATTAATGTTGAGTTGTTTAATCAATACTGCGACGAATACGAAACATTTGCTGATTTTTTTGAAGCCGATGGTAATGTGCGCCTTCACCAAGCAATTGTTGAACAGGCAGACAGCAACGATTTAACAACCGCCAAGGTTAAGTCGCTTCTTCATCGTGATGTTGTCACTGTGGCAAAAGATGCCTCAGTGCAAATGGTTGCGCAATTGATGACGCAAGAGTCGGTATCGTCTGTGCTGGTTACTGATGCAGATAAACCAATCAGTGATGATCCTGATGACGACGACGGCCAGGTAGTTGGCATCATTACCGACCGTGACTTACGTACCAGTGTTATTGCTGAAGGCTTAAGTTACGAAGCGCCAGCCGCGCAAATAATGCAAAAAGACTTAGTATTGCTTGATAGCAATGCCTATGTGTTTGAAGCCGTGCTTGCAATGCTCAGAGATAACATTCACCACCTGCCTGTAGTCGTTAAGAAAAAGCCGATTGGCGTTATTTCGTTATCGGATATTTTACGCTACGAGTCGCAAAGTAGCTTATTGTTAGTACGCGGCATATTAGCGCAGCAATCTGTTGAAGATTTAGCTCACTATGCAAGGCAGCTACCTAATGTCTTTGTACGCATGGTTAACGAAGATGCTAATTCTCACATGATTGGTACCGCAATGGCTGTAATAGGCCGTACCTTCAAACAGCGTTTACTTGATTTAGCTGAAGAAAAGTTTGGCCCACCGCCGGTTCCTTATTGCTTTATCGCTTTAGGTTCAATGGCTCGTGATGAGCAATTAATTGTGACCGACCAAGATAACGCTATTATCCTTGATAATAGTTTTAACGAGGAGTTACATGACGAGTATTTTCAGAATTTAGCTGATTTTGTTTGTGATGGTTTAGCTGAATGTGGCTATAAGTACTGTGAAGGTGAAATTATGGCGTCATTTAAAAAGTGGCGTTTAACACGCGAGCAGTGGAAAGAACAATTTGCAGGTTGGATGGCCGAACCTAAACCGCAGGCTTTATTACATAGCTCGATCTTTTTTGATTTAGACGGTGTTTACGGTAAAAACAAATGGGCCGATGAGCTCAAACGCTTTATCGCAACAGAAGGGCGCAAGAATAAGCGTTTCTTAGCTAACCTCGCCGCTAACGCACGTAACAGAACACCGCCTTTAGGTTTCTTTAAAGACTTTGTGTTAGAGCATAATGGCCAACACAAGCGCTCTATGAACTTAAAACGCCGCGGTACTGCACCTTTATCTGACGTAATACGTGTGCATGCATTAGCGATAGGCAGTCGTAAACAAAATTCATTCGAGCGTTTAGAAGATATTATCGAAGCTAAACTACTTCCTGAAGGTAAAGCACAAGATTTACGAGATGCCCTAGAGTACATTGCCATGATCAGAATAAGACACCAAGCGTGGCAAATAGAAAAGCTTGATGAAGCGCCAGATAACGACTTAGAGCCTCATTTACTTTCTCCTTTTGAACAGCGAAACCTTAAAGAAGCGTTTGCGATTTTAGATAAAGCGCAGAATTTCCTAAAATTCAGATACTCTGCTAACACTGGGATGAAGTAATGGCAAAACAAGGCGCAAAACTTGATTGGCCGACTCGGTATCAGCAGTTATTAGCACAGAGCAAACAGCCTCTGATTCAAGCGTTTTATGAATCAGCTATTTGTGATTTAAACACGCCAATTAGCGATGTTCCCTTAGTAGCACTTGATTTTGAGACAACCGGTCTAAATTATCAAAATGACGATATAGTCAGTGTTGGTTTAATCCCATTTAATACCAAGCGTATTTATTGTAAAGATAGCCAACATTGGATTGTTCAACCAAGGCGTAAGCTTGCTGAAGAGTCGATCGTTATTCATGGTATAACTCACTCAGAAGTGAGCGATGCACCTGATTTTTCAACGATTATGGAGCCTTTGTTAGCAGCATTAAAAGGCAAAGTGATTGTGGTTCATTTTGCTCCCATTGAACGGCACTTTTTATATCAAGCGTTGCAAGCACGCTTAGGTGAAGGGCTTGAATTTGCTGTTATAGACACGCTTGATCTGGAAACGCGTGCACTTAAAGCAAAGCAGGGGTTACTTGGGAGATTGTTTAATTCTAAGATTGATTCTGTGCGCTTAGCTGACTCTCGCATTCGTTATTCGTTACCTGCGTATCAAAACCACAATGCACTTAATGACGCCACAGCCACCGCAGAGCTGCTACAAGCGCAAATAGCTTATCATTACCGCCCAGATACGCCGCTAAGCGAATTACTGATATAGCGCTCATAGCAACGACTTTTGCTGGGTAATTTAAATTAAATGAGCAAAGCTTATAAATAAAAAACGCCGCTAATGCGGCGTTTTTATTAATTAAAGGCAAGTTTAGTGTCTTGGTTCTGTTCGTAAGCCAAGGATTAAACTCACACACATTAATAGCAATACAAAGGTAAACGGCAAGCCCGTAGATACGGCGCCGGCTTGTAAGGCCTCGATTGCTTGTGTGCCACCAATCCAAACAAGTGCAGCTGCAATAGCGCCCTCGATTGTTGCCCAAAAGATACGTTGTGGCACTGGTGCGTCAACTTTACCACCGGCAGTGATTGAGTCGATTACTAATGACCCTGAGTCAGATGACGTAATAAAGAACACGAGTACTAGCACAATTGCAATGAATGAAAGCACTTGCGACATTGGCAGGGCTTCAAACATTTGGAACATTGCAAGTGGTACATCAGTTAAGCCTTTTTCACCTAGTACACCCACTTTATCAATAACTTGTTCAATAGCGATACCACCATAAATTGACATCCAGAAGATAGTCACAACAGTAGGAACTAGTAATACAGCAATTAAGAACTCACGAATTGTACGGCCTTCAGATACGCGCGCAATGAACATACCTACAAACGGTGACCATGAAATCCACCAAGCCCAGTAGAATACAGTCCAGCCATGCATCCATGTTTCATCTTCACGACCATGTGGATTACTCAGCGGAATAATGTTTTCAACATAACCCATTACTGTATTAGGAAGGTTGCCAAATGCTGCAGAAAAACCAACAAGAGCAACGAATACAAGTAATACAAAAGCAATAAGCATGTTTACGTTACTAAGTAGTTTTACACCGCCGTCGATACCGCGAACAACAGAAATAACAGCAAGTAATGTAACACCTACAATAACGCCAATTTGTAAGCCAATTCCGCTATCAGTACCAAATACATGGTTAATACCTGCAGCAGCTTGTTGCGCGCCTAAACCAAGAGACGTTGCAAGGCCGAATAGAGTGGCAAGTACAGCTAGAATATCAATAAGGTGGCCAGGCCAGCCCCACGCTTTGTCACCTAAAATAGGGTAAAAAATTGAACGAATTGATAACGGCAAACCTTTGTTATAGCAAAAGAACGCGAGTGAAAGCGAAACAACGGCGTAAATTGCCCAAGGATGTAAACCCCAATGGAACATAGTTGCACCCATTGCCAGTTTGGCAGCTTCTGGCGTGTTTGCTTCAACACCAAGTGGTGTTTCATACCAACCTGTAAAATAGGCAACAGGTTCTGCTACGCCCCAGAACATTAGGCCTATACCCATACCTGCAGCAAATAACATTGCAAGCCAAGAAATACGAGAGTGAGTTGGACGCGCTTCTTTACCACCAAGGCGTATATTTCCGTATGGTGAAACAATTAACGCTAAGCAAAACAATACGAATAAGTTTGCTGACCACATAAAAAAGCCATCAAAGTTATTAATAATGTCGTTCTTAATACCATTCAGGGTTGTTTTCGCTGTTTCAGCATCTGAAATAAGTGTTGCCACTAAGAATAGGGCAATTAAACCAGCACTAATGCCAAATACAGGGTTATGCACATCAAAACCCCATTTTTGTACATTGTCCTGACCGACGGTGTAGTCGGTATTGTCGATACTGTACTTATCATGATGTTCGCTCATGAATACCTCTTGTTGTAGTTATATCTAGCAGAAAGCTAAACGGCCGGATGGCACAAGTTCAACTAATAGTCTTTTTACGTGTAAAACTTAAAATTAGTTTGTAGACGAACTAAATTTGTACCAAAGTCTAATCTTTAGTGTAGGAGTTCGAAAAAAAATGTAAATGGTTTTGTCCCTAAACAGCCGAATAAATGCAGTTTTTTACGTTTTTTGTTGGAATTGTGAACAAATTGGGTCGGGAATGGAATAATTTGATGACAGTATTATTTCAAAGCAAATTATTTTAATTGAGAGGAAAGTGCTGCAAACACAGGGCTTGCAGCACAAAGTTACTACTTTTTGTAAGCGTCGTTATGAACGCCAGCAGCACGACCTGAAGGGTCAGCATTGTTTTGGAATGATGCATCCCAAGCAAGCGCTTCAGGAGTAGAACATGCAACTGATTTGCCATGCGGAACACATTTCGCAGCTGCATCACCAGGGAAGTGCTCTTCGAAAATACTACGATAAAAATACGCTTCTTTAGAATCAGGCGTATTAATCGGGTATTTGTATTTTGCATTAGCAAGGTCTTGATCGCTTACTTGTTCGTTCACATACTCTTTTAAAGTATCAATCCAGTTATAGCCTACGCCATCAGAGAACTGCTCTTTTTGACGCCAAAGTACGTCGTCTGGTAGATAGCCGTCGAACGCTTCACGAATAATGTGTTTTTCGATTTTACCGTCTTTACACATTTTCGCTTCTGGGTTGATACGCATTGCTACGTCTACAAATTCTTTATCTAAGAATGGCACACGTGCTTCAACGCCCCATGCTGCCATTGATTTATTCGCGCGCAAGCAATCGAACATGTGTAGTTTAGAGACTTTTCGGTTAAGCTCTTCGTGGAACTCTTGCGCATTTGGCGCTTTGTGGAAATAAAGGTAACCACCAAATAGCTCATCAGCACCTTCACCTGACAACACCATTTTAATACCCATGGCTTTAATTTGGCGCGCCATTAAGTACATCGGCGTTGAGGCACGAATAGTTGTTACATCGTACGTTTCGATGTGATAAATCACTTCACGTAGGGCATCAATACCTTCTTGAATAGTGAAGTGAATAGGGTGGTGAACCGTGCCAATCATATCAGCTACTTTTTGTGCAGCTGCTAAATCGGGTGAACCTTCAAGACCCACAGAGAAAGAGTGCAGTTTTGGCCACCATGCATCAGACTCGTCATTATCTTCGATACGTTTTGCAGCAAAACGTTGTGTGATAGCTGAAATTACAGATGAGTCTAAACCGCCAGATAATAGAACGCCATATGGAACGTCACACATTAATTGGCGTTTAACAGCTGCTTCTAGGCCTTCTTTAACATCGCTCGCTTTTGCTTCGTTGTCTTTTACTGCATCATAGCTTTGCCAATCACGGCTGTAATACTTACGAAGTTGACCATCTTTGCTCCACAAGAAATGACCCGGAGGGAACTCTTC
This sequence comes from Pseudoalteromonas sp. 0802, assembly GCF_013350085.1. Lineage (NCBI taxonomy): Bacteria > Pseudomonadati > Pseudomonadota > Gammaproteobacteria > Alteromonadales > Pseudoalteromonadaceae > Pseudoalteromonas > Pseudoalteromonas sp. 0802. The sequence continues at coordinate 449,256 of NZ_JABVXE010000001.1, read as the reverse complement.
AATATGTTTACAAATTGGCGAAAGTGCTTTTAATTCTGAGGCAACATAAAAGTTACCATGTTCATCATGACCCATATAAAGCGGAATAATCCCGATATGGTCACGACCAATTAAGTAGGCATCTTGTTCTTCGTCGTATAAACAAAAGGCGAAAATACCATTTAAATCATCTAAAAACTCAGGGCCTTTTTGTTTATATAAAGCCAAAATAACTTCACAGTCAGACTGAGTTTGAAAAGTAAAATCAGTTTCTAAGCTAGCAGCGAGCTCTTTGTGGTTATAAATTTCACCGTTAACAGCAAGAATATTTGTACGCTCAGGGTTGTACAAAGGCTGTGCACCACTCGATACGCCAACAATCGCTAGACGCTCGTGCACTAAAATAGCTTTATCTGATGAATACACGCCAGACCAATCTGGCCCGCGGTGCCTTAATAGTTTTGACATCTCAATTGCTTGGCTACGCAATTGAGCGGGATCAGATTTAATATCTAATACCCCAAAAATTGAACACATAGTGACTCCTCATTCCAAATATGTGCGCAGTTAACAGAATTTATATAACTGCGAATGTTTGTTTTAACAGAAATAATTACCTAAGTCACACAGGTTTTTTAATTAATTGAGAATAAAATATGCACCCGCACTTACCTCTTTGCACCAGTATGGGGTAAGTGGTTAAAGGGTGAGCAGTTTAAATGCTTGATTTGTGCAAATTGGATGATAATGAGTCTGGAATAAAGGCTTTTGTTACTACATTTTCTGCACAGCTTTGGTGCAAAGGAATGCGTAGGGTTTTTACCTTTTTAAATGTATAGACAAGCCATGAAGGCAACGCGAGCAAAGACTTTCTATGCTCGCTTTTTAAACACCAATAAATTAACGCTATTTATTAATATAGTTTAGCGCTATAGCAAGTTGATTTAAGTGCGCAGTGAGCTTTTCTTGTGCCTCGTGGGCTTCGTTGAGTGTAACAAACTTAAAGTGAAGGAAATCGCCGGGTTTTAATTGTGCAAAGTGACGAAGATCGGCTTCGATCACGGTGCCGAGCAATGGATAACCACCCGTTGTTTGCGCATCGTTTAATAGCACTATGGGTTCACCGTTTGGCGGAAGCTGAATACAGCCAGGAGCAACAGCCATAGAGGGTAATGAAACATCATGGCTGATATCACATTCATCACTTAATAGTCTTGTGCCCATGCGGTTACTATTAGGCGATACATGCCAAGAATGATTTATAAAGTTAACGATGGTGTCTTTTGGTAACAGTGCTGCATGTGGTGCAGCATGAATACGAATTTGTGTACTTTTAGGTGGTAGCATGGCGCCTAAGCCAACTTTGGTATTGTACCTTGGCGTTATATCAAAACTATCGCCAGCCTGTAGTGCTTGACCGGTTAAGCCACCAAAACCCGCTAATATATCAGTAGAATAAGAATCTAAAATGGGCTCAGGTAAATGCCACTCGCCGCCAATAGCAAGGTAACTTCTAAAACCATGACGCGCCGCATTAAACTTTAATACATCGCCTTTTTTTATGTAAAAGCTCCAGCCAGGATCAACAGGGTTGCCATTTACTGTGGCTTTCATATCTGTGCCGTGCAGAGCAATGTAGTAATCGTTATCGAACTGAATCTCGGCCAGACCCAAAGTGATCTCAATAACGGGGTTGTTGTCGTCGTTGCCAACTAAACGGTTTGTAATAACTTGAGCGTAAGGGTCTATACACCCTGATTGACCAATGCCTAAATGGCGAGAGCCTGTGCGGCCTTGATCTTGTATAGACATTTGCATGCCAGGTTTGATGATAGTGATCATTTTAACACCTCCTGAATAACAAACTCTAAAGTATCACCGGGTTCAATAGCACAAGGCGAGGCTGCATTGATATCAAACAGACGAAAATCTGTATGACCTATAATTTGCCAGCCACCAGGGGAGCTTTCAGGGTAAATACCGGTTTGATCGCCGCCGATAGCAACAGAGCCTTTTGGAACAGAGAGCCTTGGTTCAGCATGACGAGGTGTGTAAAGTTGTGGATTTAAACCATCTAAATAAGCAAAACCGGGCTTAAAGCCTAAAAAAAGCACGTGGTATTTGGCACTGCTGTGCATTTGAGCAACATCATCAACAGAAAGATTATGATGTTTAGCAACATACGCTATATCAGGCCCATATTCACCACCATAACGAGTCGCAAGTTTATGATGACGTGAGTTAAAGTCAGTGGCTTTAAGTTCGTGCCATTGTTCAAGTAATCGTGGCAGCCAACCAGCAAGTTGAGCGGGCTCTTTTAGATAAAGCGTTAAATTATTATTGGCAGGGACTACATCAACAAAGTCATCACTGCTTTGGCAATATTGGGCTAATGCCCATATTTTCTTTTGCGTAGTGAGTGTGTCGCTTGCTGTTTCATAGGCATCAAAAAAGATGCTATGCGTAGTGAGCGCCATAATTTTAGGTGTACTATTGGTCGTCGTCATTGCGTATCAATCTTATTATTATCCCTTAATGCTTATTAGCATATAGGCTGTTTGTTGATGATGTAAATGTGTCTTTAGTGTTAATTAGAAAAACTCAAGACAATCAAGTGGCTATAATAGCTTATAACCACTTGATAAAGTGCAATGCCTAATTACTGTGCGTTATTTAGTAACCAATTAGACAGTAAACGTACGCCATAGCCTGTACCGCCTTCAGCTAATTCATCTTTAGCTTTAGAATTTAGCGCGTTACCAGCAATATCAATGTGAACCCAACGTGTGTCACCGGCAAAGTTTTGTAAGAAACTCGCTGCTGTAGTAGCGCCAGGGCCATGTGAACCGATGTTTTTAAGATCAGCAATGTCTGACTTTAACGCATCTTCATAACCTAGAGGTAAACGCCATAGGTTTTCATTTACTTGCTTACCCGCAATAGTTAGTTGCTCAACAAGAGTATCATCATCAGAGAAAACCGCCGCGTAGTCATTACCTACAGCACGAATTTTAGACCCGGTTAGGGTCGCAACATCAACCATAATACTTGGCTTGTACTTGTCGCGGGCATACCACATTGCATCACTTAATACTAAACGGCCTTCAGCATCTGTATTTACAATCTCAACGCTTAAACCTTCTGCGGTTCTTACAACGTCACCCGGCGCTACGGCAAATTGCGATACCATATTAGCTGCCATACCCATGACAGCAACGACATTTGTGTCGGCTTTAGCCAGTGCCATAGCTTTAACAGTACCTAGTACGGCTGCTGCGCCTGCCATGTCTGATTTCATGCGGGCGATTGAAGCGCCTGTTTTAAGGCTGTAACCACCAGAATCAAAGGTAATACCTTTACCCACCAACGCGATAGGGGTGTTTTTATTACCTTGATAATGTGCAACCACTAAACGTGCACCTTCTTCGCTACCACGGCCAACCGCCTCAAGTGCGCCCATGCCCAGCTTTTTAAGTTGCTTAGGCTCTAAAACAGTAATTTTAACACCTAACTTTTTAAGCTCTTTTGCCGCTTTAGCAAAATCAACCGGGGTCATTTCTGTTGCAACTTCAGACGTTAAGTCACGTGCTAAAAATACACCTTGTTCAATGCTTTGTAGTAGTTTATGGGTTTTGGCCGCTTGGTCTAAATTCTCAACATCTAATGTGTAATTAACAACATGGCTGTCTTGTTCTTTTTTGTATTGCTCAAAACGGTGGTCACGTAAATTTGCGCCATGAGCAAATTCTGCTGCATATTTAGCATTGATTGCGCTGTCTTTTAGCTCTGAAAAATCAAGGCTAACATTTGCTTGCTTAGCCGACTGCAATTTAGCGTGAACGTTACCACCTAGTTTTGCCATTTTTGCTGCATCTAGTTTTGGCTGCTCTCCTAAGCCAACAAGTAAGATGCGTTGATGGTCGCTACCGTTAGGTGCGATAACTTCTAAAGTTTTGCCATAGCCTGCTTTAAAGTCGCTAAATTCAATGACTTTATTTAGGTGAGTTTGGGTTTCTGGCTTTAAATAATTAAAGTTAGCAACTTGGCTGTCTGTATCTAAAAATAAAACTAGGGTGTTGTCGTTCGGTTTAATTGATTTTGCAAAAGTGAACTCTGCTGCATTCACTTGCGTAGCAAGTGTTAACCCTAATGCAATAGCAGATAGGCTGTGTGCAATTTTCATTTTTTAATATCCCAATGTTAAAAAGCTGTGTTTTACCGTAAATAAGGTTAAGAGTTAAATTGTTAGCGGTGAATCGCTGTTTGCATGCGTTTAAGTTGAAATTATTAATACCTATGCTCGGTCTGTCTTAAATACAGGCTTTTAAGAGGAAATTAGTATGACAATTAAGTCGATGTTACTGACACTATTCACTTGCAGTGCCATTTTTACCACCAGCCCAATTAAAGCTGAAACAATGCCAGATAACGCGACAGGGCATATTGAAACCATTGTGCTTGGTTCAGGTTGCTTTTGGGGAGCAGAAAAACGATACGAAGCACTTGATGGTGTGTTGGATGCGGTATCTGGCTATGCCGATGGGCATGGATTTAAAGCGACTTACAAGAACATAACACGTAGCTCTCGGCGCTTTGATAAAAACAATTATGCAGAAGTTGTTAAAGTGACATACAACAGTAACGAGTTAACAACTCAATCGCTTTTAAAGCATTATTTTGAAAATCATGATCCAACTCAGCTAAATCGCCAAGGGAATGATATCGGTACTCAATACCGCTCAACAATTTTGGTAAGTAATAATGAGCAACTTGAGATTGCCAATAAACTTAAAGATGAATACCAAAGCAAATTAACCGCAGCAGGCTACGGCAAGATTGTAACTGTGATAAAACCGCTTGATGCATTTTATGCCGCTGAGGATTATCACCAAGATTATTTAAAGAAAAACCCCAATGGCTATTGCCCTGATCATTCAACGGGCGTTGTATTCACACCAGTAGAAAAACAGCAGGTTGATAACACAGCCTTATTGGCCGGCAAGCAAATTGTTGTGATAGATGCTAAAGGTTATTGCCCATACTGTGAAAAGTTTAAAAAAGAGGTAGCTAATCAGTACATGGGCTCGATACCTATGACATTCCGTCATGCTGATCAACTTGATGGCTTAACGATTAAAACGCCGACTTGGGCAACACCCACGTTATTATTTATAGAAAATGGCGAAGAGGTTTATGGTCGCCAAGGCTATGTTAGCAAAGGTGAGTTTTACAAAGCCTTAGGCGCATTTAAACTAGGTGATAGTGAAGCCTTTAGAGTGGCGTTTCATGCAAGAACAGACAGCCCATTTTGTAAGCAATACGATATCTTTAAAAATACACCAGACGGTATTTTTATTGATAAGCTAAGTGGAGCGCCGCTTTTTGACACCCGAGATAGATTTAACTCAGGCACTGGCTGGCTTTCTTTTACTCATCCTGTGAAAGACAGTGTAACTATGCATGAAGACAACAGTTATGGCATGCAGCGTATTGAGCTTAAATCAAAAAGCTCGGGCATTCATTTAGGTCATTTGTTCCCTGGTGAAGGGCCAAGAGGTAAAGACAGGTATTGCATTAATGCAACAGTGCTTGATTTTGTGCCAAGAGATAAATCTTAAAAGGTAACTGATGTAAGAAAACCAGCCGACATGGCTGGTTTTCTTTTAGCCTGATGACTTATTACCACAATTTTAATTCCTGTTTCGCGAGATTTAAGTTAAACGACACGAGTTCATTATTATTGAGCTGCACAGCCTCATAAAAGTCAGCAATGGCCGCTGTATCATTTTTCGCCATTAGTCGAGCAATGCCTCTATTACTTAATGCATAAGATGTCAGTTCATTACGTTTATAGTGCGGGGCATTGACCTTTTTTAGCATCGCGATTGCTTGCGAGCAATCTTGTTCAGCTTTATCAAACTGTTTTAGTTTCACACCCGCAACACAGCGGTTAAACGGCACGATATAGTTGTTAGCTTCGTTCATTGTCTCTAAAGAATTAGCAAAGTTGCCTTGCATAATTGCTTTTGAGCTTGCGTTATCGTCAACAACCATGAGTTTAAAGTCGTTGTCGTTGGCGAATACAAAATTTGAACAAACAAATAATATTAACCACACGCAGGGTTTAAGATTTAATTTAAACATTGTTTTCTCCTTGTTAGCGTAAGCGTTGTGCTTACTCTATAAAGTTAGAAAACAGGGTATAAAACTGACAAACGATATAATCGCACCCATAAGGTGAAGAAAAGTATTCTATAACGCAGATATTTTAGACGAAAAAAAGCCCGGTCAGAACACACAAGAACCGGGCTTTCGACAACAATTTGGTTGGGGTAACTTTTACAGCGCTAAGTTTTGCTTTGCGCGGCTTAAGTTGTGATTAACAAGTTCATTTTTTGAAATTTGCACTGCTTCATAAAAGTCAGAAAGAGCAGCAGTATCGTTTTCAGACATGATGCGTGCAACACCACGGTTACTAAGTGCAAACGATGTTAGTTCACGGCGTTTGTAACCTGGTACTTTACTTGTGCTTAGAAGTGAAATTGCTTGTGTACACAAGCTTTCCGCTTCTGAAAAATTCTTTTCTTTAACGCTTAATGCACAGCGGTTGAAGGCAGTTTCGTATTGGCTTGTTGCATTATCGTTAGTTTGAGCTTGCTCAATAACCATCAGTTTATAATCAGCTTGATCGGCTACTGCCATCGCTGAGCAAGTTAATAAAGAGCTAAGTGCAATAGTTTTTACAAGTGTTTTTAACATGATAGTTTTCCTCTGAATAAGTTGGTGTTTCTTGCCAACGAGTGAACTTTAAAATATTCCTATAAGCTGAACAAACGATTAAATTAAAACTGATAGATGAAGAAATTTAATCTATAGAGTAATTACTCAGTTCTCAGGGTTTTACTGTGGTGTAGAGGAGGTGAAGTTGTTTTATTCCTGTATTAAAAAGTGAAATTAGCTTAGCTGAGTGCTGATAATTTAATGCCGTCACGTCATGTACAAATGTTATTTGGGTTTAAGGGACGCGGCCGTTCTGTTAGGACAGTAGCAAAAGGTAAGTAACTTTGTTAAAAATTGTCTTTTAAGTAATATTCTGTCGAATTGTTCAGGTGATATTGTTCTCATAGCTAAAAAATTGGGTTTAGTACCCAGAGATAAACCGACTTGGATTGAAGTTGAATAAAAGGCTCTTTTTCTAAAGACCGACAAAATTAGAAAATTTGAATTCTGTTTGCTTTGCACTCATTTTAACCTACCGTTAAAGCTAATTAAGTTGGCGAAACAACTCAAGGAAAGGCATGGATAAATTTATTTGGGAGATTACTGTTCAAGATATTAATGAACATGCTGTTTGGCTTTTTAAGTACTGTAAGGACGATTCTGTTGATGAAACGATTGTAACACCAGCATCTGAAGCTGATACATTAAACCCACATAATCAGTTACTTGTAAAATCACAGTTTACTGATGCTATAGGCAATAAATTTTGGGGTTACATTAATATTGGCTTAGTTGGAGTTGAGTATACGCAACCATGTATGTTTGTTGATGATGAACCAGTTGGCTTTTGGTTTGGCATATCAACACCCAATGCAATTGATTTACCAAAGCTAAACTTTCCAATTCAAGCTGTTTCAGAGCCTATCTATGGCCTGCCTTCTCAAATCGAGACAATTAGTGGTTATGGCTATTTAGACATGCACTCAAACAAAACCTATCTCGATTAAGCCTGATTAATCGCTTTATTCTGTTTAGGATGTATTTTACTCGAAATTTTTGAAATATAGATTTGCACATAAACTTTTATACAAAGGAATTCATCAATGAAAATCGCAGCAGCCAATTCAGCACCATGGAATATAGCAGAAAGTGATAATGGCGGTATGCCAAGATTAATTCGTTATCGAACAGATCTGGCACCTTTTATCGCAAGCAGTGATTATCCTCAAAGATTAGTTATCATATGGGAGTATGATGCAGATAACCTTAATGGAATGCCATCAACTGAGCAAAGTGAAACGATGAAAAGTTTTGAGGACGCTTTAGTTGAGACTCTTGATTCAGATCGTTTAGCTGTCTTAGCATTTGTACTGACTTGTAATGGAAGCCGTGAATGGCATTACTATATTAACCGTGTTGACGAAGTCGGACTTAGAATCAATACGGCTTTATCTGAGTTTCCAAAATTACCTATACATCTGCAGGTTGAAAACGATCCTGAGTGGGAGCAAATCAGTCTTGTATACCAAATCTGCGGTGTTTAGCTAAAGCAATTAAAATGTTGTTCAAAGGTTTGATCCACGATGAATAAATTAATTATTTCAAGTTTAATTCTTGTTAGTATGATTACATTTTCTGTACCTGGTCAAGTTATGCATTGGGGGGATTTAGCATCAATTAAGAGAGAATTAATCGAAGATAAAGCAAGAGCATTTTTATTGCGTGAGAAGCCTGAACTCAAAAATGTTGCGGTTAAATTTGTTCAAATCGATGCTCAAATCCATAAAAACGAAGGCCCAACTTTGAATGTGGTGTTTATACATGCAAACTCCTTTAAACCAATCGAGCAAAGTGAACTTTACGATAAGTCAAAGAATTCCAGTGAAATCAAATATTGTATGGAATTTATCTTCATCTTTTTTTCAAAAAATGGCGAACCAGACAAATTGGTCGTAAAAGATGTTTTGCTTAGTAAAGATATTGAATCTTCGAAGAAAGGTTTTTGGGATACATACAATTCATTTTAATACAGAAAAAATGAGTTAAGATTTTAATCTTATTTTTACTTCTTGGTATGCTTTAAAGTAAATTTTAACTTGGAGCTTATACTTTTTAAGGACAAAATTATGAAAAAAGGACTTTTATCAATCGGGTTATTATTTACATCAAATCTTGCTTTTGCTGATTGTAAAATAGCGCTTGAAGAAAGGTTAAAAGACGATTTGGACCTCACATACCAACAATTTGACCAGACATACGATGCTGGGTTTAGATTGTTAGAAAAATCAGGCTGCCATGCTGAAGCCGCAATTCTGATAAAACGTTTTATCTCTCACAATAATTCAAAAGAAAACTCGTTAACGTGGCATTTAGCTCAAATGGAAGGGCTAGCTGGTGATTATCAACAAGCTGTTTTTCAAGCAAAAAAAGTATTGGACCCCGATGAAGAGGTAAGTGGTTCAAAAATGTATTGGAATGACTTTGTGTTAGGAAATATTGCTTTTTGGAATAAAGACAAAGCAAAACTAAAACAACACATAGCAAATATTGAAAAGGGACAAAGCTTTAAACCTAACCAGATAAATCTGAACTACCTGAATCAGTTGCTCAAACATTTTGATTTAAGTTACAAGCATGCATTGTCTATGTAGCCAACTTTTTAAACATGAATTACCGAATCTTAAACATATCCGACTTTAACCTAACAAATATTTATAACTATAATTATGCAAAAATTATCTAAAGTTCTTTTACTCGCCAGTCTCATATCTGGAGTGCCCTCATTTAATACGCATGCTAACAACCAGTCAGCAGATTTCGAAGTCATTAATCTCGCTGATGATTTTTATACTTTATATCAGTCAAGCAAGACATTGCCTGCAGAAAATAGAGCAGAGCAGTTTTCTCAACATTTTACCTCTGAATTTGCGCCTTTTTATAGTGATAAAAGCTTTGTTAAAGCTATTGAGGGGTTCAGTGAAATAGAAGAACTCTATTTATCAAAAAATAGGCGTTTATCTAAAGATTTAAACAGCAGTATGGAATCATTTATTGCTACTTTCCCTGATTTCAAATCTGAACCCCCCATTTACATACTTCACTCGTTAGGAAGGTTCAATGGGGCAACGCGAGAGTTAAATGGTAAGTCTTACTTAATGTTTGGTGTAGATCTTATGGCCAAGTATCATACCTGGAAAAACGATACGCCATTCTTTCATCACGAGTTATTTCATGTTTATCATGAAAAATTATTTCAATGTAAGCATGAGTTATGGTGCTCCATTTGGACTGAGGGATTAGCTACTTACGTTTCACATAAATTAACTCCGTCAGCCAGTGATGATGAATTGATGCTAAACATACCTAGCAATCTAGTAAAAAAGATTCGCTCAAGGCAGCTCGATTCTCTCGTTGACCTCAAGAAAAAGTTTTATTCGAAAAAACCTGAAATATATTCTTCATTTTTCAACTTCGCAAAGGACGAGACAAAGCTGCCATACCGAAGAGGTTATTACCTAGGTTTTATTTTAGCTAAAGAAATTGGCAAAAATTACAGCTTAGAGCAATTGGCTAAAATGGATAAACAGACAGTAGAGAGCCTATTGCTAAAAGAGCTTGATTTATTAATAAAAGCGGAAGGCTAAAAAACTAAACACCTAAACGACAAAACCCAGCCTAAGCTGGGTTTTGAGACAACACAATTCTGTGAGAACTTATAATGCTAAGTTCTTTTTCGCACGCGTTAAGTTGTGCTCTACTAACTCGTTACCTGAAATTTGTACTGCTTCGTAAAAGTCAGACAATGCAGCAGTGTCGTTTTCAGACATGATGCGTGCAACACCACGGTTACTTAATGTAAATGACGTTAGTTCGCGACGTTTATAGCTAGGTACTTTACTCGTACTTAGTAAGCTAATTGCTTTTGAGCATAATGTTTCAGCTTCAGAGAATTTTTTCTCTTTAACACTCAAAGCACAGTCATTAAATGCTTGTTCGTATTGACGGTTTTCTGCAACATCAGCAGTGATAGATTGGTCAATTACCATCAATTTGTAGTCACTCTGATCAGCCACTGCCATAGCTGAACAAGTTAATAAAGAGCTAAGTGCAACGCGTTTCATAAGTGTACTAAACATAATCATTTCCTCTATTTGAATCGGTATCAATCGCCGACAAATGAACTTTAATTGAACAGCGCAAATTCAACAAACGATAAAAAATGACCTAATAGATGAAGAAATTTAACCTATAGACTTTAGTCTAATGTAATGAGTTAGTCTTAAAGCCGTCAGCCATCTGAACTGACCCCGATAAAATAGACACGGGGTTTAAATAGCTAATGTTTACGATAAAGAAAAATAAAGGGGCGGAGTATGCAAAACAAACAAATTGTTGTTAATTAAAAATAAAATCGGTACTTTATGATGGTATGTATAGTTATGATTTAATTTATTCAGAATAAGCGTATAACCATGAAACTGATATTTACGTTGTTACTTTTAGGGCCTGTTATTGCCAATGCAGCTGAAGATAAAGTCGCTGTTTATCTTAATTTTGAGCAGGCTTATTTGAGCAATGATGTATCTTTATTTGCACCATTATTAAGTAAAAACTATACGATTAGACAAACATTACATATTCCAGGTATAGGGTCAGATACTGTACCTGTTACTAAAGCTCAGTTACTTGAAGGCATGAAGCAAAATCCAAAGCCTAGTTCATTACCGCGCTCAAAAGCTGAATCAGTTAAAATAGAAACAATTTCAAAACAGCAGTTCTGTGCAAGTTCACAAACTTTAGATCAAGTCGTAGTAGCAGGTAAAAACTACGAAGAGAAGGAACTGCGTAAAGCATGCTTTAATCATAAAAACAATCGCTATGAAGCTATATCACATACCATTGATGTGTATTATCGAGAGCTTTGATAGAGATAGTTAACATTCAGAAATTTCCGTGTATCAAATAAACCTACTAACTGATATTAATTACGGACAAACCCTATAAATGAGATAAGGAAATAAATATGAAAAAACAGTTAGGTTTAGTCGCTGGAGTATTTTTAGCATCAACAAGTTGTTTCGCAGCTGATAGTTTTCAAGTTGAAACATCTGTTTATAAAGCGAATGAGCTACTAGCATCGCCAGTAATGCTGGTGGAAGAAAAACAACCTGCTTCCATCTCTATAGGTGAGGGGTTTAGCTATGAAGTTACAGTGAGACCACAACAAAATAATACGGCAGCTGTAGAAACATCAATCACACTCGCTGGCAGCTATTTTACACCTTCTTTTATTGTGGAATATGGTAAACAGGCTTCTTTTGAAGTTGGTGAAAACAAAGTGAGTATTTTAGTAACCAAGTCGAAAAGTTAAATTAGCAATAAAAGACCCTCAACAAAATTGAGGGTCATTTATCTATTATTTTAGATGTTTAAAAGTATCAATCATCCATTTTATAAATAGCTCTAATTGTGCATTAGTTTCACTAGGATCGTGTTGCACTAAGTAATATTTATCTTTCGTTTTTAATGGCATATCGGTGAAATTAAATAACCACTGCTCATCAAACCAAGTCTGACTGATAGGTAAGGGGATTAGGGCAATACCCATACCTTGTTGCGCGGCACGTGCCACACCAAACATACTATCAACCTGAATAATTTGCTTTGGTGCAAAGTCTTCAATACCAGCATGCTCTGCCCATTGGTGCCAAGCCCAAGGACGCGCTTTATGAAGTATAAGAGGAACTTCATTTAATGCCTGAAACGGGTTTTCTTGCCATGCTTGCCAGTTTTCTTTATTGCAAGCTGGTGTATACGATAGCGAAAATAGCTCATGTACAACGCCTTCGTGCGGTTTAGATGAAGACAATACAATCGACAAATCGCTTTGCTTAGTCAGCTCTTTACGCGTTTTTAAGGTATTAAGCTGTAAGTTTGTATTTGGGTGCTCACTGGTCCATTCGCTCAGTTTTGGCATTAAAAGCTCACTGGCAAAAAACTCTGGTAGCGTAATACTGATGGTTACGTTTTCTTGTAACTGACTAAACTCATTGATGGTTTTTTCTAGCGCTTTGATCAGCGGTGATACAGAGTCATAAAAATTCTTCCCCGCAGCAGTTAGGCGGATAGAGCGGGTTTGACGTTCAAAAAGTTCAATACCCAATTGTTCTTCTAATTGTTTGATCTGATGGCTTACGGCAGACGGCGTAAGGTAAAGTTGGTTTGCAGCATCTTTAAAGCTAAGGGTGCGTGCAGCAAAGCAAAATGAGCGTAAGCCACGAATAGGTGTTTGCATAGTTAATTTCAGTAAGTCTCAATAGCGCTTGTTAGTTAATTAACTGCTAAGCAATTATTATCCCAAAATGTAAAAAAATAGAGAGTAAAGAATGAATATAGCTAACTCTTGCCATATTGTATAAAAAACAATCGTGAATCGCTCGTTTAATCTATGTTTAGGCAAATGTTTAGTAAAAAAGTGATCTTAGCAGTTTTAGCTATTTCGTCATAGTCTCAGTATTAGATAGTGCCAATTCACTAAAGCAGGGCATTTTATACTATTTATGTGACAAAATGGTGCGGCGAAAGGCTAACTTTAGATAAAAAAAATCCCTCTTGCGAGGGATTTTGGGTAACTCAGCGCCATTGGCACTGGGAATGAGGTCGGTACATGGGATGTGAGTGGTTTAAAAAACCATCTCTGGAACATCACCTTCAACAAGCAATTTGCCTGCCGTTTTGCTAATTATTTCATCTACTGACACGCCAGGAGCGCGTTCGATTAGATGAAATGCGCCGTCTTTAACTTCTAGTACGGCTAAATCAGTTACGATTTTCTTTACACAGTTAACCCCAGTTAGCGGTAAAGTGCAACTTTCTAATAACTTAGAGTCGCCATGCTTGCTTGCATGAGTCATCGTAACAATAATATTCTTCGCGCCAGCAACGAGGTCCATCGCGCCACCCATGCCTTTAATTAGCTTTTTTGGGATCATCCACGATGCGATGTTACCGTTCTGGTCAACTTCAAATGCACCTAATACTGTTAAGTCTACATGACCACCCCGTATCATGGCAAAACTATCTGCACTATTAAATATTGCTGCACCTGTGGCTGCTGTCACGGTTTCTTTACCCGCGTTGATCATATCTGCATCAACTTGGTCTTTGGTTGGGTACGCACCCATACCTAATAAGCCATTTTCAGACTGCAACATAACCTCTATACCGTCAGGTACATAGTTAGCAACCAGAGTAGGGATACCAATACCTAGATTTACGTAATAGCCATCTTGTAGTTCTTGTGCAACACGCATTGCAACTTGTTCACGTGATAATGCCATTTTATTGCTCCTTAATCGCGAGTTGTTACACGTTCAATGCGTTTTTCAAAGTCGCCTTTGATCACGCGATTAACATAAATACCTGGGGTATGAATTTGGCTTGGCTCAAGTTCACCTGGCTCAACAATCTCTTCTACTTCAGCAACAGTAATTTTACCTGCTGTCGCGGCCATCGGGTTGAAGTTCATTGCTGTGTGGCGAAATACAAGATTTCCGTAGCGGTCAGCTTTCCATGCTTTAACAATGGCAAACTCGCCTGTAATTGACTCTTCTAAGATATACGGGCGACCATCAAATTCTTTGACTTCTTTACCTTCGGCAACCGGAGTACCGTAACCTGTAGCGGTATAAAACGCAGGAATACCCGCACCACCAGCACGCATCTTCTCAGCGAGTGTCCCTTGTGGTGTTAAAACAACATCAATTTCGCCATCGAGTAGTTGTTTTTCGAAAAGCGCATTTTCACCCACATAAGAAGCGATGATTTTTTTAATTTGCTTATCGTGAAGTAAAACCCCTAAACCAAAATCATCTACACCGCAGTTGTTCGAAACAACGGTTAGATTTTTAGTTTGTTTACGCTTAATTTCACTGATAAGTCCTTCAGGAATACCACACAAGCCAAAGCCACCAGCGATAATTGTATCGCCATCTTTTAAACCTTCCATTGCAGCTTCATAACTTGAAACCACTTTATCGAAACCGGCCATGAGCCTACTCCTTAATTATTCTGAGTGTTCTTTAGAGCAAGTGATACCTTGCTGACAGGTTGTTTATTTAATGCACTGCAAATAGCCCAACCAGCTTTCGCCAGTCTTTCTAAATCAATTCCATGCTCTATGCCAAGCCCTTGTAGTAAGTAAACTACATCTTCAGTGGCAACATTTCCTGACGCACCTTTGGCATAAGGGCAACCACCAAGGCCTGCAACAGCACTATCAACCGTTGCTATACCGCGTGTTAGGGCGGTGTAAATATTTGTGAGCGCTTGTCCGTAAGTGTCGTGAAAATGTACAGCGAGTTTAGATTTATCAATATGTTGCAAGAGTAAATCTAATAACTCATCGACTTTTTTCGCCGTACCTACACCAATGGTGTCGCCAAGGCTAATTTCGTAGCAACCAAGCTCTAATAATCGCTGTGATACTTTTAATACATCATTGTAGTCGACATCACCTTGATATGGACAACCCATGACGCAGCTAACATAACCTCTAACACGAATGTTATTCGCCTTGGCAAAATCCATGACATCTTTAAAGCGATCAATACTTTCATCAATAGAGCAGTTAATGTTCTTTTGACAAAACGCTTCACTTGCTGCTGTAAAGATTGCAAATTCTTGTATGCCGACTTGTTTTGCCGCCTCTGCACCCCGTAAATTCGGGGTGAGGGCACTTAAGTTAACATTAGGCAAATTTAACGCGCTAATTACATCGCTTGAGTCAGCCATTTGTGGCACCCATTTAGGTGACACAAAGGCGCCTGCTTCAATATCTTTAAGCCCAGCATCTGCTAGTGCGTTGATAAGAGCGACTTTATCTTGAGTGCTAACGGCAGCTTCATTTTGCAAGCCGTCTCTGGCGCCAACTTCTACAATGCGAACAAAATCAGGAAACTGTGCCATTACGCCTCCGGCTCTTCAACAATCGCGAGCATATCACCGTGACTCACCAGTTCACCTTCAGCAAAGCAATAGCTGGTTAATACACCATCATGCGGGGCATTAAGGGTATATTCCATTTTCATCGCTTCTATGATGACAACAGCGTCACCTTTAGCGACAGTACTACCCACTTCAACTAAATGTTTAACAACAGTACCATTGAGTGGTGCAGCAAGTGGTAGTGCATCACTTTCGTGTTCACTAATATAGTGTTTATCAATCAGCTCTAGCACCGTTTGCTGTGCTTTGTACATCACTGTGATGTGAGAGTCTGTTTGATTAATATGAGCCACAACTTTTTCGCCATTAACGACTAGGTTTGCAAGGCCATTTTGAACCTTGCCTGAGCTTGTATAGTCAACTCCATCTAGGCTGATTTTAAAGCCATCTGAGGTCTTAATAGCATGAACGTTTAAATCAACAAACGGTATCGTTGTCTTAGCCTCACTGTTAAGCATAAAGCCTGTTAATTGTTGCCATGGGCTGCTGCTTTCACCTTTTAGTTGATGTGCATACACATAGGCTGCCACAACGGTCGCAATAACAGACTGTTGCTCGTTTTTAGCAACAAGGCGATCACCTTGGTCTTCAATAAAGTGCGTATCGGGTGCACCTGCTTGAAAAGTAGGGTGGTTAGCAAGGTTATGTAAGAAATTAACGTTACAGCTAAAACCTGCTAGGTGGAATTGCTCTAGTGCTTTTGATAAACGCCCAAGCGCTGCCTCACGGTTATCGTCATGAACAATTAATTTAGCAATCATAGGGTCGTAGAACGGGCTAATTTCATCACCCGCTGCAATCCCTGTATCTATACGTACAAATTCAGATTCGTTCGGTGTGAATAGGGCGTCAATGTGGCCAGAACACGGAATAAAGTCATTACTTGGATCTTCTGCATAAATACGCGCTTCAAAGCTGTGACCTTGTAGCTGAATATCTGCTTGACTAAGTGGTAAAACTTCACCTGCTGCAATATTGATTTGCCAATTCACCAAATCAACACCGGTTACCATTTCTGTTACTGGGTGCTCTACTTGTAAACGGGTGTTCATTTCCATGAAGAAGAATTCATCACCGCATAATAAAAACTCAACCGTACCTGCACCGCGATAGTTAATCGCTTGGGCACAACGTACTGCTGCTTCACCCATTTCTTTACGAAGTTCATCAGATAAACCCGGAGCAGGGGCTTCTTCTATTACTTTTTGGTGACGACGCTGTAAAGAGCAGTCACGGTCACCTAAGTACACACAGTTACCATGGCTATCGGCAAAAACTTGTACTTCAACATGGCGCGGTTTGGTGACATAGCGCTCTAACAGTACTAAATCGTTACCAAAGCCGGCTTTTGCTTCACGTTTTGCGCCTTCAAGTGCACCGATAAAATCTTTTGCGTGTTCAACAACTCGCATCCCTTTACCACCGCCACCAAAAGCAGCTTTAATCAGTACCGGGTAACCAATTTTCTCAGCTTCAGCTTGTAAGAAATCAGTATCTTGGTTGTCACCATAATAACCAGGCACTAAAGGTACATTTGCTTGGTGCATAATTTCTTTAGCGCGGGTTTTTGAACCCATGGCTTCAATACTTGATGCTGGCGGGCCTATAAAAGCGATATCATTTTTTTCACATGCGAGGGCAAAGTCACAGTTCTCAGATAAAAAACCATAGCCAGGGTGAATACAATCAACACCAGCTTGTTTTGCAACATTGATGATTTTATCTGCCACTAAGTATGAGTCTTTACTTGGCGCAGGACCAATATGATACGCCTCATCAGCAAGCTTTACGTGCTGAGCATGTTTATCAGCATCTGAGTACACTGCAACCGTTGTTAAGCCCATTTGCTTTGCTGTACGCATAACTCGGCAGGCAATTTCACCACGGTTGGCAACGAGAATTTTTTTCAATGATTTTGTTGTCATAATGGTTCCTATTTCTGCCAGTTAGGGGCACGTTTTTCAAAAAATGCAGTTAGGCCTTCTTGGCCTTCTTCAGATACACGAATGCGAGCAATGCGCTCAGCGGTTAACTCAATCAGTGCATCATCTATTACGTTGCCAGCGACATCATTGATTAGCTGCTTCGCTGCTTTAACAGCAATAGGGCCATTGTTAACAAGGTTTTGTAAGTGTTTATCGAGCGCTGTTTGTAAATCGCCGGTGATCTGGTGAATTAAACCCAGTTGCTTAGCTGTATGCGCGTCAAAAATCTCTGCCGTTAAAAAATAACGACGTGCAGCGCGCTCACCAATAGCTTTAATAACATAAGGGCTGATAACTGCAGGAATAAGACCAAGCTTTACTTCACTTAAGCAAAATTGTGCATCGTCTTGGCAAATTGCGATATCACAACACGCAATCAAGCCTAACGCACCGCCAAATGCAGCACCTTGTACGGCACAAATTGTTGGATGTGGGCTTGTAGCAAGGACTTTCATAAGCTTTGCTAGCTGCATAGAATCCGCTAAGTTTTCTGCAAAGTCATTGCCAGCCATCGACTTCATCCAGTTTAAATCAGCGCCAGCAGAGAAGTGCTTACCTTCGGTTTTTAAAACCAGTGCGCGAACATCGCAACTGTTTGCGTGTTCAATTAAACGGATCAGTTCACTGATGACTTCTTCGTTAAATGCATTGTGTTTTTCAGGGCGACTTAGTACCAGTACAGCCACATTTGATTTTGTTATTTCGAGTGTTACTGACATAAGGCCTCCATTACATTCTAAATACGCCGAACTGCGAATCGCGCTCTGGTGCATTTTTAGCTGCACTTAAGGCAAGCCCTAATACATTGCGGGTATCAGCAGGATCGATAATGCCATCATCCCAAAGGCGGGCACTGGCGTAATATGGATGACCTTGTTTTTCGTATTGCTCGATAATTGGCTTTTTAAACTCACTGACTTCCTCATCAGTCATGCTTTCGCCTTTACGGGCTAAACCATCTTGTTTAACTTGTGCAAGAACGCCAGCCGCTTGTTCACCACCCATTACAGAGATACGAGCATTTGGCCACATCCACATCATGGTAGGCTCAAACGCGCGGCCACACATACCGTAGTTACCTGCACCATACGAGCCACCAATTAACACGGTAAATTTTGGCACATCAGCACATGACACAGCGGTTACCATTTTCGCACCATGTTTGGCGATGCCTTCAGCTTCGTATTTTTTACCAACCATAAAGCCAGTAATGTTTTGTAAAAACACTAAAGGAATTTTGCGTTGTGCACATAGTTGTATGAAGTGCGCGCCTTTTTGTGCCGATTCACTGAATAAAATGCCGTTGTTGGCAACAATACCGACAGGGTGACCAAAGATTGTTGCAAAGCCGGTTACTAAGGTTTCGCCAAAGTAGCGTTTAAATTCATCAAATGATGAATCATCAACAACACGGGCAATTACTTCGCGTACATCAAATGGTTTTTTAAGGTCGGTACCCACAATGCCGTAAATTTCGTTAATGTCGTAACGCGGCGGTTTAACATCATCAAGTAACGGTGCAGTAGGGCGCTGATAGTTAATTCGTTCAATACATTGGCGCGCGATAGAAAGTGCATGGGCATCGTTTTCAGCATAGTGGTCGGCAACACCTGATGTTTTACAGTGAACATCAGCACCACCGAGCTCTTCAGCAGTTACTTCTTCACCTGTAGCCGCTTTAACCAGAGGCGGACCAGCTAAGAAAATTGTGCCTTGCTCTTTTACAATAATACTTTCATCAGCCATTGCTGGTACATAAGCACCACCTGCTGTACATAAACCCATTACGACTGCAATTTGTGGAATGCCTTTTCCAGACATACGAGCCTGATTATAGAAAATACGGCCAAAGTGTAATTTATCTGGAAATACATCATCTTGTTCAGGCAGGTTTGCACCGCCTGAATCAACTAAATAAATACACGGTAAATGACAACGCTCTGCGATATCTTGGGCACGTAGATGTTTTTTCACTGTTAGTGGAAAGTATGTGCCACCTTTTACGGTTGCGTCATTGGCGATGATCATACATTCAACGCCTTTAACACGACCAATCCCAGCAACAACACCGGCACAAGGAATAGCTTGTTCATATACACCAAAGGCAGCAAATTGAGAAATCTCTAAAAATGGCGAGCCTTCATCAAGTAGCGTTTCAATACGGTCACGAACAAATAACTTACCACGGCCTTGGTGGCGCTCAATCAAAGCAGGGCCACCACCTAAACGGATATCAGCTACTTTTTCACGTAAATCGCTTACGAGAGCGGCCATGTTGTCGTGATTTTGCATAAATTGCGGATCGTGTGGATTTACACTCGATTTTAAAATCGTCATAACAAGGTCCTATCGGCTTTCAGTGAATAATTCGCGACCAATTAACATGCGGCGGATTTCAGAGGTACCTGCGCCAATTTCATATAGTTTTGCATCACGTAATAAACGACCTGTCGCGTATTCGTTGATATAACCATTACCACCTAAGATTTGGATAGCATCAAGGGCCATTTTAGTCGCCAGCTCTGCGGCATATAAAATCGCACCAGCAGCATCTTTACGTGTTGTTTCGCCGCGATCACATGCACGAGCTACCGTGTAAACGTATGAACGAGCTGCATTCATTTGCGTATACATGTCAGCAATTTTGCCTTGAATAAGTTGGAACTGACCAATTGGGCTATCAAATTGTTTACGCTCATGAATATAAGGAACCACAATGTCCATACATGCTTGCATAATGCCAAGCGGGCCTGCAGCTAAAACAACACGCTCATAATCTAGGCCACTCATAAGTACTTTTACGCCTTCGTTTAAGTTACCTAGAATGTTTTCTGCTGGTACTTCGCAGTTCTCGAACACTAATTCACAGGTGTTAGAGCCACGCATACCAAGTTTGTCTAGCTTTTGTGCAGTAGAAAACCCTGGCGTGTTACGTTCAACGATGAAGGCTGTGATCCCTTTAGGGCCGGCATTTAAATCTGTTTTTGCATAGATAACAAAGGTATCGGCATCTGGACCATTGGTGATCCACATCTTGTTACCGTTAAGTACAAATACATCGCCTTTTTTCTCAGCTTTTAATTTCATTGATACAACGTCAGAACCTGCATTTGGCTCACTCATCGCAAGGGCACCAATGTGCTCACCGCTGATAAGTTTTGGTAGGTATTTTTCTTTTTGAGCCTGAGACCCATTACGGTTAATTTGGTTAACACATAAATTTGAATGAGCACCATAACTTAAACCAATCGATGCACTTGCACGGCTAATTTCTTCCATTGCGATTACGTGCTCAAGGTAACCAAGGCCAGCACCGCCAAATTCTTCAGGCACTGTCATTCCTAATAAACCCATTTCGCCAAGCTGTGGCCAAAGTTGATTAGGGAAGGCATTGTCTACATCTGTTTGTTCTGCAAGTGGGGCAATTTCTTGGCTAGCAAAGCTATTTACATGATCGCGGATCATGTCTGCTGTTTCGCCAAGTCCGAAGTTCATTTCTTTATAAAGTGAAATAGTGCTCATAATGTGTGTTCCTGTGAGAGTCTGTTGACGAGATTGTTGTCAGGTTATTCGTCTAAATTATTAAGGGTTTCACGACAGCGGCGTTCTGCAGTCACCAATTCCATTAGTACAACTTTAATGTCGTCCATTTGTTGGCTCAGGTCTGCTTTTTTCTCTGCGATAAGGTCAAGCATAGTGACTAGCTGTTTAGCGCTCGATTTATCTGCATCGTAAAGTTCAAACAAACGGCCCGTTTCAGCCAAGGTAAAACCTAAGCGTTTACCACGTAGAATAAGTTTTAGTCTCACTTTGTCGCGTTTTGAATAAATACGGGTTTGACCATTGCGATCAGGTGAGATCAGGCCTTGGTCTTCATAAAAGCGGATAGAGCGGGTGGTAATATCAAATTCTTTTGCTAGTTCGCTGATACTAAACGTTTGCTCATTGCTCGCAGGTTCAACTGCTGCGCTTTCAAAGTTTGTTTGATTGTCTTGTTTCATGATTTATTTACCTCATTCGAATAACACCAATATAAGTGAAGTTTACGTAAAGGTAAAGGGTGATTTGGGAGTTATACTTTAGACTTATAAAGATAACTGGTTGGATTTGTTGAAAAGCTTTATTTATCTAGCCTTGTAAGCAGATGTTTGATTTTTAATACAACAAAATACAGATAAGTTTACAGTTTTGCCGGCCGCAAAAATGTTGATTTTAGATTTACGTTGGCGTAAACGTAAATATTATGTATGCTGAATTAAATCGAAATTAAACTATAACAAATTAACTGTTTGGTTACACATGATTTGAACACATGATGATAACCACTTACATGGAGCCAATTATGACTACTGAAGCCGTTGTTATTGTTGCCGCAAAACGTACCCCTATGGGTGGTTTTATGGGCGCACTAAGTGGTGCACACGCAACTGATTTAGGTGCTACAGCTATTAAAAGTAGCTTAGAGCAAGCCGGTTTATCTGCCGATAAGATTGACGAAGTGATCATGGGCTGTGTATTACCAGCTGGTCTTGGTCAAGCACCTGCACGCCAAGCAATGTTAAAAGCGGGTCTTAATCAAGGTACTGGCGCTACAACAATCAACAAGGTATGTGGCTCTGGCTTAAAGGCTGCAATGTTTGCCCATGACTTAATTAAATCAGGCTCTATCAACTCAGCGGTTGCTGGTGGCATGGAAAGCATGAGTAATGCCCCTTATATGTTACCGAATGCACGTTCAGGTATGCGTATGGGCCATGGCGAAGTAAAAGATCACATGATGTGTGACGGCCTTGAAGATGCTTACGACAATAAAGCAATGGGTTGTTTTGCACAAGACACTGCCGATCAGTATTCAATTGGTCGTGAACAAATGGATAACTTTGCACTTAGCTCACTGACTAAAGCAAATAGTGCGATTGAGACAGGTGCATTTGCAAACGAGATTGCCGCGCACACTATTTCTACACGCAAAGGTGATGTGACCGTTGCGATTGATGAGCAACCAGGTAATGCACGTCCTGATAAAATCCCAGGTTTACGTCCTGCATTTAAAAAAGATGGCACGATTACAGCTGCAAACTCGTCATCAATTTCTGATGGTGCAGCAGCGCTTGTGTTAATGCGTGAATCAGATGCTAAAGCACAAGGTTTAACGCCACTTTGCCGTATCGTTGCTCACAGCACACACTCTCAAGCCCCGAGCGAATTTACTTTAGCACCGGTTGGTGCGATGCAATCGCTTTTAGAAAAAGCCGGTTGGTCTGTGAATGATGTTGATTTATGGGAAATCAACGAAGCGTTTGCCATGGTGACTATGCTTGCAATTAACGAGTTAAAACTTGATGAAAGCAAAGTAAACGTAAACGGCGGTGCCTGTGCACTTGGTCACCCAATTGGTGCAAGCGGCGCGCGCATCTTAGTTACCTTAATTCATGCATTAAAGAATCGTGGTCTTAGCAAAGGTGTTGCCTCACTGTGTATCGGTGGTGGTGAAGCTGTTGCTATGGCAGTTGAAGCTATTTAATCGCTTTAGAATTTTAATCTCTCACAGCCGCAACGTATTTTAAAAACTATCATGTTGCGGCCTCTTTATACCCACTGGGGAGGAGTGCCTCATGCACCAAGTACCTTTATTTATTAACGGCGAATTTACCCAATCAAGTTCATCGCAGCTGATTGATGTGATCAATCCTGCAAACCAAGAAGTGTTAGCTCAAGTTCCGTGTGCAACGGATGCTGAAATGGATGCAGCCATTGCCTCTGCAAAAGAAACATTTAAAACATGGAAAGAAGTGCCAATTTCTGAGCGTGCGCGCATTATGATGAAATACGCTGCACTACTAAAAGAAAACCATGATGAGCTTGCGACGATTATTTGTCATGAGCTGGGTAAAACATTTGAAGACGCCAAAGGCGATGTTTGGCGTGGTATTGAAGTTGTTGAGCAAGCAGCCAATGCACCATCACTGATGATGGGCGAAACAATGGAAAACGTAGCGCGTAAAATCGATACTTACTCTTACATGCAGCCACTGGGTGTATGTGCGGGTATTACGCCATTTAACTTCCCTGCGATGATCCCATTATGGATGTTCCCACTGGCTATTGTGTGTGGTAACACCTTTATTCTGAAACCTTCAGAGCAAGATCCACTAACACCGATGCGTTTAGCTGAACTATTTGTTGAAGCGGGTGCACCAAAAGGGGTGTTACAAGTTGTTCATGGTACAAAACCACAAGTTGACCGTTTATTAGAAGACCCAGCAGTACGTGCAATTTCATTTGTTGGTTCGTGTGGTGTAGGTGAATACATTTATTCAAAAGGCACAGCAAACCTTAAACGCGTGCAAGCTTGTGTAGGTGCAAAAAACCACATGGTTATTATGCCTGATGCAAGTAAATCGCATGTTGTAAACAACCTAGTAGGTGCGTCTGTAGGTGCTGCGGGTCAGCGCTGTATGGGTATTTCGGTTGCTGTGTTTGTTGGTCAAGCAAAAGACTGGGTTGACGAAATTAAAGCAGGCTTTGAAAACGTACGCCCAGGTGTATGGGATGATGCCAACGCGGCTTACGGCCCACAAACATCAAAAGCTGCTAAAGACCGTATTTTATCACTGATCGCAAGTGGTAAAGAACAAGGTGCAACGTGCTTAATTGATGGCTCTGACTTTACTGTTGAAGGTTACGAGCAAGGTAACTGGGTTGGTCCAACGCTATTTACTGATGTAACCACCGAGATGGATTTATACAAAGAAGAGATCTTTGGTCCTGTATTGGCTTGTATGTTTGTAGATACTCTTGAAGAGGCGATTGAGCTTATCAATAACTCGCCTTACGGTAACGGTACTTCGTTATTCACATCAAGCGGCGCTGCTGCACGTAAATTCCAACATGAAATCGAAGTAGGTCAAGTTGGTATCAACGTGCCAATTCCTGTGCCACTACCGTTTTTCTCTTTCACAGGTTGGAAAGGCTCATTCTACGGTGACCAACACACCTACGGTAAGCAAGGTATTCGTTTTTACACAGAAACGAAAACAATTACTTCACGTTGGTTCGAGGATGATATCGCCTCAGGTCCGAACATGAGTATCAACCTTAAATAAGCTGTAATTAATTTACTGCTGAGCGAGCACACGCTCGCTCAAAGAACACACATTTAAACGACAACAATAATTCTTTAAAGAATAAGACAACAAATAGAGGTCTACTATGGACTTTAATTTAACCGAAGATCAGCAAGCGTTTGCTGAAACAGCCCGTCAGTTTGCAGAGTCTGAACTTGCTCCACATGCAGCTAAGTGGGACCAAGAACACATTTTCCCTAAAGACACAATTAAAGCAGCCGGTGAGCTTGGCTTTTGTGGTTTATATACCCCAGAAGAAGCTGGTGGCTTAGGTTTATCTCGCCTAGATTCAAGCATTATCTTTGAGCAGCTAGCTATGGGTTGTACCGCTACGACCGCAATGTTGACCATTCATAATATGGCAACCTGGATGATTGCAAGCTTTGGTACTGAGGACGTTAAAGCCAAGTACTGTGAACAATTAGTAATGGGTGAGTTACTTGCTTCTTATTGTTTAACAGAACCGGGTTCTGGCTCTGATGCAGCATCACTAAAAACTAAAGCGGTAAAAGAGGGCGATGAGTATGTGATCTCAGGCTCTAAAATGTTTATTTCGGGCGCCGGTGAAACTGATTTACTTGTGGTTATGGCGCGCACTGGTGGTGAAGGCGCAGCCGGTATTTCGGCATTTGTTGTGCCTGCAGATGCTGCAGGTATTGAATACGGTAAAGCTGAAGAAAAAATGGGCTGGAATGCACAGCCAACACGTTTAATTAGCTTTGAAGGTGTCAGAATTCCTGCGGCTAACTTACTAGGCCAAGAAGGCGAAGGCTTTAAGTTTGCAATGCAAGGCCTAGATGGTGGACGAATTAATATTGCTACCTGTTCATTAGGTACAGCACAAGCAGCACTTAACACTGCACGCGAATACCTAAAAGAACGTGAGCAATTTGGTAAGCCATTAGCTGCCTTCCAAGCACTGCAATTTAAGATTGCCGATATGAACACTGAGCTTGTTGCCGCTCGTCAAATGGTGCGCTTAGCCGCATTTAAACTAGATACCGGTGACAGCGAAAAAACCACTTACTGCGCGATGGCAAAACGTTTTGCTACAGATGTTGGTTTTAAAGTATGTGACGATGCACTACAAATTCACGGCGGTTACGGTTACATCAAAGAATATCCATTAGAGCGTCATTTTAGAGACGTACGTGTGCATCAAATTCTTGAAGGCACAAACGAAATCATGCGTGTGATTATCGCACGTCGTATCTTAGCTGAGTCAGCTGGCGACATTCTATAAGGAGCAACCTATGTCTAATCCATCGATTGATTTAAATATTGAAGGTAACGTAGCGGTTTTAACTATGAATAACCCGCCAGCGAATACCTGGACACAAGATACATTAACCGCGCTTAAAGACACTGTAACTGAGCTAAATGCTAACAAAAATGTCTATGCATTAGTGATTACAGGCCAAGGTGAAAAGTTCTTTAGTGCAGGTGCCGATTTAAACGTGTTTGCCAGTGGTGATAAAGGCGTTGCTGCCACTATGTCCAAAGTTTTTGGTGATGCATTTGAAGCATTAACCAATTTCCGTGGTGTTTCAATCGCGGCAATTAATGGTTATGCCATGGGTGGTGGTCTTGAAGTGGCCCTTGCTTGTGATATTCGTATTGCTGAAGAGCAAGCTCAAATGGCACTTCCTGAAGCGAAAGTTGGCTTACTGCCTTGTGCTGGCGGTACGCAAAACCTTGCGTGGCTTGTTGGTGAGGGCTGGGCAAAACGCATGATCTTATGTGGCGAGCGCCTAAAAGCAGACAAAGCACGTGAAATTGGCCTTGTTGAAGAAGTGGTTGGTGCTGGCGAAAGTTTAGCTGCGGCAATGAAACTTGCTAACCAAGTTGGCGAGCAAAGCCCAGTTGCTGTGACTGCATGTAAAGAACTTATTCAAAAAGGTCGCACACAACCTATGGCTCATGCATTGCCATTAGAGCGTGAGTTATTTGTACAATTGTTTGATACGAAAGACCAAAAAGAAGGCGTGAATGCGTTCTTAGAAAAGCGTAAAGCTAATTGGGTAAATGGCTAATGACTAACGTAACACTACTAAATCATCAAGATGCGCCTGTGGTGTTTGAAACTGCAGAGGCCGAAAGCGGCCTCATTGCAATTGCGACACTCAATGCGCCTAAGTCTTTAAACGCTTTAAATTATGACATGATCCAACTGCTTGAGCCTCAGCTTAGAAAATGGGCTGACGATGACGCCGTTGCCATGGTCGTGCTAAAAGGGGCTGGCGAAAAAGCATTTTGTGCCGGCGGCGATGTTGTTAGCCTGCATAAAGCAATGAGCACAGGTGAGCCTGCGAACTACATTGAAGACTTTTTTACCCTTGAGTACAAATTAGACTACCTAATTCACTGCTATGAAAAGCCAATATTACTTTGGGGTAATGGCATTGTTATGGGTGGCGGCCTTGGCTTAATGGCTGGTGCAAGTCACCGAGTGGTAACAGAAACATCGCGTATTGCAATGCCTGAGCTAACCATTGGTTTATACCCAGATGTGGGCGGCAGTTACTTCTTACATAAAATGCCTGAGCAAGTGGGTCTATTCTTAGGGTTAACTGCTGCGTCTATCAATGCTGAAGATGCCTTGTTTGTTAATCTTGCTGATCACTATGCAACAGCAGATAAATATGACGCTATTTTAACAGCTATCACCGCGGAAAAGTGGGGCAAAACAGCCTCATTAAACCACGAAAAGCTAACTAACATTTTAATCTCGATTGATAATATTTCAGGCCGTGTTCCTAAAGGCAATGTAAAAGATAACCTTGAGGTTATTCAAAAGCTGGCTGAGTTTGATTCATTGCAGGGAAAAATTGACTACATTCAAGCTTTAGAAACCGAAGATAAATGGCTTACTCGTGCGCAAAAGTCATTAGCGCATGGTTGTCCGCTTAGTTGTGCGCTTGTTGAACGTCAATTAGCTAATTCAAAAGAGATGACGTTAGCAGATTGCTTCAAAATGGAGCTAGGCATGTCGGTTCGCTGTGGCGAAGTAGGCGAGTTCCAAGAGGGCGTTCGTGCGCTACTAATCGACAAAGACGGCGCACCTAACTGGCAGTTTAAATCGCTTAGCGATATCGACGAAACAGTTGTAGATAGCTTCTTTACAGCACGCTGGGATGAGCAATCTCACCCACTTAACTCATTAACGTCATCTTAAGTCCAAGGGGTAAACAAATGGCTAAATTAACAATAGGATTTATTGGTTTAGGCAACATGGGTGGCCCAATGGCGGCAAACCTAGTCAATGCAGGTCATACAGTTCGTGTGTTTGACTTAAATAAAGCAGCGGTCAGTGAGCTTGCCGATAAAGGTGCAATTGCTGCTACCGATGCAGCTGAGTGTGCCATTGGCGCAGATATTTTTATCAGTATGCTACCAGCAAGCAAACACGTTAAGTCTCTTTATTTAGGCGAAACAGGTCTTATCAACTTACTTGATAGCAAAACTTTGGTGATTGACTGCTCAACCATTGATGCTGAATCAGCGCGTCAAGTGGGTAGCGAACTTGCTCAAAAAGGCATTGATTTTGTTGATGCGCCGGTATCAGGTGGTGTTGCAGGTGCAACAGCGGGCACTTTAACCTTTATCGTCGGTGGTGAGCAAAGCCACTTTGAAAAAGCCAAGCTGGCTCTAGCAGATATGGGTAAAAACATCTTCCATGCTGGTGATATTGGCGCAGGCCAAGTCGCAAAAATCTGTAACAACATGCTGCTCAGCATTTTAATGGCTGGTACTAGCGAAGCGCTACAAATGGGCATAAACAATGGGCTCGACCCAAAAGTGTTAAGTGACATCATGACTGCGAGCTCTGGCCGTAACTGGACACTTGAGCTTTATAACCCATGCCCTGGTGTAATGGAAACAGCACCAGCAAGTAATGATTATAAACCGGGCTTTATGGTTGATTTAATGGCAAAAGACTTAGGTCTTGCTATGGAAGCAGCTCAGCAAAGTAATTCATCTACCCCAATGGGGTCAATGGCGAAGAATCTATACACTATGCTTCAGCATCAAGGTGCGGGTAGTGATGATTTTAGCGCTATTTTTAAATTATTCTCGAAGTAGGAGATTGTTGTGGAAATTAAAAACAACAACATTGTAATTACCGGTGGTGCGCAAGGTTTAGGCTTTGCAATGGCCGAAAAATTTGCGTCCCTTGGTGCGAACATCGCTCTTATCGATATGCAACAAGACGTACTTGATACTGCAGTATCAGCGCTTGCTAAATATGGCACAAAAGTTATGGCGTATGCTGCTAATGTTACAGATGAAGATGCTGTGGTAGCAACGTTCAACACTATCAATAAAGACTTTGGCCATATCGGCGTGTTAATTAATAACGCAGGTATCTTACGCGATGGTATGTTTATCAAAGCAAAAGAAGGCAAAGTGGTAGATAAAATGTCGCTGGCTCAATTTCAATCTGTGATTGATGTGAACCTAACAGGCGTATTTTTAGCAGGGCGTGAAGCTGCGAGCCATATGATCGAGTCTGGCAAAGGCGGTGTAATTGTTAATATGTCGAGTGTTGCCCGTGCTGGTAACATTGGCCAAACAAACTATGCTGCGTCTAAAGCCGGTGTTGTTGCGATGACAACGGGTTGGGCGAAAGAATTAGGTCGCTTTGGTATCCGCGTTGGTGCAATTGCACCAGGTGTTATTCGCACAGCAATGACAGATGCGATGAAACCAGAAGCAAAACAACGCATGATGGCGGTAACGCCAGTGGGTCGTTTTGGTGAAGCAGATGAAATTGCTCAAACAGCACAATACATTGTAGAGAATGACTTCTTTACAGGTCGTGTTGTTGAAATTGATGGCGGTATCCGCCTTTAGTTTGAAATGGTAACCCTTTACCCATTGAAAGTACCAAAACGGTAAGCCTAGCTTGCCGTTTTTTTATTTTTAAAGTATTTTAAATTCATAATGATAAGGAGATTTGTTATGAACACTGATGGTATTACAGTATCAATGAGCAAGGGAATTAAAGCCAACTTCAAACTGGGTGAACATTTAATTGAATACTGGGGTTCTGCTTACTCAGGTAAAGAAGTTCTGAAAGTAGACGGTGAATTAATAGCAGAATCACGTAACTTTAAAACTAAATCTGTTCATGAGTTTAATGTTGATGGTAAAGCCTGCCAATTAACGATTTCAGTGACTTTATTCAAGAAGTTTTCTTCTACCATTACATTAGAGTGTGAGGGTGAGCTAGTTCACAGTTATCAACTCACATATGGTAAAACCCGACAAATTGTTTGTATTTAAAAGCAATCCCATTTTTATTTGCAGGGGTTTTAGGCTGGTGTTTTGCCGCTGATATTCTTACCTTATTAGAGTTGGTTATCTTTTTTTGCTTAACCTTTGCAGTATCAGAACTGGTTCTGAAAGATCAAGGCTGGATCATCGAAGAGCAAAAGCCTTGTAATTAACTGCCTAGCATTCAATAATTAAGCGGTTAAAAGCCGCTTAACTTTGAGAGATGCAGTGAATCCCAAACAAATCCGCAATTTTTATATCAATGAAGAACAGTCTGTTTATTTGCTGTCTCACCATGATGCTAAAAAGCACCGTCAATGGCTTAACATTTGTATTAAACAGCTTACTTTGCTTGGTTACAGTGACGTTGAATTAATTGGTTCTGGTGCGTTTGGATTTGTTTTTGCCGGTGTCGATGATGAAGACTTACCTTGGGTATTTAAGTTTTCACGTATAACCCTTGCACAAAGTGTACGTGATCGTCTAGAAGACGAAGCGTACATGCTCTCGCAAGTTAATAATCCGATGGTGCCAAAATTTTATGCCTTTGAACGCATTAAAAAGCAAGGCATTTTAATGATGGAGCGCGCTCTAGGTGAAGACTTAGAGAAAATATCCATCAAACAAGGGCGTTTTAGTGCAGCAAAAGTCATGGCGCTGGCTCTTAGGTTACGTAATGTGCTTTTAGATTTACGTGAACACAAAAATGGCTTAAGCCCTCAGCCAATTGTGCATGGCGATATTAAACCCTCTAACATCGTTTATGATGAACAAACCAATAAATTGTCATTGGTAGACTGGGGCAGCTCTGTTTATGCACAAATAGATGCTGAAGGTAATCCGGTCGCCAGCAATTTTATGGATCTTATGTCTGCTGATATTAGTACCACTAATGCACGTATGGGTGATGTGTATTTTATTGGTGATGAGCAAATGTCAGGTGGGCAGTCATCGCCACGTTTTGATGAACAAGGTGTTGCCTCAACCCTTTATGCACTTGCATCTGCACAATCATGCCGGTTTGGTGCGGCGGTTATTCCGGCTACAAGCCTGAATTTACCTATGGAGCTTGCCCGGGTTATTGACGGTATGCTTTCAAAAGATAAGGCAACCAGAGATGGCGCTGGTGATTATTTTATGCGAAACATGCCTACAATGGCTAAAGCTTACCTCCCTGAGCTGCCGCGTAAAGTCATTCGACCGTATATTCCTTATTGGTTTAGTGAGTTTGATGAACACCCAGACACGGTTGTTTATAGCTCACGTAAACAATTTTTAAGACAAGCCGACCATAATCAACAATTACTTGATGTAAACGATGCCCAGCTCGACAGATACTACAAAGAGTTTTTATTTGATACCGGCGACACAGAAAAAGCATTTTTGGCCTCAATAAGCCGATTAGCAAAATACCCAGTAGTGGGGGGCCTTAGTTTTCATTGGAAAGAAAACTCACTGTTTGTTGAGTCTTCCCTTATTTTGCATGATGAAACGCTTGGCACTGCGTTTACCGATGCGATTAACAACACGGTGATGTTAGCACAGGGGATTGAACAAAAAGGTCTCTTTAAATGTTGCTTGTTTGATGCGCGTAAAACCATTCAGCTCGAGCGTGATGGCACAGGCGCGTTTAAATTTGAACATTTGCCTGAGCTTGATTACGAAGTAATGGATATCCAAGCCTCAGACGTAACCAGACCACACTCTTATTTTGAAGATGGTAAAGACCCGGATGAGCAATTACAGCTCCCGAAAAAGGTTATAAAGTGTGTATTTGAGCTCAACCAAATACACCATACGGGCTGTATCATTTTCGAAGCCTTACCTGATAGGATGAAAATACATCATTACTATCGACTGCTTGATGCCAGTAAAGAGCCTGAATTTAAACGCTTATTGAGTAAGCTTATGCAATACGCGGTTAGTATCACAGATATTGGTGTGGCAGGCTTTATGAAGCTACCTTACAAAAATACCCGTGAATTTGATTTGTGCTCTAAACAGCCCGATGAGTTTTATCCAAGAGATCCAAAAAGAGCTGAATGCTAAAAGCTGACTAGTTTCAAGCAGTTTAGGAGAATAACAAACATGGACTACACCCCAAATTATAAAAATTATTCATTAGATGAGCTTTTAGATGCTCAAAAATATATTGATAAAGAAAGCTTCCCACAAAGAGCACAAGAGTTAGAATTAGAGATTGCAAATAAACTAAAAGACCCAGAAATAAAAGCAGAGTTTGAAGAGCTAGAAACGAATAAAAGGTATGCTACTTTTTGGCCTCGTTTTTGGGCTGCTATTATTGATGGGTTAATATTTACAGCATTACTTTATATCGAATGCTTACTTTTTGGTGTTGAATACTCTCACCAAAACATGGTTTTACAAGCCGTTAATGGCATTCAGTATATTGGCTATGTTGTTTTTATGCATGGGTTTTATGGGCAAACACTTGGCAAGATGGTGATGGATGTTAAAGTCCTTGATCATGACACTGAAACAGATATTACGCTTAAACAATCAGTGCGCCGAGAATCTGTAAATATTGCTATTAACTCATCTTGGATACTACTACTTTTATTTATTTCAATATCGTTACAACAACTTGGTAGCGTACCTGAAGTTTTAACTTATTTAATTATAGGTCTGAATTCATTAGCTACAGTTTGGGCATTGTCAGAATTTATAACCATGCTGTTTAATGAAAAGCGTCGTGCAATACATGACTTCATTGGTAAAACGGTTGTTGTTAGGTTGTAATAAGGCGTTCTACTATGACTACCGTAATAAAAATACCTGAATTAACTAATGAAATAGTCGTTAGTTCTTTTGGCAGTAGCAATTAATAGGAATTGTTTATTAATCCTTTCAATTTATCTAAAGGCTTTTAATGAATGCAAATGTGTAAAGTTCTTGTCGAAAATTTATATTATGATGGGCCAAGAGAGGGTATCACATCTATTGAGGGGAGACATTACAGGTTTATTTCAGACTTCAATGATGACATTGGTTTTACTGATGAGTTTTCTCTTTATTTAATATCAGAATCGGAACTTCAATTAGAGATTGAGCAATGGCAAATTTTTGTTAAATGGAATAAAAAATATCAGTCAGGTGAATTAAAAGCCGATAGTCATCCTGGGCATGGTGGTATATCTCAAAGATGGGATGAAATAGAGCAAGCTTTGGCAATTAACAGAGAAGATACGTCAAACTTTAAATTTAAAGCTCTAGCTACCTTTATCCCGAATGGTCAAGAACTGCAATATGATTTAAATGGCCCTTGTTATGATGTTACTTGGCACTTTCTTTAATTATAAGTGTATTTAAAAAACGATGGCTATTTGGCAAAGAACAATAGTTCTAATACCTGCACAATGGGTAGAAGATAAAAATTATTCAGTTGAGGCACTCTACAATGCCGATGGTTATTTCGATACTGCCTGCGTGTGGAAACAACACCAACCAAATGTGCAAATAAACAAGCTGTTGGATAATGTTTTAGTAAGAACTGAAAGTAATACTTCCGATATTAAAATGTGGGGTAATAGTTCATCAAATGAAATTACTATTTCTGTTAATGATGAATCGATTGATGAAATTGTAATTAGAGTTGATTTAAGGAAAGACATAAGTAATTTTTGCTTTTCAATTTGCCAACTCGCTAAAAAATTACAGTGTTTTTTATTTATTCCTAATAAAAAGCTTCTTATTGAGCCTGACATTCACTTACTAATGCAAAACATACAAACACTGACTACTACAAATCAAAAGCGTAAATTTAAATAACCTGCTAAATAGCAGGTTATTTAAGGTGTAATCTTACTTATGCTCTTCAATAATCTCAATGATCCCTTCAGCTGAGAGTATCTCTATCCAATACCCATCAGGGTCTTTAATAAAGGCTAGGCCTTTCATCGAGCCATCGTCTGGTTTTTTTACAAACTCAACATCGTATTTTGCAAAACGCTCGCTTGCTGCGTATACGTCTGGCACGCTAATACCTATATGACCAAAGCCTTTTGGTTCTTCATTTCCACTATGGTAACCAGCAAAGCTGTCGTCGTTTTCTGTGCCCCAGTTATGTGTAAGCTCGATAAGAGCAGGGCGACGAAACACCCACTGTGCTTTTTCTTTATCGGTGCCTTTTGGCATGTCTTGCTCATAACCTAAAAAGTACAGCGTAAACTCCATTTTAGGGAAGTCATATTTACCTAGTAACTTCATGCCTAAAACATTCTGATAGAAATCTAAAGAAGGCTTTGGATCTTTTATGCGCAACATTGTCTGTTGCATTACATAACCTTGCGTTGCAGTTGCGATTTGTTCAGGTGATTCGTTGTAGTTAGACATACACATCCTTTTTTAATGACATTAATGATGATTAATTCAGTCTAACATAACCACGTTACCCTTAAATTAATAAAAATAATATTGACGTCTTTAAATAGCCCTTCAAATCCTAACTTGCTAACTTGCTAACTTGCTAACTTGCTAACTTGCTAACTTGCTAACTTGCTAACTTGCTAACTAACATAAAAAACCGCCCTAACAGGCGGCTTATTTCAACTAACAGCTTAAAGCTTAATTACCCCAAGGGTTACTCGCACTTGAACGTTGCTTACGGGTTCGGGCTTTTTGCTTGGCTTCTTTTTTTGCGTGAATACGTTTAGCGTCAGTAAAACTTAACTCACATGGTTCACCTGGTTTTTGATCAGCAGGGATCACACGATCGCGCGGCGGTAATTCGTAGTTTACATTGTCTGGGCGTGGTAAGTTTTTAAGACGATACAAATAAAAGTTCTCGACTTTTTCTTGTGCCCATTGGGTTTTACGTAAAAACTTAACCGCAGATTTTACATCTGGGTTATTCTTAAAGCAGTTCAAACGCATATAGGCGTGGAGTAATTCCCAGCCATATTGCTCGACAAGCTCTGTAACGACTTGCTCGATACCAACACCTTGCAGTGGGTTATTGCTGAAAATTTCTTTATTACTCATTAGACTTTCCGGGATTACAAAACTAGGGTAAGTATAATTGCCTTTACCCTAGTTTTATAGCTAACTTGCTAAGAATGTTTATATTCGAGCTTATTCTTTACAATTAACCACTACACGGCCGCGAATTTCACCTTTTAATAAGGCTTCTGCATTTGCAATGGCCTCCGAAAGCGGAATTTCTTGCGAAATAGTATCTAGGTACTGAGCCTCAACTAACTCACTTAAACGTTGCCATGCTTCAATTCGGTCTGCTTTAGGGCGCATTACACTATCTATACCCATCAGGCTAATACCACGAAGGATAAACGGTGCTACTGTTGCCGGAAAGTCCATACCTTGTGCTAATCCACAGGCCGTTACAACACCACCGTATTTAATTGATGCACACACATTTGCAAGGGTATGGCTACCCACAGAATCAATTGCACCTGCGAATTGCTCTTTTGCCAGTGGTTTTCCAGGTGCTGAGAATTCTTCGCGAGATAAAACGCGTTTTGCGCCTAATTTTTCAAGGTGATCTGCTTCGTTCATTCGTCCTGTTGTCGCAACTACATCAAAACCTAGTTTATTTAACAAATAGATAGCAAAACTACCCACGCCGCCATTAGCACCGGTAACAAGAATTTCGCCTCTTTGGGGTGTGATACCTTGTTTTTCTAATGCGATAATACTCAGCATTGCCGTATAACCTGCAGTACCAATTTGCATAGCCTGTTTTGGTGTTAAATTAGCAGGGAGGGGGATGAGCCAATCAGCACTCATAGACGCTTTTGAACTCAAACCACCTAGGTATTTTTCCCCAACACCAAAGCCATTTAACAGAACTTTATCACCTACTTTAAATTCATCGCTTTTAGACTCTGTTACTGTGCCTGCAAGGTCTATCCCGGGGATCATAGGAAATGTTCTTACCACAGGTCCTTTACCTGTAATGGCTAAGGCATCTTTGTAATTCAATGTACTGTAATAAACATCAATATTTACATCTTGCTGGTGGATGCTTTCTACTGGGAAGTCTGTGTATTCGGCACGATAACCTTGATCATCTTTGTTGATAACTACCGATTTTACTGATGTTGTCATGTTGACTCCTTTTAGACCGATCGTCTTTTAATGGTTGAAATAAAACCGTATTTAAACGGCTTTATAAAATTAAGCGTAAAAATTGTGCTGTATAAAGGGTAAGCGGTTCACTTGATTTATCAAGTTTAGAGCGCATTACTGCACCTTCCCAGCCAATCCAGAAGAACTCAGCAAGCATTTTACAATCTGATGACTGAGGAATTTGCTTTTGCTTCTTAGCATCAACTAAGCATTGCTCAACTAAAGCTTGCCAATTGGCGTAAGCCTGTTTTATGCGGTCAATCATAGGCTCATCAAGGTGACTGATTTCTTGGTTTAAATTACCTATTAAGCAGCCGCGTTTAAACTCAAACTTTGCCATGCCTTGTTTGGCGTCATTGGCAAACAGCACAATCCTCTCAAGAGGGGTTGTTGCATCGTTGTTTAGGTGGCGTTTTAACTTTGCCTGAAAATAGCTGTCGTAAGCATCAATGAGTGCTAAGCCAAAATCATTTTTACTTTTGAAGTAATGATAAAAAGAGCCCTTAGGTACCTGAGCTGATTTTAATATTAAATCAATGCCGGTTGCGCTAAAGCCTTTTTCGGTTAATACAGCTAGCCCCGTATTAATTAAAAGGGCACGGGTATCTGCATTTGAACGCGCTATTTTTGGTGGCCTGCCACGACGGCTTGGCACAGAGTTATTTGTTTCCATACCGACTATATTAGACCGATCGGTTTTTAATATGCAAGCATTAAATTGACTAAATTGTAATCATCATAAATTTGTCATGATTACAATTTAATTGGGAACTTTGCCGAAATTGGCTTGGTCACAAATATTGAAGCTAAAAGAGCTGTATCGTTTTTAGCTGAATTTAAGTGTATTAATAGATGGTTTTAGTTGAAGAGGTACGACCACTTAGTCATTTAAAATGTTAATTCATTTGAGCATCAGCACGTTACTTATTGTCAATTTATTTAATTGCTTTTTGCTATTTGAATTTAACAGTTTTATTAACTATTCATTAAATGTAGATGTCAATTTCGCTACATATCTATAAATATAAAAGGTGAGGATATTACCTATGAAGAGACAGAAAAGAGATCGTTTAGAAAGAGCTCATTCTCAAGGTTATAAAGCAGGCTTGGCAGGCCGTTCCAAAGAACAATGCCCTTATCAACAAATCGACCCTAAATCTGAGTGGTTAGGTGGCTGGCGAGAAGCCATTGAAAACCGAAACATGTTTAAAACTTAATATAGGCACCTTATTTACGCAAAAAAGCCCCGAAATGGGGCTTTTTTGTATCTGCTATTTTGTATCTTAAATTAAAGATTAAAACGCAGATGTATCTTGGAAAAGACCTACTTTAAGATCTTTTGCTTCATAGATTACGCGGCCATCTACTTCTACAGTACCATCAGCCATACCCATGAATAATTTACGTTTAATAACACGCTTCATGTCTAAACGGTAAGTTACTTTTTTAGCTGTTGGCAAGATTTGACCTGTGAATTTAACTTCACCTACACCAAGTGCACGACCAAGACCTGGACCACCAGACCAACCAAGGAAGAAACCAACTAATTGCCACATAGCATCAAGACCAAGACAACCTGGCATTACTGGGTCACCTTTAAAGTGACAGTCAAAGAACCAAAGATCAGGATTGATATCTAGTTCTGCAACGATTTGACCTTTACCGTGCTCACCACCATCAGCAGTGATAGAGATAATGCGGTCCATCATTAGCATGTTGTCACTTGGTAAACGACAGTTGCCTTCACCGAACATTTCACCTTGACCGCAAAGGACCAATTCTTCTTTTGTATAGCTGTTTTTAGGTTCCATAACTCTCATTCATCGCTTAGAAATTGCCTCGTACTTTAGCGTACACTTGTACGCTAAACAACTCGGAGCAGTTAATTATTTGCTATTTTTCGCTTGTTTTATGACCATTTAATTAAACTGTCGCTGATAAAGGGAGATAAAACCGCGCATTGTGAAGTAAAAATCATTATAATTGCTGTGATTCTTTAACCAGTCTAAAGGAAATTTATGATCCTTTTTGTAAACTCACTGACAGTGATTGATTTTTCTTACTTGTGTAATAAACGCGGCGCAGTTGGCGAGAGCTGGATTGTGGATTTAACTCTGCACGGTCAATTAAATGATGAGTCGATGGTGCTTGATTTTGGCTTAGTTAAAAAGCAAATCAAGGGCATTATTGATAACTGTATCGACCATAAACTTGCTGTGCCAGCCACTCTAAACGGTTCACTAACAGAGCATGCTGATCACAGCGTGCTAGATTGTCACTTTGGTGATAATTATCACTTAGCTATGAGCGCTCCTAACCAAGCATATTGCCTAATCGATGCTGATGTTATTGATGAAAAATCGGTAACCGAGTTTTTAATTAATACTATTATGCCTGAGCTCCCTAGCAACATCGAAAAGATTGAAATTAATTTATACCCAGAGCATAGCCAAAGTTTTTATTATCATTACAGCCATGGTCTTAAAAAGCACGATGGTAATTGTCAGCGTATTATTCATGGTCATCGCTCACAAATTGGTATTAGCCTAGATGGTATGGCTATGCCTCGTTTACAAAAAGAGTGGGCAGATAAATGGGAAGACATTTATCTAGCAACAGCTGAAGATGAAATCAATAAATCAGACCTCAAGCATGTAACTGCACAAGAAAACGATGTGTGCTTTGCTTACACATCACAGCAAGGTTATTTCGAAATGGCGATAGACAAATCACGCTGCGACATATTACCTTGCGATACTACGGTTGAGTGCATTGCAGACTACTTAAGTTCACAAGTTAAAAACCAATACCCTGATTCAGAAGTTAAAATTACAGCTTACGAAGGGGTTGGCAAGGGGTCAATCAGTTATGCGTAAAGGATTATTAATAGCAGCATTTGCAGGGTTGTTTTCTTTAACTGCAAGTGCTGTTGAATTAAAAGGACATTTAACTCAAGGCGGTTTAGTAACAGGCCAAATTGAAGGCGCTAAAAGTGTAAGCTTCAATGGTGAGCCACTTAAGCTTTCAACAAATGGTGAGTTTGTGTTTGGCTTTGGCCGTGATGCTAAGACAAATCATAGCCTTTCTTGGGTTGATAGTACTGGTGTAAGCCACGAACAAGCAATTGTGATCACTAAGCGTGATTACAAAATTGATAAAATCACCGGTGTTGCAAAAAAATATGTTTCGCCACCTAAAGAAGTATCTGAGCGTATTAGCCGTGAAGCTGTAGCAGTACGTAAAGCTAGGCAAGTTAATTCTGACTTACGATACTTTTTAGAGCCTGTTTATAAACCCGCAACTGGGCGCATTTCAGGTGTTTATGGTAGCCAGCGTTACTTTAATGGTGAGCCTCGCCGCCCGCACTTTGGTTTAGACATTGCCAATAAAACGGGTAGCCCAGTGTATGCGCCAGTGAGCGGCACAGTTGTTTTTGCTGATGCTGACTTATATTACTCTGGTGGTACCTTGATTCTTGACCATGGCCATGGTGTTACTTCTACTTACATTCATTTAAGCAAATTAGATGTAAAAGTAGGGGACGAAATTAAGCGTGGCGATAAAATTGCCGAGATCGGTGCGACCGGTCGCGTAACTGGCCCTCATTTAGACTGGCGTTTTAATTGGAAAAATGAACGCCTTGACCCTGCGCTAATGATGCAAGACACATTAGCTAATAAAAAGTAGAGACTATGACACAACAAATCGATCGTGACGCTATTATTGCAAAGCGTATTGCTGACTCAACAACGTCGGTAACAAAAACAGTTTTTCCTGGCCGTACAAACCACCACAATACTTTGTTTGGCGGTGACGCGTTGGCATGGATGGATGAAGTAGCATTTATTGCTGCTACACGTTTTTGCCGTAAGCCACTTGTAACGATTTCGTCTGACCGTGTAGATTTTAAAGAAGCCATTCCGGCTGGTACATTTGCAGAGCTTATTTCTAAAGTTGTACACGTAGGTAACACTAGCCTTAAAGTAGATGTTGAAATCTTCTTAGAAACAATGCACAAAGACGATAAACACTTAGCTATTTCTGGTAGCTTTACGTTTGTTGCTGTTGATGATAACCACAGACCAACGCCAGTTGTATGCGATAAAATGATCAACGGTTTTGAATAAAACTGTCTGAAAGTTTTAAATAAATTAAGTACCTTCGGGTGCTTAATTTAATACATAAAAAGAACACATCATACTGTATTTGTTTTAAGCATATCTCAGCAAGGAACAAAATATGCAGCTATAAGTTATCAGGGGGGGGGGCGATGCGTTTAATATTTTTATTCTGTTATATAGCTATATTAGTGTTAGCATTTAATCAATTCGATGGTTACTTATTCGATTTGGCGGCCGCTTTACGAGGGTTGCTAATTGTATGTAGTTTTTTACCTGCATTTTTTTTGTTGTGGTGGAACAAAAAACTATCTTTGAGTTTAATTGCTCTAAGTATTGGCTTAGTGCTATTTCATTTTAAACCTTACTCATCAGCTGAAGAGGTTCAAAGCACCGATATCAAAGTCGCCCAGGTAAATTTGCAATATAGTAACCCTAACTTAGCAAATATCATCACTAGCCAATTTATAAATGCGCAAAATGATATCTTAGTACTGTTTGAATTTAATGATACGCAGCGGCATGTGCTTGATGAGCTAAGCACACAATATCATTTATTTGGTTATGCTGAAGTTGAAGGGGCGCCATTTGGCATTATAGTTCTCTCAAAACTTCCAATAGTACAAAGGCAAATTAAACGCTTTGATAATCCCAAGCTTGGTTACGTAAAGCTTAGTTTTTTACATGATAACGTTATGTTAAATAGTGTGTTTTTACATCCTCCATCACCTAGAACTCTTAGTTTGTGGAGTCAGAGGAACTTAGTTTTAAGTGAAGTTGCTTCAGAAATTAAAAAGTTAAAGGGGAGTTGGTTAGTTGCTGGTGATTTTAATACAGTACCTTGGTCACGGTTCTTTATAAAGAATAAAAGCAGTTGTTTTAATAGTGCTGGATTTTATACATCTTGGTCTTTAAAAAACCAGCTAAGTGATTTAAAAGTTATAGGTTTACCAATAGATCATTGTTTAGTGAGTGAAGATGTTTCTTTATCTAATGTTGATGTTAGCTTTGTAAACGGCAGCGACCACAAACTGCTGCACTATGAACTCACATTCTCTAAGCATTGATTTAATTTAAGGTGACTATTTTCAATTAAAATATCAACTAGCATAGTTAGCTCAAAGTTATCCCAAGGTTTTGCAGTAATCATATTAGCTATATTATTGTTAAGCGCACTTTTAGAAGCTTCTAGCTCTGCATAGCCGGTAATCAAAAGGCGAGAGCAGTTTGGTTGCAGCAATTTAATATCCTCTAAAACAGCAAAACCACTGACTGCAGGCATCAACAGATCACAAATGACTAAACTAATTGGGTTCTGTTTCGCATACTCAATTGCCGACAGAGGGTCACTGAAACAAATTACATGGTTATTTGTACTTAGTAAGCGTTTTAGGGAGCGCAAAATTGCTTCATCATCATCAATGATTACAATGTTTTTTTTCATGAATGCGCTCCAAATAAGTGCTTCAAGTCATAGAGCATATGTTTAAAGTTTCGTTTATGAGGGAATAGCCAAAAGGCTCTGTTTGAGTACATAAGGGCTTTTGAATAATGACCAAGTTCACGGTAGAACTCGCCATAACATTCACTTAAACGTGCTTTGATTTTTTTAAGTTCATTGTTTGATACAACAGATTGGTTACGATTAATAATTTCAACCATAGCAGCTAGTCTATTTTCTCTATTTGATGTTATAGAGTTAGCACGCATTAGATAGTGCATTGCACATAGCGTTGAATAACCAACATAACCTTTTTTAGCTATTTTTAACCAGCAATCTAAATCGGTAGCGCTACTTAACTTATTGTCAAAACCACCTACATCAACAATGGTTGAGCGTTTAACCATGACTGACGAAGTGCCAACGATATTGGTTGTGATCATTTGGCTTATTGGATTATCTAGAAATTGGAAGTCTGTGTTTTCTTTATTGCATTTAAATTCGGGCCAATAATCAAAACAGCCAATTATATCTTCGTTGTTTTCATTAAAATGCATGTAGTCAGTAAAACTTAAAACGCAATCTGAGTGTTTTTTATGAAATGCAAACTGAGCTGCAAGTTTATCTGCTGACCAATAATCATCGGCATCTAAAAAAGCTAAGTACTCTGACTTTGATTGTGTAATTGCAAGGTTACGAGCAGCGACAACGCCTTTTCTTTGTTGGCTAAAGATGCGTACCTCACTTTTGTCAACAGCAAGTTGCTCAAGGTATTCTTTACTGCCATCTGTAGAGCCATCATCAACAATAATGATTTCGAAATTTACATTTTTTTGCTGGTAAATGCTGTTAATACAAGTATCTAGATACTGCAAACAGTTGTAGTTAGGAATGATAATACTGACTTGGCTGTTCATAATATGCTCCAAAAGCATTTCTTCACGTAGTAAAGGATACGCAATTTAGACGCCAGCTTTAAATCTGTATTTTCTGTTAAATTACTCAGCCTTTTCTCTTTGTGCGTTGCATTTTGCAAATCTCCAGCAAAATTTAATCTCATTTCGGGAATTTAAAGGTTTAATAGCCGGGTATGGAACTTGCCATAGCTCTTATAACAGTTTTTATAGGAGCGTTTTTATGAAGCACATTGCTATTTTGGTTCCAAGCTTTCCAATTGCATCTGAAACATTTGTTGTAACGGAAATTAAAGCTCTTCTAAATGCAGGGCATAAGGTGACAGTTCTTACATTTGAAAAAACCAGTGTGATGATTAACTTAACCAGTGCCATTGAAGTTAAAAAAATCACTAAGCCTGCGTTTAAATCAATCTTACCTTCTATGTTGAACATTTATAAGTTAGCGAGGGCAACGAATACAGCAATTCAATTTAAATCAATTTCGACACAATCCTTGCTGGCTTATGGTTATCAAATTGCACGTTATATAAAAGCTGCAAAGATAGATCATTTACATTGCCATTTTATGCATGGGCCACTTGCATACGGCATCGTTGCGGCCAAACTTGCAGACATTACAGTATCTTCTATTGGTCATGGCCATGATGTTTACGTAAACAACGCAGACTTAAAACCCAAATTAGCTCTTTGTGATTTTTCAATAGCGGTTTGTGAAGAAATGGCTATGCAATTTAAACGCTTTTCTAAGAGCAATGTTAAATTGTTGCATTGTGGTATCGATACTAGCCAATTTAAGTTTGTACCATCGTCCCTAAATGAATCTGTTCGTTTAATTTTTATCGGTCGTCTAGTCGAAAAGAAAGGGCT
Organism: Pseudoalteromonas sp. 0802; assembly: GCF_013350085.1. Lineage (NCBI taxonomy): Bacteria > Pseudomonadati > Pseudomonadota > Gammaproteobacteria > Alteromonadales > Pseudoalteromonadaceae > Pseudoalteromonas > Pseudoalteromonas sp. 0802. The sequence continues at coordinate 405,714 of NZ_JABVXE010000001.1, read as the reverse complement.
GCAATTCTTATTACCGGCACTTAAGCATATTCCAAAAGAGTTTGGTATAACCCTAGATATAGTAGGGGACGGGCCAATGCTGAACGATTTAATGTATATGGCTGAAGAGCTTGGTATTCGTAAATCTATACGTTTTCTAGGCGAAAAACCTCATGACTGGGTTAGCTCAAACCTGATTTACTATTCTGCGCTTATCGCCCCTTTTTGTGTCGCAGAAAATGGCGACCGTGATACAGGCCCGTTAGTTTTAAAAGAAGCCATGGCTTGCGGCCTTCCTGTTCTCACAACCACCTTAATGGGAGCAAACGAAATTGTTACCCCAAGCGTTGGTATGAAGTGTATGCCAGGTAGCATTTCAGGGCTAAGCAAGATGCTTTATAAATTTCACCAGCTATCACCTCATAAACGTTATCTACTTGGTCAAAATGCTAAGCAACATGTTAACGAGCATTACAATGCAGTTAAGCAAGCTCAGCAACTTTCCAAATGGGTTGAATCTTTATAGGGAGGTTTTATGAGTAACTTAAAACAAATTTGTTACTTTGCTTTAGCTATTTTTGCAGTAAAAGGGTTTGGCTTTTTACTTTTACCAATTACAACTCGCTTTTTAGAAAAGAGCGAGTTTGGTGAGCTGAATTTCTTAGTAACCATGTCGGCGCTATGCTCTTTAGTGGTTTCGCTTGGTTTACCTGAGCTACTACTAAAACAACAGTACCCATCTTTTCGTGAAAAGATGGCGTTATTTAGAGACTCTCTGCTATTAACAATCTGTTTTAGTGCGCTTTTTTTAGGCTGTAGCTTTATATTTAGCGAGCAAATTATTGCAACCTTACCTGCGCAAATAAAGGTGATTGATTTTAGGTTACTTATTTTAAATTTAACTTTTGCCTCGGTACTTGCTATCCCGTACACCTACTACCGGTTATTTGGTTACGCACAAAAGTATTGTTTTTATAGTATTGCGCATGCTGTCATACAAACTTGTTTAACAATAACTTTGTTAGTTCTTGGTTTTAATGTAACCGGTGTAATGGTTTCAGGTGTAGTCTGCACATTCATTATTATGTGTTTAACCTTAAGTGATATGCGAAGTGCACTTAAAGTGAGTTATTCTCGCTTTAGCTGGAGAATAAAAAAATCACAGACTGTATTCTTAACTTCAATTATCGCATCAGGTTTGTTTGTTTATGCCGGTAATGGCGCTGAAAACTGGTTTATCGTTGCCGAATTTAACGAGAGTGTATTAGCGAGTTATTACGTTGCAGCGCAATTTGCCATTATAACTTCTTTCACATTTGAGCCGATTAGGCTTTGGTGGTTCGCCAAACGTTTTAGCTTAATTAAGCAAGATAAAACGCAATATCAAAATTATGCAATAACCTCATTAAATGCAGGCTTAGCTATGTGTGTTTTGATGAGTTTACTGGCACCAATCGCATTAAACTCAGTACTTCCTGCTGAATACCATGGCAAAGATAGTTGGCTGATTTTATTAATTATTGTTGTTGCCATACGCCATCACAGCGATATTTTCAATATTGGTTGCTACATGCATAAGAATGGTGTGTTTGTATCAATTATAAACTTCTTTACAGCACTTTTAGGTCTTAGTCTGCTGTATTTTTTAGTGCCAAAACTTGGTGTTGAAGGCGCTATTTTGGCGCTAATCATTATGCAAAGTTTTAAATTAGTTTGCCTTTACTCAGTTAGTCAGCATTTCGAGCCTCTAAAGCTAAACTTTGCAGCATTAGTACCAAGCTGGTTAGTATTAGGATCTATAACAGTGATCACTTTACAGTTTAGCGAACTTAGTTTGGCTAAATGGATCGTATGTTTTATCTATATTGTTGGTTTGGCTTATCAATATAGAGCATTAATTAAGCAAGTAATAAAAAGCTTAATGAAGGAGCATCACCATGCTCAATTACTATAAACAAAATCAGTTATTCATTAATGGCATTTTAGTAACCTTACTTGTAGTTGTTACCTATGCCATTTTGGGCCCGATAGCAGTATTTGCATTGCTGCTATTACCTTTTGCCGCTTTCACTGCAGTAAAGGTAAGTGTGGCTTTTATAATTTTGTTTATTTTATTTAGCTACTTTAGATTACACGAAGCTTTTCCTTTTTTAATGCCTTTTAAAATTCCTAAGTTACTCGCGCTTGCGTCGCTATTGGGAATAGTTTGGCATCTATTTATCTCACAAAAATTAAAGCCACATTGGCATACTAATCATCTGATATTTTTTGTTTGGTTTATTTGGCTGACTGTTTGCGTTTTTAGTGCCTCAAATCGCGGTTTAGCGATGGAGTACTGGTCAGGTGTACTAACAAAAGTACTTATTATGGTATTTGCAATCTCGTGGTGGATGAGCACATTAAAGCATTTTAATGTGGTTAGAATTGGCATCATGATCTCAGGTGCCGCCATTGCCTTAGTTGCCCTGAGTAACAAAATGAATGGTATTGGTCTAGTCGAAGGAACTCGGGTCACTATTTCGCGAGAACTTCGCTCACAGCTTGGCGATCCTAACGATTTATCACTTGTAATGATGTTTCCCGTGTCTTTTTTAGCCGCTGAAGTATTTGATTCTAGTGCCCATAAATTTAGACGCATCATTGCATTTATTTGCTTAGTTATTGCAATCAGCGGTGTTATTGCAACGCAGAGCCGAGGAGGCTTACTTGGCATTGCTGCTGTACTTAGTTTCTTTATTTACCAGAAAGTTAAAAATCCTGTAGTGGTCGGCTGCATTGGTGCCGTGGGTATGTTAGCCATGGTTGCTTTTGCTGGTATTGCAGACAGACAAAGTGGCGGCTCCCATGAGGGCGGTGTTGATGAATCTGCTATGGGCCGTATTTACGCATGGCAAGCTGCAATCAATATGGCAATACATAATCCATTAACTGGGGTTGGGGTTAATAACTTTGTCGTTAATTACTATTTCTACAGCCCACATTGGGATGGCAAGAATCATGCAGTACACAGTACGTGGTTTCAGGTATTAGGTGAAACAGGCATCGTAGGAATATGCATTTTTGTATTAGTGATTGCCTGTATTTATCGCACCTTGAACCGTGTTTTCTTAATGAATAAACAGATCAATGACAAACAAATTGATGTAAATGCAAAAGCGCTAAAGGGCGGCCTAATTGGCTTTATGGTGTCAGGAACCTTTTTAACTCAGGCATTTACATGGCCTATTTATATCATTCTTGCTTTAACTATTGCCTTAGAAAAGCTTGTAATTGATAAACAACGGGAGAGCTCACATGAGTGAAAATATTAAACAATGGCTTAAATCAAGTGACAGCCCATTTGCAAAATCACTTTTTCAATTTGCAAAATCGATTCGCAATCCGCAAATGTGGGTTATCCCAGGTATTCATTCATTTATATATAAACTGCATTTATTGGTTAAAAAAGTAGTGAGTGAGCTAGGGCGCATTTTTTATTACACACCACTATTTAAAAGCCAAATCAAGGGCTCCAAAGCAAATTTATACCTATATTCTGGTATGCCGCAAATTTTAGGAAAACTTGAAATTAGCTGTAATGACAACACACGAATTAGTGGCATCAGTACTTTTTGTGGGCGTAGTCATGGTAGTTACACACCCAAACTTATAATTGGCAGTAATGTTGATATTGGTTGGCAAAATGCGTTTTCTGTTGGTCGAAAAATTGTTTTAGAAGATGATGTTCGCCTTGCAGGTCGAGTATTTTTAGCTGGTTTTCCTGGTCACCCTCTAAACTCTGAAAGACGTGCTCTTGGTGAGCCTGATGATGAATGCCAAGTTGGCGATATCATTATCAAACAAGGCGCTTGGATAGGCACCGGCGCAACTGTGCTTGCAGGTGTAACAATAGGCGAGGGTGCTATAGTTGCTGCAAGCGCAGTAGTTACTAAAGATGTCCCAGCAAATACTATTGTTGCTGGCAATCCAGCAAAAATTGTTAAACAGCTGGAGGGGACGCTATGAAATTTATTGTATTCGGCGAAGACTGGCAAAGTCACCCAAGTAGTACACAGCACCTATTTAAACAACTAGCAAAACAACATCAGGTTATTTGGATTAACTCGATTGGTATGCGAAAACCAACATTTCGCTTGATTGATGTGAAACGAGTTTTTAATAAATTAAAAAGCCTTTTTTTATCTAAGCGCAATAGGCCAAATGCTAAAACAACGAATACTAGCCAGAACATTAATTTAACAGCACACACATTAGCGGTTTTACCTTGGCACGATAACGTTATAGTAAGGCTATTTAATAAATGGGTTTTTAATCGAAAAGGTTTCATAGATGATGAGCCAATTGTTTATTGGCTTAGTGTGCCTACTGCAATTAGTCTAATTTCACCGCGAGAGCAGGATAAAGTCATTTATTACTGTGGAGATGACTTCTCTGCACTTGCGGGTGTTGATCATAAAATGGTCGCGCCTTTTGAAAGCGACCTTATCGAAAAAGCAGACACCATCTATGTTGTGAGTGAGTTTCTTGCCAACAAAATGCCGAAATCTAAAGTTAAAATGCTTTCTCATGGTGTCGATTTAGAGCTCTTTACCACGCAAACCACAAAAGCCGTTGAACTTGAGCAAATATGCAAACCAATTATTGGTTTCTATGGTTCCTTGAATGCTTGGCTTGATAAAGCCTTATTGTTGAAGCTAGCTAAAGAAAGGCCTGAGTATCAATTAGTATTGATAGGCCACCTTGTCGAAGACTTCTCTGATCTACTCAAGTTAGACAATGTAACCCATATACCGGCTGTAGAGCATGATCGTTTAGCTTCATTTTCTCAGCATTGGCAGGTATCTATCTTACCATTTGTTGACAATGAGCAGATCCGAGCCTGTGATCCACTTAAATTAAAAGAATACATAGCCACAGGCACACCAATTGTGACAACACGCTTTGCTGCGGTTAACTCATACCAAGAGACCATATTAATAGCAGACAACCACCAGGGCTTTATTGAGCGATTAGACTATGCTGTAAGCCTAAGTAAATCAAACAACTTAAATTGGCGAGCCAACCAATCTCAGCAGGCAAGTGATCATAGCTGGCAAGCAAAAGCCAAGTTAGTCTGTAAACAACTTAGGTTTTGCTAAATAAACCTTTCAACCCAAAGCCGCATCTTGTATCGCTACAAGATGCGGCTTTTTTCATTTTGGCTCACTAACTGCAATTAACTAACTATCTATAGAAATCTCGGTTGTTTTTATCAATTTGCAAATTAAAACCGAGCAATTTCGCAAAATGCAAAGCAAAAGGTAAAGTATGTTAGTTAAAGAGCAGATCAAACGGTTAATTTATTTAGGGCTTTATGCGCTTTACACGCGTATTAAGCTCTTTATTATTCCGTTTTGCATTGTGCCAATCGTCGTCATCACGCTTGGCTTATCTGCGCAAAAACAATATACCAATCACGCTACCATCTTAATTGAAGAGTCAGCACTACTTAACCCTTACTTAGATGATCTGTCTTTTTCGTTTCAGCTTTCTGATCGTATGGCAGCACTGCGTACCTTAGTTATCAGCCGTAAGGTACTTATTGCAGTAGCAAAAGAAACCCAATTAATAGCTGAAGATGCTACGCCAAAACAAGTTGAAGAAATCCATCAAAAACTATCTAAAGCGTTATCACTTTCGTTAATTGGTGATGAGCTAGTCCGCATAAACTTTATTTGGCATGACCAATCACAAATGAAGCCAGTGCTTGAAAAGGTTGTCGAAAAATTTATTGAACGTTTATTAGCACCTACAAAGGCGTCACTTGATACTTCTGAGCAGTTTTTCTTTAAGCAGCTGGATAGTTTACGCGAAGAACTTGAATTATCTGAAGAAGCACTGGCTGATTTTAAAACTAAAAACAGTAATACCTTACCCGATGTTTTACATAGCAATCGCCAAACCTTCGACAGCTTACTCAGCGAAAAACAACAAAAGCTGATTGCTCTCTCAGGCGCTAAAGCAAAACTGAATGCCTTAGTGAGTAAAGTAGGGCAGGCCAATCCAATTTTAGGTAATTTAGAAGAAAAGATAATTCGTACTGAATCTGAATTAAGTCTTTTGAGAACACGCTATACCGATAAACATAGCAAAATTATCGAGAAAAAACGCACCCTTGCAAATTTAAAAAGCCGCCAACAGGCGCTGTTAGCATCTAGTGAAGAGCTGGACACAACGAACCTTGATCAGTTATGGCAAATGGTTAATACGCTTCCGTCTGGTGATGGTAAAGAGAGCAGCGTTTTAGTTTCTCAACTTCTTGCGCTTGAAGAGGCCCGTAATAATTTACTTCAGCAAGAACAAGAATTTGCAATGCTCGAAGAGCAAGTGCAGCTTGTCAGTGAACGTCTGTTAGTAACCAGTGATGTAGAAAAACAATTACGTAAACTAGAGCGTGATTACGATGTTAAACAGTCACTTTATAAAGACATGCTTAGCCGTTACGAAATGGCCAAAGTTACGGGCAAATTAGTTAAATACGAAGGACCTGACAAAGTTAAAACTATCGAGCGAGCTTATAGCCCAACACAACCTATCAATACCTCAATGCTGATGACCGTTATCGTTGGCATTGTGCTTGGGATTTTCACAGGTAGTGCAAGCGTATTTGTTGCTGCACTTTGTGACAGCCACTTAAAAGATATTAAAACCATCGAAAAACTTACCAGCGCAGAGGTGGTAACAGTACTTCCTATCGTCAATGCCGAAACTAACTTCGGTAATATTGAAGGAGATAAATCATGAATGTCATGCACTTAGTTCAACACCTACAAGTAGGTGGCCTAGAAAAAATGGCAATTACTTTACTCAAAAACAGTCAATTTAGTAGCTCGAGTATTATTGTTTCTCTTGAGGGAGACAGACAATCTGCGTTTGAGCAATGGCCAGAGCTTGAGTCGTTTAGCCATCGAGTGATTTGTTTAAACAAAAAAGCAGGCGTGAGTATTTCTGTTATCGCAAAGATAAAGGCATTAATAAAAGATCATGATATCGATATTATTCACAGTCATCATGTTGGCCCTGTTATTTATGCGGGCCTTGCTTGTGCGTTGACCGGTGATTCGGTTCGTCATATATCAACAATTCATGATGCCTGGTATTTAAATAACGTTAAACAATGTACTTTCACTAAGTTACTTAACTCATTAACGAATATTTATTGGGTTGCAGATGCACGTATTGTTGCCGATGAGTTTAGAGCTAAAACAGCAATCATTCCTGAGCGCACCATTTTAAATGGTATAGATTGCGATAATTTTGTCGCAATTAATCAATCAACCGCCAGAAATCAGCTCAATTTACCCCATAAAGCAAAGCTAGTTGGCTGTGCTGCAAGGTTAATTGCAGGAAAAGGACACAAAGATCTTATTCATGCATTGCATTACTTACCTGAAGATTACCATATGGTGTTTGCTGGAGATGGCGATCAAAAAGTCATTTTAATGAATTTGGTACGTAATTTAGGGCTTAACGAACGTGTGCACTTTTTAGGAAACGTTCACGATATGCGAGCCTTTTATTCGAGTATCGACGTGATGTGTTTGTATTCACAGCGTGAAGGTTTGCCATTATCGATTATTGAAGCCATGGCATGTGGTATTCCAGTTGTAGCGTCTGATGTAGGTGGAATTCATGAAGTTCTCACCGATAACGAAGGTGAGCTTGTGTCGTTGAACGAGTTTAACAAGCTTGCACCAGCTATTTTGAGAGCATGTAAACTGCCACATGGTCTTTGCATTCGTCATCATGCTATTGCAGTCGCTGATGCAAGAACCATGAGTAGTAAATACGACAATTTATATTCTGCATTAGCAGTGTAGGAGCCAACCATGACTATTTTTACTACATTATTTATCATTTTAATGTGTATTGCTGCATATCATCATATTGGCTACCCATTATTACTAAAGTGTGTTGCAGGCAAAAAGCAAAAAACAAGCAAGCAAACCGTTTTTGATGACAACTACACACCGAATATTGCTGTTTTGATGTGTGCTTACAATGAACAACAGCATATTGCAGAAAAGCTTTATAACCTAGCATCACTAGTATATGACACTGATCATTATTCTATTCATGTTTATTTTGATGGTTGCACCGATAAGAGTTATCAACAAGCTCTTAAAGCACAGCAGGTATTACATAAGCAAGGCGTGCAGTGTTATTTTCACCATCGTGATGAAAACCAAGGGAAAGTACAAGGGTTAAATACCTTGATGGGGATGGCGAAATATCACAATGATATTTTACTGTTCACTGATGTTAGTGCTTTATTGAGCATTGATGCATTAAACAAAGTAGCTAAGCAATTTAGTGATCCGCAAGTAGCAATTTCGACAGGTGTTTACACCTTAGATGAAAATGCACCAGATGCACAAAAAGCCTACTGGCAGTACCAAAACCAAGTGAAAAAATCAGAGTCAAACCTTGGCGCTGTGATTGGCGTACCAGGGGCAATGTTTGCCATGCGCGCAGTGTATGCAAATGAATTAGATAAAAACACAATTAACGACGACTTCGTGCTATCAATGAAAGCTTTAAGCAAAGGTGGTAAAGCCGTTGTTGATGAAGAAGTAGTCATTTACGAGCGAGAATGCGATGAGCAAAGTGAGGATTATAAACGCCGAGTAAGATTAGGTGCCGGTAATTGGCAACAAATAAAAGCGCTTCTTTTATTACTTAACCCGCGTTTAGGGTGGACTTGTATGAACTTTTTCTCGCACAAAGTATTACGTGGGGTTATGCCAATTATTTTAGCCTGTATTTATGCTTGTGTATTTATAGAGGCTATCGTAATGCAATCTGTGTGGTCACAATTGATTGCTACAGGCATTTTGTCACTTCACGCAGTACAAGCTGTTAAAACTATATTCGCCTTTAACAAACGCATTCCTATCGTCGATAAAGTTAATTACATCTTAAATAGCTACTTTTTAGCACTGTGGGGGATCATTCGTTATGAACAAGGTTACTTCGACACTCCTTGGCAACGTGTAAAATCTGCGAGTAAAGCACAAACCAAGTCTGTTATTAAAGTTATTAAACGAAGCTTGGATATTGCAGGCGCTTTATTTGCGTTAGGTCTAGTTTGGCCTGTTTGTATAATTGCAGCGCTGGCTATAAAGCTTACATCTAAAGGTCCTATCATCTTTAAGCAACTTAGAGTGGGTGAAAGCTCAGATGACTTCGTTGAGTTATTTTATGTTTATAAGTTTCGCTCTATGGTGGTTGATGCTGAGTCGCGTTCTGGTGCTGTGTGGGCCAGTAAAGATGATCCAAGAATAACGGCAGTAGGGCGCTTTATGCGTAAAACACGAATTGACGAACTTCCGCAATTAATTAATGTGCTCAAAGGCGAGATGTCATTGATTGGACCAAGACCAGAGCGCCCTGTGTTTTATGGTAAATTAGAAAAAGACATTCCTTATTTTTGCCAGCGTACTTATGGGGTTAAACCAGGTATTTCTGGTCTTGCTCAAGTGATGAACGGCTACGATGAAACCATAGACGATGCACGCAGTAAAATTGGCTGGGATTACGCCTATTCACTGAGTATGTCATCACCGCGTGCTTGGGCGAAGCTTGAGTTTTCAATTGTGATTAAAACATTACAGGTCGTTTTTACCGGTAAAGGGCAGTAAACCACCTCCATTTTGCAAAATGAATTAAGCAAATCACGTTGCATAATGCAAATTAACAGCAAAAAGTTAATTGCATTATGCATCACCCCATTATTTAGCCTTTAAATTTCAACACCTTATAAACTGGCATTTTAGTTGTACTAGTTACTATGACTAACCAATTTAACTAAGGTGAAGATCATGGCTAACAACACATCATTTTCTAACGATACCAAACTAATTTCACTACCTAGTGACTTTTCTGGTCTAGCCGTCGATGGCTTTAAAGATCAGTTTGAAGAAGTTGCACATGGCAAACAGCAAAGTGTGGTACTCGATTTTAGCTCTACTACGTTTATTGATTCATCTGGCATTGGTGCAATGGTGTTCCTATACAAACGCATCGAGAAAAAAGGGCAAAAATTATCACTGCTTAATGTGTCTGGGCAACCACACAAACTAATGAGTCTATTAAGAGTTGATAAGACGATTCCATTTATCGAACAAGCTGATATCGCGTGAGGTGATTTATGAAGCACATACTATTTACAATCATTTTGCTAACGCTTGGTGGATGTGCTTCTTGGCCTGATGAGGGGCAAGGAGGCTGGGCTGAAAAATATCAAAATTATCCGCTTACTGATGAACAACACGAGATGATTTACGACACACAAGAAACCGTGGTGCTAAGCGAATTTGAACATCATGTTTTAAAGTTAGATTTATTAAAAGCACAAGGGATACAGCAATGTATGCCAGCACAACTGCTAAAAGCACAAATATACGAAAACCGTATAAGACGTCTAATAGCAGCGCAAATGTGGTCTGATGCTGAGCATGATTTACTTATTCACTATCACGGTTTAAATCAGCTTGCGAAGCACTTTGAAACTGTTAATGAGATGAGCCAATGTGCAGGCGTTACTGATACTGAAAAAAACATGACAGCATCACTTAAAGACCAGATCACTGAGCTTTTAAATAGTGATAACCAGTTCTCGCTGAATGATTTTCAGGTTACTCCTAAATACATCACACGTTTAGCACAAGCGGCTGACTTAATTAAACAAGTTGATGAAGTTAACTTACTGCTTGTTGGTCATGCTGACATTAGTGGTCAGCAACAAAACAATTATGAGTTAGCACTTAAGCGTGCCGAAACAGTAAAACACTGGCTAGGTATTTATGGTGTAAACCCTGCGACAATAACAACCTTAACGCAAGGTAGTTTAACACCTTACAGCGACGAACCAGACTCACGCTCAAAACGTCATTCAGATAGGCGAGTAGAGGTAATTATCATCGACATGAGTGACGATAAAGCCACTAAACAAAAACATGCATTATCCAGCTGGACCAAAATCTTAAATGGTCCTAAGGAGCAATAACATGAAACAGTTAATCTTACTTTGCTTACTTATATTCGCGTTACCTACTTTCGCAGAAGAGATTGAAGTCGGTAATAAACTTTACTTATACCTACCAGGCGAAGCTGAATTTAGCGAACCGTTTGAAGTTGATAAAGAAGGTGCTATTACCTTACCTGAGCTAAGTCGTTTTAAAGTAGCAGGCTTACAGCTAGATGATGTGCAAAGCCAACTACGCACAGCATTAAGTGAAATGTATGTGGCGATGGATGACTTTTATGTCGAAATTCATTCACGAGATATTTTTATCAATGTTATGGGCTATGTGAACGACCCATCACAAGTAAGTATTCCTAAAGATGGCAACATTCAAATGGTCATCGCCCGTGCAGGCGGCTTAAAACCAGGCGCTCAATTAGACCGTTTACAAATTCGCCGTGGCACCGATATGATTGAGTTTAACTATAAAGCCTACTTAGATTCAGGCAACATTGACTTATTACCAGCATTACAAAGCGCTGACACTGTCTTTGTGCCAGTGTCTCCGCTGTTAGGTAACGTACAAATTGACTTTGATGCACAAACCTTAAGTGCATCAGGTGATGCAAGTGATAACAGTGCTATTACTTTGCTTGGTGAGGTGCATAACCCTGGTAGCTTTTCATTTAAAGAAAACATGAGTGTACTTGATGCGCTAATGCGTGCTGAGGGTGTAACCCGTTATGCAGATGTAACCAAAATTCGCGTTATCGTCGATAAAACCCCAGTCGTGTTCGATTTAAAAGCGTATTTAGATAAACCTAATAACGACACTATGCCTGAGCTAAAAGCGGGTTCTACTATTTATGTGCCTATCATGGTTGATGATGTAAATACCACCTCAAGAACAGTTTATATCATGGGCGAAGTACAAAAGCCGGGCGCTTATGAAGCAGGCGAAAGCACCAGCTTTTTAGATATTCTGGCTAATGCAGGTGGCCCAACCCGTTTTGCTGAAACTCGTCAGATTAAAATCTTAACTCAAGCAGGCGAAAGCATCTTATTTGACTTACAAGGTTACAGCGAAGGCATAGTCACAGTAAAAGTACCAAACCTTAACCCAGGCGATGTGATTTTTGTTCCAGAGAAAACCGATCAAAACGAAAAAAGCTGGTTAAAAGTACCGCCAAAACGTGCCATCAAAATTATCGGTGCCATTTTATCTCCGGGCCGTTATGAGTGGAGCCCTGAAATGGACTTTACTGATTTACTTGCTCATGCCGGCGGCCCAACTAAGGGTGCCAATATCAATGATATTAAAATTGTGAGAAACGGCGAGGTGACTAAACGTTTCGATTTAGAGCAATACACTATTAATGATTCGGGCAAATATGTACTGCCAAATTTAATGGCTGGCGACACCATTATTGTTGAAGAGTTACCGGTTGACCCTGCAGACAATAAATCTCAATGGATCCGTCAAGAATCAAGCAAGTCTATTTATATTATGGGACAGGTGGGCTCACCAGGTCGCTATGCATTTAATACAAATATGCACTTTATCGACATTTTAGCCGCTGCTGATGGCCCTACAGATAACGCTGACTTACGCAATATTCGTATTACTCATCGTAACGGCAATGCAGCAAGAGTGAGCAAATTAAACCTTGCACTGTATTTTGAAACCGGTGATGAAACCTTATTTCCACATGTTTTACCGGGCGATACTATCTATATCCCAGAAAAAGATAAAGACTGGTTACGTACGCCAAAAGAGCAGGTAGTTCGCATCATGGGTGCTGTTGAAAAGCCAGGTCGTTACAGCTTTGATGACACCATGACGGTACTTGACGTACTAGCAGAAGCGGGCGGCCCATCAAGCTCAGCGCTTATCGACAAAATCGTGGTGGTAAATCATTCATGCTGTAAAGAACAGTCTCGTGTATTTGATTTAGAAGAATTCGTTAAAAACCCTAACTCAGCGTATATCCCTGTGTTACGTGCTGGCGATACTTTGTATGTACCAGACAAAGGCCAAGATTTAATGAGCCAGTTTAAATCAAACTTCTTAGATTTTATAACAGTTGTAGCTTTAGTGGTGGGCTTATGAAACTAATACCAGCGCAATACCAAGAACTTGAAGCCGTGTGTAACGAAATAGATAACAGCAAAGCCCGTTGTATCTGCTTTATTTCGTTAACCGGCAACGAAGGCTCTACATCACTTTGTGCTAGTGTTGCACAGCGCTTAAGTTTGCAATCCGCTAAAGTGCTTATTATCGACTTAAATCCGTTAAATCCATTTAAGTTTGATGACCCAAAAACCCCTGAGTCTTGGTGCTTTAGTGATATTTCGTGTCAGCTTAATATCATCAATACAGAACAGGTAGACCTACTCACCATGGCACACCTTAAAGAGCTTGAATCGGTGAAAAATAAAAGCGTACTTAATGATGCAATAGAACGCATAAAACAAGAGTATGACTATATATTTTTAGATATGAGCCCAGCTCTTAAATGTAATCGCGGTAACGTACCGCTGCATGCGCTTAGTTTATGTACCGAACTGACATTTTTAACGGTATCGCTTGGTTATAACGACGAAGAAGCTCTATGTCACGGTGTGGCAAATCTTGAACACGCAGGCGTCAATAACGTAAAGATTGTTGTTGCGCAGCATCAGTTTGCTCCATTGGGTAGCCGCATCGTGAAAACGCTCAAAGCGTTTCAACCAAAATGGCCTAAACTCACAGAGTACTTATTAAACAAAGTTATTAAACAGCGTTGGTTGTTTTTACCTTATTGAGAACATGAATGGACTGCTTATATCAAAAATCATTTAGTTTAGACTGGCCTACAGTCAGTGAGATTCGCCATATTTTAAAACATGTTTTGACGGCGATCAGTGTTAAAAATCAAGATATTGATGCAGCAGGTTTAGTAGCAACCGAATACCTAACTAATTTGTTACGCCACAGCCAAGAAACGTCAATGAATGTACAGTTTGCTATGCATAAACTGCCCGATAAACAGCTGTTAATTGAATTTAAAGACAGCATGCCAAGCTATGATTTATTTAATCAACAAGCATCAGGGTGGCAATTAGACAGTGGTGAATTAGTTGAAGGGGGCATGGGGGTGGCGCTCATCAAGCATTACTTTCCAAATGCTTGTTATAAAACTGTTGGCCAACAGAATACATTCTCTTTTTGTTTAACCAATATAGATAAACGACCCACGCTTATCTACATAGACGATGATAAGGCACAACTTGCTTTACTGAATGCTTATTTATCTGAGCATTTTCAGGTTATTTGCTGTGAGGACAGTGAATCTGGTTGGCAAGAAATTCTCACCTCCGGGGCAACAATTTTATTGCTTGATCATAAACTTAAAAATGGCACCAGTGAGCCATTACTTAAAAAACTCAATCAATCTAACCTAAAAACTAATTTATCTGTGGTTATGCTGACAGGTGATGACAGCGAAGAACTTATAAAGCGTATAAACCTGTTAGGGGTTGATGATTATTTAGTCAAACCAGTTAGCAAAACTCGCTTATTACAAAGTATTGAGCGCATTGTGCATCGCTTTTCTGCATTAAAGTATGTAATTAACGAAGAGCGCATGCAAACAAGGCAAAGAATAGGTGAGTTTAATGCCTATAATTTTGGCTCCATTATCAGCCAAAATGGTGGGGATTTTTGCATGTATCCCCACCAGCAACAAGCGCCTGTGATTATTGGCGATATGATGGGGCACGGTATAACAGCACTAAAAGAAAGTTTTGCCATAAAGGGCTTTTTAAGTGGCTGTTTAGCGACAGAAATACCAATAAGAAATGTTTTAACAACCTTGAACCAAGCCCTGTATGAACAGCGGTTATGTAAAACTAGTTTAGTCACTTTACTAATAAGCTTTATTGAAAATAACATACTTCATTGGTTTAACGCAGGTCATCCAGCCCCCTGTGTGATAACCAAAAATGGTAAATTGATCCAGCTAAGCGGCACTGATCCCTTACTGGGCCTTAGTGATGATCATGTTTATCAACATTATAGTTATGACTTAAAAGACGTTGAACACATTTTATTATTCACCGATGGTTGGCTTGATAATCAGCAATTAAGCGATGTTGACCAAATTATTACTAAATTAACTGACGAAAATGTGCAAAGTGAAGAGTTTGCTTATGCACTTTGGCAGGCAAGCCAAGTTGAGTTAACTGCTGAAATAGACGATGCCTCGTTAATTGTGATCAATAAACACTAAAGTTTGAGTTTACAAACCGGTCAAATACGCACTAAGCTACTAATAAGGAACTGTTAAATAATCACTTTATCTCAGCATAAAACGATAATAAAGGAAGTCTGTAATGCCACCTAAAATACTCATTGTTGAAGATACAGAATCGCTAGCGCTGATGTACCAATCATATTTGATCCCAACCGGGGTCGAAACACGCATTGCCTACAATGGTGAGCAAGCTGTCTTTGCATTACAAGAGTTTGAGCCTGACTTAGTGATTTTAGATGTTATGCTGCCAGATATGAACGGGCTAGATATTTTATCCTCTTTAGACCCAGATACAGCTCCACAAGTGATTGTTTTAACAGGGCATGCCACTAAAGAAATGGCAATAAAAGCCATCAAACTCGGTGCCAGTGACTTTCTAGAAAAACCAATCGAGGCCGATCGTTTTCGCATTACAGTAAACAACGCATTAAAACTTAAAGATTTAAAACAAACAGTCAAAAGCTATCAAACAACTTACGAGAACGGTAAATACTATGATTTGATTGGTAGCTCATCAGAAATGCAATCTGTTTACCAAATAATAAAATCAGCATCAGCAAGTAAGGCCACCGTGTTCATTACCGGTGAAAGCGGGACAGGTAAAGAGCTCTGTGCCCGTGCGGTACATTTAGCGTCACCGCGTGCGAATAAACCATTTGTAGCCCTTAACTGTGCAGCAATACCAAAAGATCTAATCGAAAGTGAAATATTCGGTCACTTAAAAGGGGCGTTCACTGGCGCGATTACCAATCGTGAAGGGGCGGCTGGCCAAGCTGATGGTGGTACGTTGTTTTTAGATGAACTATGTGAAATGGACGTCAATCTGCAAAGTAAACTACTGCGCTTTATACAAACCGGTTGTTACCAGCAAGTAGGCAGCGAAAAAGAAGTTAAAGTGGATGTACGCTTTGTATGCGCCACCAACCGCGACCCATTATTAGAAGTGCAAGAAGGCCGTTTTCGTGAAGACTTATATTATCGCCTACATGTTATCCCAATTGCCTTACCGCCGTTGAATCAGCGTGGCAAAGATGTGATCGAAATTGCCGATGCATTATTTAAAAAAATAAGTAAAGAAGAAGGCCGTGCATACAAAGGCATGTCAGAAGGCGTTAAAAATCTATTTTTGAGTTATGGCTGGCCTGGTAATGTTCGCCAATTAGAAAACACCATACGTAACATTCTCGTTTTGCATGATGAAGCTTATATTGAAGCGAGCATGATCCCAGCATTACCAAATGCACAAAATCAATCACAACCAGTAGCAGCAACTGTTAATACTGTAACCCCAGAGGTGATGCCGTCACAAAGCTTTACATCGCCATCAATGGAAGCCGCTCCTGTTATCAGCGAAGTTGCAACAGCATTTTCTCAAGCCGATATTGAACCGCTTTGGTTGGTAGAAAAACGTTATATTGAGCAAGCCATTGATGCTTGTGATAACAATATTCCTAAAGCTGCAGCTCTTTTGGATGTGAGTCCATCTACGATTTATCGTAAAATTAAAAGCTGGGAAGAGATGCAAGTAAGCTAGAGTTATAGACTCTATCTAGCTGCTTAAATTGCTGCTCTCCAGAAAAACGTTGTTTAACAAGTCTTTGTGCATTGCCTAGCATGTAATTTCTTTGATCAACACTCAACATAAGTACGTTGTTTAGCTGTTTATGCAAAGCATCGCTTGTACTTTCAGTCATCATTAACCCATTTGATAGGTGATTAATTATCTGTGGTAACTGACCAACAGGCGATGCAATAACGAGTACCCCGTGTGCCATTGCTTCTAATGCCACCATAGGTAGACCTTCAGCCCGAGAGCAGATCACCAATACATCAAGTTGTTGCCATATTTGTTGTTGCTCACACTGGCCATGATAACTCACCGCTGACAAATCAAGCTCATTGACCATAGGGCCATCACCAAACATATGAAATTTTAAGTTAGGTGTGTTGAAACGTTTGGCTGTTTCAATAAAAATGTCAGGGCCTTTTTCATGGGATAAACGACCAACAAATCCAACGTTTAATTGATCATTATTTTTTAGACCTAAAACTTTAGTAGATTCATTTACTGGAATAAAATTTTCAAGTAATTCAGCATTGTAAAGCTCTTCGGTGAGTTTGCTAGAAACAGCAAAGTTAAGTGAAAAGTAACTTAGCAATTTGTCGAGCTTATTGTAAAAATAAACTTTACCCGTGCCTGCTTCTCCAGCATGATAAGTTGAAATACAAGGGCGGTTTTGCCAGCGACACACTAACTTGCCCATGATACTTGCCTTGTACCCATGGGTATGGAGTAACGCTGAGCGAGGAAACATTTTTAGTATTTCGTTCAAGCTTTTTAAATTTCCGCCAGCAAAACCGAAAGTGATATTTGCATTTTCTAAGCGCTTATATAATTCACGGTTATTATGATCTTGATAAAATAGTACCGAGCTCATAATATTATATCGTTCTAATAGCTTACTCATGGCAATCAAATGGCTTTCGATGCCACCAATTAAGCTTGAATCTACGAATAAAATAACACTATATTTCATATTCACTCCAAGGTGAGACCATGATAGATACTGCGACCTTTACGCAATTACAACAGGATGTTGGTGACGACCTAGCAAAACAACTTTTGCAGGTATATATCACTGAGTCCCGCCATATCGTTGCAGATCTTGCTGACGCAACGAAACAGTCCGAAATCGAAATAAATGCCCACAGTTTAAAAAGCAGTAGCCGTAGTTACGGGGCATTAGCCGTAGGCGGCCTTGCAGAACAAATTGAGCAAAAAGCGAAGACATCACAATATGACGATGAATTACAAAGCTTAATAGCCTTACTGCAAGACCAATTTGCACAAACGCTAACTCACGCGCAAAGTTTGATTGCTACTGACTAGTTGCTCAGCTTCTAGGCTTAACGGCATTTTTAATATTTCGCCAAATACATTACTTAGCTGCTCAATGTCGTGCTGCTGGTTTGGCGATTTAACAACATCGTCAAAGTGAGACACAATTTCACTAAGCGCATCTAAAGAGATACTCATGTCACAAAACCGGTAACCAAGCATGCCTTCGAGCCAATCAACCGGTTGCATATCGAGCGATTTAATTACGCTGGCTTCTTTGGCAATATTTTCGATAAATAATCGGCATGCTGATGTTTGTTGCACCGCTTTAGCTATGTCTTCAACTAACATGGCAGGCATTACACTGGTAATTAAACTTCCAGGGCCAATTATTAGCATATCGGCGTTTTCAATAGCTTGAACCACACCAGGAGCAGCATTCACATCTTGTGAGAGCGTTAAATAGTCTGGGAGCTCTTCTTGTGAATCAATATCGCATTCACCAAATACTTTGATGCCTGATGACATAACCGCTAGTAAATCAGTTGGTTCGTCTGACATAGGTAGAATCGTTTCTGAATTACCCAACATGGCATTGAACCATGCAACCGCTTGAGTTGCTGAGTTAGTTTGTTGGGTTAAGCTTAATAAGGCTAAATTACCAAGGCTGTGACCATTAAGTTCACCACCATCAAAACGGTGGTGAAAAACTTGATGGATTAATGAGTCACTATCAGCTAATTGCAAACAACAACGTCTAATATCACCAAGGGCAACTACATCTTGGCTTTTACGTAATTTACCTGTGCTTCCGCCGTTGTCTGTGGTTGCAACGATAGCTGTCAGTTCGGCGCAGTGAGGTCTAATTGCACTTAACATATGGGATAAACCGTGTCCGCCGCCTATGCATACTATTTTCATAACAGTCACCTTGGTTAAACTTGATTAATATTTAGTTAGCATGGGCCGTACCAAGTGTTCGGATTTATATAACACAATGAAATTTAAATAATTTATTTTGATATTTTTATGGCTAAACTGAGAACTGTTTTCTATATTTGCAATATGCGATGCAATATTAACTAGGAATGGCAATGGCAGAGTTAAACTTAGAGCAATTACAACTTGAGCTAACGGCATTTCATGGCATAAACGATAGCCGTGCATTAAAAGCTCAACTTGAAAAAGTGCTTCTGCCATATTTTTCGTTTAAAGAGTTTTGCTTAATAAACTTCGAAGATTCAAAAGCATACCTCGAAATGCGTACTATTAAGTACATTGAATTTGACGAAACAATATTAAAGTCAAAGTTACAACAAGCGCAGTCACAGTGGTCATTTAATGAAGATAACTCACTGTTTTATAGTAATGAGTTCGTAAATAACCTAATTTTTCATGTTGATATCTCTGAACACACAACGCAGTGCTTGGTCTTTTTCGATATAAAGGAGCGGGCTAGTTTTAATGATAAATCACAAACCGCAATCAAAATCTTATTACAGCAAGTAGCGGTTCAATTAGCTGCGCAAACAAGGCTTAACCGGCAAAAGTTTCACTCAACCTCTTTACTAACAAGACTAGGCGAGTTATCTGAATTATTTAGAGACTTTGCCAGCGAATGGTTTTGGCGTACTAATAAAGATGAGCACTTTATTAATGTTTTAACTACCGCCAGCCACAGTAACTTATACAAACGCCATTTTTTACATAAAAATTTTGATGCCATCATCACTGAGCAGGAACAAAGTCAGTTAAAAAAATGGTCACACTTTAAACACTTGCTGGCAGATCATGCTGAGTTTTTAGATTTTGAATTTGAAGTTAATTCGTCGCCTCCGGCCTGGGTCTCTTTGAGTGGTAAGCCACAATTTGATTCAAGCGGGAAATTTCGCGGTTATTTAGGTATTGCCAAAGATATCACTGTAAATAAAGACCGCGAGCAAGCACTACAATTAGCAAAAGAAAAAGCCGAAGAAGCAAACCAAGCAAAGTCTCAGTTTTTAACTGTGATGTCTCATGAGATCAGAACACCTATGAACGCCATTGTAGGCATGTTGGAGTTGTTAGCCGATTCTGAACTTAATGACAAGCAAACACGTTGGCTCGATTACGCAAACTCAAGCGCTGATTTATTACTTGATTTGATCAGTGATGTGCTGGATTTTTCAAAAATTGAAAGTGGCTCGATGGAGCTTGATGTTAAAGCAACAGATATAAATGCGCTGGTTAAAAATATTACTGCACAGTTTCAAG
The DNA here is from genome assembly GCF_013350085.1 of Pseudoalteromonas sp. 0802. NCBI lineage: Bacteria > Pseudomonadati > Pseudomonadota > Gammaproteobacteria > Alteromonadales > Pseudoalteromonadaceae > Pseudoalteromonas > Pseudoalteromonas sp. 0802. The sequence continues at coordinate 385,343 of NZ_JABVXE010000001.1, read as the reverse complement.
AAACCACTCAAGGCTCTAATGTATTATTTACCACAGAGATAAGCGATGGCTTACCCAACAAAATTAATATCGATGGGGTTCGGGTCGGGCAAATTCTGTTTAATATTTTAGATAATGCCTTCAAGTTTACCAAAGTAGGCACCGTTAATTTCAGAGCAGATTTTAATGATACCCATTTGTTATTTGAAATTGCAGATACTGGACAGGGGATCTCTCAATCTCAAATAGCCAGCATTTACGATGCCTTTAAACAGCATGACTATGGTGTAAATCGACAAGTAGAAGGGATTGGCCTTGGGCTTAGCATTACCAAAAGTCTTGTCGATTTAATGAAAGGCGAGATAAGAGTGGCAAGTGCAATCAATATTGGTACTAAGTTTAATATTTACATACCATACTCTATCGTCGCGGATGATCAGCAAGCTATTGAACATGAGCAAATTCTTGAGCCAATGGCTATTCTTGTTACAGAAGATAACAAAACCAATCAAGTGCTTATCAAAACCTTTTTAGAAAAACTCAATCACCACGTCACACTTGCAGACAATGGCCAACAAGCAATCGATAAAGTACATCAGCAAAACTTTGATTTAGTTCTGATGGATATGATGATGCCAGTAATGGATGGTATTACAGCAACTAAATACATGCGTGAAGAACTAAAAATGACTTTACCCATTGTCGCCTTAACAGCCAATGCATCTCATCAAGATAAAGCCACTTGCTTAGAAGCAGGAATGAACAAAGTGCTGACAAAACCTATTCGCTTTCATGATTTAAACCGCGCATTACGTATTTTGTTTAGCCAATAAAAAAGCCCCAAATGGGGCTTTTAACAAAAAGTAACTCGACTCTACAACACCATTGCCGCAACCCAGCCAGCAACAAGTAGCGGAATATTAAAATGGATGAAAGTAGGCACCACTGAATCCCAAATATGGTCGTGTTGACCATCTGCATTTAGGCCAGATGTTGGGCCAAGTGTTGAGTCAGAGGCAGGGGAGCCTGCATCACCTAGCGCACCAGCAGTGCCAACCAGTGCCGCTGTGGCCATAACAGAAAAGTTTAATTCCATACAAAGTGGTACAAACAAGGTGGCTATAATTGGCACCGTCGAAAACGAGCTACCAATGCCCATGGTGATTAATAGCCCAACGAGTAAAATTAATGCTGCGGCAAGTGGCTTGTTACCTTCAATCATACCTGCAGCAGAGCTAACTAATGAAGCAACATCACCGGTTGCTTTCATCACCGAAGCAAAGCCTTGCGCCGAAATCATAATAAAGCCAATCATCGCCATCATAGCAATGCCTTTGCTAAATACATCGCCGTTTTGCTCAAGTTTTACAACACCAAATAAGGTAAATATAGCTACCCCAACAAGACCACCTAGGATCATAGAGCCGCTAATATTTTGTGCCACTAATGAACAAAGTACGGCGGTAATTCCCACTGCTAACACCTTTTTAGGTTGCTCAATTACAACCTCTTGCTGTTGCTCTGTTAGGCTGTGAGACTCGTAACTACGGCGTTTTCGATAAGATATAAACACCGCAACCAATAAACCAAATAACATCCCAATGGCTGGAATGATCATTGCCATCGGCACTTGAGTATTAACAATCTCTAGGCCATTTTCAGTGAGGTTCTTGTGTAGTATCGAGTATAAGTAAATGCCACCAAAACCATAAGGTAGCACCATGTAAGAGGTGGCTAAGCCGAAGGTTAAGATACACGCAATGGCACGTCTATCAAGGCGTAACTTGTTAAACACCACAAGTAGAGGCGGAATTAGAATTGGGATAAAAGCTATATGTACGGGTATCAAATTTTGCGACGAGATCGCACACAGCAAAATAATACTCAATATAAGATAACTAAGCGTCGTTTCGCCTTTGTGGCTATTCTCGTTTACTTGCTTTAGTAACTTAGACGCTAAAATACGTGTTAAACCTGACTTAGAAATAGCCACCGCAAATGCACCTAACATCGCATAGCTCAGTGCTATTTCAGCGCCGCCCGATAAGCCATCATTAAATGCATTAACGGTTTGTGATAAACCAAGTCCTGCGGTCAAACCCGCAACAATTGCGCTTACCGTCATCGCCACAATGACATTAATTCGACAAAGTGTCAGGATCAGCATCAACATAACGCCGACAATTACTGCATTCATATTGTTCTCTATTTGGCTGTTTTGAGAGAGTTTAACAGAACTCGTACGCGGTTTTTGCGATTTTGGTTATATGATTGCTGTTGATAACGTACTTCGATGATTATTTGCTCAAACTCACTTAAATATGCCTCTGATCTAGGCTTTTGCTGTTTAATTAAAGCAATATTTTGCAGTGGTGTGTTGGTATCAACAGGCTCAATGCCTTCCTTTTTTGCCCACAGGTAAAGCTTAGTGATGTCATCAACCAGCGGCTCTCTACTTCGAATAGGGCGTTTGTTATATAAGAAATAACCAGTAAAGCTTAGTAATAATGTACCTAACACAATTAAAGGTGTTAGCCATGCTGACTTATTACCAAACAGTGAATCAAATAGACTTTGTTGTGATTCTTGATCAAACGTAAGCACCCAGTTAGTCCATTTATAGTCGAGTTCTTCAAGATGAATTCTAAGCCAGTTTATTGCTTTAAAATGGCTCCAGCGCTTTAGACCAAAGTTAAGATTGTCGTTAAAGCTTTCGTTTAAATCACCCAGTTGTGATAACGAACCGTTTAAACGCTCCGGGGCAACAACAGCGGTAGCATCAAAAATATGCCATTTTTCATCAAAGAACACCTCAACCCAAGCATGGGCATCGTATTGATATATGTTAAGCGTAGCAGCTTTTGTTTGTTCACCGCCTAAATAACCAGACACAACACGGGCAGGGTAGCCGGCAACACGAAACATAAATGCAGCGGTGCTGGCATAGTGACCACAAAAGCCACGTTTGGTATCAAACACAAACTGGTCTAGCGTATTATCACCATACATGGGTGTAGGCGTTAATGTGTAAGCAAACTGCTGCTGATTAAAGTAATCTAGTAGCGCGTTAAAGTAAGCTTGCGCATTTTCATGCTCAGCAGCCAGCTCGTTTGCCAGTGCCGTCGTTTGCGGATTAGTTGTTTTCGGTAAGCGGGTATATAAGCGTTTTTCAAAGTTATTTAGGCTCAGCGAGGCTTGGCTACTAGTTACCGCGTATTTAATGTTTTTGTTTAAGTTACCTTTGCGCTTTAACAAACCATTGTAGGTTGAGTGCACATCAGAATTAGCACTTTGAGCAAAGCCAAGTGCAAAAAGCCAATTAGAAGGTGAGGGCTCTGCAATAACCTGATAATTAACGCTATTACTTTGAGTAATTGTACGGCGAATTGGGTTAAATTGTTGAGACTTCAAAATGTCCGATATTAGCCATTCACTACCATTAAACTCATCATGAATAAGGCTGCGCCAGTAATAGGGGGCTTGTAAGGTTTGCCCTGGCTGTTGTTCTACCCGAAAAACTAAGTCATCAGATTCCGCTAATTTCGCAATAGAAAAGGGGTTAACTTGCTCTGATAAACCCGTTTTAGCAAGCTTTGGCCCCGGTAGCTGCCAAAACGCTGGAATTTTAGGTAAAAATAAAATCAAAAATGCCGCTATGGGTAAGGCTAGTAGTATGGTTTTAAAACTTTGTTTGTTAGCGGCCTTAAAGCTTTGCGGGCTAGTTAAATAGCCAAGTACCGCGAAGTTAACAATATAAAGTACACTGACTACCAAGGTTTCAAATAGCCCTTGGTGAAACAAATACACGGTTGAAAGGTTAAAAAACACCAGTAAACACACAGTTTGATACTGTTTAACGGTTTTCGCTTGTAGCAATTTAAAACTGCTAGCAAGTAGCATCATGGATACAAATAACTTGACCGTATCGCTCACACCAACCAGAACAAATAAGGCAACTAAGCAAACCGCAGCCAAAATATTCGCCACCAACCCATTTAGTTTTTTATAAAACTTACCTAAAAACAGGTTTAAAAAGCTAAGGCCAGCCAATATGGCTAAGAATGGAGTAGGTACTTCAGTAAACAAAAAGCCACTGGTAACAATAAACTGCAGTGATAAAACGGTATTAATGAGCGGTGTATTCATAATTAAAACTCCGCTAATGCTTGCAAGCAGGCTTTTTGATGGTTGACCCCTTGGCCTTTCGCTATGTGTTTATTGGGTAAGATTAACGAAAACGCCATTTGTTGGTCGGTTAATTGGTTCACCAAAAAACATAACTGGCTTAATCTATGCTCATTATTGCCACTCAACATATTGAAATTAAGTGCTAATTCCTGTGATGCATCACTGGTAAATTCTTTCGTTAATAGCTGCTGAGTTTTAGCGTAGTGTTTCCACGATACCTTATTAAGCGCTGTTCCTTGCACAAAAGGGGTAAGCTGGTAAAAGTCATCATTACCGGCTTTAATTTGTGCGTTATCGCCGTCGTGTAAGTCATTGTCATAGAGCTGAGTATCAAGCTTTTCAGTGGCGATAGGTTGTGGGTAAACATAAACCGTATTTGTTGGCTCTATATAACTCCACACAGACACCAAACCAAATGGAAAGTGGCTAATGATTTTTATTCTATCAAAGCCATATGCACCACGTTTACAGCATTTTAGCGCTATTTCAACGGTCTTTTTCTCTTTACTTTGCAGTGACACAGTTTCAGATTCAAGGTTGTCATTAATCAGTTTTATAAGTTCACAGTTTGATTGTGCTTGAATTTGAAAACGCACAATAGGGGCTTTTGGCGCATAACTTTCGCTTACTGACTGGTATTTAACCGACAAACCTCTCACATTTTTATAGCCGGTGAGTATCGCAAAAACCAAAACAACCACCATTAAATACGCCATGGCTAAAATCAGGTTGTTTTGATAGTTAATGCCCATCACAAAGTTCAGTAATGCAATTAGTAAAAACTGCCCACCAAGTTTTGAGGGTAATACATAAATCGTTTTATGTTGAAGCTCAATTTCGTTAGTTTTATGCTTATTTTTTAATAGCTTATTAAAAATAGATTGACGAAATTGATCAATAAAAGCGGGGCGCTTAAACATATTTTATAAGCTTACAGGCACATGTTTAAGTGCATAGCCGCTGTCACCAGCGTTTAAGCCAAGCCTGTGATCAGTCACGCTAGGAAAAACAGCTTGTACATCATCAGGCATTACAAAATCACGACCTTCAATATACGCCCATGATTTAGCAGCGCGGGCAAGCGCAATACTGGCTCTTGGTGATAATGGGTTTACAAAATGGTTATCTTGGCGAGTAAACGCAACTAGCTCAAGGATATAATCAACCACCGAGTTGCTTATCGTTACTTTATTAATTTCTTTTTGAATAACAGCAAGTTGCTCAGGATTAATACGAACAGGCAAGTCGTCATAATTACGATTGTTTAGGCCTAAAATGAGGTTTTTCTCAGCGTGTTTATCAGGAAAACCTAAACTAATACGCATGAAAAAGCGGTCTAATTGCGACTCTGGTAACGGATAAGTACCAGATTGATGCACTGGATTTTGCGTAGCAATCACAAAAAATGGTGATGGTAGGGCGTGTTTAACCGAATCTACCGTCACTTGTTTTTCTTCCATTGCTTCTAACAGTGCACTTTGTGTTTTAGGGCCTGCACGATTAATTTCATCTCCTAATACAACTTGGCTAAATACCGGACCTTGATGAAATGAAAAACTATGTTCTTTAGCATCAAAGATGTTTGTACCAAGAATGTCAGAAGGTAATAAATCGCTAGTGAATTGAATACGTTGATATGACAAGCCAAGAACTGCGGCAAGTGCATGAGATAAAGTGGTTTTTCCCATGCCTGGTAAATCTTCAATTAACAGGTGGCCTTCACTAAATAAACACGTAAGGGCGAGTTTGATTTGTTGTTGCTTACCAAAAATGACCGTTGATAGGTCATCTATAATGAGTTGGATTGTCGAGTTCATAAACTACTTAATTTGTTATGGTTTCCATCAATTCTAGACGTTTCATAACAGAGTCGACTTTTTTTGCGTTGAATGGTTTGGCGATAAAACCTTTAGCACCTAATTCCCAGGTGTTTTGCACATTCTCAAGACTATTATGGCCAGAGCACATAACAACATGAGTATGAGGATGGCGGTCATTTAAGTATTCAAGAATTTCCGTACCGTCAGTGTTAGGTAGTTCAATATCAAGAAAGATTACGTTAGGCGACTTTTCTTCAATTACGGTTTTAGCTGATTCAAAATCTCGACTTTCTAAAATATCGTCAAAACCAAGACCAGTTAAAATTTGTTTTAGATAGTCGCGGATATCTTGCATATCATCGATTATCAGAATAGGTTCTAACGGCTTCACAAATTCCATATCGTTTACATCTTATCGTTACATCTCAAGTTGATAGTTTTAATATAAGTCATGAGATAACTAAGCTCAAGAAACAAGCACTAATAAAATGAATAATATGATAAAACATCGCCTTAATGTCCGATACCGTCTAGTATTGGACTTAATTTACACAGAGAATAGGTAGAGCTATGTATAGATGCATTACTTCCTATAATTTATATTATGTAAAATAGCTTATTTATCTTTATTAGTAGGTTCATTAGTCGTTAGATTTTAAGGTTTTTTAGCCCTTTTTTGCTTAATTTGGGTTTTCACAAATTTATAGCTTTCTATGCAGTTCTCATTTTTACTTTGTAAGTTTTCACCAAACTTACTTCATTCCAATAATTTGAAATACCTTTCTTGTATAAATATAAAAGCAATTTTGGTTTCACTGCCTGTAACCGTTATGGCTTTAAGTTCATTAACTTATTTCTACACTACAACAAGCTGTTCGTTATAACGAATCCATGTAGATGCCCTGCAAGCTCAAATTGGATAGCTGTACGATTCGGTTTAAGTAAGCTAGACGCTGAATATCATTGGTAATGACTTAATCAAAATGAGTGTTCAACTGCTCTGTAAGAATTTGCTACTTCTGAATATAAAAATGATTTATTAATTTTAGACTTTCATAAATTGCCTATTACTTTAATACGTAGCCAACTACGTACCAGCCAATTGGCCAAAACGCCAACAAACTGTATGTGATTAGGTTTGCATTCCTTACTTTAACCTTAATGTCAGTTTTACTAAGTCCTGTATCTGCTAGCATTTTCACTGAAACTAAAAGTTCAGACCACCATGATACAAAATAAAATGGAATAAGTAAGAATAACCCTGCAAATAAAATCATCCAATGTAAGTCAGATTCATAAGGGATTAACCAAGGTGCTTGCCACGTTACTGCTAACATTTTACCGACAAATGTATCCACGCCATACGCTGCGCCACCGCCCGTCAGCATTTGTATTAAAACAAGAATAACCCAAGTTAAAGGAACCCCAACAATTGTAGATACTAAGTTTGAAACAAATGCCGTTTTTACCGATAGTGCTTTGGTTAAATCTAAACTCTTTTGAAGGTATATTGCTTCAATAGCAATTATTGGTAACAAAGAGATCGAATACACAGGCACTGCAAATATAATCATAGGTAGTCCTGCGTTTGCTGAAGCACCAAATGAGATAATAGCGAGGAGTAATAAAAAGAGAAAAATTATGAATTTATTCAAAACTATCCTTAGTGTACTGTTTTTCCTTATACTTAACTGTCAATTTAACTTAATGTTATTTCCTAATCAAAGTCTACTCAAAGTATCTGTTTGTGCACTTAATTTAAGCTAGAAATTGGGTTTAGCTTCATAAGCGTTACTCAGTCTTACGAACTTTAAATGTGTCTCAGATAGCAATATTTATCCTGTAGTTTCGTTATATCTTCAACGTGTTTTTCAATTACATGCTTTATCCAAGTAATGTCTGTTTTCAACGCGCCACCGATTTGCACGATAACAATGAAAAGCAAGTTTATTGGGTTTGCATCGACTGTCATGCCCTACCCCTTAGCCTCTATTGCTTCACTTTGAACTTGGTTTAAGCGTTTAATTGAATGTTATAAAGAATGAATGGTGATAAAATTTTGCAAAATAAGTTACTAAAGATAACCTTTCCTCGGTTATTTTTAACTCTTTGAATAAAATTTGAAATTCATGAATTTAAGGATGAAGTCAAGATGTTTGAAGTTATAAAACAATGGTTCATTAAGCACATGCCAGTTCAAGAAGATATTGGTCTTCATGAAAATAAAGCATTTCTCCGTTGGATTACATACCCACTATTAGTTATTTTAGCTATTGCTTTTGCTATAACGTGGAACCTTTTCGAAACTGGAATTTATAGTTTTGATAAAGAGTTTGAACTAAGTTTTATCACATTGAACGATTTTGCAAAGTATTACGCATTTCCAATAGCATCTCTCACTGTACCGTTAACTTTTGGTGTTATGTTTAATCGTTTCCACTCATCAAAACAAAAAGCAAAAAGTAACCGATTAGTTGAGCAGAACAACTCAGCGAATAATTATTTTAACCACTATAAGTATTTTTCTGAATTTTGTGAAAGTTTAAGTAATAATTTTTTCAAAAAAACAGAAAATATTAGTCCGGCAATTCTGTACAAAAGGCTTTTCCCTGATGCTTCAGTCGTTCATTTTACAACCGAAGTGAGTGAAAAATTCCTTAATGATATATTTTTAGACCTACATACTATTATTGACGATTATGAACATCATTTACTTAATACTGAAAAGACCGTTATCTCTTCACCTCATGAAACAGGAAACTATAATAAAGTAGAAATTATAGATGTTGTTTTATTTAAAGAACCATTCAAATTTAGGTTAGCGTGTAGTGGTATTTACTACGAAGAAGTTCTCTCAAGCCCAAAAAATATGATGAACTCTTTAAAGAAAATCGAAAGTTTAATATTTATGTTGTTCCAATTCAGTGGTATATCTAACCATAAACAACTAACAAATAATTTTAATATAAAAATCAACACCTTAGGCGGAAGGTTGAATTCAGAAGTCAATGCTTTTCAAAAATAAAGAGCTCGGCTTAAAAACTCTTATATTTTAAATTTTTCATTCATCAATGCCATCAACTAAGTACCTACCATTTGTTTTGGTACTTAGTTTATAAAAGCTATCACACCAACTGTTTCCAAGCCCCTTTCTTTCTAAATTAAGCAATCTACGTTTCACTTCCCCCAATTAAACGCCCTAACAACCCCTAGCCCAATTTCATGCAATACCACAAATCCAGCGCCATATAAGGTAGCCCAAACTGGGATGATGATAAAATCGAGGGTTGAGGTGGATGATGAAACGGCGACTTCTTGGTAATTTGTAAGCCAAGGATAAAAGCCAAAGCAGTATAGAATAACAATTGGGACTGAAAACAGTATTAAACGCAGTTTTCGCTGTTTAAAAAATGGCATAAGTGAGCTGCCTAGCATTAGTAATAACGGCACGAATACGTAGATCACCGAGGTAAAATCATTCAGTGTCATGCCTAAGCCTATGGTTACTATCAGCATAAATAAAGCAGTAAAAATGCGGTAAGCGGCTGTAAAATTCATAGTCATTCCTTGTAATGTACCTACAACCACCCTAGCACGCTTATTTATAAATGGCTATTTTATAATACAATTTGCTTATTGCAGCTGATACTTTCTACAAAGTATTTATCATGGCTTACGAGTATAAATCCGCCTTTAAAGCCCAGTAATGACTGAGCTAAGAGCTGTTTTGATTCTAGGTCGAGATGATTATCGGGCTCATCGAGTAACAAAAATGCGGTGCTTTCTATATTACTGACAATACACATGGCTAGCTTCATTTTCTCGCCGCCACTTAAAAGTCCGGCATATTTAAAAACAGCGTCTTTTCTAAAGCCAATACTGGCAAGTAGAGTACGTGCGATGCTTTCATCTAGGTTTTTACAGTAAGTCATCACGTTTTCAAGCAGGGTTAGCTTGTTGTTTATTAATGTAAAATGTTGGTCTAAAAAATAGAGTGCTTGATTGCAATGTAACTGCCCTGCTTTTACTGGTATGTCGTAGTTCAGGGTTTTGAGTAAGTTTGATTTACCAGTACCATTTGCGCCCGCTAAATGAATTTTATCATCACTGAATACCTGAATATTAAACGGCTTTTGTGTGCCGTGAGCTATTACAACCTCCTCCAGGCTAAGTACCTTTTGATGCTTAGCATCATCTGACTGCGCTAAGTAAAATTGCTGCGCTTTAGTTTGTTCAAGCTGGCTAGAAATCTCATGTTTATTACGAGTGAGCTCACCTTCTCGCTTAGCGGTATTTTTACTTTGTGATGATAAGTTAGCGCTGGCTTTATCTTTTTTAGCATCCATCAGCACTTTAGGCTGGCTGCCTGATTTTCTGAGTGCTGCGCCCTGACCTGAACATTTTTGTGTTTTTTGCTTTTGTAGTTGCTCTGCTGCCTTGAGCTTACTTTGCTGTTTAACAACGTGGTTTAATTTGTTTTCAAGCGCAGCAACTTGCTGCTGCTTTTGTGCTTGGTATTCAGAGAAATGTATACCATATTGTGTTAACCCAAGGGTAGTTAGCTCCCAAACTTCATTGGCTTTTTCTAATAATTCTTGATCGTGACTTATTAGTAATAATTGCCCTTTAAAGTTGTGTATTTGCTTTATAAGCAAGCTTTTGCCTTTTGCATCTAGATGGTTTGATGGCTCATCCAATATTAAAATATCAGGCTTTATGCAGGTAAATAGTGCCCAAAGTTTTAATTGGCTGAGCTGGCCGCCACTTAAATGTATGCTTAATGAGTTAGGGGTTTTGTTGTTTACGCCAAGCCTCACAAGTTCTGCATTAAAGCGCTCTTCTAAGTCCCAATTACCCTCAACCGACATTAAGTTTTGTTCTGTAACTTGCCCTTGGTTTATAGAATCAAGGGCTTTAAATACTGGCTCTAGCCCAATCGCCTCAGCAATAGTTTGCTTTTCAGCCTGATTTACATCGTTCATTTGCCTGTAAAAACCGAGGGATGAATGACAAACAACCGTACCAGAGCTAGGCTCTTTTTGCTTAGCAAGTATTGACGCTAATATAGATTTACCGCAGCCGTTCCTGCCGACTAAAGCGGTGACTTTAGCAGTAAGTGAAAATGAAAGGTCGTTAAATACAACATCGCCATTGCCATGTTGGTAACATAAATTAAAAGCTTGAAGTTGTGGCATAGTGCCTCCCGTATTACAGGGGCATAAACGTGTGATCACACGAGAAGTAATATAGTGTAAGTGATAGTGAGCAACGCCTACTAACCCTGTTGGTCCAAAAAGATAAAAATGAAATTGGATAACAGGTTTAGTTGTTCATGTTGGCGGTAACTCCTAAAAAGTGAGGCTAGATAATAACCACCCTGTGCTCAAATAGCAAAGAGTTATGATAGTCTTAAGCTACACACTGGTTAAAGGAATGTATTTTGAATTTAGTTAAAAGCCCTCTTGCCTCGCAAAAACCCATTCAAGTTAGGATGCAACTTGAACAAAGTAAACGTGTATTTGTTATTGGCGATTTAGATGCAGATTTAACTAAATTTGAACAAGCACTCTGCTCTGTTAATTTCAACCCCAGCGAAGATATCTTGTTTTCATTGGGTGATGTGATTGATCGGGGTGAGCACAGTATTGCGTTACTTGCGCGCTTTCAAGAGCTTGGTGTACATATGTGTCTTGGAAACCACGAGCATATGTTGCTTGAGTCTTTACTTGCAAAGGATAAAGGTTACTACCGTTTATGGGTTGAGAATGGCGGCCGCTGGCATCTAGAAGCAACCAATGAAGAGCTCGCCTTTGCCTGTAAGCAGCTACTTAGATGCCCGCTTTCTTACTACGTTGAATATGGCACTTTAAAAATTGGTTTATCGCATACCACCTGTGCTGATTGGGATTGGCAAAATCCACCACAAGATATACAACAAGCGACTGGCGCATTGCTTTGGGATAGAAGCTTAACCAAAGCGAAAAAGCCTTTAATAAACCCTAGTATCGATTTTTCTGTGCATGGCCATAACACCACCCAAAAGCCCTATTGGCTTGGCAATAGTTACCATCTTGATACCAATTATCTCAGCGGTAAGCCCACCATTGTTGAGCTTAGCACGCTGATCAAGCAGTTTTCATCAATGTAAACTTGCCAGTCGTTCGACCGTTTTCTCTTCAAGGTATTTTTTGTAGGTTAACCTTGCATGCCACAGTTGCTCATCGGTTTCTTGAATGTAGATGATAGGGCCGGCAATTTTGCTCGCTAAACTCGTAAGTTTACTGTATTCACGCGTATCAATTTTGCCATCGCTGAAGTAGCTTTGCGCGGTATTTAAAAACTGATCGTCTTTATAAATATCGCTATGCCAAATAAGCGAACGATACATACTAGCGGTTATTTCAGTTGGCTTATCGTTGGAACGAAAGATTTTAACTTCGGTGTAAATTGAATTACCGGTAATTACAATCCCTATTAACGACAGCGTCGTAAGAGTCATCATCCATTTCATGCTCTATTCCTCACAGTTAGGTACTAATTTAACTATAGGAGAGAAAGATGAATGTATGCTGTTTATTTAATCAATTAGGATTGTCGAAACTATTCTCAAGATACTTAATTGTTGTTTTTAGTCCCTAATTTACTGCTTTGGGATAAAACATTAATTTGTGTATTAGGCTAAAAGGCCTAATACACAAGCATCACACTAGTGAAGCGCTGCTGTAAACGGAATATTTTTACAGATTTCGGCTTCTGCGATAAGGATTTCTTCAAGGCGTGTATCAACCTCTTGCTTATCGAAATACTCGTAGGCAAGCTCGACGAATAAGTTTTTATGTTTTTCTTCTGATTTAGCAATCGCGACATAAAACTCTTTTTCTTTGCCTGCAGGTAAGGCTTCTGCAACAAGCGAAAAGCGCTCGTGTCCGCGAGCTTCAATAACGCCTGCTACTAATAAACGGTCCATTAAAAATTCATCACGACCATTTCTAAATACCGCACGAATTTGTTTGATGTAAGGATCTTTTTGGTCATTACCAAGAGATACATCACGTTCCATTAATAGCTTTAAAACTTGCTTAAAGTGAATCATTTCTTCCAGTGCTAAGTCTGTCATGGCTTTAACAAGCTTACGACGGTCTGGGTAATGAGAAAGCATAGACATAGCCATACCAGAGGCTTTTTTCTCTGCTGCAGCATGATCTTGTAAAAAGGTATCGAAATCAGCTAAGACACCTTCTGTCCATTCAAATGGCGTGTGGTATTTCAATTCAAACATGATAAGGAACAACTAAACTTATAATGGCGGCGATTTTAACGTATTTTACGTGTGATTATAACCAAGAGATTTATCAATTTTACCACTTCGGGTCGATGACACTTTATCGGGATGTTTTATATCATTCCACGCTGTGACCTTACCGCCTATATTAAGCTGTTTAAAGCTAATTGGCTGCTCGGTATTTAAAAACTGCTGTAGTAACTGCGGGCTGTTTGGATCAGCTACATCCAGTGTTAATAACTGCTGTTCACGGCCTTTAAAATAATCTGCTACCTGCTGTTGATGGCGGTTATAACACGCTGTTAAGTATTCATCAGATTCTAAATCTGCAAAGCTGTAATGGCCAAATACATCGAGGTAACAGCGCTTTAAATGGATATTAAAGCCACCATCTGGGCGCATTAAATTAGTGTGCATACGTGTTAATAACTGCCTAATAGAAGGCAGCCACTTAGTTAAATCGCGCTCAAGGTTGATAAAACGGCTATTTGCAAAATGTTTATCAAGTAACTCGTATTCGCTAAATACCGGAGTATCGGCAATAACGTCTGCGGTTGTAATTGCTTGTTGGGTATAGGCTGTGTGGGCGGTTTTATATCCGAGTTGTAAAAAGCTGTTACAGATACTGGTTGTGCCGGTTCGTGGTAAACCGATTATAAATATTTTAGAGCTCATGGCACCTGATCAAATGATAACCACAGCGATTTGTCGTTGACTGGGGTTAACCTTGGTAAATCATAATTGCGCAATTCTATAACAATTTTGTCGTGTAGGTGGGCGTTTTTAATAATTTCGCCGTTGTACTTATCAAAAAGCTCATCAAACTCACCGCTCTTACGCATAATTTTTAAGCCTTTATTAACTGCTTTGGCTATTTCTGGGTCGTTCTTATTAAAGAAAAAATAAATTGGGCTTTTATATTTAAGCATTAACTGAGGAAGTACTGCTAACGACATTTGGTTTTTGAATACTGCATATTCGTCATTGATTTCGAGGATAGATCGAGGAAATAAATCGCCACGCCCCCTTTCAAGCATGACAAACAAAAACTCTAAATCTAACGAGGTAGAAACTACTAAGCCATTATCGCGCAATATTTTGGTATCTGGCCAATCCTGACCTTGTAAAAAGTAAATGTGTTTTAAATCATCTAAGGTTTTTAGCTGACTTAAGTGCGCTAGATTTTGCTCGTTAATGAACATAACTCGCCAACCAAACAAGCCTTTGAAAAGGGGCACGCGTATTGGTAATAAACGCTCTTCTCGCTCTTTATTGGTCATGGTCCAAGAAACATCAATGGTGCCTTTTTCGATTTCTTTTAAAACACGATTTTGCCCTAACACTTCTGCCGCAGGGGTAAGTGTATATCTATAACCACTTCTTTTTAATGCTGTTTTAAGTAAAAGAAACGGGTAATAATTATCCTCAATGAGGCTTGGCATGGTTTTAGGATAAATAATATTGAGTGTTGCTGGAGGGATAGTTATTTCTTTTTTGCCATTGATTGTTTTTACTTCAGCTACGCTTGAAATCGAGAATAACAAAAGTAGTAAAGTAAAAACAACCTTCTGCATATTAGAATACCTGTGTAACTAATAACATCACGGCACTGATCAACATAGTTAAGAAAGTTAGCATCATCCCTAATACACGTAATTTCATCAGATTATCAGCGAGTGCATAACTATGACAAAAACGGCCAGCCAAGAGCATTGCCCCTAAAATATAGCAATAATGGCTTGGAAGACCTTGGTACTCTAATAAAAATAGCATAATCAATGAAAATGGCACATATTCAATGAAATTAGCGTGAGCACGTATTGCCGCTTGTAGGCTAGCATCGCCACCATCACCTAGGGAAATGCGCTTTGCTTTACGCAGTTTAATTACACGAAAGCTAAGTTGAATGTATAAAATGGCCAAAATGGCAGCAAACGTTGAAACAATCACAGTTTTTCCAATTTTTATTTAAAGTTAGACGCTTAGCACTGTTTATTGCTAGGCTGTTAAGTAAGTAGTTAGGTTAGCTCAGTATGATATTTAATGTCTAACAGTTCTTAAGGAAGTGCATGTTTACGCCAAGAAAAATCGCCGATAACTACCGCGAGATGATCAGTAGTATCGGTTTTTACCCTTCATTGCTCTCTGTGGTGTTTTTATTATTTGGTTTAATAACCACAGCGGTCGAGTATTCGTCATTATCTATGGAATTTAAAAAGCTCATTGGCGTGTTACTGGTAGATAGCGAAGAGAACGCCCGAACCATCCTCAGTACACTTGCAGGCAGCATTATCTCGCTAACGGTTTTTAGCTTTTCTATGGTTATGGTGGTGCTTAATAGTGCCAGTGCCAGCCTCTCACCGCGTGTGTTACCTGGGCTTATTACCCGTAAATCACACCAATTAGTGCTAGGGTTTTATCTTGGCAGTATCATCTACACCATATTAATGCTGATAAACATACGCACCATTGGCGATGGCGACATGGGTATTCCGTCGCTCGGTATCTTTTTTTCTTTGGTGTTTGGTTTAATTTCGTTGGGCTTTTTTGTGTTTTTTATTCACTCAATTTCAAAAGCCATTCAGGTCGATAATGTACTAAACGACTTGTTTAAAAATACCAAAAGCGAGCTTAAATGCATAATTGACATGCAACAAGAAAACCCTGTTGAACATTTTCCTGAGTTTGATGACTGGCATAGTGTTAAAAGTAAAACAGAAGGCTATTTTAAGGGCGCTCATACCGACAAATTGTGCGCCTTGTGCCAACAGCACGGTATTAAAATTTATATTTCGGTTAAGCAAGGTTTCTTTACGGTTAAAGGTTACCCGTTTTTAAAGTGTGATACTGACTTATCTGACAAACCAGAGCTGGTAGAGCAATTACTAGACTGCTTTATCTTTTATATCGAAGAGTATATTAGCGATCATTACCGCTACGGTATGACACAAATTTCAGAAATCGCTGTAAAAGCTATGAGCCCGGGTATTAACGATCCCGGTACTGCGGTAAAAGCCATTGATATGTTGAGTATATTGCTTATATTGCGTTTAGAAATTTACGATGTGAACTACTCGCTTAAACGATGCCAGAACAATCAACCACACTTGTTTATACACGAAACGTCATTTGATGAACTACTGCATGATAACTTTACGCCAATTCGTAACTACGCAAAAAATGACGCCTATGTAATGGTTAACGTGCTTGAGGCATTTAAAAACATATTGTTTAGAGCATCTGATAACGAGAAAGCAACAGATAGCCTGTTTGTTTACTTAGAGGCGATTATTGAAGATATAGATACGCATATTAGTAATGAGTACGACCGAGAACAAATTACTAATATGCTAAAAGCGATTGCTCGTATTTCAGAGCAGCAAGGTGAAAAATTGCTGGCAAGGTTTGTCAGCAATCAATAACTGAATTTAGTTTTCGATTAGATAAACCGCATAACTGCTTGCAGTAATTGTAAGCTCACCACCGTTGTATGCATCAGGTACATAGTTATCTGGTGCAGCTTCTGCCATAACCATTTTGCTGGCACGCATATAAGGTTGGCTACCTGTATCGAGAGGGCTACTTGATGCAGTATATAGGCCTTTAAGTTCAACCCCATAGTCACTGGCAAATTCTTTTGCAGCAGCACGAGCATCTTTAATAGCAAGCTTTTGCGCTTTCTTTTGTAGCTCTTCGTACTTGCTTGATACAAACTGAGTTTGATTGATCTCATTAATACCCGAGTTCACAAGTTGCTGAAGCATAATCGGGTATTTTTTAATATCAGTTAACGTAACAGACAAACTACGCGTTACTCTGTAGCCTACAAAGTTTTGCTTACCTGTTTCGCGGTTATATTCTGTTTGTCGATGAATTGAGATATTAGAGGCATAAATGCCCTTTTCTTCTACACCTTGGCTTTTAGCAAGCTTAATTGCTTTCGCCATGGTTGCATCGGCTTTGTTCTTAGCGGCAATTAAATCTTTATCTACTTCAACAATACCGACTGTCAGTTTAACGTTATCTGGGATTGCTTTAACCGTTGCGTTACCTTGAATATAAATATGTGGCGCATCAGGTGTTGCTTCTGCTAACGCATTAAAACTTAGCGCGGCGGCCATAGCGGTAAAAACTAACTTACGCATAATACTGTTCCTTAATTTAAAACTCCGTTCATTATCACCTTAAAGGGTTAATTGAATATGAACAACCCCTGTTATCCAGATATAAAAAAACAGGCTTTAAAAGCCTGTTTTTTCAAATACTAAATACGTTATAGCTTAGATACTACGACGCTTGTAGTTACGGTATTCTGGAAGCCAATAGTTTTTCTCAATGGCTGCCCATAGTGCTTCATCACTCAACTCAAGTGCCACACCTTCTTCCATCGCTTTTTTCGCTACTGCAAATGCAATACGCTTACTTAACGATTGGATTTCAGTGAGTGCAGGTAATAAGCTGCCTTTACCAGTGTTTGCACGTGGTGAAGACTCAGCCAGTGTTTCACTTGATACAATCAACATTGCATCTGTGATGCGAGTTGCTTTAGCAGCAATTACACCTAAACCAATACCCGGGAAAATGTAGCTATTGTTACATTGTGGGATTGGGAACGTTTGACCGTTATACTCAACCGGATCAAATGGGCTACCAGAGGCAACAATTGCTTGACCGTCTGTCCATTCGATTACATCAGAAGGAAGTGCCTCAACTTGCTTAGACGGATTACTTAACGGGAAGATAATCGGTTGTGGGCAAGATGCGTGCATTGCACGAATAACTTGTTCTGTGAATAAACCAGGTTGGCCAGATACACCAATTAGGATGTCTGGTTGTGCACAGTGCATTACATCTAATAACGATGCGTACTCACCGCTGTATGTCCACTCGCTTAAACCATCTTTAGATTGGCAAAGTGCTTGTTGGAAGTCACGTAAGCCTTCCATACCTTCAGTAAGCAGACCAAAACGGTCAACCATGAAGATTTGAGAACGCGCTTGCTCATCACTAATGCCTTCAGCAACCATAGTACTGATAATTTGCTCTGCAATACCACAACCCGCAGAGCCTGCACCAACAAACACAACTTTTTGATCAGAAAGCTTCGCGCCTTTAACACGACATGCAGCTAGTAAAGAACCTACAGTAACCGCAGCAGTACCTTGAATATCATCGTTAAAACTACAGATTTCATCGCGGTAACGTTTTAGTAATGGCATGGCATTTGGTTGTGCAAAGTCTTCGAACTGAAGTAACACACTTGGCCAACGACGTTTAACGGCTTTAATGAATAGATCTAAAAATTCGTCATACTCTTCTTGAGAAATACGTTTATGACGTGCACCCATGTACATAGGGTCGTTAAGAAGTTTTTCGTTGTTAGTACCAACATCAATCATTACTGGTAACGTATAAGCTGGGCTAATACCACCACATGCTGTGTAAAGTGATAATTTACCAATTGGAATACCCATACCACCAATACCTTGGTCACCCAAACCAAGAATACGCTCACCGTCAGTCACAACGATAACTTTTACTTTACCTTTAGTCGCGTTACGTAAAATATCATCGATTTGGAAACGATCTTCGTAAGAAATAAATAGACCACGGGCACTGCGGTAAATGTCTGAGAACTTTTCACAAGCATCGCCTACCGTTGGTGTGTAGATAATTGGCATCATTTCTTCAAGATGATCACGCACTAAACGGTAGTAAAGTGTTTCGTTGTTATCTTGAATAGCACGTAGGTAGATGTGCTTATTTAAATTATCGCTAAAGCTTGAATACTGTTGGTAACAACGCTCAACTTGTTCTTCGATCGTTTCATAACGCGGTGGCAGTAAACCGGCTAAGTTGAAATTTTCCCTTTCTTTTTGTGAAAAAGCACTGCCTTTATTTAATAGTGGCGTTTCGATCAGACCTGGGCCTGAATAAGGAATATAAAGATAATTTGGATCGGTATTTGTAGTCATATTTCCAAGCTTTGATGCGTCATAATTATGACCTGACATTATTACTCTTGAAAGCGAAATTGCAATGACAATTCACCTTGTCAGACCATTGAAGAAAATGAATTTTATGCTCTAAATAGCATAGCGGATAGTATACATGAAAACTCAGCAGCTTTAAGGCTGCTGAGCTTGTTTTTAGTGGCTTTTATCACTTAAAGCGATGCCTTCGCGGCGTGGATCGGCTGCGCCATAAAGTTTACCGTCTTTAACTTCAACAGCATGTAAACCAGAGTTTAAATCTAGGATACGAACTGTGTGTCCGCGGTTAACAAAATCAGCTTCGGCGTTGGCAAGTTCAGTGCCCTTTTCGAGGCTTGTGTAATTATTACGATTAGTAATGCGCGGTAAGTTAATAGCTGTTTGTGCATCTAGGTTCCAATCAAGCACACCTACAACCACTTGAGCTACATAATCAATGATACGGCTACCACCCGGTGAACCAACCACTAAACGTAAGCTGCCGTCTTTGTTAAACACCATGACTGGCGACATTGAACTACGCGGGCGTTTACCCGCTTCAACGCGATTAGCTAATGGCTTACCATTTTTGGTAGGTGATAAAGCAAAGTCTGTTAGTTGATTGTTTAAAATATACCCGTTCACCATTACTGTTGAACCAAACGCCATTTCGATAGAGCTGGTCATCGATACCGCATTACCTTGGCTATCAACAATCGATACATGGGTGGTTGATGGTAACTCGTATGCATCATCTTGCGCGTACGCAAGTGAGTTTGGCGGTGTGCCAGCTTCGGCGTGAGCGTCTTTTTCAGAAATAAGCTTTGCACGACCTGCAAGGTAGTTTTTATCTAATAAACCTTGAGTTGGGATTGGCATAAAGTCAGGATCGCCCATATACACGTTACGATCAGCAAATGCTAAACGCGATGCTTGTGTAAAGTAATGCAGCGCCTGTACTGAGTTTGGTTTAAGTTTAGCCATGTCTTTATGTTCAAGTAAGGCTAAAATCTGTAATACAGCTACACCACCACTACTTGGTGGTGCCATTGAACATACTTCGTATTGGCGATAATCAACACACACAGGTGCGCGCTCTTTGCTTTTGTAATTAGCTAAGTCTTCAACCGTTAAAGTACCCGGTGCAACTGCAGAGTTTTGCACTGCATGCACAAGTTCTTTGGCATTTTCACCTTTATAGAAAGCATCAATGCCTTGTTTCGCTATATCTTTATAAAGCGCGGCAAGTTCAGGGTTCTTTTTAACCGTACCTACAGCAAGCGGTTTACCATCAGGGAAAAAGTAGTCACGAATAACAGGTAGCTTAGTAACCCCTGGGTTTAACTCTTTAGCCAATAATTGATGTAAACGCGGCGACACAATAAAGCCTTTATCAGCCAGTTCAATGGCAGGGCCAAACAAGGTTTGCCATTCTAACTTACCGTAACGTTTATGGGCTGTGGCAAAAGCGTCTAAAATACCTGGAACACCAACAGAACGACCACCTACAACGGCTTCAATCCATTTTACGGCTTTACCGTGCTTATCTAAAAATAGTGTTTCATCAGCATTGCTTGGAGCCGTTTCGCGGCCATCAAAGCTGGTTAGGCTTTTGGTTTTGCTGTCGAAGTACATCATAAATGTACCACCACCGATACCCGATGATTGCGGTTCTACCAGTGTCAGTACTAATTGCGTTGCAATGGCTGCATCAACTGCTGAGCCGCCTAGCTCAAGCATTTTTTGCCCAGCTTTTACTGCATAAGGGTTTGCTGCTGCGACCATGTACTTATCGCCTTCAACAACCTGTTTATGAGCAAAGCCTGTAGCAGCTTCAGGTTCGCGAGTTTCAATTTTTGCAGGAGTTGCAAAAATAGCCGTTGAATAAATTAATGAGGTGGACAGAGCTAACAGCGCTTTGGTTTTGAATAACATAAATAAACTTAATCCCGTAGTGTATTTGGCATCTTAAAATTAAACGTGCACAATAGGCGACAATCTCAGATACAACAAAAATAACATGATAAACCTGCCCCTGAAACTAGAATATATTCTGCCGCCATTGTGTTTAGTAATACTAAGTTCCTTATTTGCTACTTTTAACTTAAATGAATATCTCGAATTTAACCGTGAGTTAGTTGCAAATGGTGAATTTTGGCGCATTTTCACTAGTCAATTTGTACACGCAAATTGGCCCCATTTAGGCTTAAATTGTGCCGGAATTTTATTAATTTGGGCTCTACACGCTGAACATACAAGCCCTACTCGCTATGCGTTTAATATTGCCACTCTTGCATTATGGTGTGGCTTAGGTGTGTGGCTATTTTGCCCAGATATCCAAATTTACACCGGGTTAAGTGCCCTATTGCACGGTGTGATCATTTGGGGTGCAGTTAAAGATGTACAAGCAGGCATGTTTTCAGGCTGGTTATTGTTTGCTGGTACTTGGGCTAAAGTGATTTGGGAGCAAATAGCAGGCCCGGGTGAATCGGTGAGTCAGCTAATCGCCTCTAATGTTGCCATTGATGCCCACTTTATTGGCGCAATTGGCGGCACACTGTTGGCTTTGCCTGTCTTTATAAAAATAATAAAAAAGCGCGGGTAACCTTACTCGCTCTTTACAACTGCTCTTTGTTAACTAGAAAAAGGAATTTTAAATGAATGAAAATAAAGGAGATATTTACCTTCGCATTATCCTATTTTGCCTTTACGGGCCTCTATTGGCTGGGCTATTTGGCCAATTGGTAAACTTAAAATTTGTTTCACCAACGTTTATGGCAAGCCTTGATAATATCTATTACACCATAGTATTTTGCTCACTTTGTATTGGGTTTTGTCTGTTGTTAGCAAAATACAGAATCGTTAAAGAATCGTTTAAGAATAAAATTATTGCTCATTTGACCCTTATTCTTAGTATTTTGTATTCATGCTTAATGTTCTTTGGTATTGGTTTACTTTTATTATTCAACAACATGTTTAACTCAAATACTGATTACGTTCACCAAGAACAGGCATTTGAATATCGCACCTTTTATGTCTACACATCAGACCCTGGAGCTTTTGGAACTGCTCACCATTATGTGTATTTAAAGTGCCCTGCTTCGTTTAATCGCTATGAATTGGAGTTAATAGCTAATCTATCATGGATGAAAGACTATAAAATGAGTTTAGAGGGTGATAGTTTAATTTTTGAAAACGACTCAGAGCAAGGTAAGACAGTACTTAATGTGAGTGAATTTCATTGCAAATAACCCCTTTTGGATAAATTCTATTACAAACAAAAACAGCCACTTTAAGTGGCTGTTTTTTTACGCTATTGATTAAAGCGTTTCTTTAAATAGCTTATGAATACGGCGATATTCATCTAACCAGCTTGATGGTTGTACAAAACCATGTGGCTCAACTGGGAAGATAGCTGTTTCAAAGTTTTCTTTTTCTAGCTCAATTAAGCGCTGTACTAAGCGTACTGAGTCTTGGAAGAATACATTGTCATCAACCATAGGCGCATTAATTAATAAATGGCTCTTAAGACCTTCAGCAAAGTAAATTGGTGAGCTCTTTTCATAAGCAATTGGGTCAACATCTGGGTGGTTTAAGATGTTAGACGTATAAGGACCATTGTAGTGAGCCCAATCAGTTACCGGACGAAGTGCAGCACCTGCTTTGAATAAATCAGGTTGTGTGAATAGCGCCATAAACGTCATGAAACCACCGTAAGAACCACCATAAGTGCCTACAGCTTGTGTATCTACGTTTGCGTTGTCTGCCATCCAGCTTACGCCGTCTGCTAAATCTTGGATCTCAGGTGTACCCATTTGACGGTAAATAGCTGTACGCCAATCACGGCCGTAACCCTTCGATGCACGGTAGTCCATGTCCATTACTACATAGCCTTCTGAAGCAAGTAGAGAGTGGAACATAAACTCACGGAAGTAACCAGACCAACCCATGTGTGAGTTTTGTAGGTAACCAGCGCCGTGGTTAAAGATAACTGCTTTACGGTTTTTACCTGTTTCGCCTTCTTTATAATCAGCAGGGTAATATACTTTCGCGTAAATTGGCTGATCAGTGTGGCTTGAAGGCACAGCAACAATCTTAGGTGCGATTAACTTCTTCGCTAAGAACTCATCAGATACTGTATGCGTTAACTGAGTTGCTTGGGTGTTTGCTTTTGCATCAGCAACATAAAGCTCAGGCGGCGACATAATTTTTGAGTGAGTTAGCAATAGTTTGCTTTCATCTGGGCTTAACTGGTAATCAGTCATACCATCAAGGTTTGTTACTTGCTCAGATTCACCGTTTGCAGGGTTTACACGATAGATTTCGTAAAGACCTGGGTGCTCAACGTTTGCTTTGTAGTAAATCGCTGAGTTATCAGCCGTTAACGTTAAGTTAGAAACAACAAATTGGCCTTTAGTAAGCTGCGTTGCTTTACCATTAAGTGGCTTTTTATAAATATGGCTGTAACCAGACTCTTCTGATAGGTAGTAAAGCGTGTCTGAGTTGTTCAACCAGCCAAAATCATTGTATGCATAGTTAACCCACGCATCGTCATGAAGACGGTGCTGCGAAACAAGTTTATTGTTTTGTGTATCAACAGTGGCTAACCAACGGTCTTTGTTGTCCCATGCTTCTAGCATAAGAGCCACTTGTGAACCATCTGTGTTCCATTGGATTGCACTTTGGTCCCAGCCCCAATCCATCATTAAGTTGATGGCACGTGGTGCTTTTTCAGACTTGTAAGTTTTACCATCACGAGCGTAGTTTTCTTTCTTAACAGCTGCAAGTACGTCTTCATCAAAACCAGGTAAGGTATCGAATGCAAGCGTTGTTTGCTCGCCTGATTTAAGGTCAATGTAAACAACGTCTGAGCTGATTGGTTTTTCATCAGCAACACGACGGCGTACTTTTTCTGCTTTTACGCGTGCATCATCGGCAATGTAATTAGGCATGATATCGCCTTCATCGCGCCATGAACGGCTTTCTGTGGTTACTGCAACAAGTGCTTGGCCATTTGGTGAAAGCTGTACATCTGCTAAACGCTTACCTTTACCTAAATAAAACTGTGCATTAGCAATGCTGTCGTTTTGCTCGTTGATTTGTGCTTTACGCTCTTCACGATCTTTTTTGTTTTTGTGCGTCAGCGCAATGTAATCTATTAGTTTGTGCTGCTCTTTTGCAATGTAAGTGTCTGGCTCTTGTACACCTTTAGGTGCATCGTCTAGGTGCAAGTTAACTAATTCAACTTGACGACCCGTTGCTAAATCAACTTTATAAAATGCATTACCTTGGCGATATGCAAGGCTACCATCAGTTAAAAACTGTGGTTTTGATTGCTGTGCGCTATCGTGAGTGATTTGTGTAATTTGCCCAGTGCTTAGGTTTTTAACGAAGATATTACCTTCAAATGCATAAGCCTGTTGCTTTTTATCTGCAGAATAAACGGCGTTTTTAGCGCCTACAGTGTGTAGTTTGTTTAACGCTAATTGTGATGCAGATTGGCTATTTACCGCTTGAACGTATAAATCGCGTAACTCATTGCCTTGTTGCTTTTGTGCATAAACGATGCTGTTAGAATCACCATTCCAGAAAGCACGCTCAGGCTGACGGCCTAACCAATCAGGGTGAGCCATTGCTTGCTCTAACGTGATTTCAGCTGACCCTGTATCAGCAGGAGTAGCAACAACTGGTGCTACATTGGTAACTTGTTCTTCAGAAGGCGTTGAGGCGGTTGATTGACAACCTGCTAGCATGAAGCTAGATGCGACTGCGAGAGCCACTAACGTTTTATTAGCAGTGGTTTTGAATTTCATAGTGCTTCTTACGGGTTATTATAATTCGCCCTATTTAAGCAGAAGCACTGATGAAATAGCAATTTTTATAGGATAAACAGCCAAAGTTTTCCGTTTAATAACAGCTTATTTTAAGCTGATATCAAGCCATACCATACGGTGATCAGATGATGCGTTACGATCTTTAATTAAACGGAACAGTTCAGAGTTTTTCTGTGGCCAAAAAACGCCACCATCGTTTATCTCAATACCATAATTTGATGGTAAAACGTAATCAGCACGAGCTTGCCAATAAGCGGTATAGTTTTTAGCGTAATCTTCTTTATACGATTCTTTAGCGCCTTTGCTTGTTGGCGTAAAAGAGGTATTCACTAATGGGTTTTTTAAAATTTGGTCCGTGGTATTCGGGCGTGCCTTACCCCCTTCTGGCGCAGCATTTAAATCACCAACAATAACAAAGCGGCTTTTCGGTTTTAAGCCACCTTTTTGACCTTTATCATCGTAAATGTAGTTAGCATTGTTGATGTAATCAGCAACTAGGCGTACTTCATCGTGGTTACGCTTACCGTTACGGTCTTCGTCACCATCAAAAACAGGCGGCGTTGGGTGCGAAGCAAGCAAATGAAACGTTTTGCCTTTTACATCTATTGGTAAATCCCAAAAAGACTTAGAACTTAGGTGAATTGCTTGCCATTCTTCAGCTGAATACCAGTCTTTACCTGTTTTAGGGTCAATAGGCATTTGTGCATTTGGCATATCTTTATATTTGAATGTTTGTAATGTACGCGCTTTATCTAAATCGATTGGGTAGCGCGACAATACGGCCATTGCATAATGCCCCTCAAAGAAGCCAAAGCCGTGTGCGTCGCCTTTGTAATGCCCCTTTACACCATCGTTGTCTAGGTCAAACTCAGTAGGTAAACCAGTGTTAACAGGTGCAATAAAGTAATACGGGTAATCGATGGCAACCTGCTTATTTTGCGATACTTGCAGGTAGTTTTTACGAAATACGTTAATGCCTTTGTCGGCATCAATATAATCAAACTCATTGAGTAAAATTACATCAGGTCTTACGCGCTGAATAATTTCGGCAATGTTGCGAATTTGCTGGTGGTTGCTCGCTAATGCTTTGCTTAAAGCATCTTTATCGATCGCCTCGCCTTTTTTAGCGTAGTTAGTTGCATCCATACTCACATTAAAGGTAGCAACACGTAAATCAGCAGCCGATACATTGTTAGCAAATAAGCCTATAGCCAGTGCTATTGAAGAAGTTAATAAAGCGTTTTTCATGAAATAAATCCGTCTACTATAAGTAGTAAAATAATACTGCTGACAATGATCCATAAGATCATCGCCATGATAAAAGGTTTAATGCCCGCTTGTTTTAAGACTGAAATAGATAAACCACTACCAATCAAAAATAAGGTCATTACTAAAACTTGTTTAGCACCAACATTGAGTGCATGCCACAGTGTTTGATACTCAGGAAAGCTCGAGTTAATTAGCGCCGCCGCTAAAAAACCAAATATAAACAATGGGATACTGGCTTTTTCATCCGATTTCCAAAACACACCCGCAATGCTTGTATAAGGGATGATCCACATCGCTCTGGTTAGTTTAATAGTTGTGGCAATAGCAAGGGCTGATGCCCCATACGCAGCGGAAGCCCCCACTACACTACTGGTGTCGTGAATAGCAAGTGCAGCCCAAACACCAAATTGTTGCTCAGTCAGACCAAAGTAATGGCCAATCATTGGGAATAACACTAAGCCAAGGGCGTTTAATAAAAACACTACAGCGAGTGAGATAGCTACTTCGTGATCTTTGGCCTTTATAACCGGCGCCATTGCTGCAATGGCGCTACCACCACAAATGGCGGTACCAAATGAAATAAGTACACCGGTGTTTTTATTTAACTTAAATAACTGAGATAAAATTTCTCCAAGGCCAATAATAGCGGTAATGCTGACAATAGTAAGCACAATAGAGCTACGCCCCACTTCTATGACTTGGTTAAAATCAACAGCAAAGCCTAAGCCAATCACCGCCAACTTTAGCATCCATTTACTTATTTTTTGTGACTGTGCTGCAAACGGGTTGCCTAATATCATGGCAAATAAAGCACCGACGACAAGTGCCGTAGCAGAGCCAACAAATGGTAATGCTGATACTAAAAATAGTGCAATAAATAGAAACTGCTTTGGGCGTTCGGCTATCACAACGGCGCTCTGATAAGTTTATTGGTTAGCTTATGCACCACAGGTGCAACAAAAATAACGGTAGGAAATGCCACACAAAATGCAAAAGCCCATGCTTTAAGCCAAATGGTTGCAATGTTATCGATTAAACCAACGTTAAAAATGCTGATCACTAAAGACATAAATCCAGACATAAACAGCGCCATGAAGAACGCAAATACGACTGTTCTAAATCGAGGATGTAACATAACGAACTAATATTAATATAAAAATATTAGTCTATAGCAAGATGTTCCTGACGCAAGTGCTTTGAGACAAGAGGTACAAAATTAGCGAAGTTTGCGGGTAAATATTAGCGATTAAAAAGCCGAGATAAACTCGGCTTTTAAGAATTTAAACTGATTAGTTTAAAATAAGCTGGGTGCTGGTAGTTGCTACACCTGGGTAGTCTTGCTCTGGCAGAATTTCAGCCAGTGCTGCTAAACGCTCACCTAATTGGTGAAGGTTATCAGCCGATACATTGATATGACCCATCTTACGTCCCGGTTTAGCCGTTTTACCGTACCAGTGGCTAGTAACGTCTTGTGTTGCCAGAACTGAGTGTGGGATTGAAGGCTGACCTAATACGTTGATCATAGCAGTAGGGCGAAGACACTCTGTACTACCTAATGGCAAACCTGCAACAGCGCGCATGTGGTTTTCGAACTGTGAGCAGTGTGTACCCTGCTGTGTCCAGTGACCTGAGTTATGAACCCGTGGCGCAATTTCGTTAACTAATAACGTACCTTGTACATCAAAAAACTCAATTGCTAATACACCTACATAATCAAGCTCTTGCGCTAACTTGTTAAATGCAAGCTCTGCTTGTTCTTGAATTGCTGCTTTTTCTTTACCCGCAACTGAAAGCGTAAGTACACCATTGGTGTGTTGGTTTTCAGTCAATGGATAAATAACGGTGTTACCCGCTTTGTCGCGAGCACCAATGATAGATACTTCGCGGTCAAATGGGATCATCTTTTCAGCGATAATAGAATGCGGCGCACTTTCAGTGCCTGATGCTATGAAATCTGCCATTTCTGACCAGATTTGGTCAATTTGATCATCAGACTTTAAGCGCCATTGCCCTTTACCATCGTAACCCGCTTGGCAAGTTTTGATCACAAGTGGCTTGCCTAAACGCTCTACAGCAGCAATAAGGTGCGCTTTTTCTGTAATTAATTGGTAAGGCGCACATTCAACATCTGTTTTATCAAGTAATGCTTTTTCAAGTGCGCGATCGCCACCTGTTTTAATTGCCGCTTTACCCGGATAAAACTTATTGCTTTGACAACAGAGTGTAAGTACATCATCAGGAATGTGTTCAAACTCTGCTGTAATCGCGTCTGCGTTATCAATAGCTTGTTGTAATGTGCTGTTATGAACTTCACCAGTTAATGGGTGAATGATTTTTTCACTACCCACATCGTAGGCAACAACATTTAAATCAAGCGGTGCACCCGCTAAGCTCATCATGCGAGCTAACTGACCTGCACCTAAAATTAGAATATTCATATTACTCTGCAGGATTAGGGTTAGCTAAGATAGTGTCTGTTTGTTCTTTACGGAAAGCTTCTACTTTTGCGAAGATTTCAGGCTGTTGGCAACCTAAAATTTGTGCCGCTAAAAGGCCAGCATTTGCAGCGCCTGCTTCACCAATAGCAAGAGTACCTACCGCAACACCTTTAGGCATTTGGCAGATAGATAATAAAGAATCAACACCATTTAGTGTTTTAGACTTAACTGGTACACCTAAAACTGGCAGTGATGTAAACGCCGCAGCCATACCTGGTAGGTGCGCAGCACCACCGGCGCCTGCGATAATAATTTTAATGCCGCGATCTGCAGCTGAACTTGCATAGTCAGCAAGTAATTGAGGGGTACGGTGAGCAGAAACAACTTTAGTTTCGTATTCAATGCCGAATTTTTCTAGCATTAACGCCGCATGTTCCATCGTTGGCCAGTCTGATTTGGAACCCATAATAATGCCAACAGTCATAAATACACCTCAGTTAAATAGTTTTCTAAAAAGCGGACTTTTGTCCTTATTTTGTGGCGGGTATTATATACCTAACTCACATCAAGATGCGAGTTTCAGTTGGAATTAAAAGCGATTTCGCAAGGCGTTGATGCAAATAATAGAGGTTCTATTGTTAAAATCGATAACGCAGTATAAATCGCTCTTAAACCACATCAAGATGCGACTCTAGAAGCACAAAAAAGCCATGACATGCATGGCTTTTAATCACTCATCAACTAATTAGGCTTCTTTGCTTGCTAGGTACTCAGTGTATGTACCCTTAAAGTCGATAACTTTGCCGTCTTTGATTTCCCAAATACGGTTTGCAAGCGATGATACAAATTGTCTATCGTGAGATACGAACAATAATGTCCCTTCGTATGCTTCAAGTGCTAAGTTAAGCGCTTCGATTGATTCCATATCCATGTGGTTGGTTGGCTCATCCATTAATAAGATGTTTGGTTTATGCATCATAATTTTGCCAAACAGCATACGGCCTTGCTCACCACCTGAAATCACTTTTACTGACTTTTTGATATCGTTTTGTGAAAACAGCATACGACCTAAGAAACTACGAACAACTTGTTCATCGTCACCTTCTTGTTGCCATTGTTCCATCCACTCAAATAAGTTCATGTCTTGTTCGAACTCGTCAGCATGGTCTTGAGCGTAATAACCGATATTAGCGTTATCAGACCATTTAAATTCACCTTGTTTTGGTGCTAAACGACCAGCAAGGGTATTTAATAGTGTGGTTTTACCAACACCGTTCTCACCGATAATTGCAATGCGCTCGCCTACTTCAACTAGGCCTTCAAGGCCACTGAATAATGTTTCTTCAAAGCCTTGTGTTAAATTTGTTAGCTCTAAGGCATTACGGAATAATTGCTTTTCTTGCTCAAAACGAATAAACGGGCTTTGACGAGAAGAAGCTTTAACTTCTTCAAGCTGAATTTTATCAATTTGTTTAGCACGTGATGTGGCTTGCTTTGCTTTTGAAGCGTTCGCAGAGAAGCGCGATACGAACTGTTGAAGTTCGGCAATTTGGCTTTTCTTCTTGGCATTTTCGCTTAGTAGACGCTCACGAGCTTGCGTTGCAGCAAACATGTACTCATCGTAATTACCTGGGTAAATACGAAGCTCACCGTAATCGATGTCGGCCATGTGTGTACAAACTGAGTTTAAGAAGTGACGGTCGTGCGAAATGATGATCATGGTACAGTCACGCTGGTTTAGTACGTCTTCTAGCCACTTTATGGTGTAGATGTCCAAGTTATTGGTAGGCTCATCGAGTAGCATGATATCTGGATCAGAAAACAGCACTTGCGCAAGTAACACACGCAGTTTAAAACCCGGTGCGATTTCAGACATAGGGCCGTAGTGTTGCTCTGTGCCAATACCTACACCAATTAGTAACTCACCTGCTTTAGCTTCTGCTGAGTAACCATCCATTTCGGCAAACTCAGTTTCTAGGTCTGCTACACGCATACCGTCTTCTTCGCTCATCTCAGGTAAGCTGTAAATACGGTCACGTTCTTTTTTTACTTCCCACAGCTCTTTATGACCCATGATCACTGTGTCGATTACAGAAAACTCTTCGTAAGCAAACTGGTCTTGGTTTAGTTTAGCAATACGCTCGTTTGGATCTGTGCTGACATTACCTGAAGATGGCTCTAATTCACCACTTAGGATTTTCATGAAGGTTGATTTACCACAGCCATTCGCACCGATTAAACCGTAACGGTTACCATCGCCAAATTTTGCTGAGATATTTTCGAATAAAGGTTTAGCACCAAATTGCATGGTGATATTAGCTGTACTAATGATAGCGGTACCCTCCAGCGGGTAAAAAGTAAAAACGAAACTGCGGGCAATTTTAAACTAAAGCCGCTTGGCACGCCATGAAAGTTTAATTAAATACACAGGCTAATTTTACAAGCTCAACACTTACGACTACCTTTAATGAGCGTGCTCATATATGTATATGAGCACGCTCACTATTAAAATAACCAAATAAAAACAGCAGGTTAAAAATGAGCAAACATGGCGATACTCACCAACGTATTTTAGAGGCGGCTTGGCGACTCTTTACTGAGCAAGGGTTTAACGATACCTCTACACGGCAAATTTCAGCAGCAAGCAACATAGCGGTTGGCACCTTGTTTAATCATTTTGCTGATAAAGTTGCTATTTTAGAAGCTTGCCTCGAAGATAAATTTAATGATGTATTAGAGCGCGCAAAAGAAACCGATATACATCGCCCTGCTCGCTTAAAGATTAATCATTACGCACAATATTTTTATCAGTTTTATTGTTTACATCACCGCTTTTATAAGGTGCTCTTTAGCCAGCGATTATTTTCGCAATCATTCCAGCAACAACACATGGAGCTAATTCAATCATTAGTTTTTGCCGACCAACCGCAATTTAATAAAGTAAAAGCAGCTATATTACTCGACTGCTATTTTATGACCTTGTTGTATGGCTTAGGCGCCGAAACCCCAAACACTAAACTCATGCTCAGAACGCTTAGCCAGAAGGTGTCTGTTTTTTAGGCTTGGTAACTCATTGATAATTCAACACAGTGAACCTAAAGTGAATAATTTTTCCTCGATGTAGGTTTGTTGCATGATAATTTTTCACTTTTGACCCTATTTTAGCTTTGATAATCTCCGTCTCTTAACTAAATTATACCTATTAGGGACAATATTTAATCAAGGTACTTTATGAAAAGAACACACACTGCCTTATTTGTTGCAGGCATGCTTGCCATACCTACAGCCAATGCCATCGAGATCTATAACAATCAAACCAATAGCGTTACTGTTGGTGGCTTTATCGATGCAAGAGTTATTAATACTCAAGGCGAAACTGAGGTAGTAAATGGTGCATCACGCATAAATTTTGATTTTAAGCGCCAATTAAAAAATGGCTGGCAAGCGTTTGCTCTACTTGAATGGGGAGTAAACCCAGTCGGTAGTAGTGATATCGTTTACAACAATCGCTTTGAAACAATTCAAGATGAGTTTTTATATAACCGTTTAGGCTATGTTGGTCTTAAACATGACGATTATGGCCAAGTGACATTAGGTAAACAATGGGGCGCATGGTACGACGTTGTTTACAACACCAACTACAGCTTAGTGTGGGATGGTAACGCTGCAGGTGTTTATACCTACAATAAAGATGATGGTGCTGTGAATGGTACAGGCCGCGGCGATAAAGTACTTCAGTATCGAAATACCTGGGGTGGTTTACATTTAGCACTTCAAGCACAGCTAAAATCTGATGAATTTTATACCTGTGATATCGTTGATATTTCAAGAAGCTCTTGTGAAGTACTTTGGAACCAAGGCAACAATGCTGCACAAAAAGTAGAATTTAACTCGACTTATGGGGCCGCACTCACCTACTCGGTTAGCCCTAATTTAAAAGTCACTGCTGGTGTTAACCGCGGCCAGTTCGATATTGTGTACGCAGGTGGCAGAAATCAATCAGTAAACGATTTAATTTATGGTATGGGCATTACCTATGGTGATTTTTATAAACCGGGTTGGTATGCATCAGCGAATATAAATAAAAACGAAAACCACGATACAGACAACTTAGGCCGCTTAATAAAAGATGCTGTTGGTCTAGAGTCTATTTTAAGCTATCGCTTTGATAATGACATTCGTACCTTTGTTGCTTATAACGTTTTTGATGCCGGTAGTGACTATGTTATTCAGCCAAACTTTAATGCCGACCCTGAAGATGTGTTTAAACGCCAATTTGCAGTAATTGGTGCGCACTACTTTATGAGCGATGACACCATTTTATATATCGAAGCCCGTAAAGATTTTAGCGACTTTTCGAGTAATGACGCTGAGCAAGAAGCACAGATGTCACAAACCGAAGATGACGGTATTGCCATTGGTTTTAATTACACTTTGTAGTTACGATAAACACTAAGCCCACTATTGTGGGCTTTTTTCCAATCCAATTACACACTTTCAAGATTGTTCGCAATATCAATCAACAACTGCTATTACTTAACAACCATAAAATAAAATACGTAATTAGTTGAGGTTGTTGTGTCTAACAAGATAAAGCTAATTCTACTTTCATTAATTTCTAGCGTTTCGTTCATGCTTTTTTACTGGCTAACAAATGTCAGAGAGTCGGATTATGTATTAGGTGTTAGTTCCGATTTATCGGGTGGTTTAGTAATGGGGTTTGCTATTGGTGTGATGCTAGTTACATTAAGCACACTTAAGTTAAACAAGTATTGAGTGTTTTTTGGAAACAAACGTTTAAACCGTTTTGACTCTTCACTTCCAAATAATGTGATTGTGGCTAATTATTTCATGAGCTCCTTTTTAGATCCTACACACTTACCCTGCTTATTAAAAAGCTCAAATTTAGGGGTTATGCCGAGATTGAAATTAAACCAAAAACAGTATGATGTGTTCTTTTTGTGGTTAATGATTATCATAATGAATAATCACGTTCTACTTTAGCAATACGCGTTGTAAAGGCGCTGTACCATTTGTCTCTGCCGAGCTGTTGGGCATTTAAGTGCTCTACGTTTTGTTTCCAGGCTTTTATTGCATCTAAGCTTTGCCAATACGACACCGTAATACCCAAACCATCACGAACAGACTCCATACCTAAATACCCAGGTTGTTGCTCTGCAAGCTCAACCATTCTATTAGCCACTTCTTCATAACCGGCGGTATCATCTGATAAGGTATTCGTAAAAATCACGGCGTAATATGGCGGTTTTGGTGTATTCGCTATCATGGCTGTTACTTCCCTCTACTTGGTTCAAAACCATCATAACATGGTATTTCTGCGTCAAATGTATCCCAATTTGCTTTAGAGCTTACAAAGTTATGGCTAATCGGACGCTCGTTTATATCGCTATCTAATAAACCTAAGCGAATACGTAAGCGGCTTGGGTCATCTTTATTTTCGCTATAAATAGGCGAGCCACAACAGTTACAAAAATAGCGAATTCTGCCGGGTTTAAATTCAAACGCACTTAAATGCTGCTTGCCTTCTGTGAGGTTAAAACCATCTCGTTGAATAAAGCCATTGGTTGCGTAGGCTGTGCCTGAGTTTTTACGACATAAGGAGCAATGACAATGAATAATTGAGTCTATGCCACCAGCAATAGTTACTTTTACTTTGCCGCATAAACAACTTCCTTGATACATAGTCCCTCTCAGGTTTAAAGATTAATAACCGCGATGCTTCCAAAATTCAGTGGCAGTGCCTTCGGCTTCCTTTAATAAGTTAAAGGATTTATCGGCAATTATATGGCCATTTAACTCAATAGTCATTCGCCAAATACCTACTTTATTGTCAACAGGTGCCCATATCGTATCACCTAAATAAAACTGCCAATCGTTTGTTTTAACGTACTGCTCGCCCTCAAATGGTGGCATGATCTCGCCATCTTCATCGGGGATATCTGGGTGGTAAACGCAAAATTTAATTTTTTGTCCTTTAGCCTTTTTAATATTAACAATAAAGCCAAATTCAATATCTAACTGTGCAGGAACGTCTGTTGTAAATTCGGTAATTTGAGGCAGGTCTTTCTCTTTTGCATCCCAATGACTGTAAATACCGTAACTTTCAATACTGGTAATTGGTTTGGCTTTTGCCATATCTGCAAGCGCTCCTTTTTAAAAATGAGGCGCTATTTTATAGTAGCAACCCTAGCAGAACAAGATTGTACTATTATAGTAATTAGCTAACGTATTTTACCCAGTGAGTGTCATGTTGTTGAAAGCCACATTTAGTTAAAAGTTTAATACTTGCGCTGTTATTTGGGTTAACTAAAGCTAACACACTGTTTAGCGGAGCAGGTACAAAGGTCGTCAGTTTTTCAAATAGCATATCCATTACCTTTTGCATTATTCCTTTGCCAAAGTATTGTGACGATAACTCAAACCCCAACATGCCCTGCCCGTCAATTATGTTAAATACGCCTACACTGCCAATAACTTGCCCACTACTTCGTAAAACGATAACTAAACGAATGCCTTGTTGATTATAAAAACGTTCTATGTCGCCTTGAATAAAGTCGTACACGTCACCTTTCGTTATATCAGCGCCGTAATCATTAAACGTTTGTACTTGCGGATCTTTTAAAATATCCCATATCGCTTGGCAATCTTTATGTCGAATTGGGCGTAAGTCAAACGCTAAGTCATCGTGGCTAGACACGTTAATTTCTTCTTTTTGCTTTATGAGCTGGCATTATTGTCTTACTATAAACGCAATTTCAAGCAATTAGATTAAGTTCGATGAGTGAAGAATTTAAAGTAATTCAACCTACCACTACAGTTTACTGTAAAGAGCGCGGTGAAGGCTGGACCTTAACAGGGATCACCAGTATTGATGAACATACTTCTGTGATGTTTGATGGCGTAAGATATACCTTACCTGCCCGTGAAATTATTGAGGTATTATTGCCACAACAACTCGAGCGAGAGAAAAACCAACAATAAAAAAAGCCAGCTTGATGCTGGCTTTTTCGTATTTAAAATTAACGTAATGCGTTAATACGTTCATCAAGTGGTGGATGCGATGAGAATAACTCGGCAACACCTTTACCGCTTGCAATACCAAATGCCATCATTGAACCTTCTAGTTGTGATGGATGGTTTTGTTTTAAACGCTCAAGGGCGCTACGCATTTTATCTGCACCTACTAGTCTTGCTGCACCCGCATCCGCAGAGAATTCGCGTTTACGGCTGTAGTAAGCAACAATCACGCTTGCTAGAACACCAAATAACATTTGGAAAATCATATCGAACAAGAAGTAAGTCCAGCTACTACCGCCCTCTTCTTCATCACTATTAAGAAAGTTATCAACAATACCTGCCAATACTTTCGCCATAAAGATAACAAAGGTATTCACTACACCTTGAATAAGAGTAAGCGTTACCATGTCACCATTTGCAATGTGAGATACCTCATGAGCCAATACCGCCTCAGCTTGATCTTGATTCATGTTGTGTAATAAGCCTGTGCTCACAGCCACCAGTGAGTTGTTCTTACTTGGACCGGTCGCAAATGCGTTCATTTCAGGACTATCGTAAATAGCCACTTCTGGCATCGCGATACCTGCTTTTTTAGCTTGCGCTGCTACCGTCGAAACTAACCATTGTTCTGTTTCAGAACGAGGCTGTTCAATAACATGTGCACCGGTTGATTTTTTTGCCATCCATTTCGACATAAATAACGAAATAAACGAGCCACCAAAACCAAACACAGTTGAAATAACTAAAATGCCGCCTAAACTGCGATGGCTAATACCCAGTACGCTCATCACAATAGACAACACAATACCTAACACTAGCATTACCGCTAAGTTTGTAAGTAGAAACAAAAATACACGCTTCATAAAAACCTCAGAATAAACATACCAATTGTATTAACTAACGACATGGTTAAAAATCGTTAGTTAATAAAATTATCTGGGTGTTCTACCAACTCAGTTTAGGGCTTATGCAATTGGTTGCAAGGAACTAATTGCAACCAATTGTGACAGAGTATGTCAAAAGTAACAACTCAATTATTATGGGTTGATAGATAAAATTTCAAGTAAGGTTTTGTAAATTTTTAATTTAGGGGTGCCGTCTGTATACGGACTAATCGCTAAAAGCGGGAAAGGTAGTGCTGATTTCAAAGTTTCTAAATTGGCGTCTTGTTCACGCATGTTTGGGTCTACATGATTTGCTATCCAACCTACACAATTTACACCAAGCGCTTTAAAGTGAGCAGCTGTCAGTAGTGCGTGATTAAGGCAACCAAGCTTCATGCCTACTACTAGAACAACATTAAGGTTTTGTGATTTAACCCAATCGCTGAGTAAATCGGTTTCGTTAATAGGTAAACACCAACCGCCTGCACCTTCTGTAAGAATATAATCGGTATTGAGTGCTTTTACATTTGCATAAGCAACATCAAGTTTATCAAATGTCAGTCTGTCACCTACTTGGGCAGCTGCAATATGCGGTGCAATGGGTGGCTCATAGGTAAAGGGGTTAACAATGTTATATTTAACCCCAATTGATGAGCTTTCCATTAAGGTTAATGCATCATCATTCACTAGCTGACCAAATGCTTCTTCTGCACCTGCTGCAATGGGTTTAAAACCCACCGCACGCTGTTTATGTTGCGCTAGTAAGTTTAATAATAAACTGGTTACATGGGTTTTTCCGGCATCGGTGTCTGTACCCGTGATAAAAAATTCTTTCATTTTTGAGTTAATTCTATTTTTCTAGTTCTAAAAGGACAACTTGATAGCTCACTCTAGCATGCCCATCAACCAGAGGGTATGCCCTACAAACACTATTAAGTGCCTGCCTCGTTAATAACCCTTGGCGTTTTTGCTTAGTTTGCAATGAGGTAGCACCAATCGCTTTTATCGACCGCAGCGCATCTAAAGGAGAATTATAGGCATCTATATAACATCTATCAGCTGCAAAATTCAGTTTAAACCCCGCCAATTTTGCATACTCAATAATATGACTAGCACAATGAAACTGATTAATATGGTTTTGCTCGTCTAAACAAGCGAAAGCCTGTTTGATTTCTTTAAGTGATCCATCTACCACACAGCTTAAATAAACCTTACCGCCCGCTTTTAGTGAATAAAAAAGACTTTTAAGTAGCCCTTTTAAATCAGCAGACCATTGCATTGCAAAATTACTAAACACACAATCTAGCGAATTTTGCTGTAATGGTAGGTTATCCATATCAGCACACACTTTTAAACAATGCGGGTTTTGCTCTGTGCTTAACATGGAATGACTTAAATCCATTGCTAATACAGTATTAAAATGTGTTTTAAGCAATGCCGTGTTAACTAAAGGCCCAGCACCTAAATCTAGGCAAGTACCCTGCTGATGTTTACTTGCCATCATTTTAAATAAGTGCGCAGCCGCTTGTTTTTGTACATTAGCATGGCTTGTGTAATTTGCAGCTGCTTTAGAGAACTTAGTTTGTGTTGTTAGCTTATTACTGTGTTGAAAGCTTAAAGGCGCTTGCAGTTGAACACTCATAAACACTCCACTAGCGAATCAACAAGCTGTTTTATATCGTCAGCTTGATGCGCGCTACTTATGGTTACTCTAAGTCGTGCCGTATTAAATGGCACCGTGGGCGGTCGAATAGCGGTTAACCACACGCCTTTACCTTTAAGCTTATTAGCAACCGCTAGCGTGTGTTCTGCATCGCCCAGTACCAAAGGCTGAATAGCCGTTGTTGATTCCATTAATGCTAAGTTATGCTCTTTGGCAAGTGCTCTAAAGTAGGCAATATTCTCTGTAAGTTGAGCGCGTCTCTTATCAGCTTTTAATAACTTTTCGAGTCGTTCAAGAATACAATTTGCCATCAGTGGTGACATTGCCGTTGAATATATGTATTCACGATTAAACTGCAGCATGTAATCAATCATTTTCTTTGATGCAAGCAGACAAGCCCCACTACTTGCTAGTGCCTTGCCAAAGGTGATAATCAGTAAATCAGGCTTGATTACCTCACAACTCCCTAAGCCTTGCTCGCCTAACACGCCAAAGCCATGGGCGTCATCAATCATCAGCCACGCATTGCTTTGTTTAGCAAGTTTACAGAGTGCTTCAATGGGGGCTTGATCGCCATCCATCGAAAACACCCCTTCGCTCACTATGAGTTTATGCTTTGCTTTTGACTTTTGTAACCGAGATTCTAAGTGCCTAAGGTCGTTATGATTAAACCGCACCATAGCAGCGGCAGAATGAAGGCCGCCATCAATTAGGCTGGCATGATTAAGCTTATCTTGAAAAATTGCCGATGATTGCGCCACGCTTTTATCTTGAAACAACGCTTTTAATACGCTGCTATTAGCACTAAATCCGCTATTAAATAACATGGCGCTTTCATAGCCTAATAACTCGCATAAACGCTGCTCAAGCTGTTGTTGTGGTTTATTATAACCATTCACTAATGCTGAACTGTGGCTCCCTAGATGCTGCGCTTGTATTTCAATAAAATCATCAGCAAAGCCAAGATAGTCATTACTGGCAAAATTTAAATACTGTTTGCCTGCAACCTGAATAAAGCGCCCGCTTGATTGCTCAACAAGTTGACGCTTTCTCAGCAATGCATCTGCTTGTCGCTCAACAAGATGCTCGGCAATAAAATCAAAAGCCATTTAATTGCTACGCTTCGTAAAATAATTCAGATGTTGCTTTATCGGCAACTTTTGATGAAAGTGATGCTTCTACTGCTTCATCTGAGTAATCTTCACGTGTTTCTGGGTTCATGCCTAATTTTTTAATTAGCATCATATCTGCGTCTGCTTCAGGGTTTTCTGTAGTCAGTAGTTTATCACCGTAGAAAATTGAATTAGCACCAGCAAAGAAACACATAGATTGCATCTGTTCGTTCATCGCCGTACGACCCGCTGATAAACGAACATAGCTTTTCGGCATCATAATACGTGCAACTGCGATAGTACGAATAAACTCAAAATGATCTAAGTCTTCTACATCTTCAAGTGGCGTACCTTTAACCTTAACCAACATATTAATTGGTACACTTTCTGGCTGCTGCGGTAAATTTGCTAATTGCATTAATAAACCAAAACGGTCAGCAGCCTGCTCGCCCATACCCACAATACCACCAGAGCACACTTTCATGCCGGCATCGCGCACGTTATCGATGGTGTTTAAACGGTCTTGGTAAGTACGTGTTGTAATGATCTGCTGGTAATACTCAGGTGATGTATCTAAGTTATGGTTGTAATAATCAAGGCCCGCGTCTTTTAATGCATGGGCTTTTTCGTTATCTAGCATGCCAAGGGTCATACAGGTTTCAAGGCCTAGCTCTTTAACCTCTTTTACCATTTTTGAAATATATGGCATGTCACGTTCTTTCGGATCAGACCACGCAGCACCCATACAAAAACGGGTTGCGCCTTTTTCTTTAGCAACACGCGCTTGCTCAACCACTTTTTCTACTTCCATAAGGCGTTCACGGTCTAAGTCTGTTTTATAATGACCTGACTGAGGACAATATTTGCAATCTTCTGGGCAAGCACCGGTTTTAATCGATAACAAAGTAGAAATTTGTACTTCATTTGGGTTGAAGTTTTCACGATGCACACTGGCCGCTTTAAACAACAGATCATTGAACGGCATTTCGAATAAGGCTTTTACTTCTTGGTGAGTCCAATCGTGACGGACAACTGCGTGCTCCATAATAGTCTCTTTTTTTAAATTATTGGGACGGTTTGATTGGCTTAGTCTACGACTTGACGTAACAT
Source organism: Pseudoalteromonas sp. 0802 (assembly GCF_013350085.1). Taxonomy (NCBI): domain Bacteria; kingdom Pseudomonadati; phylum Pseudomonadota; class Gammaproteobacteria; order Alteromonadales; family Pseudoalteromonadaceae; genus Pseudoalteromonas; species Pseudoalteromonas sp. 0802. The sequence continues at coordinate 344,754 of NZ_JABVXE010000001.1, read as the reverse complement.
TGTCAACGAACCGAAGTGATGTAAAGTTTACATATGATTAATAAACAAACAATTAATTTAGATTTTGATCGTGAGCATATTTGGCACCCTTATACTTCTATGACTCAGCCCCTTCCCGTTTACCCAGTCAGTCATGCCAATGCAAATCGTATTTTCTTAGAAACAGGCGAAAGCCTAATAGATGGTATGGCCTCTTGGTGGAGTGCGATTCATGGTTACTGCCACCCTGTTTTAAATGAGGCAATCACTACACAGATTAGTAAAATGAGCCATGTCATGTTTGGTGGCTTAACTCATGAGCCCGCTGTTGAACTGTGTAAAAAGCTAGTGAGCATCACACCTGAGTCACTCGATAAGGTGTTCTTAGCCGACAGTGGCTCTGTGAGTGTTGAAGTTGCCATTAAAATGGCCTTGCAGTACTGGCTTAGCCAAGGTTATACAGGCAAACAAAAACTAATGACACCGCTTAAGGGATACCACGGCGATACCTTTGCAGCCATGAGCGTTTGCGATCCGGTTAATTCAATGCACAGCATGTACTCGGGTTTTTTACCTGAACATGTTTTTGTACCTGCGCCGAGTGCTAAATTTAATGGCGAGTTTAGCCCTGCAGAAGCTGATACGCTTGAAAGCTACTTTGCAGCTCACCACCAAGATGTTGCTGCATTTATCATTGAACCCATAGTACAAAATGCTGGGGGAATGAATTTTTACCACCCTGATTACTTAAAACACTTACGCATTCTGTGTGATAAGTATGATGTTTTACTTATTTGTGACGAAATCGCTACAGGCTTTGGCCGCACTGGCACTCTTTTCGCTGTTGAGCACGCCAACATTGAGCCGGATATTTTATGTATTGGCAAAGCATTAACGGGCGGCATGATGACGCTATCAACGACATTAACCACCAGCAAAGTCGCTATTGGCATTAGTGAAGGTGAAGCCGGCGTATTAATGCATGGCCCAACCTTTATGGGTAACCCGCTTGCCTGTGCTACTGCCTGCGCAAGTATTGATTTACTGTTAGAGCAACCGTGGCAAGAACAAATAGAACATATAAATGATGTACTAACTACGCAGCTTGCAAAGTGTAAGCATCTCGATGCGGTCGTTGATGTGCGAACATTGGGGGCAATTGGTGTTGTTGAGCTTAATAGAAGTGTAGATGTAGCAAAAATTCAACGCTTTTTTATAGAGCAAGGTGTGTGGATACGCCCGTTTGGTAAGTTAATTTATTTGATGCCGCCTTACATAAGTGATGAACAGAGCTTAACTAAGTTATGCAATGCTATTTATGCAGCAATAGAACAGCAGGCGTATTAGGGCGTGTTGACCCTTTGTGATTGATTTTGCAGCAGTGTGTTTGGTATTTAGGCAAGGCAGAGCCTATGTAGTGTGATTGTTCCACATAAATAGGCGATAACGCAGCATCAATGCCAAACACGCGCTGCCCTTCGGGATCTTTCTAGGGGCGATTAACTCTTTGTTACCTACATGGATGTAGGTAAGGAGCGTGAGCAGGACGCGGTAGCTTTGCTCGATTTTTACTTAGCCCACTAGGTTACAAATCTCGCGCCGCGATTAAATCGCCCCTAGAGTGAACAAATTTTAATCCACAAAGGTCAACACGCCCTCTAGACATTAAAAAAGGAAGCTAATGCTTCCTTTTCCTTTAAACTTTACCATTCAAACATATATGCCATTTTACTGATCATTCGAAGCGGTACTTTATGTTCGCAGCGCTTGGCGTAAAGATGCTGCAGCGATTTATCTTTAATTTCACCAACGATCACTTCTTTCACTTGATAACCCAGTGCAGTGGCCGCTTGTGCGTAGGCGATAAATTCCCACTTTTTAATATTAGTGTTATCAACAATTACTAACGGGATTTCTTCTGCTAAGGCATTAATAAAGCGTGCAAGGTTTAGATTGTGATACTCAGATAACTTGTACTTATCAAATTGATACACACCTTCGCTATTGTAAAAATAATCATCTGTTGCGCACACGACATAATCACTTTCATTACCAGCTACCAACTCATCAGCAAGGCTTTGTGCGTAATATGATTTACCTGAGCCTGGTAAGCCGCGAAGAATAAAAACTTGTTTCATAGCACCTGTTATACAATTTAATTAAAGACTAAAGGACAGTAATTGTTAATAATGCCACAAAATAACCAATTAGCGCAGCGAGAATTTAAATAAACGCAAATTTTACGCAAAATATTGCTGCTATTTTACTCAATTGAAGAAAAACTACTAAAGAGTACGCCTCAATAGTTTTTTTATTTGATTTACGAGGGTAAGATAGTCGATTCAAGTGCAATGCACAGCATTATTATATTAGGCAACTTATATCATTGGAGTGAAGATGAGCCATTTAGCGATTTCAGAGCTATTAAAAGGCAAGGTTGCGGTAGACAGCCAAGTAACAGTAAAAGGCTGGATCCGTACACGCCGCGATTCAAAAGCAGGAATTTCATTTTTAGCCGTTCATGACGGTTCGTGTTTTGATCCTATTCAAGCGGTAGTACCTAATTCACTCAATAATTATGATGAAGTAACACGTTTAACTGCCGGTTGTTCTGTATCTGTAACAGGTGTTCTTGTGCCTTCTGCGGGTCAAGGCCAGTCTTTCGAAATTCAAGCTAACTCTGTAGAAGTATTAGGTTGGGTTGAGAATCCAGATACTTACCCTATGTCTGCGAAACGTCACAGCATTGAATATTTACGTGAGCACGCACACCTTCGTCCTCGTACTAATATCATGGGCGCGGTAACCCGTGTACGTAACTGTTTAGCACAAGCGATTCACCGTTTTTACCACGAGCAAGGCTACTACTGGATCAGCACACCGATCATCACAGCAAGTGACTGTGAAGGTGCCGGTGAAATGTTCCGTGTATCTACTTTAGATATGCAAAACTTACCACGCACAGATAAAGGCGACATCGATTACAGTGAGGATTTCTTCGGTAAAGAAGCATTCTTAACAGTATCTGGTCAATTAAATGGTGAGACATATGCCTCAGCAATGTCAAAAATCTATACTTTTGGCCCTACTTTCCGTGCTGAGAACTCAAACACATCTCGTCACTTAGCAGAGTTTTGGATGGTTGAACCTGAAGTTGCATTTGCAGATTTAGAAGATATCGCAAAACTTGCTGAAGACATGCTTAAATACGTTTTCAATGCAGTATTAACTGAGCGTCGTGATGATATGGAATTCTTTGCACAACGTGTTGAGAAAACAGCTATCTCTCGTTTAGAAGAGTTCGTAACTAAAGATTTCGCACAAGTTGATTACACAGATGCTATCGAAATCTTAAAAGCGTGTGGTAAGAAGTTCGAATACCCTGTTGAATGGGGTGTAGATTTACAGTCTGAGCACGAACGTTACCTTGCTGAAGAGCACTTTAATGCGCCAGTAGTTATTAAAAACTACCCGCGTGATATTAAAGCCTTCTACATGCGTCAAAACGAAGATGGCAAAACAGTCGCTGCAATGGACGTAGTTGCACCAGGTATTGGTGAAATCATCGGTGGTTCTCAACGTGAAGAGCGTCTAGATGTTCTAGATAAGCGTCTAGAAGAAATGGGCTTAAACAAAGAAGATTACAGCTGGTACCGTGACCTACGTAAATACGGCACTGTACCGCACTCAGGTTTTGGTCTAGGTTTTGAGCGTTTAGTTGCATATGTAACAGGTATGGGTAACGTACGTGACGTTATCGCCTTCCCTCGTACAAAAGGCAGCGCGACTTACTAACAAGTAACGCTACATAATCTAAAAGCCGCTTTCGAGCGGCTTTTTTGTGTGTAAATCATTAAATATTTTAAAGTTTACAGCCTAAAGAATTAGCAAAGCCAGACATATTGCCTATATTGATAGGAAGCTAACTATTAAGGAATTTGTGTCTATATGCTATTTCGCTCTATGAAAGCCCTTTTGCTATCTACAACTCTTATCTCTGCACATAGTGCGTATGCAATTGAAGAAAATATTAATACCAAACCAATTTTTATTGCCGGCTCAACCACAGTGACAGAATTACTAGTCTATATAAAAGACGACTTAAGCCAAGAATTTGGCAATAGTATACAAATTAGGCCAATGGGCAGTGATAAAGGCATTAAAGCAATTGCCGAAAATGTTATAGATATCGGCACCAGCTCGCGTTATTTAACAAAAGAAGAACAACAACGTTGGCCCTTTTTGCGGCAAATAATCATAGCCCAAGATGCAATCGCATTTTTTGTAAACAAAAACTTAAACATCACTGAGCTTACAACTAAAAAACTAAGCGATATTTACCAAGGTAAACTAAAGGCGTGGTCTGAGGTTTCGCCTTATACTCCAGAGCTAAGCGCAAAAAATGATGAGATCCTGCTTTTTAGCAAAGGCACTAGTCATGGTAGTTTTGATGTGTTTTTAGAGTATTTAAACTTAGATTATATTCAAGAACCTGGCAGTAATTTCATACGCTTAAAAATGGCGGGTAATAGAGGTTTATTTTCTAAACAAAAAGTAGAGCTTTATGATCAGTTCAATCAAGCGCTGGGTATAGTCCAGCGTATTCCAAATGCCATTGCCTATGATTCATATGGCGCTATTAGTAAATTAGAAAATGATAGACGTATTAATAGAGTAACTTTGCTTAAGATTGACGGTGTTAGCCCTTCTGTTGAATCAATTCAAAGTGGCGACTATGCCTTTGTAAGGCCGCTGGTGCTAATAGTAAACACACAATCACCCCGCTCAAAAAAGATTGGCGACAAACTCGCTGTGATTGTTAAATCAAACAAGATACAACAGAAAATGCTTGAGTTTGGTTACCTTCCGGTAAAACAGTAATCTGAAGATATAAACGAAAAAAAGCTGCGCACCTAAAAGGTGAACAGCTTTTAACAACCAGAATCGTTATGAATTACAGAGCGCTTTCAAGCTCTGGTAACACATCAAATAAATCAGCAACTAAACCATAGTCAGCGACTTGGAAAATTGGTGCGTCAGGATCTTTATTGATGGCAACAATCACTTTAGAATCTTTCATACCCGCTAAGTGTTGAATTGCACCACTGATACCCACAGCAATATATAAATCTGGGGCAACAATTTTACCTGTTTGACCTACTTGCATATCGTTTGGTACAAAGCCCGCATCAACAGCAGCACGTGAAGCACCAATAGCTGCGCCTAGTTTGTCGGCAATACCATTTAATAACGCAAAGTTTTCACCATTTTGCATACCACGACCACCTGAAATAACCACAGGTGCAGCAGTAAGCTCTGGACGTTCTGATTCAGTTTGTTCTTCTGATACAAACTCACTCAGGCCAACAGAACCTTTACCAGCAACACTAGTTACAGCTACTGGCGCTTGCTCTGGTGCAACATCAAAGCTACTTGCACGAACAGTAATAACCTTTTTGCTATCCAATGATTTAACTGTCGCAATTGCATTTCCTGCATAAATAGGACGCTTAAAGGTATCTGCATCAATCACATCGATGATTTCAGAGATTTGCGCAACATCTAAAAGTGCAGCAACACGTGGCATAAAGTTTTTACCCGTTGTTGTTGCGCTTGCGACAATGTGTGAATAGTTATCTGCTAAAGATAAAACTAGATCCGCTAGGTTTTCTGCAAGTTGATTTGCATAAGCTGCATCATCGGCAATCAGTACATTGCTAACACCTGCAATTGACGCTGCTTGTTCACTCATTGCAGCTAAATTTTCGCCGGCAAGTAGTAAATCTACATCAAAGCCTAGTTTAACAGCAGCAGTAATCGTTTTATTGGTTTCAGGCTTTAGAACACCTTTATCGTGTTCGGCTATCACTAATGTTTTCATTTAGATCACCTTCGCTTCTGTTTTTAACTTTTCTACCAATGTTGCTACATCTTCTACAATGATGCCGCCACTGCGTTTTTCTGGCTCATTTACTTCTACCAGCTGTACGCGAGGCGCAAGGTCTACACCTAGACTATCAGCAGCAATTACATCAAGTGGTTTACGTTTTGCCTTCATAATGTTTGGCAATGAAGCGTAGCGTGGCTCATTTAAACGTAAGTCTGTGGTTACAATAGCAGGTAGTTTAAGAGCAACTGTTTGTAAGCCACCGTCTACTTCACGCGTTACATTAACTGTTCCCGCTTGAACATCAACTTTAGATGCAAAAGTACCTTGGCCACGACCCGTTAAAGCAGCAAGCATTTGACCGGTTTGATTGTTGTCAGAGTCAATCGATTGCTTACCTAAAATAACCAGCTCAGGTGATTCTTGCTCTACAATTTTGCTCAGTAATTTTGCAACATGTAAAGACTCAAGCTTTTCTTCTGTTTCAATATGAATGGCTTTATCAGCACCGAGTGCTAAGGCTGTACGCAATTGCTCTTGAGATGATTTATTACCAATAGTCACAGCAACAACCTCAGTGGCCGTCCCTGCTTCTTTTAAACGAATAGCTTCTTCAATTGCAATTTCACAAAACGGGTTCATCGCCATTTTTACATTAGCTAGATCAACATCCGTTTTATCGGCTTTAACGCGTGCTTTGACGTTGTAGTCAATTACTCTTTTAATTGGAACGAGGACTTTCATCGTGACTCCATCAATTGTGTGTTCTCAAAGTTGACCTATACGTCAACTTATTTATTTTATGAATTCAGACTACTTCCTGTTGACGTAAACGTCAACCTAAAATAACCTTAAAGTATTCACAGCCTGTAACGTTTCATTTGCAAGTATGAAATAAGGTTCTTTACAGCAGGTCCGTCACCGAGAAGAGGTTTATATGGTCGAACGCGAAACCATGGAATTTGATGTAGTCATCGTAGGCGCAGGCCCAGCAGGTTTATCAACTGCGATTAAATTGGCTCAACAAGCACAAGAAAAACAACAAGAATTAATGATCTGTGTGGTAGAAAAAGGCTCTGAGGTGGGCGCACACATTTTATCGGGTGCGGTTTTTGAAACCAAAGCACTAGATGAGTTATTACCTGATTGGCAGTCATTAGGCGCTCCAGTTACCACTAAAGTAACGCAAGATGATATTTACTGGTTCAATAACAGTGAAAAAGCCACCAGCATCCCCCACTTTGCTAGCCCTAAAACATTCCATAACGACGGCAATTATATTGTCTCTATGGGTAATGTATGTCGCTTTTTAGCAGAGCAAGCGGAAAACTTAGGAGTAGAAATATTCCCTGGCTTTACTGCGCATTCTTTGATTATTGAAGACGAAACAGTAAAAGGCATTATCACTGGCGATATGGGCCTTGATAAAGACGGCAACGAAAAAGATGGTTACATGCCAGGCATGGAGCTTAGAGCTAAATACACAGTATTTGCTGAAGGCTGCCGCGGTCATTTAGGTAAAGAGCTAATTAAACACTTTGCCCTTGATAAAGATGCATCACCACAGCATTACGGTTTAGGGTTCAAAGAAATTTGGCAAATCGACCCAAGTAAACACAAAGAAGGCACTGTCGTACATGGCACAGGCTGGCCGTTAACTGGTGATACCAGTGGTGGTGCGTTTATGTATCACAGCGACAACAATCAAGTTGTGGTGGGCTTAATTGTTGACCTTAACTACTCAAACCCACATCTAAGCCCGTTTGATGAATTCCAACGCATGAAACATCACCCTGTTTTTAAAGATGTTTTAGAAGGCGGTGAACGCATAGCCTATGGCGCAAGAGCTATTGCCAAAGGTGGCCTGCGCTCTTTACCGAAAATGCACTTCCCGGGTGGTTTACTTGTAGGTTGTGATGCAGGCACATTGAACTTTGCCAAGATCAAAGGTAACCACACAGCCATGAAATCGGGCATGGTTGCCGCTGATGTGATAGTAGCAGCTCTTAGCGACGGTAAAGAGAATGCCGATTTAGCCGAATATAAATCAGCTTTTGAACAAAGCTGGGCGTACAAAGAGCTTTATCAATCACGTAACTTTGGCCCTGTTATGCACAAACTCGGTAAGTTCTTAGGTGGTGCTTATAACACCCTAGATCAAAACCTATTTGGTGGCAACTTACCATTTAACTTTGAAGACAACATGCCAGATCATGCCACATTAGTTGCAGCTGATCAGGCCGAAAAAATCGATTACCCGAAAGCAGACGGCAAACTGAGCTTCGATAAACTTTCATCGGTGTTTTTATCAAATACCAATCATGAAGAATCGCAGCCATGCCATTTAAAGCTAAAAGATAACTCGATTCCAATTAAGGTCAATTTACCGCAATTTGATGAGCCAGCACAACGCTACTGCCCTGCGGGTGTTTACGAAGTACAAGAGGTTGAAGGTGAAAAAGAGTTTGTGATCAACTCACAAAACTGTGTGCACTGTAAAACCTGCGACATAAAGGACCCAAGTCAAAACATTACTTGGGTAACACCTGAAGGTGCTGGCGGGCCAAACTACCCTAATATGTAACGCACGTTACTCATTTAATTAAAATTTATCCTAAATTGCAGGGGCTTCGGCCCCTTTTTTAGGCTATGCTGAAAATGTCGTGTTTTATAAAAGTGAGTAAAGTATGCCGTCTTCAAGTGTAACCTTTCGTTTTTTAGCTGAACCTACTGATGTCAATTTTGGCGGTAAGGTTCATGGTGGTGTGGTAATGAAGTGGATTGACCAAGCTGGTTACGCCTGTGCTGCAGGTTGGAGCGGTCACTACTGCGTAACTGTTTCTGTTGCGGGTGTAAAGTTTCAGCGCCCTATTTTGGTTGGCCAAATAGTCGAAGTGAAAGCTAGTATCGCCCACACAGGTAAAACCAGTATGCAAATCTTTATTCAAGTACGCTGCGGCGACCCTAAAACCCAAAACTTAGTTGAAACCAACCATTGTGTTATTAGTTTTATTGCTATGGATGAAGCAGGCTACCCAATCGAAGTCCCTTCATATACAGCCGTAACTGACGAAGAAAAGAAAATCGAAAACTATGCGATTAAAATGAAAGAGATCGCGATAGAAACAGAAACCCTTTTACAAAAAGCCTAAAAGCTTAAAGCAACAAAAAAATTATAAACCGTACCTAGTAACTTCTACAGAGCACCCTGAAATTGTTACGACTGCCAAACTGAATGCCTGATTACAGTTTCAACAAACTGCACAAAAACCCGCTAAACAAAGCCTAAAAACAATACTTTAGGCTTTGTTTTCAGCTTGGCATTGCCGTTGCAATACTCCTTGTGAATGACGCGAAACATTCGTTTATTTATTTTATAAAGGAGCTATTAAATGATTAAAGCAATTTCACTTTCTGCACTTTCTTTAGCACTACTAGGTTTTAATAATGCTGCACATGCAGATATTACCGAAATGGATTCTCCGCGTATTTATACCGGTATCGGCTACGGTCAATATTCTTTTGAGTTTGAAGACAGTGAAAATGACACTGACTTTGATGACGATTCACAAATGCTGAAAGGTTATATTGGTACTCAGTTTAACAAGTACTTAAGCCTTGAACTTGCCTACCAAAATTTTGATGAAGTAAGCGATATCGATTCTAAAGCTGAAATTGACGGTGTTTCACTAGCAGCACGCTTAGCAGCCCCAATTACAGATAGCTTTTCTGTTTATGCCAAAGGTGGTTGGCTAGAGTGGGATGCTGAAATTGAGCAAGACCTAGGCGAGCTTGGCAGTATCAGTGCTGACTCAGACGGTGGTGATGTATTTTATGGTGCAGGTGTAGAATATGCTTTCACAACAAACATGCAAGTACGTTTTGAGTATGAGCGCTATAAATTAGAAGATGATATTGACCCTGATATGGATGTAGCGTCTGTATCATTCCAATACATGTTTTAATTTAGACTGTATAGTCTAAATATTTAAAAGGCAGTCTCGACTGCCTTTTTTGTGTTTGCATGTAATGCATGTAAAATGTCGGCAGATTTTCATAACGACATTGCACAATGAGCGAATACCAATTAACTGCCGTCGGCCATATTCAATCTCCTTATAAACAAAAGTTTGCCATACCTCGCCAACCTCGTTTAGTTCCTGAAGCTAAAGCAAAGCTGGTATTCAGCAGCGATTTTAATCGTGAAGAGTTTGTACGCGGCCTCGATGAATTTAGCCATATTTGGTTACTATTCAGATTTCATGAAACCGCAGATAAAGGCTATTCAGCAATGGTGAGACCCCCTCGCCTAGGCGGTAATGAACGTAAAGGTGTATTTGCAACACGTGCAACCTTTCGCCCAAATGCAATTGGCATGAGTGCCGTAAAATTAGAGGGTATCGAATATAAAAATGGTCAGTTAAGCTTATTGCTTTCAGGTATCGATTTACTCGATGGCACACCTATTTTAGACATTAAGCCATATTTGCCCTACTCAGACGCAATGACCGATGCCACCGCAGGCTTTGCCGATACCCGACCAGAAACCGATATGAGCGTTGAGTTTAGTGAAGAAGCCCTGGCGTTTATCGAAAAACAGACCGAACAACCTGAATTAAAAGCGTTTATCACCAATGTATTAAAGCAAGATCCTCGCCCTGCTTATAAAAAGCAACGTGACTCAGAACAAAGCTACGGCATGACCTTATATGATTTTAATATTAGATGGCATGTTCAGGACAATCATAATACAGTGACCAGCATTGAAAAATGCTAGTTTTTAGCATATAGCGCTTTAGTGTCAGTGCTTCCACTGGTAAACTTAGCGCCTTGTTATTACTCAAACGTCTTGAGTAAACTATAATAATTTTAACACTACTTGGAATAGAGATGCGTACCAGTCAATATATACTCGCAACACTTAAAGAAACTCCGTCTGATGCAGAAATTGTTTCTCATCAATTAATGCTACGAGCAGGCATGATCCGCCGCGTTGCGTCGGGTTTGTATACATGGTTGCCCTCTGGTCTACGCGTACTTAAAAAAGTAGAAAACATCGTACGTGAAGAAATGGATAAAGCAGGCGCTATCGAAATGTTAATGCCTATTATCCAACCAGCTGATCTTTGGGAAGAGTCTGGTCGTTGGGAGCAATTTGGTCCTGAATTACTTCGTATTAATGACCGTCACAACCGCCCATTTGCACTTGGCCCAACACACGAAGAAGTGATCACTGATTTTGTACGTAAAGAAGTGAGCTCTTATAAGCAATTACCGCTTACTCTTTACCAAGTACAAACAAAAGTACGTGACGAAGTTCGCCCTCGTTTTGGTGTAATGCGTGCTCGTGAATTTACGATGAAAGATGCTTACTCTTTTCACTTAAGTGATGAGTGTTTAGAGAAAACATACCAAGTAATGCACAAAGCATACTGCAACATCTTCGAGCGCCTTGGTCTTGATTACCGCCCTGTTATCGCTGATACAGGTTCTATCGGTGGTAGCGTTTCACATGAGTTCCATGTACTTGCAGAATCAGGCGAAGATGCAATCGCATTTAGTGATGCAAGTGATTATGCTGCAAATATCGAAAAAGCAGAAGCACTAGCACCGGCTGAAGAGCGCCCAGCTGCAAGCAAAGAGCTAAAAGCGTTCCCAACGCCTGATGCAAGATCAATTGCTGAGCTTAAAGAGCACTATGGTGTTAAACCTCATCGCGGCGTGAAAACATTAATCGTATATGGCGCACCAGATGAAAACGAACAACGTGGTTTAGTTGCCCTTGTATTACGTGGTGACCATGATCTAAACGAGTTAAAAGCTGAGAAACACCCGCTTGTAGACTCACCGCTTGAAATGGCAAAAGAAGAAGACATCGTTGCTGCTATTGGCGCAAAACCAGGTTCATTAGGCCCGGTCGGCCTATCAATGCCAATCATTGTTGACCGCACAGCTAACGTAATGGCTGATTTTGTAGCTGGTGCTAATAAAGATGGCGAACACTTCAGCGGTATCAACTGGGATCGCGATGTAGAAAACTACGAAGTGGCTGATATCCGTAATATCGTTGAAGGCGACCCAAGCCCGTGTGGCCAAGGTTCACTGCAAATTAAACGCGGCGTTGAAGTTGGCCATATTTTCCAACTTGGCACTAAGTACTCAGAAGCAATGAAAGCAGGCGTATTAAGTGAATCAGGTAAAAACCAAGTAATGACAATGGGTTGTTACGGTATTGGTGTATCACGTATCGTAGCTGCCGCTATTGAACAAAACAACGACCAATACGGTATTAAATGGCCGCAACCTATCGCACCATTTGATTTAGCGATTGTACCTATGAACATGCATAAGTCTCATCGTATTCCGGATATTGCAGATAACCTTTACAAAGGTTTGAAAGATGCAGGTTTAGATGTGTTGTTTGATGACCGTAAAGAGCGCCCTGGTGTTATGTTTAATGACATGGAATTATTAGGTGTGCCTTTCACGCTAGTTATTGGTGAGCGTAACCTTGATGAAAATAAGGTGGAGCTTAAAAACCGTCGTACTGGTGAAAAGCTAATGCTTGATTTAGATAGTGCCGCTTCCGAAATTGCCGCACTTGTTAAAGGCTAATTAAGTCAGCTCAACAAAATATAAAAAACCGCTTCGGCGGTTTTTTTGTGTTTTTAATTGTCATAGATGTTTCGCTAAAGCGTCTTTTAACTGTCATTGATTCTGCCTAGCATTTACTTTATTACACCACGAGTAAATGCCATGAATAACACCACTTGCAGTAGTAAAACCCACTATCCTGCCGTTTGGATTTCCGACGTTCACTTAGGTTATAAAGACTGCCAAGCGCAGTATTTACTAGACTTTTTAAATGCGATTGAATGCGATGTTCTGTATTTGGTCGGTGATATTGTCGATTTATGGTCGATGAAACGACAGTTTTTTTGGCATCCTAGTCATTATGATGTGCTAGCGCTTATTCAACAAAAAGCAAAAGATGGCACACGAGTGATCTATATACCGGGTAACCACGACGAAACCTTTCGCCATTATGCCAATGATTCATTATTCGGTATTGAAGTACATAAACAATATATCCATACCACAAAAGCCAACAAACGGTTTTTACTGTTGCATGGCGACGATTTTGATTCAGCAACCCGCTACAACAAATTAATCAGTATTGCAGGCGATGCAGGATACGACTTTTTACTTTTTTTAAATCGTTGGACTAATCGCATTCGCCGTTTATTTGGCGGTAATTATTGGTCATTGGCCTCTTGGATCAAAGCACGCGTGCATAAAGCACGTGAAGCAATTGACGCATTTGAAAAAGCGGCAATCCACGAAGCAAAAAAACAAGCCGTCGATGGCATCATTTGTGGGCATATTCATCACCCAGCCGTTAAAGTGGTTGATGGAATTTTGTATTGCAATGATGGCGACTGGATTGAGAACTGCACTGCATTAGTTGAAAACAGCTCTGGTCGTATTGAGTTATTGCACTGGAGTGAAACACAAAAAGTGATTCACTCTGCTGATATTAGTACATTAACGCCTAAACCTGCATTTAATAAAGAGCGAGATGCCGCTTAAGCCTTCAGCCACATTGAGAGCTTTTTACGCAATGTGGCTTGTTTAATAGGCTTGGTGATATAGTCGTTCATGCCAACACTAAGGCATTTCTCTCTATCGCCAGCCATGGCGCTTGCGGTCATGGCTATGATCACCACATCTTGGTATTTCTCACCTGTTTTGCCTTGCCTAATTGCTTTGGTACAGTCATACCCATTTAAGTTTGGCATTTGGCAATCCATCAAGATCAGATCAAATTGAGTTTCGCTGTTATTCAATACCTCAATTGCTTCAAGACCATCACTGGCTGATTCAATATGCACATGGCTATCTCTTAAAATGGCTTTGCTCACCTCAATATTAATCATGTTATCGTCGACAATAAGCACTGAGCGAGATGTTAAATCAAGCTCAATAGTTTCTTTAGTATCTGTATTCTTACGCTCAATAACAGAGTTATTATCATTAAATAAAACCGCGAGTTTATAAGCTAATTCATCAGGAGTGACAGGTTTTGCAATAACAGTACAATTGCTCGGTAATGTTTCTTTTTGTTTAAGTGATGCCATAACCCCTAAAATTAATACACAGGTGTCGGGGTATTGATTTGCAAAACTCACCACATTTTTTAGTTCTGGGTGTTTATGATCAATGATAAGTAAATCTAACTCATTGAAAACATTTTCAGGTATATCACTTAATCGAGAAACTTTCGATGGCTGAGGCTGACAAGATTTCTCTAATTGGGTTTCAATGTTCTGACCAAGCAGATCATATAAAACTGCACAACCAACGTGTTTGTTATTCAGCGCCGTAATCGCACCCAGCTCTTTTAATGAGCCACTGAGTGACACTTTGATACTTGCACAAAAGCGGCTTCCTTTTCCTTTTTCACTATCAACGATAATATCACCGCCCATCAACTGAGCGAGTTTTCGGCTTATTGAAAGCCCTAAACCGCTGCCACCATAATGGCGCGTTGTACTTGAGTCCTCTTGGGTAAACACTTCAAACAATTTACTTTGGTTTTCTTTCGAAATACCAATACCTGTATCTTCAACAACAAAGCTTAGGCAAAGCGACTTATCTGAATGCAGCTGCTCCTTAACCGTTAAACTTACATGCCCTTTATGAGTAAACTTGAATGCATTATTGAGTAAATTATTGAGAATTTGTTTTAAGCGGTGGCTATCACCCGTTACGGTACGCTTAGTAATAGCATGTGCATCGAACAGGATTTCAATACCTTTTTTCTGACCTTGAACGGCCATCGATGTGATTAAATCACTGCACACTGAAACTACATCAAACTCATGACTATCTAAGTCAAGTTTACCTGCTTCAATTTTTGAAAAATCGAGAATATCATTAATCAGTGTCATCAATGAGTTAGCGCTGGTATTTGCATAATGTAAGTATTGCATTTGCTGAGTAGATAATGGTTCTTCTTCAAGCATTTCGAGCATGCCAAGCACACCATTCATCGGAGTGCGGATTTCATGGGAAATGTTAGCGACAAATTCACTTTTAGCTTTACTAGCAGCTAATGCTTGTTCGGTGGCCTTTTCGAGCTCGGCTGTGCGGCTTTTTACTTTTTCTTCTAGTGTCACATTAAGCTTTTCTAGTTGATGTTGAGCGCACTTAAGTGAATCAATATTGCGTAGTATTGCCGCTATTTGATATTGCTGCTTCGCTGCATCAAAAACAGGTGTCATGGTAATAGAGAAATAATGAGTGCTCTGTTCACTAATGTGAACCGCTTCAAACGAGCAACGCTGCCCTTCTTTAATGGCTTCTGCAATCCCTTGAAAATCTTCATCGTTATAATTAAACAAGGTATCAAAATGGGTGGTTTGTTCTGTAATACCAAAAAATGTTTTTGCTGTTTCATTGGCATTACAAATAACGCCATTTGGCTGAACCATAATGATGGCATCTGTTGAGCTTTCAATTATTTTGCTGTTTTTTTCTTTTAAAAAACTGAGCTCAATTTTTCTGTTGATGTCACGTTGATAGATTATAAATAACATCAGCACAACTAAAATGATTAAGCATAATATACCAATAAACCTTAATCGCTTTTGATGTATTTCATTGAGTAATGTATCTGTATTTATTGAGACAGCCAGTGTCAGTGGCTGCATTTGAACGCCATTGTTAAACTCAATAATTTTCTGAACATATAATTTTTCAGGCAAGTTAACTACATCAAAAAAATCAACGCCTGCCATTTTTTGTTCAGTGCTAAATTCTTCAGACCAATAATGAGCATCATCCAGCTCAAAACTAAAACGGTATGATTCCTTTGGATGATAGATAAATTGTTGCTGCGCATTTAATAAATACACTGACAGATTATCAGCAGTGTTACTGGTAAGCTTATTAAGCAAATCGGCTGCATAATAGTTGAGGATCAACACTGCGAACGGCTTACCTTCATTATCTTTTACTAATTTGGCTATCCTATATGTGCTGATATAAGGCTGTTGTAAACGGCCATTTTCACGATTGTAGTTAATGGGTGAAATGTAAATTTGGCCATTTTCAAGCTTTGCCGTAATTTGCATGTAATCACGTTGGCCTTTGTGTTGTAACTTGTCATCAGCCACTCTATAAGCCTGACCATTTAAACTATCAACCCGCACAACTTCTTTGCCATTATCAGCAATATAAATGTACCGAGCTTGTGCGAGGTCTTTATCTGTTGACATAAAACCAGTAAAGATTTTTGCTAGGCGGTCTTTCCATGCTGAGATAGGCGTGCCTAAAACGGGATCTATATTTTGATCATTTGTAGCACGCATGATTGCAAGCACTGGCGGGGTTGAATCTAAGAAGTTAAGTGCTGAAATATTCTCTCTTAAACTTGTTTTTAATACACTTTCTTTAGTGCCGAGCTCTCGCTGCATCTGTTCAAAGGTGCGAGTGAACACATCTTCTCGTAGATCATATTCATATTTTACAGTAACAAAAATGCCCAATACTAAAAAAATACATAATGCCAGTATTGGTAATTTATGACGTTGATAGAAATGCGCTGAATGTCCAGAATCCATTGAATCGAAAGCCTTCTTTTCTACTCTACTTTAGAGTATAGGAGAGAATAGTAATAAAAGCGGAGTATACAGAAAATATATTAAGTAATAAGGATTGGCAGGTACTTAGCTTGGCTTACAAACAAATAAAGCACCAAAATGGTGCTTTATTATTAGGTAAAATCAGTATCTCTTATCTAAATAAGACATCTTCTTTGTTAAACCATTTAACGCAAAACGCAAGTAATGCACCTGCCACAATGACTGTCGCTAAGAAAATTAAACCCACGAGTGTGTAATCAACTGTACCTTTAATAATTTCTTTGATTGCCAAAGCTACATTTGTAACAGGAATGAATGCTGTTTTGCTCGTCAGTTCAACATTTGGCATCAAAGCAACCATAATTGGAAAAATTACACCCATGCTAAGTGGTGCCATGTAGTTTTGCGCTTCTTTAAAGGTTCGCGCATAAATTGAAATAGCCAACGCTAATGATGAGAAGATTGCAGCAATAGGTAATAACAACACAAAAATCAGCCCTAAATCTAATACGGTTAAAGAGCTAAATGCGTTTTTAACAACTGCTAAATCTACAAATGCAATGGCCACTGATATCCACACACCCATACTGAGTACAGTAATGGTGGTTGTCGCAATAGAAGAAGCAAGTAAGGTTACAAACTTACCTAACACCAGCTGTGTACGGGTGATTGGTGTAAGTAGAAGGGTTTCGAGCGTACCGCGCTCTTTTTCACCAGCTCCTAAATCAATCGCCGGATACGTTGCGCCCATCAATACCAGAGGAATAAGTAGATAAGGAATAAACCCACCTATTTTCTCGCCAAGATTTTCACGTTTATCTGCAGTGTCGACCTTCACAACTTTAATAGGCTCGATAATGGCAGCTTGTTGCTCTTCTGATACACCAAAGCTTAATAGTTTGTTTGTACGCAGCGCATCGCCATATTCTTTTGCCAGTTCTTTGACACGGTCAAATAGGAAATTAATTGCTTTTGCGTCGTTATACACAACTTGCCATTCGCTTTGCTTTGCATCATCTAATGTTTGCTTAGCGTCTGACGGTAAATAGATACCCATGTCTATGGTGCCTGCTTTTACCGCTTTAGTGAGCTCTTCTACCGTATTAAAGGTTTCGTCGCCTTTATATAAAGCAAAGCTCTTATGGTAAAACACCTTATCGGTAAAATCTTGCGCGTAATTGCCATTGATAATGGCGTAAGTATGGACCTCTTGTTCTGCCTCTAACGCCGCTTGAGAACTAATAAAGGCCATAACAGCAAATAAAAGTGGGAAGATAGCAACCGGTAGTGCAACAACGAATATCAATGTTTTACGGTCACGTAATAGCTCTTTTAATTCCTTTTTAAATACTTCAAACATCACGGCTCTCCGTTAAAATATTCATAAACGCTTGGTTCAATTCTTCACTTTGACCTGTTTGTTTAAACTCATCTAAGGTGCCATCAAAGCAACTAATTCCTTGGTTTATCACTGCAACACGGTCACAAAGTAAGGCAACTTCATCTAAATGGTGCGTTGAGAAAATAACTGGTGTGCCCTGCTCTTTAAGGCCGCGAATAAAGTTAATTACGGTTTGCGTAGTCATAATATCTAAACCAGTTGTCGGCTCATCAAGAATAACCACATCAGGATGATGAACAACAGCACGGGCAATATTGGCTTTTTGCTTCATACCTGTTGAAAGGTTTTCGGCGCGTTTATCAATAAAGCTGTGCATATCAAGTAAGGTGAATAGCTCATCACAACGAGCGGCTACCGCTTTTTTACTCATGCCATGTAAACGGGCAAAGTATTCAACGTTTTCTTTAACTGTTAAACGCCCATATAAGCCGGTACTACCTGACAGAAATCCAATTGACTTGCGGCCAACTAATGGCTTTTTAACGATATCATGACCAGAGATGGTAATGCTGCCTTCATCTGGTTTTAAGGCTGTTGAAATCATTCTAAGGGTGGTTGTTTTACCGGCACCATTTGGGCCGAGTAAACCGAGTACTTCACCTTTGTTACATTGAAAGCTGACGTCTCTTACAGAATGAAAAAACTCTTTATCTTCACGGGGGTCTACGTTGTCCGTTTTATTTTTTTTATGATCTTTTGTTAGCTTAAACTTCTTTTTAAGCCCTGCCACTTCAATCATGTGCGTTTCCTTCGTTTCGGTCTAAAGTAATCAGTGTTACTGTAAAATTCTGGATTTTCATTGTCAGTCCACCATCCTGGTACGCCTAACAAGGGTAAGGGTGATAAGTTTTTATTATCACGCAAACAATCATCAAGCTTTATCATCTCATAAAGACGTTGATCTAGATACGCATATTGCTCGCTTAAATCTTTACAAAATATGTCATCAGGAACAATTACAAATAATGCTTTACCCGTTAAACCAATATACGGCTGAGTGAGCATTTCGTAGTTAGCATGACCAAACATAAATGGCCTAATGCTTTTTCCCCAATGTTCACGTTGTTCTACAAAGACTTGCTGCCATTGGTGGTCGCGTAATTGATGCTGCCAGCTTTGCTCAGTAATTGCCAGCACCACACCGCATTCGTCAAATAAAGTAAGCGCATTTCGGTGTTTACTACGCTCTTTTAGACCATGCAGTTTAATTTCTTCGATATGCTGATGATTAATCAGCGCTTTTGTTTTTGGAAATAAACACCAAATAAAGCCACCAAAAAGGTCATGCCAATTTTGTTGTCTTGTTGGTACTTGCCCCGTCTCAAATATGATTTGCTCATAATAACGGGTTTCATCAGCAAACTTTTCATCTTCAACAAAGGTTATGGCTTTGTCCTGTGTAGTTTTCGCATTTAGATATTGATTAAACCACTGGCAAGATGGCCAATCTGACAGTTTATCTAAATTAAATAGCGTCGCTAGGTCACTAAAAGCACCCGTTGTGAGGTATTGTGTTGACCATTGCTCGGGAGCATTAAATCGTTTCATTGCTTATTTTTAACTTCTTGATGTATTGTGGGTAGTTTACCGTAAAAACTGGTTCTCATTAATAGAACCTCATATACTAATGCCACCATAAAACAAAAAAAGAGCTATTATGAAACGCTATTTTCCAATGACAGTCCTTGCAAGTGCCATTCTTGCGGGCTGTGCTTCAACAAGTATCACATCAAGTGATGTCGAAAAAGCCTATCAAAGCATTAATTCAGAGCAATTAGCAGAGCATATTAAAGTGCTTGCCTCTGATGAGTTCGGTGGCCGTGCACCATCATCTAAAGGTGAAGAGCTAACGCTTGCCTATTTAACCGACCAATTTAAAGCATTGGGTTTTGAGCCGGGTAACGGTGATAGCTTCTTACAAGAAGTACCGCTTGTTTCACTAGAAGCTGATTCAGACATGGTACTTACCATTGGCGGCAAAGATTACCAATACAAAAAAGATATGGTAATGGGTAGCAGCCGTATTAGTGCTAAGCAAAGCATTAAAGATTCTGAATTAGTATTCGTTGGCTACGGTGTTAATGCACCAGAATACAACTGGAACGACTACGAAGGCCTAGATGTTAAAGGCAAAACAGTTGTTATGCTGGTAAACGATCCTGGTTTTGCGACGAAAAACCCTGATTTATTCACCGGCGATGCCATGACCTATTACGGTCGTTGGACATACAAATATGAAGAAGCAAGCCGTCAAGGTGCAGCAGGTGCGATTATCATCCACGAAACAGCACCGGCTTCTTACCCATGGTCAGTTGTTGAAAACTCTTGGAGCGGTGAGCAATTTGGTTTCCAAAAAGAAAATAACAACATGGACCGTGTTGCTGTTGAAGGCTGGGTAACAACTGATGTTGCTAAAGAGCTTTTCACAAAAGCAGGCTTAGATTTCGATACCATGAAAGCTAATGCGGCAAAAGGCGCTTACCATGTTGATATGGGCGACCTAACTGCAAGTGTTGAAGTAAATAACACAATCAAAAAGTCAATTTCGTATAACTTTATCGCGACGTTACCGGGTAGCGAAAAGCCAGACGAGCACATCATTTATTCAGCTCACTGGGATCACCTTGGTACTGATAAAACCCGCAAAGGCGACCAAATCTATAATGGTGCCCATGATAATGCAACGGGTACTGCTGGTTTAATCGAAGTTGCTGAAGCATTCGCTACGTTACCTGAGCACCCTAGCCGTTCAATGACTTTCTTAGCCGTTACTGCTGAAGAACAAGGTTTACTTGGCTCGAAATATTATGCTGCAAATCCAGTGATCCCAGCATCACAAACGGTTGCTAACATCAATATGGATAGCTTAAACCTATTAGGTAAAGTAAAAGACATCAGTGTTGTTGGTATTGGTAAATCAGAAATGGATAGCCTGCTAGAAACAGCTGCTAAAGCACAAGGCCGTACAGTATCTGGTGACCCTAAACCGTCTTCAGGTGGTTACTACCGCTCTGATCACTTTGCATTTGCAAACATGGGTGTACCAGCAATGTATGCCGGTGGTGGTAGTGAAGCACTTGACGAAGAAACGGCAAATTACCGTAAGCGTATGAGCCTAGTGCTTCGTGGTTGTTATCATCAGCCTTGCGACCGTTACCGTGATGAATGGGATTTATCAGGTGCCGTTCAGGACCTTCAGTTATTCTATCAAGTCGGTTTTGATATCTCAGAACGAAAAGAATGGCCGACATGGAATGCCACTTCTGAGTTCCAACGTAAATAGATACAAATGAGATTGATTTTCATTTAAAATCGTAATACAGTGTAACCTGATTAATTTTTAGGTTGCACTGTATGCTCTCACTAACACAAACGAGGTTTATTCCTAATAAAGCGAGGTGTTACATTACGGACAATAAACGCTTAATTTTACCCCTTTTATTACTGACTTCTTTAGCGGTACCTGCAAGCCGAGAATTCACCCTACAAGCGCTTAGTGATGCTTTTTTTCAAGTATCTGTATTTGTTGCAGCCACCTTATTAATCTATTACTACCTTATTGATCGACTTCCTCAATTACAGCTTAGCTATTTACGTGCTAAATCAGGCATTCTAGAGGTGAGCTTTGCGTCTATTTTAGGTGCTTTGCCTGGCTGTGGGGGTGCTATTATTGTGGTAACCCAATTTACTAAAAAGCAGGCTAGCTTTGGCTCTGTTGTTGCCGTATTAACAGCAACCATGGGCGATGCCGCCTTTTTACTGTTAGCAACCCGCCCGCTTGATGGTTTATTAATGATGTTAATCGGTGTTGCTGTAGGTATTATTAGCGGTCAGATAGTTAATACATTTCATAGCCCAGATAAATTTCAACCTGACGAAGCAGGTGAATACAGCGAGCAGCCACAATGCCAACCAAGAGCTTTGAAATTTAGCCGTCCTATTTGGAAATTTACCCTAGTACCAAGCTTGATTATTGCTTTTGTTATCGCTACCAATTCTGACCTTAGCGAATTTAGTCAAAGCGTTAATACTGGCGTCACCCTGTTTGGCTCGATCATGGCGCTATTCACCGTGGTTGTGTGGTCTCTGTCTTCTAAAGGCAGCAGTTATAAGCAAGTAACCAGTGAAGAAGCGCCTTGCACACCTCCCTCAAAACTCACGAAAGTGTTAATGGACACGCACTTTGTTACTGCCTGGGTTGTTGCCAGTTTTATGCTGTTCGAAATTCTCGTTAATCTAGTCGGTGTTGATTTAACAGCCTGGTTTTCTGAGTATGCTTATCTTGCACCGCTGGTGGCTGTGGCTATTGGTTTATTACCTGGCTGTGGGCCACAAATCGTGGTGATGACACTCTATATTCAAGGTATTATTCCATTTAGTGCGATGGCAGCCAATGCAATTTCAAATGACGGCGATGCCCTATTCCCAGCTATTGCATTAGCGCCAAAAGCGGCCTTAATCGCGACGGTGTATTCAACAATTCCAGCGCTGTTACTCGGTTATGGATTGTATTTTTACGGTAAATAACAAATACAAAATTTACGATTAAAAAAACCAGCCGAGGCTGGTTTTTTAATGCTTACTAATGTTAGCTCATCGCCATCATCATTTTTGCAGGGTCTTCTAAGTAAGACTTCCATAAGTTATTGAAGCGGGCAATTGTTCCGCCATCAATCACTCGGTGGTCTCCAGACCAGCTTACTTGCATAATAGCAGCTGAAACAACATTGCCTTGTGCATCAAAGCGAGGTAAATGCTGCAGTTTACCTAAAGCAACAATCGCTACTTCAGGTTTATTGATGATTGGGGTTGCAATTGTGCCGCCAATCGCACCTATGTTAGAAATGCTAATAGTGCCGCCTTTCAAATCATCCGGTGAAACACGACCATCACGTGCTGCTTCAGTTAAACGAGTCACTTCGTTTGCAACATCTACGATGCTCTTTGATTGGCATGATTTAATGTTTGGTACTAGTAAACCAATCTTAGAATCAACCGCCATACCGATGTTATGATCATCAAAGTAAGTTAGCTCGCTGCAATCATCATTTACTTGCGAGTTTAGTACTGGGAATTGCTTAATCGCTAACGACAGTGCTTTGATAAAGAACGGCATCATAGTGAGCTTAACGCCCTGTTGCTTATACTGCTCTTTAAGCTCACTGCGCATTGCAATTAGTTTAGTTAGGTCAATTTCATCACAGAAAGTAAAGTGAGGAATTGTCGAAACTGAAGCAACCATTTGCTTAGCCATTGCTGCTTTAATGCCTTTAATAGGCTCTACGCGACTGCCACCAGAAGACGCCACAGTTGATACTGGCTCTGCCGCTTTTGGCGCAGCTTGTTGTGATGCTACTTGGCTTGGTGTTTCATTCAAGAAATCTTCGATATCTTGTTTGTAAATACGGCCATTTTTACCAGACCCTGGTACTTGTGTTAAATCAACATCAAGTTCGCGGGCTTTACGACGAACAGCAGGTGAAGCAACAGCTTTCTTATTCAGTTGTTTGCTAGAGTTTGCCGAAGTCGCAGGCTTCTGCGAAGGTTTAGTTGCTGCATTTGTTTGCGCTTTAACCACCGCAGAACTTACATCTGGCTCTGCACTTTGGCCGGCAATGCTCATTTGGAATAATGGGCTGTGAACCGCTGCAATATCACCTTTTTGATAATAAAGCTTTTCAACTTTACCTGTGTATTTAGCCGGAATTTGCACCAATGCTTTGTCTGTCATTACATCACACACAGCTTGGTCTTCTACGATTTCATCGCCTTCACTCACTAACCACTCAACGATTTCACACTCAACGATACCTTCACCGATATCTGGTAAAATGAAATCCTCTAAGTGCTCACCAGTCTCAGATGATGCTTCAGTTGCAGTAGCAGGAGCTTGAATTTCTTCACTTTGTGTTGGTGCTTCGCCATCAACATCCATTGCAAATAATGGTGCATGTACTTTCGCAATATCCCCTTTTGCATAATAGAGCTTACTGATCACACCATCATGAACAGCAGGAATTTGCACAAGCGCCTTGTCAGTCATAACATCACAAATAGGCTGGTCTTCTTTTACAGAATCGCCTTCTGCAACTAACCATTCAACAATTTCACACTCTACGATGCCTTCGCCGATATCTGGCAAGATAAAATCTTTAGACATACTGACTCCTAAAACTCTACTGATTGCTTAATCGCAGCAAGCACTTTAAGTGCATCCGGCACATATTCTTTTTCAAGTGCTAATGGATATGGCGTATCTAAACCACACACGCGAGCAATTGGCGATTCAAGGTGTAAGAAACACTCTTGTTGAATTGTTGCAACGATTTCTGCACCAAAACCATTGGTGATTGGTGCCTCGTGGCTTACCACTAAACGACCTGTTTTAGTCACTGATTTAGCAATGGTCTCAACATCCCATGGTAAAATGGTACGTAAGTCAATCACTTCACAGCTAATTCCTTGCTCTGCAGCTTTTTTAGCGGCGTCTTCGATGATTTCCATCTGAGCACCCCAAGCAAGTACAGTGACATCAGTACCTTCTTGCACGATTTCAGCTTTACCGAGCTCGATGCTGTAATCTTCTTCTGGAACTTCACCTGTTGATGCACGGTACAAACGTTTCGGCTCAAAGAAAATAACAGGGTTATCATCTTTAATCGATGCACGAAGCAAACCTTTCGCTTGGTATGGGTTACGTGGCACAACCAACTTTAAACCCGGTGTGTGAGCAAAATAAGCTTCTGGTGATTGTGAGTGATATAAACCACCTGCAATACCCCCACCGTATGGTGTACGAATTGTTAGATTTCCAACATTAAATTCATTACCACTACGGTAACGGAACTTAGCTGATTCATTCACGATTTGGTCAAATGCAGGGAAAATATAATCAGCAAACTGAATTTCAGCTAATGCAGGCGCACCAAACGCCGCTAAGCCATTAGCAAAACCTAAAATACCTTGCTCAGTTAACGGTGTATTGAACACACGATGCTTACCATATTTTTCTTGTAAGCCAGATGTAGCACGGAATACACCACCAAAATAACCAACGTCTTCACCAAAAATACATGCATTTGGATGCTCTGCCATGGTGATATCAAGGGCAGAGTTAATTGCATGAAGCATGTTCATTTTAGCCATTACTTTAATCTCCCTGCAGTTGTTGGATAAGCATCAGGATGCTGCAAAATGTGCTCTTTTAGTTCTTCATATTGTTTTTGCAGTGATGGGATTGGCTTATCATAAACATCAGAAATAAGCTCTTCTAATGCTGGCTTTTCAACTTTTTCAGCGCGTTTAAGGGCCGCTAAAATTTCTTCACGAATAGTTTCTTTGTCTTTCGCGTCTTGCGCTTCGTCTAACCAACCTTGCTTTAATAGCCACTTACGGAAACGCTCGATTGGACAGCCTTTATGTTTTGCTTCTTCATCTTTTGTACGGTAACCGCTTGGATCGTCACTGGTTGAGTGAGCGCCTAAACGATAGGCAATCGATTCAATTAAAACAGGTTCACCTTTGGTAGTCGCAATTTCACGGGCTTTTTTTGTTGCTGCATAAACAGCAAGTGCATCAGCACCGTCAACACGGATTGTTTTAATGCCATAGCCAACACCACGTGATGCAATACCATCACCTTTAAACTGTTCATCAGCAGGTGTAGAAATCGCATAACCATTGTTACGAGCAAAGAAAATAACCGGTGCTTCGTGAACTGCGGCCATATTTAAACCAGCATGGAAATCACCTTCAGATGCAGCGCCTTCACCAAAGTAACAAATAGTGATGTTATCAATAGTGCTGTTTAACTCACCTGTTTGGGCATCAATATGACGAACTTTTTGACCGTATGCATAACCTGTTGCTTGCGGAATTTGTGTACCAAGCGGTGATGAAATAGTCATGTAGTTAAGTTCGCGTGAGCCATAGTGAATTGGCATTTGGCGACCTTTACCCAAATCTTTTTCATTTGAGAACATTTGATTCATGAATTGGTCAAGGCTAAAACCACGATAACGTAAAGCTGCTTGCTCACGGTATTGGGCCATGATCATATCGTTTTGATCAAGCGCTGCAGCTGATGCTGTTACAGCCGCTTCTTCACCTAGACATTGCATATAAAAGCTAACACGACCTTGACGCTGTGCTGCTTGCATACGCTCATCAAGTGCTCTAATAAAACGCATTGTTTCATATAGACGGATTGCCGTTGCTTTGTCGATATCAGGTGCGGTTGCACCTTCGTAGATGTCGCCTTCCTCATTAAGAATACTTAATGTAGGGATCGTTAATGCGTGACCGTCAATAAATGACAGTTCATGATTAATGTTTAGCGATACGTTATTTGGATTACTCATAACCTACCTTCTTTCGTTGTCAGAAACCTACGCTACTGCCCTTAATTATATTTTTATCAGCATGAGCTGTAAGGATAAAGTTTGCGCAGTATTCAATCTAATTAAATTAAACTGCCGTCACTTTACGTTAACGTAAGTTGTTATTCAACTAATCATAGACGAATAGATGACAAATGGCTAAAAACGCATGGAAAGTTAACTATACAACAAGATAAGTTCTTTATAGTCATATAGTTAACTAAATTTAGATGGGTGTTAATGCAGAGATTTTAAATAAAGTTGCTATCAACTTGCATTGGAATAACTGTAAGCAAAGCGCGCTGACCTAAGGCTACATCAGCGTTTGGGAAGATAATAGCTTCACCGTCTACTTCCGCTTCATATCTGGTCTGACCATCAGTTGCCATTAATTCGCCCTTTGCGAAACCGGTGAAATTTTCCACATCATCAGCAAATGGAAAACTAAAGTCTTCGCAAGTACGGTTTATTGTTCTATATACTGAAAACAACTCGAAATCATCTGCATTAAATTCTTTATATTCGACAGATTCTTGACTAATTAATGCAATTAAAGTTTGTTTGGTTTTCTCAAATCGCGACATGTCATTTTCGCCAAATGGTTTTACTTGGCCAAGTTCTACCGTAAATGAGTCAGCTCCATGTACAAACGACGAGTAGTAACTAAAGGTAGTTGCCGCTGATTTCATCATTAGTACCGTGTTTACGCCACAGCTAAGTAAAAATTGCAGTTGTGATTTTTTCCACGGTTTACCATGTAAGAAAGGATACACTGCGAACTTTTCATTTTTAGAGCCACGAATTGCTGTGTGAAGATCATAATGAAAACGCTCACTGCCCTGGTTGCCTCTAGCAAAGAAATCAGTAACAACGTCTTCAAGCAGTTTTGCACGAACTCGCTCTGGGTTAGAAGCAATGCCTTCTACAGTATGATGACCATTAAACAAACGGTTTAAGTTTTCATCTACAAAACGCTTACCGATATTAATAGATTTAGGATTACCATAAATGAACAGTACACGCTGCTTCAAGGAAAGTTGTTCTGTAATGATTGACTTGATTAATTGATCGCAAATTTCAATTGGCGCAGTTTCGTTACCATGTACTGCACTTGAAAGAACAATATCTTTGTTTGTTTGCTGTGCAGGTTGAAACTCGATGATACCCGTGTCGTGAACTGTGACATCAGTACCATTGGCAAGAGTAAATGCACAAGGTTCTAATGAAAATTCATTGTTGCGAGTCAGGGTTAAAAAGTCGCCGGTACTTTTTAATTCTTCGAGATATGAAGGAGTTGAATAGCTCATTGTTCTATCCTAAAAATGCGTGAGAGAAGAATACAAAAACGGCTGAGAATCTCAGCCGTTTTAATAGGTAAAAAAGGAATTAGCTAATTACTGAATCAACCAGCTTTTTCGCTTCTTTTTCTAATAATGCTAGATGTTCTTCACCTTTGAATGATTCAAGGTAAATTTTATAAATATCTTCAGTGCCCGATGGACGTGCAGCAAACCAACCGTTTTCAGTAACAACTTTTAAACCGCCGATAGCAGCGTTATTACCAGGGGCATGGGTTAGTTTTTGCGTAATGGCATCACCCGCTAAGGTACTTGCAGTAACATCATCAGCTGATAACGCTTTTAAACGTGATTTTTGTTCTGCACTAGCTGGCGCATCAATACGTTTATAAATAGGCGCACCGAACTCTTGTTCAAGTTCTTTATAAAGCTGTGAAGGTGTTTTACCCGTTACGGCTAAAATCTCTGCAGCAAGAAGACCTAAGATGAAACCATCTTTATCAGTGTTCCAAACTGTTCCATCAAAGCGCAAGAATGACGCCCCTGCACTTTCTTCACCACCGAAAGCAAGGGTACCTTTGCTTAAGCCTTCAACAAACCATTTAAAGCCTACCGGTACTTCTTTTACTTCACGGTTATTACGTGCAACTACTTTATCAATCATGCCGCTTGATACCAGCGTTTTACCAATTGCGACCTCTTTTGACCATTCGCGGTTATTTAATAAGTAGTCAATTGCAACTGCTAAAAAGTGATTTGGATTCATTAAGCCGTCAGGTGTAACAATACCGTGGCGGTCATAGTCAGGGTCGTTACCAATACCGATATCATAGTCATCTTTTAATGCAATAAGGTTTGTCATTGCATAAGGAGAAGAGCAATCCATACGGATTTTGCCGTCTTTATCTAAAGGCATGAACGAAAATGTTGGGTCAACAGACTCATTTACGACCGTTAAGTCTAAATTATATTTTTCTGCAATGACTGGCCAAAAGTTGATACCAGAACCACCAAGCGGATCCACACCAATTTTGATTTGAGCATCGCTAATTGCTTTTAGATTAACGATATTAACTAAGTCATCAACATAAGGGGTAATTAAGTCTTGGTACTTAATAAAACCAGAACGTGATGCTTTAGCATATGGAAATAACTCGACTTCAACTAAGTCTTCTAAAAGTAATTGATTTGCTCTGTCTTCAATCCACTTAGTAACATCAGTATCTGCAGGGCCACCATTTGGTGGGTTATATTTAAAACCACCGTCTTCTGGCGGATTATGTGAAGGAGTTACCACAATACCATCAGCAAGTTCATTTGGGTTTTCTTTGTTATGGCAAACAACAGCATGACTGATTACAGGTGTTGGCGTGTAATCGTCATTTTCTTGTGCAATGACTTGCACTTCGTTTGCAACAAGTACTTCAATAGCAGAGTTAAAAGCCGCTTCACTCAATGCATGTGTATCTTTACCTAAGAAAAGTGGACCAAAAATATTGTTTTCTTTACGGTAATCACAAATTGCTTGAGTGATCGCTAAAATATGCGATTCATTAAATTTTACATCGAACGAACAACCACGATGGCCAGACGTACCAAAAGCAACACAATGCTCTGGGTTTTGTTCTAGGTCAGGTTCATTTAAGTAATAAGCCGAGATCAGTTTTGGTACATTCACTAAGCTTGATTGCGGTGCAGGTTTACCTGCATCTGGATGAATCGCCATATTATTTCCTTATGGATTATAAGTAATCACGAATTTTTTCTGCTTCATCTGCGCTGTAGCCTAAGCACAGTGCTACTTCGTGAAGCATCATTTTTTTTCTGGTTGTATTTGAATTTGTCATCACCCAATACTCAGTATCAGTGATATTTTTTGGATTCATGCTGCTACCGCTTTCCAGAAGTGCTTCTTTGCTAGTGGCAAAATAAACACGGTCACGGCCTTTAATTTCAAGCACGTTAGCGAAATCTTTTTTATGCGTTCTATATAAAGCAGCTAGTATAAATAAGAATCGACCAACAACACCTTTTTGCATTGCCAGCTCTTCTTTGTTTAATACATTAAACACATTACCTTTCACTTGTGTCGATGCTGTGACAGTTTGTGCAGCCTCTTCAACATTTTCGTCGCTTGGTTCAGGGCTTGATTCTTGTTCTGCTTGTTCTTGTACTTCAACAACTGGGGTTTCTTGTTCAGTTTTAGTAGTTGTTTCAACTGGGGCATTGGCGCCATCAGAGAGGTTTAATAAACGACGCAAAATGGTTGATGCACTTTCACCAATACTTTGCGTGTTACTTGCAATGTATTGATATAACTCGTCGTCTATGTCGATTTTTTTCATGTTATTCCTGTCTTTACGGGTCACATTTTAAAAGTTCTCAATGATTATACCTAAGCTCGCAGCAATTCTCTATGTTTTGCATTTTGTAATTTCACTAGGCAAAATACTGCCATTAAAATTAGGAGTTGAAAATGCTATTAAACTACCAACAATGGGGTCAAGGTTCAGACGTTGTATTGATCCACGGTTTGTTTGGCTCACTTGAAAACCTCAATGTTATCGCAAAAGCATTAGCTGAAAATTATCGTGTAACGAATATTGATTTACGTAACCACGGTAAATCATTCCATAGCGATACCATGAATTATCACGCTATGGCTAAAGATGTCAGTGAGTTACTTGAGCATCTAAATATTAGTAAAGCGCACATCATAGGTCATTCAATGGGTGGCAAAGTGGCCATGCAATTAGCACTTAATCACCCAAAGCTTATTGATAAGCTTGTAGTGTTAGATATTTCTCCTGTTGCGAATAACCCAAGGCACAGTGCTATTTTTGCAGGCCTTAACGAAGTTGCACAATCGAATGTCAGTGATAGAAAAGCAGCTGATGAAATTCTTGCCAAACACATTGATGAAATGGGTGTGCGTCAGTTTTTATTAAAAAGCTTTGCTAAAAATGATGAAGGTCAATATCAATGGCGCTTTAATTTAGCTGTTTTATACCAGCAATATGAAAATATTTTAGCGCAAGTTAGTGAAAATGATTCTTGTTTATGTGATACTTTATTCATTAAAGGTAATGATTCTGACTACATTTTAGCAGAACACCGCCCTGCTATTATGGCGTTATTCCCTAATGCAAAAGCAAAAATTATTCATGGTGCTGGTCACTGGCTACATGCCCAAAAACCACTTGCTGTAAATAAAGCAATCAGTGATTTTTTAGCTCATTAATTGGGCTGATAAAATTCGCTGTTTTTGATCGTGCGCACTAAATTATTACAAATTTGTGTGCTATAGTACGCGCCGTTTAATTTAAAGGTTTATACGTTGATGGTCAGTCAGTTAATTAACGAATTTGATACCTTAGGGTTGTATTTTGGCTTAGCCGGTATTTTCTTTTTTATTGGAATGGCAATTCAAGACGTCCTTAAAAAAGGTGATGTACCACGATTTGGCCGATACATCGTTTGGTTAGTGCTATTTTTAGGCTGTTCTGGGTTTATAGCGAAAGGACTTATTCAAGTCTTCTGGCAAGGCGCAGGTGTGGGCTAGACATGGCAAAGTCAGAAACAGATAGAACAACACCCGATTTATTTGAATACGAAAAGCGTCCAGGTAGGCCGAAAACAAATCCCCTACCTCGCGATATGCAATTAAAAGTAAATAAACGTAATCAAATAAAGCGAGATAAAGCACGTGGTTTAAAGCGTGTAGAATTTAAGGTTTCATCACAGTTATATCAAGCATTAAGCGATATGGCAGATGCGCAGAATATTAGCCGTAGCGCGTTGATTGAAACAATTTTACAAGAAAGATTGGCTATTGATAGATAGAAGGTTTTAAATCCATGTCAAGCGTAGGTATTTTTTTCGGAAGTGACACAGGCAATACTGAACACGTAGCTAAAATGATTCAAAAAGAATTAGGTAAAAAGCTTGTAGCGGTTCACGACATTGCAAAAAGTTCTAAAGAAGAGATTGCTGAATTCGATTTATTGTTATTCGGTATTCCAACTTGGTACTACGGTGAAGCTCAATGTGACTGGGATGATTTCTTCCCTGAATTAGAAGAAGTTGACTTCGAAGGTAAACTTGTTGCTATTTTCGGCTGCGGTGACCAAGAAGACTATGCAGAATACTTCTTAGATGCAATGGGCATGATCAACGATATCGTTACTGAGCGTGGCGCAATCGTAGTGGGTCATTGGTCAACTGAAGGCTACGACTTTGAAGCTTCAAAAGCACTAGTAGATGACAGCAATTTTGTTGGCCTTGGTATTGATGAAGACCGTCAACCAGAGCTTACTGAAAAGCGTGTTAAAGACTGGTGTGCTCAGGTTTATGACGAAATGTGTTTAGCGGAACTTGCTGATTAATAACAAGTATTACTCGCATTTACTAGCTGATGTAAAGATGCACAACCAGTTCATTTTTGTTTGAAAAATCGGCAAATAGACGAATTGTTCTTTGCACTTAGTAACTAGGCACGTTATTCTAATAGTTGCTAATGTGTCGTGTGCATCTTGCTGATGCCTAGTATAACTAAATAAAATTGAGACAGATTGAATGACTGATCACAACTTGGAATTAAAAAAAGCAGGGTTAAAAGTAACTCTGCCGCGTATTAAAATTTTAGAGATTCTGCAATCTCCAGACAACCAACACATCAGCGCTGAAGATGTCTATAAAATTCTTTTAGACAAAGGCGAAGAGATTGGTCTTGCAACTGTCTACCGTGTTCTTAACCAATTTGATGATGCAGGTATTGTATCTCGCCACCACTTCGAAGGCGGCAAGTCAGTATTTGAATTATCAGGTAGCACTCACCATGACCACTTAGTGTGCCTAAAATGTGGTAAGGTTGTTGAGTTTGAAGACGATACTATTGAACGTCGTCAAGAAGAAATCGCAAAAGAGAATGGTATTAAACTGACTAATCACTCTCTTTACCTATATGGCGAATGTGAAGACACTGCTGCGTGTAAAGAATACGCTGAATCAAATAGCTAATTAGTTATTTGTTTCAGACATAAAAAAACCTGCTTTAAGCAGGTTTTTTTATGTCTATTTGAAATCGATTAGATGATTTCTAATAGCTCAACGTCAAAGATTAGCGTTGAGAAAGGAGCGATTGCTGCACCAGCACCGCGCTCACCGTAAGCAAGTTCGTGTGGTACGTATAAGCGCCACTTAGAACCAGTACCCATCATTTGTACTGCTTCAGTCCAACCTTTGATTACACCGCCAACTGGGAATTCAGCTGGTTGACCACGCTCGTATGAGCTGTCAAATACTGTACCGTTGATTAGTGTACCGTGGTAGTGTGCACGGATTGTTGAATCTGCAGTTGGTTTTTCACCGTCGCCTGCAGTAAGTACTTCGTATTGAAGACCTGATTCAGTGACTGTTACTTCAGGACGTTTTGCATTTTCTTCTAAGAATGCAATACCTTCAGCTGCAAGAACTTTAGCTTCTTCTTCACGACGAGCTTGGATCTCAGCGTTGATTTTCTCAAAAGCTGCTTGAATTGCTGGGATTTCAACTTGGAAATCATTACCAGTGTATGCGTCTTTCATACCTTCAAATACAGAATTTAAGTTTAAACCTTCGAATGGATTCGCTTTTAATTGCTCACCCATTTGTAAACCAATACCGTAACTTGCTTTTTCAGCGTCTGTTGTAAAATTATCTGACATGTTTTAATTCACGTTTATTTAGTTAAAAGACGTGCTCATACTAACATAAAAATACAACGAATATCGCCTAGTTTTACTGCGTTTGCTCAGTGTTTGCACTAATTCGCTGCTTTATTTTATCAATTACAAATGTCGCAACAGGTAATGTAGCGATCATCGAAGCAATAAAAAAGCCGCTCATTAAACCATCTTTGCCCAACATAACTAAAGGCACGGCAATAAGACCCACAGTCGAAATCACACATGCAGCAATGACAGGCCAATGCTTGTCGTATTTGCCAATAAGGTGCCCTACTAACACATTAAACCCAATACCATAAGCGATTGAAGATATTAGCCCGTAATCAGGCTGCGCATCATGGGCCATAGCTACAAGTACATTGATCCCGCTGTGATAAAAATAAGAAAAGATACACCAAAGCAGAACATGTTTAACAATGCGCATTAGTGTAGAAGAAGACTCGCTTGCTGACATTACTTATCTCCAGATAGCAAAAAACCGCCATAAAGGCGGTTTTTCTAAATAATGGTGGAGAGATAGGGATTTGAACCCTAGAGGGGCTACAAACCCCTGCCGGTTTTCAAGACCGGTGCATTCGACCACTCTGCCATCTCTCCGTACGGCGCGCATAATAGTGTTTACTGCGTTCGTTGTAAAGCCTTAAATGTAAAAAACTTTAAAAAAGTAATTTTAATAGTACTGCTTAGGGCGCTTTGCGATTAAAGAGCAAACTAAACAAACAATTAAACTAACAATTGCAAAGCCTGAACCCTGCACTATTACGTCAATTTTATTGAGGTTATAGCTAGGTATAATGACTAATGCAAAAGCGGGTAAGCAGGTGATCGTTAAAACGTAGCAACAAATTTTAAAAGCGCGGCCGAAATCGAAACGTTTAGTGCTTTGCATCCACCAAGTCAGTAGGAGTAATATCACTACAGCAGACAAGCCAAGGTAATGAGGTTGCTTCGTAGACATGGCAACAAAAAAAGTGACCACGGCGCCAACTAAGCCCCAAATTGACCAAGCGAACCAATTTTCTTTTTCACGTAAAAATAAGTTTCCCATCGTTCTCGTCTTCTTTATCGTTATTTTTTTAAGACTATCCATACGTTAACAAAAAATAACCGATTAAAAAACACACTGAAGAAGAATTATTTCGTTTTTTGCATCCGTGCGCTTCTTACAGCTAAGCTAAATCTAAAAAAACTAACATAAGTAAGCTTAATAGTGTCTGACTGATTAACTGCAAAAAAGTTCCTAATATTTATAAATTCTCAAAAAACGTCTCTGGCTTGTGTCTGATTGGTTTTTTAATGTCTACTTCTGGTGTACCTAAATATAAGTAGCCAACAATCTCATCTTGTTCTTTACAACCTAGTGCCGCTTTAACAGCTGGGCTCTGTGCAAAATAACCTGTACGCCAAATGCCCCCTAAACCTTGCGCAAATGCTGCTTGTTGCATTGCAAGTACAGCGCAGCCTGCACTTTGTACTTGTTCAATACGTGGCACTTTTGGGTTTTCAGTTACATCAGCAATGGCAATGATCATCATAGGAGAGCGTAGAGGTAGATCTTTAGCGCGCTCAATGGTTCTATCATCTTGGTTTTCAGCAACAGCGGCTTGATGGTAGATATCGCCTAATTTATTACGTGCGTCGCCTTCAACGACAATAAACCGCCAAGGCGCAATACAGCCATGATCAGGCACTTTTATGGCCGCTCGCTTAATAATTTCAAGTTGTTCTGCAGTTGGTCCAGGTGCAATAAGACGAGGATCTGATTGTCGAGTTTGTAATAGCGTTAAAGCGTCCATGAATATTCCGTAAATGCTTAAGTACGACACCCCTTAATAATCGGGGCAGAAAACCCAAGCTTATCATTTATCTTTATTAGCAATAAAGCTATTAGATGCTTTTCTAGTTAACCAATAATCTAAACTGACGTAACGACCGCCACCTGCAAAAAATAAACTTAAGAGCATAACAAAGTATATTGCGGAAAACTCAATACCATTATTTAATATTACAGGCTTCCCTTTCCCATAGAGGTATTCTGTATAACCATGCGTCTCTAACAATTCACGCATTTTAGCTAATCTCTCACTGGCTTCATTGGAATTAACTAAACTGGCTTCACTTCCTGGTATTGCTAGCCAATTCAGCACTCTCGCAGGGCTGGTACTGGCATCGATAGGTGTTACAGCAAACCAGCCATTACTGGCATGTACTGTTGTCGCTGCAACCAGCATGGTGATCATTAAAGGGATTGCTGTTAAACGAGTAAATAAACCCAATAATATAAAGATCCCCCCTAAAAACTCAGTCCATGCAGCTAAAAAGGCTAATACAGAGGGCATGGGTAGACCTAAACCCCAGTCACTATTTCCAAACCAAGCAACAATATCCTCAGATGCTAAAAAGTATTGATAAAAGTGAGTAACATCACCGCTTAAAGCAAGTTTATTAAAACCGGCAATGATCATCACTGGGGCTAAAATCAAGCGAATTAATAGACTCGGTAGTCCATCTAAAAAATGCAGTTTCTTAAAGGTGTGTTGGTAAAGGGGTATTAGGTGTGTGTGCAACATAGCGGTCTCATGACTAAATAGATTAATCACATAGACCGCACGTTTTCTAGTTTACTTTCAATTAAATTTTACGAGCGACTTGTAACGCTTCAAAAATTGCACGTTTAGCATCGATAGCGGCAGCTAGTTTTGCGCCACCAATAACGTGTACTTTAGCGTTTTCGGTTTGATTGTCGAACGTTTCAGTATTTGACACCTGACCAATACAAGCAATCACGGTATCAACATCGAGGATTTGCTCTTCACCTTTTACCGTTATCTTCAAACCTTGTTTATCAAAGCTTAGATATTGACACTCAGCGATTTGTTTAACACCGTGCTGTTTGGCAACTTGACGGTGGATCCAACCCGTTGTTTTACCAAGTTCACTACCAAAACGCCCTGCACTTCGCTTAAGCATGTAAATTTGACGATTGTCTTTTTCAGGCGCAGCTTCGCATTCAATACCCCATTGAGTTTTGAATTGCTCAATTGTTTGGCCTTTGTGTTCACTTAAAAAGGCAACCATATCAAAACCGATACCACCGGCACCTAGAATCGCAATTTTCTCACCGAGTTCTACTTCACCACGAATTACTTCATCATAAGCGAATACGCGTTTGCCATCACTGCATTCTATTTTGGCTTCACGCGGACGTACGCCTGTTGCAAACACCACATCATCGTATTGATTGAGCATCTTGTCAGTAAATTCAGTACCGAGCTGTAAATCGACATTTAAACGCTTTAATTCATTAGTAAAGTAGTTAAGGGTATGGTTAAAGTCTTCTTTACCCGGCACTTGCATGGCTAAATTAAATTGGCCACCCATTTGTTCTTTACGTTCAATTAAAGTCACTTTGTGACCTTTCGCTGCTAAGTAAGAACTTGCAGCAAGGCCAGCAGGGCCAGCACCCACAACCAGTACTAATCGAGACGATGGTGCTTTTTCAAGGCTGTAATCTAACTCAAAAGCCGCTTGTGGGTTAACCAAACAGGTGGCACGTTTGTTTTTAAACACATGGTCTAAGCAGCCCTGATTACAACCAATACAAATATTGATTTGCTCAGACTTATTATTAACGTATTTATTGAAAAATTCTGGGTCTGCTAATAAAGGGCGTGCCATCGAAATTAAATCAGACTCGCCGGCTTCTAAAATTCCATTGGCAATTTCTGGAGTGTTAATACGGTTAACCGCGATAACTGGCACTGATACCGTTTCTTTCAAGCGTTTTGATGCTTCTTTAAATGCTCCTGGTGGTACCATACTGGCAATGGTTGGTACACGAGCTTCGTGCCAACCAATACCGGTGTTAAAGATATCAACGCCAGCTTGTTCAAGTGCTAGGGCTTGTTGTTTTACTTCATCAGGTGTTGATCCATTAGGAATTAAATCCATCACAGACAAACGAAATACAATAATGAACTTTTGACTTACTTTAGCGCGTACAGCTTTAACAATATCAACAGCCAAGCGCATGCGGTTTTCTAAACTACCGCCATAGTTGTCTGTTCTTTTATTAGTGTGGTTAGCCATGAATTCATTAATCAAATAACCTTCAGAACCCATGATTTCAACACCATCATAACCTGCTTTTTCAGCCATTTTTGCTGAGTTAGCAAAGTCTTTGATGGTTTTTTTGATTGAACCTAACGACATTTCTTTAGGTTTATACGGATTAATAGGTGCTTGAATTGAGCTTGGCGCTTGATTGAATGGATGATAAGCATAGCGACCTGCATGCAATAATTGTAAGCAAATTTTTCCGCCATGCTGATGCACTGCATCAGTATATGCTTTGTGTTTGATCACATCATAAAATGAGTTAAATGTTGATGCGAACGGAGATAGCTTGCCACGAATATTTGGGCTATAACCACCTGTAATGATTAAACCCGTGCCGCCTTTGGCACGTGCTTCGTAGAATGCACGTAAGCGTTTACGGTTATGCCAGCCTTCTTCTAAGCCGGTATGCATTGAACCCATAACCAAACGATTACGAAGTTCGGTATGCGGTAATTGTAATTTTTGTTCTAACATTGTGTGCCCCGTTAACTGGTCGAACCTCTATTTGAAATAGATTCTGCGGCAATAACTTAGAATAATCAACTTTTCACCGGTAATTATTCTGTAGCAAATTGTCGTTTTAAACACTCTGTTACTATTTAACAGTTAAATTTAAAGTTATTCTAAGCTAAGATGAGATCACTATTAAGCTGTACTGAATTAAGGATTTATTTTGCTAGCAAAGATATTTAAAGGCATTTGGACCGGGATTAATTTTTCCCGCCGTTTGGTCCTAAACATATTATTTCTATTACTAGTGATACTCTTCTTTGTTGCTATCACTGGTGAAGAAGACCAAGTAAAAGTAGCAGACGGAACCGTGCTACGCCTAAACTTAAATGGCCCTATTGTTGAAGAAAAAACGTATGTTGATCCTGTAGAAGCAGCAATCAACGATGCAACTATGGGTAATGAAGCACCATCAGAAATTCTTCTTGATGATGTTGTTGAAGTGATCAACCAAGCAACTAAAGATGATCGCATCAGTGTGATGCTTCTTGACCTACAAAAAATGCCAAGTGCACACATCAATAAGCTAAAACAAATAACTAAAGCAATTGATGCCTTTAAAGAAGCAGGCAAGCAAGTTATTGCAACGGGCTATTACTATACACAAGCTCAATACTATATTGCAGCACACGCTAATGAAGTGTCTATGCACCCTTATGGTGGTGTGAGCATTGAAGGCTACGGTATGTTCCCGCTTTACTTCAAAGATGCGCTTGAAAAATTAAAAGTAACTCAACATATTTTCCGTGTGGGTACTTACAAGTCAGCGGTTGAGCCATTTATTCGTAATGACATGTCAGATGCGGCAAAAGAAGCGAATAGCGTTTGGTTAACTGCACTTTGGAACGAGTATAAAACTGACGTTGCTGCAAGCCGTCCATTCGATGAAAGCAATTTCGATGAAGATATGGATGTTTATCTTGCAAAAATGCAAGCAGTTGATGGTAACTCAGGTCAGTACGCATTAAATAATCAGTGGGTTGATTCTTTAAAAACCTCACAACAAATTCGCCAACAGCTTATTGAGTTAGTTGGTGCAGAAGAAACAGGCAAAACCTTTAAGCAAGTAAGCTTCCGTGAGTATTTATCGCTGGTAAAACCACCTGTTGAGTTCGATAACCCAATCACTGAAAAAGTAGCTGTGGTTGTTGCGAAAGGCACTATTGTTGATGGCGAGCGTAAAGCAGGTGAAATTGGTGGTGACTCTACAGCAGCCCTACTTCGCAAAGCGCGTCTTGACGATAAAGTGAAAGCCGTAGTACTACGTATCGATTCAGGTGGTGGTAGTATGTTTGCTTCTGAAGTTATTCGTGCTGAAGTATTAGCTCTTAAAGCAGCGGGTAAACCGGTTATCGCTTCAATGAGCTCAGTGGCAGCATCTGGTGGTTACTGGATTGCATCTGCAGCCAATGAAATTTGGGCAGCCCCTAGCACAATTACAGGTTCAATCGGTGTATTCGGTACTTTCATGACATTTGAAAATACAATGGCTGAATTAGGTATTTACTCAGATGGCGTTGCTACAACAGACCTTGCTGGCTTCTCTATTGCACGCCCACTTGATGAGAAGATGTCAGATATCATTCAAATGAGCGTTGAAAATGCATACAAACGTTTTTTAAATGTAGTGGCTGAAGCGCGTAACATGACCCCTGAGCAAGTTGATAAAATTGCCCAAGGCCGTGTATGGATTGCAACTCAAGCAAAAGAGCTGGGTTTAGTTGATAAACTTGGCGATAAGCAAGATGCAATTAAGGCAGCAGCTGAGCTTGCTAAGCTTAATCATTATGATGTTAAAACCATCAAGCAATCGCTTACACCACAAGAGCAAATGCTACAAGATATCTTTGGTACAGCGGCTGTTAAGAGCTTCTTTGCTAAGTCTGATTCATCACAATCAGTACTAGCAACACAAGCCAACTTACAAAGCCTTATTAATCAGTTAAGTAGTGAAATTGATAACCTAAAAGATTACAACGATCCACAAGGCGTTTACGCTCGTTGTTTAGTGTGTAATGTAATTCAATAAGTTACTTAGCTAAGCGATTTTAGGTATACTAAGCCCAGTTATTTAACTGGGCTTTTTTTATGAAACGTAAACGTATATATATCGCCTATACGGGTGGTACTATCGGTATGAAAAAATCGAGCCGCGGCTATGTTCCGGCAGAAGGTTTTTTAACCGAAACAGTGGTCAATAATGCAGAGTTTAATCGTGATGAAATGCCTTTGTTTGATATTCACGAATATTGCCCGCTCATTGATTCTTCAGATATGTCCCCTGCCCACTGGCAATTAATTGCTGACGATATTAAGAGTAAATACCAAGACTATGATGGTTTTGTGGTTTTGCATGGTACCGATACTATGGCCTACACAGCTTCTGCTTTGTCTTTCATGTTCGAAAACCTAACAAAACCTGTAATTGTGACAGGCTCACAAATTCCATTGTCGCAACTTCGTTCTGATGGCCAAGTAAACTTACTTAATGCCATGTATTTAGCCGCTAATTACCCTATTGCTGAAGTAAGCCTGTTTTTTAATAACCAGTTGTTCCGTGGTAACCGTGCAACAAAAGCCCATGCTGATGGCTTTGATGCCTTTGCATCACCGAACCTTGAACCCTTAGCACTGTCTGGAATTAATATTCAACTGATCAAAGGGCAACTAAGCCCTTACGTTGATAACGAACTACAGGTGTCAAATATCACACCACAGCCAATTGGTGTGCTTTATCTTTACCCTGGGATCAGTCCAAAAGTGGTTAAAAGTTTAGTTAATGACGACATCAAAGCACTTGTTTTATTAAGTTTTGGCGTCGGTAATGCCCCGCAAGATCCGGCGTTCTTAGACATTCTTAATGATGCAAGTAAACGCGGTATGGTGATTGTTAATCTAACACAGTGCTTAAAAGGCCAAGTTAATATGGGCGGTTATGCAACCGGTAATGCCTTATTAAATTGTGGTGTGATCAGTGGCTACGATATGACATTAGAAGCCTGTTTGACCAAGTTACACTACTTATTTAGTCAAAAGCTTGAAGTAGAAACAATTCGTCACTTGATGCAAGACAACCTGCGCGGTGAGCTAAGTCGTTAATGCAGCAAATACAAAAAAGGCACCAATTGGTGCCTTTTTTATGCTTTTTGATAATTAACGAACTTTTTCGTCAATCTCAACTAAGTCTGTTAAATGGCAAATCTCACCACTGTGAGTTTTAATACCATGTTCACCGAAATAGTCACGTTGTGCTTGAACTAGATGACCATTACTTGGGGTTGTTAACGTCGCAATGTAAGTTTGCGTTGCTGTTAACACTGGGAAAGCAAGACCAGATGAAACTGCTGCACCCGTTACCTTACGTAATGCTGCTGATTCACGCTGCATAGAATCAATAAATTCTACACCTTCAGCTACATTGTCTAAGTAATCAGCACGGATGATACAACCTGCGCGCCACGTTTGTAGCGTTTTAGAAAGATCAACTTTCCACTGATGCGCACGAGACGCACCTTTGATAAGGGCTAAACCTTGACGGTAAGCAAGTAAACTAGCCAATGTGAACGCGTCTTTTAGCTCTGCTAAGTCTAAATCAACGGTATCAGTTGCTTTAGCAGCGTAAGTCATTTCTTTAGCAGCATGCGTATCACAGGTATTAGTTAAGTGACGTGCTTGAACAGCTGCGACTAGTGATGGTACTGCAATACCAAGCTCTAAGGCATTTTGTGCAGTCCATAAACCCGTGCCTTTCGCGCCAACTTTATTGTCGATTAAATCAACTAGCGGCTCGCCTTCTGTCGTTTCAAGGCTCAAGATATGGCTTGAAATTGACAGTAAGTAGCTATTTAAAGTGCCTTCAGACCATTCATTGAAAATGTCAGCCACTTCTTTTGGTGAACGATTAGTACCTAAACGTAATAATTGATACATTTCTGCAATTAATTGCATTAACGCATATTCGATACCGTTATGAACCATTTTTACAAAGTGACCACTTGCAGATTGGCCTACACGAGCAAAACACGACTCACCTTTGTAGCTTGCCGCTACTTTT
Source organism: Pseudoalteromonas sp. 0802 (assembly GCF_013350085.1). Lineage (NCBI taxonomy): Bacteria > Pseudomonadati > Pseudomonadota > Gammaproteobacteria > Alteromonadales > Pseudoalteromonadaceae > Pseudoalteromonas > Pseudoalteromonas sp. 0802. The sequence continues at coordinate 302,755 of NZ_JABVXE010000001.1, read as the reverse complement.
TCAAACCACGGCTCAACTCGCTCCCAGCCGCCTTCTGAACCACTTGCCATCATTGCAGGACCGTGACGTGCGCCTTCTGCACCGCCAGAAATACCCATAGTGGCAAATTCAAATTTGTTTTGATATTTAAGTTTACGGCTAATGCCATCTTTGTAGTTACTGTTGCCGCAATCTACGATAATGTCATCACAGTCAACACCTGCTTCTGCAAGCTCTGTACATACTTTATCAACCAATTCACCAGCAGGAACTAAAAGAAGAATCGAACGAGGCGGCTCTAAGCGTCTAACCATATCATTTAAATCAGACACAATATGTAAACGGTCTGCCAAACCTAGTGCTTTCGCACAGCTTAGTAACTCGGCACCCGCATCTGGGTTTTTATCATAAGCTACTAATGTCAGCCCTTTTTCAATCAGGTTGAGGGCAAGATTTTTACCCATAACGCCTAACCCTACTAATGCAACTTGCATTTAGTGTCCTCCTCGGTAACAACTATTGGTTAGTTAATCAAAATAATTACGCGCGCATTATACCCAAGCAGCCCAAAAATGCGAGCTTGACAGCCAACTTGAGATAAATCATCGAAATCATGAAGCGACGTTGCCCCCATTATATCAAAATAACCAAGGCATCGGACCAGATTTTTATAATACCCTTTAAAAAGGTATGTGTATTGACGCTACCTGACACCGGTGTCATAATAACGTCATTCACCCTTTGTATACTCTATAATTAATACAAAGAGCCAGATTCTCATAAGTAAAAACAATCATTTTTTACTTATGAGTTCTACATTGTGCTTATGTATAAGCCTATATTAAAGGTTTATAGCACGACATTTTAATAGATAACCATCAATTCGCTTAATATATTTGAGCGCACAGGAGAATTTGATGCTAAGACGCACAAAAATTGTTGCGACCCTTGGACCGGCAACCGATCGCGATAACAACCTAGAAAAAATTATTCGTGCAGGTGCAAATGTGGTTCGTTTGAACTTCTCACATGGCGTAGCACAAGATCACAAAGACCGCGCAGAAGCGGTACGCAGCATTGCTAAGCGTTTAGGCAATCACGTTGCTATCCTTGCAGACTTACAAGGTCCTAAAATTCGTGTATCAACGTTTAAAGACGGTAAAGTAAACCTAGAAGTTGGCGCAAAATTTACCCTTGATGCAAAAATGGAAAAAGGCCAAGGCGACGTTAATGCGGTAGGTATCGACTATAAAGAGCTACCTAACGACGTTAAAACAGGCGACTTATTGTTATTAAACGACGGTTTAATTCAATTAACAGTAGATAGCGTTGACGGTGACCTAGTGCACACGACTGTTACAGTCGGCGGTGTACTTTCAAATAACAAAGGTATCAACCGTTTAGGCGGTGGTTTAACAGCCCCTGCTTTCACTGATAAAGATAAAGAAGATTTAATCACTGCTACTGAGATTGGTGTTGATTATATTGCTGTTTCATTCCCACGCAGTGGTGATGACATGCGTTATGTTCGCTCTTTAGCAGAAGCTGCTGGCTCAAACGCACAACTATTAGCAAAAATCGAACGTGCAGAAGCAGTTGAGAACGTTGAAGCAATTGACGATATCGTACTTGCTTCTGACGCTGTAATGGTTGCGCGTGGTGACTTAGGTGTTGAAATTGGTGATGCAGCCCTAGTTGGTAAGCAAAAGCTTATCATTAGCCGTGCTCGTTCACTTAACCGTACTGTTGTTACTGCAACACAAATGATGGAGTCTATGATCGATAACCCTATGCCAACACGTGCAGAGGTTATGGACGTAGCAAACGCCGTATTAGATGGTACTGATGCAGTTATGTTATCTGCAGAAACAGCCGCTGGTGATTACCCTGAAGAAACAGTAGCGACTATGGCTCGCGTTTGTTTAGGTGCTGAATCACAAAAAGAAACTCACGTTTCTAAGCACCGTTTAGACAGCCGTTTTTCATCAAATGCTGAATCAATTGCATTATCTGCGATGTATGCTGCTAACCACTTAGATTCTGTTAAAGCTATTGTGACTCTGACTGAATCAGGTAGTACAGCTAAATTGATGTCGCGCATCAGCTCTGGTTTACCAATTTATTCATTATCACGTCATCCAAGCACACTGGGCCAAACAGCACTTTACCGTGGTGTTTATCCAGTATTTTTCGATTCGACGAAATGTGAAGATGAAAGCATGGTACGTGATGCATTAAACACACTTGTTGAGCAAGGCTCACTAGTAGCTGGTGATACTGTGATTTTAACTCACGGTGATGCAATGGAAACGATTGGTGCAACAAACACAATGAAGATTGTAACTGTTTAATCTGTTACAAATTTTCAATAAAAAAGGCGCAATTTATTGCGCCTTTTTTGTTTTTAACTTATTAAATTTTGGACAACTATTAGCTCGCGAGCGCTGCTTTTACTTTATCGCGATAGCTACGGCTTACTTTTAGTTCTTGGCCGTTATCTAACACTAATAGGTATTCACCGCTTACTTGAGTTACAAGTTTGCTAATTTGCTTAGTATTAACAATGGCACTGCGATGAACTCGCACAAATAGTTGTGGATCAAGCTCTTGTTCAAGCTCTTTCATTGTTTTACGAAGGATATGCGTTTGCCCATCTTGGCAATGAAGGCACATATAATCACCAGCCGCATCAACCCATTGAATCGTAATGACTGGCACACGAACAATTTCGCCCTGCTCTTTTACTGCTAATGATTCTGGGTAACGACGATCAGCAAGGCTATCGCCCGTTGCTAACTTCTTTAAAATTTCTTCGCAATTATTGCCTGTAATACCTGCAACAAAGCTCGCTAGTTTTTTCTTATGGGCGTTATCTTGTTGCGTTTTTAAATAGGTATGCACTTTTTCTACCGCCTGTTTTAGTCTGTTGTCATCGACTGGTTTAAGAATATAATCCAACGCATGAATCTCGAATGCTTTAACTGCAAACTGGTCAAAAGCCGTGACAAACACAATAGCGGGTAATGGATTAACGCTCTCGCTAAGTGCTCTTGCAACTTCAAAACCGTTCATATTTGGCATTTGAATATCTAAGAAAACCAATTGAATATTGCCCGATAAGCATTCATCAATTGCCTCTTGACCATTGCTACATAAACGAATGACTTCTAAATCGTCAAACTCAGAAAGTCGAACTGCTAAGCCTTTTCTTGCTAGCGGTTCATCATCAACGATCAAAGTTCTAATTTTGCTCATTTCTTAACAGCCTTTTCAAACGGAACGCGCAGATTAACTTTTAATCCACTTGGCGTATTGTCAGAGAGAACAAACGAGTAGTTGTTCTCATAAAGTGTTTTTAAGCGGTCCTGTGTATTAGCTATGCCAACGCCTTGAGAATTAACCAGCTGGCCATTTTTAAGCTCAGTGCCAGGACCATTATCGCCTACTTCCAATAATAGTTCATTTGCAAAAACTTGTGCTTTAATATCAATCACACCACCCTCATTTAGTTGCGCTATCGCATACTTTATCGAGTTTTCGATAATAGGTTGGAGGATCAAGCTTGGTACCAAGGCTTCTTTTGCCTGCTCGCTTACATCTACATTAACTTGTAAACGTTCATCAAAGCGTACTTTTTCAATTTCTAAGTACAGCATGAGGGCATGAATTTCTTGCTCTAATGGCACCTTTTTTATTGGGTCGGTATTGAGTGTGTATCGTAAGAAGTCACTCAATTTTGACACCATTAAATTTGCATCTTTGTTCTCTTTTACCAAAATTAAGGTTGAGATTGCATTTAGGGTATTAAATAAGAAATGCGGATTAAGTTGATAGCGCAGCATTTTCAGCTGAGCTTCGTGAGCCATAGTGGTTGCTTTTAGAGCCTTTTGTCGCTCACTTTGCAATAGCTGGTAATACTTAATACCAAAATACAAACCACTCCAACAAAGGATGATATAAACCGAATCTAAACCTTGTTGAAAGTAATAAAACCATTCATTTGGACGGTAACCGTGACGGTAGATTTCCCATAAATTAAATTTTTGTACAACGGCCCATAATGTGCCTGTGACATAGGAAGCACCAAAAACGACAAGCATTAATACCCAAGGTGAGGCATTCCAAACTTTACGATACATATAACGTAAAGGTACTGTCATTAAACAGCCTGCATAAGCGTTTAATACAATAACAAATACGTAAATATCACGCATTTCAAAGACTTTTGAGCCGATATAATTAACTAACGCATAACCTATCCAGCCTGCAATTTGCAAAACCCAGAAAAAGCGTTGTCGATTATCAACTAATGATTGCCAATTCAAAATATCAGATTACCTTTCATAATTATTTTTATTATACCGATAGTCACGAGAACAAAGCACTGCCGCCTATCTTAATTTTTTATAGCCTTACCGCATTCTTCAGACATTAAAAAAGCGAAGACCACAACAGCCTTCGCTTTTTCTCTGCTTTATTTTTAAGCTAGTTTATCTGAAGCCACTTTATAATTTGGATCTTCAATCACATTGACTTCAACTAAATCACGCGCATTGTGTAAAAGTTGAATACAATCAGGGCTTAAATGACGTAAATGCAGTTTCTTACCCACTTTTGCGTATTTGTCTGCGAGACTGTCAATCGCTTCAATCGCACTGTGATCAGCAACACGGCTATGTTTGAATTCAATGATCACGTCTTCTGGGTCATTTTTAACATCAAATAACTCACCAAAGTTCTTAACCGAACCAAAGAATAAAGGACCATGAAGCTCATACACTTTAGAGCCTTGCTCATCGATGTAATTGCTTGTGTAAATGTGTTTAGCATGCTGCCAAGCAAAAACTAAAGCCGAAACAATCACACCCACACATACCGCGATCGCAAGATCTGTTACTACGGTTACACCTGAAACAAGTACGATAACAAAAGCATCAGACTTAGGTACACGCTTCATCATCTTGAAGCTTGCCCACTCGAAGGTACCAAGAACAACCATAAACATAACGCCAACTAAGGCAGCCAGTGGGATCATTTCAATGAGGCTGGCTGCAAAAATGATGAATGCTAGCAGTATTATTGCGGCACTAATACCAGATAAACGTGAGCGACCACCTGAATTAATATTGATCATAGATTGACCAATCATCGCACAACCACCCATTGCACCAAAGAAACCACAGGTAATATTTGCAGCGCCTTGACCAATACACTCTTTATTACTGTGACCACGGGTTTCAGTAATTTCGTCAATTAAGGTCAGTGTTAATAACGATTCAATTAAACCAATCGCCGCTAAAACTAAAGCGTAAGGGAAGATAATTTTTAATGTTTCAAGATTAAATGGCACCATAGGAATATGGAACTCCGGCAAGCCACCGGCAATCGTTGCCTGCTCATTACCTGTCATTCCTTTTAAGAAATCAAGTACAGTGCGCGCTTCTAAATCAAAACCAATCACAATCGCTGTTACAGTAACAATGGCAGCTAACGATGAAGGTACAGCAGTGGTTAGCTTAGGTAAGAAATGAATAATAGCCATAGTTAACGCTACTAAGCCAAGCATAATATAAAGTGCTTGCCCTTCCATCCACTGTTGGCCGCCCATACCGTCTGGTACTTTAAATTGCCCAAGTTGAGCTAAGAAAATAACAATCGCAAGACCATTTACAAAGCCCAGCATTACTGGGTGCGGAACCATGCGAATAAACTTGCCGAGCTTGAAGATACCTGCGAGTACTTGCAGTATCCCCATCAATAAGACGGTAGCAAATAAATACTCTACACCATGATCTAAAACTAAACTTACCATTACAACGGCTAGTGCACCGGTAGCACCAGAAATCATACCTGGACGACCACCAAAAATAGCCGTAATTAAGCCAACAATAAATGCGGCATATAAACCAACCAAAGGCTCAACATTAGCAACAAAAGCAAACGCAACCGCTTCTGGTACCAATGCCAACGCAACGGTCAGGCCTGATAGAATATCGTTTTTAGCAGAGCTTGGGGCTTTGCTGAGTAAGTTAAACATTAAGATCCTCTTTATAGTGAATGCATTTCGGCAAGGCGCAGAATTCTAGCAAAATCCGCAAAAGTTAACAATTATTAACAACAAAACGGCTAGTACCTAAAAGCACTAACCGTTTTCGAAAAAATAAAACGTAGTAGAAAAAGATTAAAGAGGTAAAGACGTACTACGCTTAACGCATGTCATGGTCACATTTGAGTGAACTTCTTGAACAAACTCAAGGTTTAGTAGGTTATCACGAACAAACTGCTCATAACCTTCAATACCTTTAGAAATAATTCGAAGCATGAAGTCCATGGTACCCGCCATGCTGTAACACTCCGTTACTTCATCATAGCTCATAATTAAACGCTCAAACTCAGCTAGATTCGTTCTACCGTGGTTAGATAGACGAACATGGGCATAAACTAACATATCAAAGCCAAGCTTTTTCTCGTCAAGCAAAGCAACTTTACCTTTGATATAGCCATCTTGCTCAAGCTTAGCAATACGACGCCAACATGGAGATTGAGATAAACCAACTTTATCGGCAATTTCTGCCGTAGATAAGCTAGCATCCTGCTGTAATAATGCCAAAATTTGGCGATCTACTTGGTTCAGAGACATTTTATTTCTTTTTCTGTAAAAATACTGGTTAAATTATATAACTGATTTAAAAATCAGTCTGCCTATTTTCTACTATTTATGCAAAAAAATTGCAATTTTATACTGATCCACTTACAAACTACTAAGCTATTGTTACGCGTTGGCATTAACCAAAACGTCCGCTAATAAATGGATTGGTTTTTCGCTCATGCCCTACGGTGGTATTCGGACCGTGGCCTGGCAAAATAGCAACTTCATCAGAGAATGATAAAATCTCAGACTTAATTGATTCGATTAATTGCGCACTATCCCCTTTCGGGAAGTCAGTACGACCGACAGAGCCTTGGAAAATCACGTCCCCCACAATCAGCTGTTCTGAACCTTGGTGATAAAAAACAACATGACCAGGCGTATGCCCTGGGCAATGGCGTACAGATAATTCAAGTTCACCCACTGTGATTGTATCGCCATGATTTAGCCACTTCGTTGGATAAAATGGTGTAATTGGTGCAAAACCAAACATTTGCGCTTGCATTGGCAAGGCATCAAACCAAAATTTATCATCTAAATGTGGGCCAATGATATCAACGCTAAAATGCTCTGCGAGTTGCTTTGCAGCACCCACGTGGTCTAAGTGGCCATGTGTTAAATAAATTGCCTCTAATTGGCAATTTAAAGCAGCAAGTTCTGCTTGAAGTTTGTCTGCATCGCCACCTGGGTCAACCAAGGCCGCTTTATTCGTTTGCTCACAAATAATAATGCGGCAATTTTGCGCAAAGCCAGTAACAGGAACAGCTTTCACTTTCATGTTATTGTCCTTTTTGTAACTGCTCAAACGCCATTAAAATGGGGTATTTTAAATAGCCTTGATCATAAAACGGTGTACGCTCATAAAGCCAATGCAAGCGCGCATCAGCATCCTTTGCAAAGCTTTTATCTTCACGAATTTTTTTATCGAACTCTAAAGCCAATGCAGGTTTTTCTTTTAGCATTTGACGTGCATACGGCATTAAAGCGTAATTCTCAACGTATTCAGTACGCTGAAAAATAGTATTAAACTCGCCCCAAGCAAAGAATGAATCTGGCGCTTCTGGGTGTAGTAAGTGTGTAGCCAGTTCTGAGTATGGCTGCTCAGTTGAGACTTTGTACCAGCCGGTCATATCGACATTTTCTACGGTGTTGTAATCAAATGTCGCCTCTACACGAAAACGTCCTTCAAAAGGTGCTTTTTCAAATGAATAATCAGCAACGCTTGCTTGGGTTAATGGCTCAGAAACAGTTTCATTAAGTGTCGTTACCTCTACGCCGTGTAATTTAAGCTTACTTACCAATTGGCTGTACGCTGGCGGAATATAAAACGCAGCAGGAACGTTAACGGTCTTTTTAACTTCTTTTTGCCAAAAAACCGGTAATGCGTCATAGTTTTTAGCCTCACCTAAATATTTAACTTCAGGTTGCCCTGACAATGCGCTTTCAGTTCTTGAATAAGCGATCCCTTTAAATTCTATGGTATCTGGCTCTTTAGCATAACCGCGTTCAACAACTAATTGTGTCGGTTTGAAATCGAGCTCTTTTTGAACCGCTTCATTAAGGGCTTTATCGTTTGCAGCTAAAGCGTCAATAGCACCATCAATAAATACATAAGTACCTAATACGCGCTGCTTATAAGGTTTTAAAGAGTGGTTCTCAACTAATATTGTTGGTAATGACCGTAAATCACCCCAACCATTTGAAAAACGTGGTGTTGCCACCCAACCAGCTAAACCTTTTTTAAATTCGCGCTTGTCCATTACAAAAACCAGTGGACCAGGAATATGCCCTGCTTTTTCGAGTTTGGCATCAATAACAGGTTTAAACAGATTATCTAACGCTTGTGACACACTTGGTGATTCACTTGAAAAAACCGGATTATAGCCGTAGGTAACATCATATTGGTAATCAGCACCATCTGTTACATGGACATCCACGTATAAGTCTGGCTTAAATTGATTAATAACCTGCATTACACCGCGTACTTCGGGTGTATCAAGCTTAGTGTAATCACGATTTAAATTTAAATTTAGACCATTCGTTCTAAAGCCCATTTCTACTGGACCACGCTGATTAATACGGTTGTATTGGCTACTACGCTCGTGACCATCAACGTTTAAAATAGGAATAAACAGAATATTGACTTTGCTGAGAATATCGCGGCGTTTACCTGTTGCAATATCGCGTAGCAACATAAACATGGCGTCTTTGCCATCAATTTCACCACTGTGAATACCTGCTTGAATAAAGATGGTTGGTTTTGTATCAGCAACAAGTTGTTTGGCATCAAACAAACCTTGCTCATTCGCCACTAACATCTTAACCGCACGACCCGCGCTGCTTGTCGCAATAGTCGTTACTTTGAATTGTGTTGGGTTTGCGGCAACAAGGCGATCTACGAAAGCCATAGTGTCTGCATAATCAGGCGATAAAGTGCCTTCGCTTAATTCAAAATCTGTGGTTAAAGGTCCTTTTTCTTGCATTAAAGACACACTATCGCCTTGCCATGGCAACAGTGGGGGTAAGTGGCTGTCTAAAGTTACTGCAGCAGATAAAAACACTAAACTCGCAAACATATCACTCTCAAGTGCGGTACTTATTCTATATTGGGGAAATTATAACAACTAATCTGAATGGATTGCGTAAACTGCGGTGATTCAACAAAAAAATGGAGCAAACGACATACGCTATGCAAAATCGTTGTTAGTTATGAATATTAATTAAGATCAAAAAAAGGAGCACAAGGCTCCTTTTTAAACTTTATGAAAAGCGAAATTAAGCCGCTAGGCCTTCTTTTGCTTTTGCAACAAGCGCTGCGAATGCAACTTGGTCATAAACAGCGATATCTGCAAGGATCTTACGATCGATTTCTACAGAAGTCTTTTTAAGACCATTGATAAAACGGCTGTATGAAAGACCGTTTTGACGAGCTGCTGCATTGATACGTGCAATCCAAAGTTGACGGAAAGTACGTTTCTTAGCACGACGGTCACGGTAAGCGTATTGACCCGCTTTAGTAACTGCCTGGAAAGCTACGCGGTAAACACGTGAACGTGCTCCGTAGTAACCTTTAGCTTGCTTTAAAACTTTTTTGTGACGTGCACGTGCGATAACACCGCGTTTAACTCTTGCCATTTCTGAAGACTCCTATTAAGCGAATGGTAACATACGTGAAACTAGACCATGGTCATTCTTATGAACCATCATCTTAGGACGTAAGTGTAATTTACGCTTAGAAGTTTTCTTAGTCAGAATGTGACGAAGATGCGCTTGTTTACGCTTGAAACCGCCAGAAGCAGTTTTCTTGAAACGCTTAGCCGCGCCTCTGTGAGTTTTTAGCTTGTAAGCCATTGCAATAACTCCAAATGTATTGCTTAAAAATTAGCAAGCAGGCGAGAGATATAAAAATAGCTCTACTTTTAAGGCCTAACTTACTGCCATAATCCGGTGAAGGTTCACTACAAAAGCAGTGCAACCTTACTTATAACCGGTTATTTCAGGTGAACAGTAAACTGTTACTTGCAGACCTGAAATAAAATCGGTGCGTAATATACCCTGTTTATTGCTTTTTAGCAATAGGTGCCATCATCATAACCATCTGGCGACCTTCAACACGATTTGGGAATGATTCAACTTGTGAAACATCTTCTAAATCGGCTTTAACACGGTTTAATAATTCGATACCAATTTCTTGGTGAGCCATTTCACGACCACGGAAACGGATAGTGATTTTAGCTTTATCACCCGCTTCTAAGAACTTGCGTAAGTTGCGTAGCTTAACCTGGTAGTCACCTTCATCCGTACCTGGACGGAATTTGATTTCTTTAACCTGGATTTGCTTTTGCTTTTTCTTTTGTTCTTTTAGTTCTTTGCTTTTTTCAAAGATGAACTTACCGTAGTCCATAACCTTACAAACAGGTGGCTCAGCATTAGGACTGATTTCTACAAGATCTACACCCGCATCATCAGCGATAGCTTGCGCCTCTTTTAATGACACGATGCCAGCTTGCTCGCCGTCGATGCCAATTAAACGAACTTCTTTAGCTGTAATATCTTCGTTGATACGATTTTTTTGAGCTGTTTGTTGCCCTTTCTTGCCGCCTCTAATGGTACGATCCTCCAAGAATATAAAATAAAAAGCGTGTAGTTGGCTGTTTGTTTTGCCCTACACGCTCATGATTTATTGTCGATTTTTAATTTCTTCGCTTACTTTAGCAACGAAATCATCAACACTAAATTTGCCTAGGTCTTCACCTGTGCGAGTGCGTACTGCCACTTCTTGTTGTTCAACTTCTTTATCGCCAACAACAAGTAAATATGGAATACGTTTTAACGTATGTTCACGGATTTTAAAGCCAATCTTCTCATTTCTCAAGTCAGCAGCGGCTCTAATTCCAAGTTTATTTAATTTTTGTACAATTTCTTGCACATAATCTGCTTGTTTGTCCGTGATGTTCATGATCACAACTTGCTTAGGAGCAAGCCACGTTGGGAACAAGCCAGCGTATTCTTCAGTTAAAATACCGATGAAACGCTCAATTGAACCTAAAATCGCGCGGTGGATCATAACTGGTGTACGACGTTCGTTATTTTCAGCAACATAAGTTGCACCTAAACGACCTGGTAATGCGAAGTCTAGCTGTACAGTACCACATTGCCATGCACGGTCTAAACAGTCATAGAGTGTAAACTCAATCTTAGGACCGTAGAATGCACCTTCACCTGGTAGGTAATCAAACTCAATGTCGTTTGCTTTTAATGCATCAGCTAGCGCAAGCTCAGCTTTATCCCACATTTCATCTTCACCGATACGCTTTTCTGGACGAGTAGACAGTTTTACAACGATCTTCTCAAAACCAAACGTTTCGTATGTGTCGTAAACCATTTTGATACATGCAGAAACTTCATCCATGATTTGCTCTTCAGTACAGAAGATATGCGCATCATCTTGAGTAAAGCCACGTACACGCATTAAGCCGTGTAATGCACCTGATGGTTCGTTACGGTGACAACAACCAAACTCAGCCATACGTAATGGAAGATCACGGTATGATTTTAAACCTTGGTTAAAGATTTGTACGTGACCCGGACAGTTCATTGGTTTGATTGCGTATTCACGCTTTTCAGACTCAGTTGTGAACATCGCATCTGCGTATTTGTCCCAGTGACCTGATTTTTCCCATAAACCACGGTCCATCATTAATGGGCCTTTAACTTCTTCGTAATCGTACTCACGTAATTTTTCACGAACAAAGTCTTCTAGTTCACGGTAAATGCTCCAGCCATCATTGTGCCAAAACACCATGCCTGGCGCTTCTTCTTGCCAGTGCCATAAATCAAGCGCTTTACCAATACGACGGTGATCACGTTTTTCAGCTTCTTCTAAGCGTTTTAAATACGCTTTAAGTTGCTTTTTATCTGCCCATGCAGTGCCGTAGATACGTTGCAGCATCTTGTTTTCAGAATCACCGCGCCAATAAGCACCTGCCACTTTCATGATTTTGAAATGTTGACAGAATTTCATGTTTGGAACGTGTGGACCACGACACATGTCGATGTATTCTTCGTGATGGTATAAGCCTGGACGATCATCTTTCGCGATGTTCTCGTCTAGAATTTCCATTTTATAGGTTTCACCACGCGCTTCAAAAGTATCGCGTGCTTCTTGCCAGCTTACGGTCTTTTTAACAACGTCGTAGTTTGTTTTAGCAAGCTCAAGCATACGCTTTTCGATAGCATCTAAATCATCTTGGCTTAAAGAGTGTTCCATATCGATATCGTAATAGAAACCGTTATCGATGGTCGGACCGATTGCCATTTTTGCTTCAGGGAAAAGCTGCTTAACTGCATGACCAATAAGGTGCGCACATGAGTGACGGATAATCTCTAAACCATCATCATCTTTTGCTGTGATAATTTCTAAACGCGCATCTTCAGTGATTAAGTCACATGCATCAACACGAGTACCATTAACACGGCCTGCAATCGTTGCCTTGGCAAGACCTGGACCGATATCGCTCGCTACGTCATATGTACTTACTGGGTTTTCAAAACTACGCTGACTGCCGTCAGGGAGGGTAATAACTGGCATTATAAATCCTTAATACAGTGGTGATGCCTACAATGCATCACATGTAATATTTTTAAAAAAATTTTATGTAACTCTGCAACGCTTTTACGAATAAGCATTGCTATTTAAGCTTGTATTTACTGAGTCTTCGCAAATACAAGCAGCTATTGTCGCTGCTCACGTGCTCAAATACAAGTAGTTAGAAGACTAAATTGACAATTAGTTAAGTCATTTCATACTTAGTGAGTCAGTACTTTTAGGGTGATGAAAATGCCAAACACGCGTACGTTCAAATTCGCAACGTTTAATTTATTAAATTACACCGCGCCACCCTACTCGTTTTACCAATTACATGAACGCTATAACAATACGCAATGGCAGCAAAAACAATTGTTTGTAGCTAATTTCTTAAATGAGGCAAACCCTGATGTGGTGGCGTTTCAAGAAGTGTTTAGTCAGCATGCTCTAGAAGTGCAATGCAAAGAAGCGGGATATGATTATTTTAAAACGGTCGATAGCCCGTCCCATGATAGCCTTTATCCGCAAGTGTTATTCAATCCTGTGGTAGCCATTGCCAGTAAATACCCGTTTAAATCGGCCGATGCACTATCGCCATGCCCTGAATTACTTGAGTACTTAAACAATCAAAATGAGTTCAAATTTAACCGCACACCGATTAAATGTATGATTGATTTACCTGATTTTGGTGAAGTCTGCTTTTATGTTGTTCATTTTAAGTCACAGCGTGTGCAATCAATGGCGCATATTCTTAATATTCATAACCTTGAAGATCCGCTGCTTCAGTTGTTACACCAGACTGTGGGTACCATGCAGTCTCAAATATCGCGTTCATTGGAAGCATCTATTGTTTATTATGATGCGCTAAAAACCCAACGCGAAAAGCAATGTGCAACGCTCGTTATGGGTGACTTTAACGATGTACTTACTAGCCCTACTTTATCGTTTATGACACAAGGGTTTCATCCTACACGCTGTGAGCCCTGCATAGAACATAACGAACCCGTTGTTGGCCTAACCGACAGCTACGAGTTTAGCCGCTCGTTTTATGATGAGAAAAACAAACCCTTTAGCCATTATTACCAAGGTAAAGGTAATGTACTAGATTATATTCTTGCCTCTGCACATTTTAATCCCGATTGCCAAGTTTCAAAGGTGAAAGCACTCGACTATGAAAGTTATGACAAGCATATTTCCCCTACACAACTGACCGAAGACATTAGTGTAAGTGACCATAGTGTTATCGCTATAAAAATTCATTTTTAAAGCAACTGTTTTTCATAACGTTACTTGCTATAATTGCGCAAATTAAGTTATTTAGAGAATGACCATGAGAACATGTGGTGTAGAAATTACAGGTAGCGACGTACTACTGTGTATTTTAACCAAAGACAATGACGTATTTGATATCCGTGATGTCAGACAAACACGTTTTACCTTAGGTAACGGTAATGACACAGAAGTAATGCGTAAATTCCAATTTGATTTCAAAAAATTAATGGAAGATTACCAAATTGACTCTGTAGCAATCAAAGAGCGCCAAGCTAAAGGTAAATTCGCTGGTAGTGCGAAAGGTTTCAAAATGGAAACGGCTATTCAGTTAATCGAGCACTTAGATGTGCAAGTTTTATCTGCAACTGAAATCAAAGAGCAGCTTAAGCGCAACCCAGTGCCTATTGATTTTGAAGACACAGGCCTAAAAAAATTCCAAGAAAACGCATTCATTAGTGCTTACGTGTACATCATGCGTAAAACTTATAAGCAAGATGAGCCAAAAGCTTAATTGCTGCTTATTCTTAAAAAAACGTGCTACGGCACGTTTTTTTATACCTCAAAACCCATTCTTTATTCTGCTTTATTAAAATTACACTCTGTACATTAGTCTTATAAAGCTTTTCTTTGTCGACAATCTATGTTTAGTTAATCAGGTACGCATGTTTTGAAATCATCCTAAATGATTGTTTCAATTCTTTTGCATCAAGTCCATGACAACAAATTAACCGGACACGGAGAATACAATGCAGACAAAGAACACACACTGTAATGCGCTTCCACTTACTCAAAGCTATTATCAAGGCCGTACAGACATTCCATTGATAGAACAAACAATTGGACAGTACCTTGACAATATTGTCGACAATTACCCTGATCATCCCGCAATTGTGGTTCATCATCAACAGATCCGATTAACCTATAGACAATACCAGCAGCAGATTAACCAGTTGGCAATGGGATTATTATCACTTGGCGTAAAACCTGGCGACCGGGTTGGTATTTGGTCTCCTAACAATATTGAATGGTGCTTAACCCAATTTGCTACAGCCAAGATTGGTGCAATTATGGTGTGCATCAACCCTGCATACCGACCAAGCGAATTAAAATACGCACTCAATAGTGTTGAGTGTTCAACACTTATCACAGCAAGTGAATTTAAAGCCAGTAATTATATAAGCATGCTCAATGAGCTCGCACCGGAACTTAAAGATTCACAAGCAGGTGAATTAAATTTAAACGCCCTGCCACATCTAAAAAATATAATTCGTATTGGTGATGAGCCTGCTACTGGCATGTTTAGCTTCAGCGATATCATGCAGCGCGCAACAGATGCCCATAAGCTAGAGCTTGATGCAATAGCTGCCACTTTACATTGTGACCAAGATATCAATATTCAATTTACTTCTGGTACTACGGGTAATCCAAAAGGAGCGACCTTATCGCATAAAAACATCCTCAATAACGGATTTTTGATGGCCCAAGCGATGAAGCTGACACATGAGGATAAACTCTGTATTCCTGTACCGCTATATCACTGCTTTGGTATGGTGCTTGGCAATTTAGTATGTATAAGTAAAGGTGCTACCGCAGTTTTTCCGGGTGATTCTTTCGACCCTAAAACAACCCTAGAAGTTGTTGAAAAAGAACGCTGTACCAGCCTGCATGGTGTTCCAACTATGTTTATCTCCGAGTTAGAGCTTAAAGATTTTGCAAACTATGACTTATCTAGCCTTCGAACAGGCGTAATGGCCGGCTCAACCTGCCCTGAGCAAGTTATGCGTAAAGTTCACTCATTAATGCATATGAAAGAAGTTGTAATTGGTTATGGCCAAACTGAGTGTAGCCCTATCAATAATGTGACCGAAACAGACTCGCCTCTCGAAAAACAAGTTACCACAGTGGGCCGTGCATTAGCCCATACTGAAGTGAAAATTATCGACGAGCTGGGTGATGTTCAAAAAGTCGGCATACCGGGTGAAGTATGTAGCCGTGGCGCTGGAATTATGCGCTGCTATTGGAATGATGAAGAAAAAACGAAAGCAACAATTGATCAAGACGGTTGGTTACATTCTGGTGACTTAGGTGTGATGGACGAAGATGGTTTTGTTGCTATTGTTGGCCGAATAAAAGACATGATCATCCGTGGTGGTGAAAACATTTACCCAAGAGAAATAGAAGAAGTTCTCTACACCTACCCTGGTATTCAAGATGCAGCCATATTTGGCATTAGCGATGAAAAATACGGTGAAGAAGTATGTGCCTGGATCCAACCTAAAGATGATGCAGTACTTGATGAAAATGCCATTCGTGATTTCTTAAAAGATAAACTAGCCTATTTCAAAGTACCAAAGCACATCCGCTTTGTTGAAGAATACCCAATGACAGTAACAGGCAAACTTCAAAAATTTAAAATGCGCGAACAAATGCAAGAACTCCTAAGCGAAAAAGCCTTTTCGTAATCATTTACTTGCAAAATACAACCTAAATTAAAAAGCTCAGCCCGCCTGAGCTTTTTAATTTATTAAGACACCCATATTAAATTAAGACGCCCATATTTATTTAAGGAGTTAACCGAGCTTCATATCTAAAGAATAAATTTAAGAAGACATCCAACTTAATATTTCTCACTTCACAAAATTATGACTAAACTTAAATTGTTCAACTCATGGAGGAGAAGAGCATGGCAACCCCACGTAGAAACTTAATTAGCGTTTCAAACACACCTTACTATCACTGCATTTCACGCTGCGTTCGTCGCGCTTATTTGTGCGGGCAAGATCCACTGACGGGCCGCTCATATGAACACCGGCGCGATTGGGTTGAAAAGAAACTACTTCAACTTGGACGAATATTTTGTATTGATATTTGTGCCTACGCTGTAATGAGTAATCACACTCATCTGGTTCTTCACATTGATATAGCAAAAGCAAAGCGCCTGAATAGTAGAGCGATTCTAATTAGGTGGCACAAGTTATTCAAAAGTACATTCCTATGCCAACGATTCTTAAATGGCGAATTGCTAACACAAGCTGAGCTCGCTGCGGTTAATACCAGAGTAAATTTATATCGAGAAAGGCTAAGCAGCATTAGTTGGTTTATGCGAGTTCTTAATGAGGGTATTGCACGAAAAGCGAATCAAGAAGATGAGTGCAAAGGACGGTTTTGGGAGGGTCGCTTTAAATCACAAGCTTTACTTGATGAAGCTGCACTTGTCGCTTGCCTCGCTTATGTAGATTTAAATCCTGTTAGAGCAAAAGTTGCCGATTTACCTGAGCAATCTGACTACACCAGTATTAAATCTAGATTTAATGCAGCTCAAAATAATAAGCAACCGAAATCGCTTATGCGCTTTGCAGGTAAACCTCGTAAACATATGCCTAAGGGACTACCATTTGAGCTCAAGACATATCTGCAACTTGTAGATTGGACAGGCCGTTCAATACGAGAAGATAAGCCAGGTAAAATCCCAGAAAATGCATTACCAATACTTGAAAGATTAAACATTTGTACAGAAAACTGGCTTACACTCACCACTTCTTTTACCCGCTCGTTTAAAAATACAGCGGGTAAAGAGCTGGCAATCAATGCTTATTCAAATCGCATGAAACGAAAGAGAAGAAGCTCAATAACTAATAGCCAAGCTTTGTTTTGCTAAACACTTAAACTTTTCATTTACTACTTTTATTCATCTATTTTAAAAAATAGAAATTTCTACGTACTGAATTTAATTTCATCTAGAATTAAATAACTAATTTTTAAATTTAAATAACAACAAAGAACTAAACATAATTTGTACATAAATGAACTCAACCAAAAGCTGTGACTATCTACTTTTTACATACTAAAAGTGGGTGTCTTTTTTAAAAAATGGATGTCTCTTTAACTTTAATTAAGAAACGTTACACAACTCCTTGTTTTAACATTGCATCTGCAACTCGTTCGAACCCTGCTATATTCGCACCAAGGACCAAGTCATGTTCATTCGAGTACTGTTTGGCGGTAGCTGAAATTGTATCGAAAATAGACTTCATAACTTGTTGAAGTTTCTCATCAACTTGCTCAGCTCGCCACTTTTGCATACTGGCATTTTGAGCCATTTCAAATTGACTGGTAGCAACTCCACCAGCATTTGCAGCCTTACTTGGACCTAAAAATACATCATTGTCTTTAAACACTTTTAACGCATCAGCTGTGGTCGGCATGTTTGCACCCTCGCATACAACAGAGCAGCCATTTTCAACCAAAGCTTCAGCATCTTTTTCGGTAATTTCATTTTGAGTTGCACAAGGAAGTGCAATATCCGCCTCATATCGCCATACATGATGTCCGTCGCTAGGGTATTGATTTACAGGCGTAAACTCAGAATCTTTGAGCTCGTTCAAATAATCCCTAAGCTCAGCACCTTGTTCATTTTTTAAGTGTTTTACAAGAGCCACATCAAGCCCATCTTTACAATACAAGGTCCCTTTTGAATCACTACAGCTAAGAATAACAGCATCGTATTGGTCAAGCTTTTCCATCAAATACAATGCTACATTACCAGCACCAGAAACTAGGCATCGCTTACCTCTTAAAGAATCGCCTTTAGCATCTAACATGGCACTTAAAAAATATGCAACACCATAGCCAGTAGCTTCGGTTCTCAGTGATGACCCCCCCATAATCTCAGGCTTGCCAGTTAACACCCCTTCAAATTGATTAGATATCCGTTTATATTGACCGAATAAATAACCAATTTCTCTCGCCCCAACGCCAATATCACCAGCAGGAACATCTGTGTTAGCACCTATGTGACGATAGAGTTCAGTCATATATGACTGACAAAAACGCATAATTTCATTGTCACTTTTTCCTTTAGGATTAAAGTCAGCACCGCCTTTAGCGCCTCCTAATGGCAAACCTGTAAGTGCATTCTTCAAAACTTGCTCAAAGCCTAAAAATTTCACCACACTTTGATTGACACTAGGATGGAATCTCAAGCCTCCCTTATATGGGCCTAGAGTTGAGCTAAATTCGATTCTAAAACCACGGTTAACTTGCACTTTGCCGTTATCATCAAGCCAAGGAACCCTGAATATTGCTTGCCTTTCAGGCTCAACTAACCGCTCTAGAATTGCCTGCTGTTGATATTCATTATTCCCTTCTACTACCTGATTTATTGATGAAAGCACTTCTTCAACAGCTTGATAAAACTCAGGCTCATTTGGATTAGACTCTTTAACTGATTGCAGTACCTCTTCGATATATTGCATTACAAAATCCTCTTTCAAGCTGTTGAAAATATTCAGTCTATTAGAATTAAACTGACTAAGACATAATATCGATCACTCATGTTTAACGAATAGTGAACACCGCTGATTGCTCCCCATCATATTGCCACTCAAAACGCAGTGGTTCATTTTGAGAATCATAAAACCAAACTTCTGCCACAAGCTCTAAGGCACTATTTGCCAGCATCACAGTCGACGTTAATTTGCTTTGTTTTAGAGGTGCCCGCAATAAGCATTGATTGTAATCAGCCTTATCATCATCGCCTTTCAAGCAGATATTTAAATACGCTCTGCTATCACCCATGTTCAAATCAACATCTATGTTTAGTTCTATCTTGCTACTTAAATCAAATTGAGGAGCAATCGTTAGGTCAGCCATTGTCTCTGTTTCTTCACTCGTGTCAGGAGGTGTTGTTTCTGGTGGCTGCGTGCTTGTTGTGGGTGTCTGCGTAACAGTTGTACTTACCGCTTCAGTTGAAGAGCTACCTTCACCACCGCCACCACACGCAGATAACATTAAGCTAATGATTAATAAAGTATAATGTTTCATGACTATTCTCCTCGTAGAATAACATTTGCAAGTTTTGCATTATTAAACCAAAGCGGCTTTTCCCGTCCCTCTGATTCAGCAAATGCTCTAAAGTCACTATACGCACGTGTTATATCAACACTCTCTTTTGGATGCGCCCATGAACTGCCAATCTCCATTGCCCAAGGTAGACCCGTTTCAGTTTGGAAATAATAACTTTGAGCACTATTACTGGCATCATCAGATTCAGTGATTGAAAATAACTGTGAATTGAATTTTTCGGTTGGTTGTTGATTCTTAATATGAACTTCCCAACCACGTGGGTTTTGTCCAACTAAAAACTCACCATGATAGTAATCTTGAGCCGCGAAAATAAATGGGTCTAAAGTATATTTTGGCGCTTCAATTGTGGTCACTCCACTTTGAAGTGAAACGGTTAAACTAAACGAAACTTTGCTGTTGGTATCACAGCCTGTTTCAGTTCTAAAATAACTACAACTTGACTGCTTATCTGCATACTCCCAAGTGTCTGGCATGATAATGAAAATAGCATCTTCAACCCCTTGTTCTAATATAGAATGTGATTGTGTTTCGCCATTTATCGTTAAATTAATTGAACTTGTATCTATCTGACTTCTTAATATTCGTTTATCAACATCATCGGCTATCGTTTGATACAAACGAACTGCAAAGCCATTATGAAAATCAGCACCAATTCCAACCAACTCCCCTTCTATTTTGTAACCAATGGCCTGACCTTCTTTATCAATCAATGTAGTACGGAAATTTACAACTAAATCGTTAAAGTCATAGTCACCAGCGAAAGGCCATTGATCTTCATAGGCAAGGGTTACCCAACCATTCTCACTTGGGTATACCAAACTGCCATAAGTGGTTACCGGGTAATCCTCGACTTCGCCGCCTGTTACCCCACCACTTGCGGTAATTGGGTTAGCCTCGCTGCCATCGGTTACACGAAAGCGTGCCCATGTTGCTCCCATCACAGCATCACTTGGCACATCAACCAGCACGCTGTTATCACCTTGATTTAAGCGATATTTGCTCACTGTGATTTCGTCTGGATCAAATTGGAAATTTTGATCCCAATCGAACCAAGCATATAAATAGCCATTATCATTTGGTGCGGTCACTATTATCTGGCTGGTAGAGCCTGCAACAAAATCAGTGACAAACTTAACTCCATCATCTGAGCTATCGACCGGTGAAGCCTGTAAGTCAGCCGGGGTGTTAATATTTTCACCATCAACAACGGCCCCCAGATACACTAAATTTGATTGGTCTTCATTTGGGTCAAACAAATGGCGGGCACCACTGTGAGAAAGTGCTGTTTTATATGGCATAGGGGCATCGCCAAAATCGATTGAGTTATCAGTTACTTTTACTTCCGCAATAGCACAGCGTGCACCATCATTTTGATTCGATGTTGGCCCTAAGGTGAACACTGAAGCAGTAGGCGTATAACCCATTACAGGGCTGGTGCTCAAATCTACCTTATGGATTTTACCGCTGCGGTTATTACTAAAATAAAACTGACCTTGTACATCAAAATAGCCTGCACCATTAGCACCGGTATCACCTGCTATGTCGAGGTTAGCGACAAAAGTGGGTGTCTGGTTATCTAAATTGATTTCATAAAGGTCGCCGTTTGACTCAACCGCATACAAAAGATTGCTGTGTGGATGAAAAGCAAAATCATAAATAGCTAAATTCCAGTTCGCTGAGCCTGCAACTAATTGCGCCTGATACTCGTCGGCCTCTTCAGTTAAATCAATGCCATATAGACCAAATTTAGGGTGGTATAAATAGTAAACCGCCCGATTAGTTTCACTATTCACATGAATATCACCAACATAAAAATTGGTATCTGGTAGACCATTTACAATTAAACGCTGTAAAACATAATCATCACCAATACGTACAACACTTCTCGGGGCTTGTTTGCTAAAGCCATACATGTACTGGTCTTGATAATTAAAGCCAACCGCATTAACGCTGTCGTTATTCGCTTCTGTTGTAAAATCCATTGACGCTGCAAGCACGGTGGTTTTGGCAGAAACTAGGTCAACGCCAAACATTTGCGCAGGCGAACCTTGAATCAAAAATGCTTTACTCGGGCACTGTTCAAATGGTGCAGCACTTACAAAGCCTGTTGCAAGTGCGGTTATTAGGTAAGCGGGTATGTTACTTTTCATAATTACACTCTCCTGTGGATGTGTTATTACTCAAAGCAGTAACCATTCCAAAATATAACTCACGCTATAACAAGGTGTTATGAAAAATCAGACTGAGTATTTGCAAGATGCAAGAGGCATAGTTGCATAATGCAATTCTTTTTAGCTATAAAAGCAAATCATTCCCACTTAAAAGAATGACATGCTAGACTAGTTAGGAATAAAAATAATAATAAACCCCACTATGAAACTTAAAGCCTCTGTAATTCTGTACTTTGCCTTATCAATGAACAGTGCTGTTGCATCAACACTGCAACAAAACATTGATGAAGCCAGAACAATCAGTGACTACCAAAAACGATATGACTATTTAAAAGCCATCGATAAAAAGCTTATTGAGTCTGCCAGCCTTGCAGAACAAGTCAGTTTTAACGTTAGATTAATTCACGTTCACATACACCTCGGCCAATTTCAACAAGCGCAAACTATCATTGATGAACTTGAAGCGGGCCCAAAATACAAAAAAGACTCCCCCATTTACAGCGAGTTGTATCTAGCGAAAGCGCGGTTGGCATATAGAAAAAGTGACTTAGAAACTGCAATTTATTTATCGCAACAAAATGTCGCCCTATTTCAGCGCTTACAACTTACCCATTATGAAATTGATGCCGTGGCGAGTCTTGTCAGTGCTTATCATAATGCTGGCGAGTATCAAGCAGCCTTAAACTTGCTTGAAGTTTATATTCACGACAACAATCGCGAATTAACCTTAAAGCAAAAAGAAATGCTCTATCATGGTTATTCGCGTAATCTTGAACAGTTAGACCGCTTAACGCTTGCACTCGAATATAAGCTAAAACGCCGTGAAGTTATTCAACAGATGTCGCCGTCTATCTCGTTACAAGCTGGTATAAGTTATTCAATTGCCCAAAGTTATTTAGATTTAGAACAATACGAAAAAGCAAAGAACGAGTTTATTATAGCCCTTAGTTTTGATAGGCAAACAGGTTCACTTTCTGATATCGGACATAGTTTAGTTAAACTATCCCAATGCGAATATGGGCTAAAAAACTACGATGCAGCACTTGAATACGCACAAGAGGCTCAACATGTGTTCGCAAGTTATAACAGCGCACGAAATACTGCCTGGGCAAACCATAATATTGCGATAAATTTGCTCGAAGTCGATAAAGCAACTCAAGCATTAACCATTGAAAAACAAGTGTTCACTGAACTCAAGCAAGACGATCACTTATATATTGATGTATTACTCACATTAGCAAAGCTATACATTGGCTCTACTGAGTACGAACAAGCTAAACATTTTGCTGAGCAAGCCTACAAGTTAAGCAACCAAAAAAATAAGCTGCAAAAGCAAGTCACAGCCCTAGAACATTTGATCACTGTGGCAGTACAACAAGCTGATTACAAACAGGCATTGTCGTATCAACGGACTATTACAGAGCTTGAAAAAGGCTTTGCCCGCAACAACTACAATCAACGTTTAGCGGAGCTGCAAAACTCCATTGCGATGCGCGACCGCGATTTGGCCATTCAAGATTTAAAGCTCCAAGACAATGAAAAAAGCCAAGCAATTGCCTCACAGCGCCAAACTATCTTATACAGTATTTTATTATTTAGCCTGCTTTTAGCTGTAATGGGCATTGCTTTATTAAGAATAAGACAGAGAAAACAGCTTATTGAACAGCGCCGAAATTATCTAGATAAACAAATCAGTCAACGTAGTAAGTTATTATCACAAGTTGCTCACGAGTTAAGTGGTCCATTAACCGGCTTGCGCTTACACCTTGAAACGCTCCAAGCAGGCTTAACTCAATTTAATGAGCTTACATACGAAAAACTCAATCAAAAAATCACCGATATGGCAACTTTAGTCACTGATTTAAATAAAATTTCACTTTTAGAGCAAAGCAGCTTTCAGCTCAACGTAACAACACTTAATGCAGCTGAGTATTTCCAAAGCTTACACGCAGATATGGCAATCCAGCTTGATAAATTTGAAGTGAGATTCTCACAAAATGTTGCTGATGAATTAAACTTTGAGTGCGATGCAACACGGCTTTCACAGTTATTTGCAAACTTAATCAGTAATTCGCTTAAGTACACAAATCACCCTGGTAAGATAAATTTGACGATTAGCCAAAACCAAACTCAGCTCTTAATCTGCTATGAAGATTCAGCCCCTGGCGTCAGTGACGAGAGTTTAGCAAAGATTTTTGACCATCTTTATAGAGTGCCTGACTTAAAAACAGTAAAACAATCAGGTTCTGGAATTGGGCTTGCGATAGTAAAACAAATTGTCGAAGCCCATAACTGGCATATTACTGCAGCTCATAGCGAACTGGGTGGTGTCCGCTATGACTTAACGATTCCTATTTAGTTGATTTGTCTGGCCATTCAAACGCGCCAACATCACCAGGAAAAACAACCGGTGATTCAATACCGTCTTTGTTTACAGCAGCAACACCAAAATAGTAGTTATCGATAACAACATTTTTCAGTGTTGCTTCGGTGACGTTGCCAACATCGCGGCTAAATTGCCATTGTGGCTCACTCGTGTAACGCCAATAGATTTTATAACTGACCACCGTTGGATCATCGCTTTTATGCCACGCTAATGTTGTACTTGGCTTTACTGCACCTGAAATACTAACGCCCGTTGGTGGCGCTGGAGCCCATGCCATTGAAGCCATTGTCACTGCATTAAGTGACGTTAATTTCGCCGCATAGGCAAAATCAACATGGTCAATGGTGTCACCGTAGGTAATACCATTTTCAGTACGCAAGTCTTGATGCTGTTGATTATAATTTTCATTGGTTTCCATTATACGCACAGCGGCAAAGCCAACATCGTTAAATGGACGGTGATGCCCTCCTCGACCAAAACGATCGAGTCGATATACCAACATGGTATCTAGATTTTCAATGTAGCGATCTGCGATTGTATCAATGTAACGCGCTAGGTTACGACTTGCAGAGTCAACTTCACCACCGGTAAAACGGCGTTTATGGGCTTGCTCTTTGGTTTCTATAACGCGAGTGCCTTCAGAGAAGATACGTGCAGTTGTGTTATCTGTTACTCCATTAATGCCGGTTGAATTACCAATCATGTCGTTGTTTAAAACACCATGAACACGCCAATTATGCTCTTGTGCATATTTAGCTAAAATTTTACCGCCAAACAAGCCTTGCTCTTCACCAGATAAAGCTGCATAAACAATTGAGCCATTAAATTTATACTTTGATAAAACACGCGCCGATTCCAGCACGCCAGCCACACCAGATGCATTATCGTTAGCCCCTGGCGCATCTGAGGTATAGTCCATTACATCAGACACTCTCGAGTCAATATCACCCGACATCATAACCATACGGTTCGCATCAACTTGACCGCGCTGAATAGCCACGATATTGACCACTTCAACAGGGTTTGGAATACGCTTTTCACCAGAAATAGTGTCTTTTACTTCGATGATTTCTAGGCAGTTACCGCAGGCTTTAGAAATCGCCTCAAACTCAGACTTGATCCAACGTCTTGCAGCACCAATACCACGTTTATTTGATTTCGTCTCAGAGAGAGTATGGCGAGTGCCAAAATCAACCAGCGTTTGAATATCTTGCTCTATACGTGTTTTAGAAACAGCATTTGCAATATCATGCAAAGCTTGTTGATCTTTATATTGAGGTGTTGTGGCATGAGCTGCCGAGATCAATAACAGCGATGAGCTAAACAAAGCACCCGTTGTTGTTATTATTTTACGCTTAAACATAGTTTCACTCCTTCAATGAATCATTAAAGGCTAACTAATATTTCATTTCGCGCAATAGTTATGAGTTAGAAAACAAATTACTAGGTTAAAACTACGGGCCAAGCTTTAATTTAGACGCTGGTAACTTCAAGCTATAACGATAGCGAGCAGTTCGCTCGTCCCTTTCACTATCAAAAAGATAATCACATGCCAATCCTTCAAGCACGCGTTGCAGCTCAGTTTTAATTTTGTTGCGGTTTTGATCTAAGGTTTTACCTTTTAAGCCTTCATCAAGATCACGTATCGCTTTTTGGTGACCACCATACTGCTGCATTAATTTGGCTAGCTGCTGGCCATTTTTATGATCAGGTTTACCCTGTGGCGGATTTAAATAAGCAGGCTCGGCTTCAAACTTTCTTTTTGCATACCAAAAATAATAAAGTAAAGGTGTCTTTGAAAGCCGGATAGGCACTCCATGGATAATCACTTGTTGATTTGCTAAGTCAAAGCATAACGCATCATCAGCCTCTGCTGCTTTTAATGCTTGTTCAATGTTTAAACCTTGCTTTAGGGCTATGCTAAACCAACATTGTTGCTGCTCTTTAAGCGATGCCAATTGTAATTCTTGCTGTGCCGTTAAACCCTTTATTAAACCCTGTTGCTTTAAACCATCAAACCAGCGTAACTCTTCAATAGCAGTGCTTAACTTATCTTCCGCAGTCATTAATTGATCGGGTATAGGTACTTTTTGCCTGTTAGTCTGGAGCTTAAATATAAACTTGAACAAATAATCAATAAGTAGACCTACTGCAGTAAATGCGCTTGCCCAAAAAGCCACCAGCCAATAGTTAAAGTTAACTGAACTATCAATGCTTGCATAGAGTGCGTGATTACCAAATAGCCAGTTAAGTGTGTCACTTCCTGAGAGCTGTATTTTACTTAGGTTTAATTCAGTCACAGTCAAAGACGCAACTAAATCCCCCGGTAGCTTTGATAAAAAAGTAATGTCATGCAAATCATCTAATAGTGAGTGGCTCATGCGCGAAAGTTCTTGGCTTTCATCTATGGCATTATTGAGTGAAGGGTTAACAACCTGAGGAAGCTGCTCTGCAAGTGTCATCATTAGTTGCTGCTTAGCATTTTGCCCAGATAAATAAATCAGCCCAAAAAAAATAAGTAAAAATAATACAAGGGCTTTTAAGTAATTCATCTTAGCCCCTTATCCAGACTATAAGGATGCGTGGTATGAACCTTTAACAGCCTTGACTGATATTGCTGTAAATAGGTTACAAGGGGCGGCGCTAAATCAGCATATTGATCATTAAGGTACCAAGATAAGGTTGATGAAACATGCTGTAAAGGCTGTGTTTTTGAAGCTGGCCAACGCTTTAATTGCCCATGGTGACCGACACTCGGAATAATATCGAGTTTTTCTGCCAAGAAATCATAAACCAAACTTTCTCTATTAGGGTAAAAAACCAATTGTGCATTATCAAGCCCATGACCAAACTGTTTTAATTCACTCATAGGGGCTAAATAACCAGACTCACTGCGCTTGTCTTCGAGTAAACCTATTCGTTTATTTTTTAATGAATTTGCTGAAAGCTGCATATTGTCTTGATGTGAAAACCACGAAACCTGATAACTTGGCAAGCTTAATATTGCTGTATAAAAATCATCCCAATTTGGCAGTAGACCACTTAAGGCATAATCACGATTTAGAAAAAGTGCATAATTGTCACTGAGTAATTGTTCTGTACTTAGCATTTCTCTGGGTTGCCAAGACACAGTGACAGTTTCAAAACTCTGCTTAGCGAGCAACGTATCACATAAGGTCTGCGCAAACTCTTCAACCTGCCAATTGGTCGGCATATAAATATGAAAATGCTTTTTACCACTCGTATTTTTTACTTTGCAGCTGTAACTGTATTGCTCTTTTAAAACCACAGGCTCAATTGTTTGCTGGCTTAAAAACGCCATTGTAGGCAGTAAAACCAGTGTGGCAATAAGCAATCTTAAAATAGTGAAAACAAAAATACGTGGCATTTTTTATTGTTAAAAGTGTCTTTTAAGTGACTAATTTATAGCATTTGTATTACAAACTTATGAAAAGCGTTTGGGTTAGTTTATTTGTCATAAAAACATCAAATTTAACTTTTCACGTCCCCTTATTTGGTTAAGTAAATTAATCAAAAAGACATCTCTAAAAATTACCAACCCATTGTTTAATAAACACAAAAATTTAAAAGATATCCCTGTATTTTATATCGATGCCGGTTTAACCAAACTGCAATATTTCTATTCCATTCTTTGCCCAACTTTTTAAAACATCCAAAATAACCCGGAGTATTCAAGTGACACCATTTGCTCGAAATCGATTAGCGGCTTGCGTAGTACTTGCCTGTTCATCGTCATATAGCTATGCAGCACAAACAAACGACTATAACGAAATAGAAGAAGTTGTTGCTGTTGCATCCCCTATCAAAGACAGCCAAAAAGCAGCTATTATGGCAAAGCAATCTGCCTCTAACTTTGTTGATATTGTTGCTGCTGATACCATTGGACGCTTTCCTGACCAAAACTTAGCGGATTCATTGGGTCGCGTTCCAGGCCTTGCTATTGAACGCGATCAAGGCCAAGCACGCTATATAAACTTTCGCGGTGCACCGTTTCGTTACACCACAATTGCCATAGATGGCATGACCATTCCTGGCGCTGAAAATGGCCGTATTCCGCGTTTTGACAGCTTCCCGTCTGTTATTACTAGTCGTTTATCTGCCAATAAAGCAATTATGCCTGATATGCCAGGCGAATCGATTGCTGGTTTTATTAATATCGAAACTTTTAACCCGTTTGATGTTGAAGGTTTCTCACTAGCCACTGATGTAGGTTTAGGTAATCAAGCATTAGGGGATGGCGATATTAGTAAGTTTTCAGTGCGAACATCATGGTCTGGTGAAAATGTAGGCATTAGTTTATTCGCATCACAAAACAGCCGTGAACAAATCACGGATAACCGCGAATTCGACTTAGAACAAGTGGATTCAGAGCTTCTAGTTAACGAACTTGATATGCGTAGCTATAAAGTAAAACGTGAAGACGAAGCCTATGGTGGCCGATTTGAATATCGTCCGAGCGATTCAATGAACAGTTTTTTCTTCAGCACGCTATACAGTAAATTCCAAGATCATGAAGAGCGCAACCAGTATGTGTTTGATTTTGCAGGCGGTGCAGAAGCTGCGGGCAGCAACCTAGCTGCAGGTGAAACAGGCACAGGCCTTGCCATGGTAAGCCGCTCTTTAGAGTATGGTTTGTATGAGAACTCAACATGGACCAACACACTTGGTGCTGATCTCCAGTTAGGTGATTGGTTTTTAGAAGCGCGTACAAACTTCACAAAAACCGAAAACGATGTGTTTTTACCCCTGCCTTATAGTTTATATGGCGCAGCGGTCGCAAGCTATGATGTAACAGATATTAACGACCCTCTTGTCACACTTGCACCAGGCACTTCCCTTAATGATATAGATTATGGCTACGAAATGCTGCTGGTTTACGGCAGTGCGTTATCGATTGATAGCTTGCAATTTAAACTAGACGCAGAAACTGACTTTACTTTCGCAGGGCTTAACAACACCTTTAAAATGGGGCTAGGCCATGACCAGCGTGAAGCACAGGGCTATGGCACAAATGGTGGCATGGGATCACTATATGGGATCAATCCAAGTGACTATGTAACTGATCAAGCGTGGCATACAGATTTCACAAACAGCATTAACGGCACTTACTTCGACAATAAACAGCTTAGAGCAGATTTAGAAAGCGCATCAGGTGGACTTACAGTCACCCCAGATAACGCCAGCAAAATAAATATTGATGAAAACATCACTACCGCCTATGCCATGGTGACCAATCAATTCAAATGGGGTTCTTTAGTCAGTGGGGTACGTATTGAAAGTACTGACTACACCAGCAGTGGTCCAGAAGGAGAACATTCTGATACCTTCACCGAAGTATTACCGAGTGTGAATTTAAATGTTGATTTATCTGATCAAGTTAAATTCAGAGCCGCACTTTCAACGGGTATGAGCCGCCCTACTTACAATGAATGGCGCGCATCAGCATCGATTGATACCACAGAGCAAACCATCTCGGGGGGTAATCCGTTCTTAGAGGCAGAGTCTTCATATGGTGCTGATATGTCATTAGAGTGGTATGCAGGCGATGCAAGTCTTGCTGCAGTAGGCGCTTTCTACCGACACATTGATGATGTGATTTATGCGGATACGACCTATGTAGATGCAGGTAACTACATAAGTGAATTTGCCGGTGAACAATGGAAATACACAGGGTTTATCAATGGTGACGAAGGTCACTTCCAAGGTATCGAGCTTAACTTTATTGGCCAAGCCAGCGATTTTATCTCTGAAAGTTGGGATGGTTTTGGTTTCTCTGCCAACCTAACCCTCTTAGACAGTGAATTTACCACGCTTTCAGGTAGCAGCTTTAGTTTACCAGGCACATCAGACATGATTTTCAACAGCTCTGTTTACTATGAAAACGACCTATTCTCCGCGCGATTAAATTATCAGTATCGTGATGATTGGTTATCAACCACAGAAAACGACAGCATGGGTGAATATTGGGCAGCACAGACCCGTTTAGACCTTTCACTGAGTTACACATTAGCAGAGCCTGTGTATGGTTCAGATGTGAGTTTTTACGCAAACATCAACAACCTTACCGATGAAATTGACGTGCGTTACATCGGCACAGAAGCCACCCCTAACCAAATTGAACGCTACGGCCGCCGTTATATGGCGGGTGTTCGCATCAACTTCTAACCTACTTTTGAATTTTCAGCTCAGAGTTTAATCGCTCTGAGCCGAGTAATAACTAAGGAATAACCATGAAAACAATATTTAAAAAGATTGCCATTGCTGCTTTAGTCTCATCAACACTTGCAGCTTGCACAGCAACTGCGCCTAAAGTCGCTATTGAATCTGCGCAAACTAATTTTAATAATGAAAACTACCAAATTAGCTGGCAGCAAGATGTCCCTGCAGCTGTTGATGTGCTGGTATCAACAACACCCGATTTAACGAATGCAATACTCATTGCTGATGATATTACTACCAATGTATTTAATTGGTCACCAAGTGATGAGCATCAGCGTTACTACTTTTTTGTAAAACCAGAAAATGGTGAAGTAACTATGACCACAACGCGACTAATTCCACTTGAAGGTGGCCGTAACTTCCGCGACTTAGGCGGCTACAAAACCCAAGATGGCCGCACTGTAAAATGGGGCAAAATTTACCGTTCTGGGGTTTTAGCGAATCTAACAAACGACGACTATGCGCTTATCAATAGCTTAAATATCGATACCCTTGTTGATTTTCGTGCTAATTCAGAGCGAGATTCAGAAGTGACAGTGTGGGCTGCTGATAAGGTCGAAATCATCGACCGTGACTACGAAATGGACTTTGATATGGGACAAATCGGCAAAGTGCTTCGTGACCCTAACCTAAGCCGTGAAAAGCTCGAAAATGTGATGGTACAAATGTACCCGCGAATTGTAGAAGACCAAAAGCAAAACTACACACAAATGTTCGACCGCTTAGTAAATAAAGACGGCGGTTTATTGTTCCATTGTACGGCAGGAAAAGACCGTACAGGTATCAGTGCTGCATTGATTTTAACTGTGCTAGGCGTTGATCAACAGACAATTATGAATGACTATCTTGCATCAAACGACTACCTTGATTTTGAAAATATGCTTGCTGAAGACACTGGCAAAATGGACCCAAAATATGCAGCAATGATGCAGTTTTTTGCCAGCCTACCAAAAGAAGTAGCGATGCCACTTAAAGGGGTCACTCAGCCTTTACTTGAATCTGCAATTGAGAGCATGGAGCAGCAACACGGAAGTGTACTTAATTACATTCAAGCTGAATTAGACGTAAGCGATGAAGACATTCAAATCCTGCGTGCCAAGTACTTATTGTAAATAACACTGCGTTCACTCCAAAGTTACCCTGTGCTTTTAGCGCCGGGTAACTTTATTCCTTCATTATAAAACACCATGCGATTACCCCCTTCATACTTTGCTTTGTACATGGCTTTATCGGCACACTGAATGAGATATTCTGCGTCACCATAATGCTCGGGGAACAATACGGCACCAATACTTGGCGAGTAAATAAGCTCTGCATCGTTATAAATTAAGGGTTGGCAAATCTCAGCTATCAATTCATCAACCATTTCGATGACGTCTTTTTTGTGTTTAATGCTATTGAGGATAACTACAAACTCATCGCCACCTAAGCGCCCTACACTGTCTTCTTTTTTGAGAACATGACGAATACGCATGGCAATGGTTTTTAATAGTTTGTCGCCAGCGCCATGACCATGAATATCATTAACTTGCTTAAAGCCATCAATATCAATAAACAGTACTGCAATCACAGTTGAAATGGTGTTCGCAATCGACAATGATTCTTCAAGCTGGGTGGTTAAGAAACTGCGGTTGGGAAGATCGGTCAGAGGGTCGTGCCCTGCCATATAAATCAATTTTTGTTCAAGCTTTTTTTGCTCTGTAATGTCATAAGCAATAGCCACTCTGACTTGTTTTTCTTTAGACCAATAAACAGACCACAAAACGTGCACTACTCGGCCATCTTTTCTAACCCAGCGGTTTTCAAATCGTGGGTGCTGATCATTAACCACTATTTGATTAATGGCATTGATGGTTTTGGCTCTGTCTTCTGGATAGACAAAGTCGAGCATGTTTCTATTGATGGCTTCTTCTGGCGCGTATCCGAAAATTGTTTCAAAGGCTGGATTAGTAAAAAGTAACGTGCCTTTGGCATCAACTACGCATACTGCATCGAGTAGAAGCTCAATAATGTCTGACAAATAATCCGAGGTATCTTTGTTCATACGCAACTTTTAAGCTAGGTCTACACTGAGTATAGACGAAACCTAACAAGTCACTGAAAGTTTAGACCTTAGTTGGATATAACTTTTTGCAAAGCCAAGCTGAAATAGCGCTAAATACCGCAATACCCGCAAAGTCAGCAATTAAATCGACAAAGTCTAGCGTTCGAGATTCGACAAAATTCTGGCTTAGCTCTTCTAAAATCACAAATGTACTAACAATCAACACTGCTAAATAAATAGGCCGCCCAGCAACGTTCATTGTTTTAAACTTAAAGGCAAGATTGATGAATAGCGTAAGTAGTCCAAATAAACAAAAATGCCCCAACTTATCACCGTAAGGAATTGCCGCAACGAGTTCGAAAAACACCGACTTTTGCCCAGTATTGGCAAGATAGATAACCCAACCAATAAAACCAAAAAAGCCGATAGCAATTAACACAAGAATACGTTGAAACATCTTTTATGGCGCCATATGAGAGGTTAAGAATAAAAATTGATAGGCAATCACTTTATTCCAATAGTGCCAGTCATGAATGCCCGGACGTTCAACATAGTCATGGCGGATGCGCATTTTTAACATCGCCTGGTGTAGCGCTCGGTTTTGCTCAATAAAAAAGTCATCAACGCCTATATCAAGCATAATAGGTAAGGTATCCGCGCCCCTTTTCCATGCCGTATTGCCAGCAGCAATTTTATGGAGGTTGTTAATAATGGCAATGCTATCCCATTTTTCTTTGTTTTCAGCGTAACTGCCTAGTACTTTTGCAAGGTCAAACTCTGCACTAAAGGGCCTAACATCAACCCCAGCAGATATTCCTGAAACTGCAGCAAACAGGTTTGGGTGATTTATTGCAATGTGCAAAGCACCAAAGCCCCCCATTGATAAGCCTGTGATTGCACGGCCACTTTTAGACCGGTTGGTCGAATATTTAGAATCGATATAATTTAGTAAATCGTCTGCGATGTAGGTTTCGTATTGCGAGCTTTTGTCGATATCAGAATCGAGATACCACGAACCAAAATTGCCATCTGGATTAACAATGATGACATCATATTGGTCTGCCAGTTTTTCAATGTTTGTCAGCTTAGTCCAATCGCTGTGATTTCCACTGTAGCCATGTAATACATAGATAACATTGTATTTTTTTGAGTCCTGATAGCCATCAGGTAATGTCACCGTTACAGGTTTCTCGATGCTGGTTTTTTTTCCCTTAAATATGTCGGTGTCGGTTTGGTAGGCACAAAGCGGTAAGCTAAAAACGAGGGACAGCGTACAAAGCAACTTTTTCATCATTAATTCCTTTTTCTTATTATATTTTCATTTCTCACACTAGATGTAAATAACTGAATAGTTGATAGATTTTAATCTTAGTTTTTAAATTAAATGAACTGCTAAAAAACCACTCAAATGATATAGTAAGACCACTTTGATTTTTTAAAAAGCGTCGTCTATGTATCGTTTATTTGAGCGGATGACTAATCCGTTTCCTAAAGAGCAACCCTCTCAGCCACCTAATAGCTTATTTGCTTTTTGCCGTCATTATACACGTGGCATGGAGCTTTCATTGCTGCTGATGTCGTTAAGCGCCGCTGCACTAGCAATTTTAGAAGTATCGCTATTTAGTTACATGGGGCAACTGGTCGATTGGCTTGGTCAATACACCCCAGATACCTTGTTTGTTGAACAGCAGGCTGAGCTTACAAAAATGGCGATTATGTTGCTGGTGGTGTTACCTATTGTTGTGTTCTTTCACTCAGCGGTGTTACATCAAGCGCTGCTTGGCAACTATCCTATGTCTATCCGTTGGTTAGCACACCGTTATTTGCTTCGTCAGAGTGTTAGTTTTTATCAAAACGAATTTGCCGGCCGTATTGCGACAAAAGTCATGCAAACCTCATTAGCTGTTCGTGAATCAGTGATGAAATTGCTCGATGTATTAATGTATATCGTTGTCTACTTTGGCGCCATGGTGTTTTTGGTCGCAGAATCTGACTGGCGTTTAATGTTGCCATTATTGGTTTGGTTAGTTCTTTATGCCGCTATTCAAATGTATTTTGTACCTAAGCTAAAAAAAGTAGCCAGCTCGCAGGCTGATGCACGCTCAGAAATGACTGGCCGTGTGGTTGATAGCTACACTAACATTTCTACTATCAAATTGTTCTCCTACACACAGCGAGAAGAACAATATGCAAAAGATAGCATGGATGTGTTTTTACAACCGGTATATAAGCAAATGCGCTTAGTTACTAGCCTAAACTTCTCTATCAACACGCTAAATTATTTATTGGTATTCAGTATTGCAGCCCTCTCTTTGTATTTATGGTCAATTAGCGCCATCAGTGTTGGTGCTATCGCCATTGCGGTGAGTTTATCATTGAGATTAAACGGTATGGCACAGTGGATCATGTGGGAGATAAGTAGCCTATTTGAAAACATTGGTACTGTTGCTGATGGTATGAAAACACTATCAACACCGATTGAAGTGGATGATAAAGAAAATGCGAGTACCCTTGCAGTTAATGATGGGTCGATAAGCTTTGATAATGTGCAATTTAACTATGGTAAAGCTGCCAACGAAACCCATCGCGGCCCTGTTATCAATGGCTTAAATCTAGACATCAAACCGGGTGAAAAAATAGGTTTAGTCGGCCGCTCTGGTGCGGGTAAATCTACCTTAGTGAATTTATTACTGCGTTTTTATGATGTTGACTCGGGCACAATTCGTATTGATGGTCAAAACATCGCTGAGGTAAGCCAAGAAAGTTTACGTAAGCACATAGCGAT
Organism: Pseudoalteromonas sp. 0802; assembly: GCF_013350085.1. Taxonomy (NCBI): domain Bacteria; kingdom Pseudomonadati; phylum Pseudomonadota; class Gammaproteobacteria; order Alteromonadales; family Pseudoalteromonadaceae; genus Pseudoalteromonas; species Pseudoalteromonas sp. 0802. Next base: position 267,276 of record NZ_JABVXE010000001.1, on the reverse strand, counting down.
GGTGACGCAAGATACCTCGCTGTTACACCGCTCAGTAAAAGATAATATTCTATATGGCAGGCCCGATGCTACTGAAGATGAAATGCTTGCGGCCGCAAAGCAAGCAGAAGCAATTGAGTTCATCGAAGACCTAGAAGATAGCAAAGGCAATAAAGGCTTTGCCGCACAAGTTGGTGAACGCGGTGTGAAGCTTTCTGGTGGTCAACGTCAACGTATTGCTATTGCACGAGTGCTTCTAAAAGATGCGCCAATTCTTATATTGGATGAAGCAACCAGTGCTCTTGATTCTGAAGTTGAAGCCGCGATTCAAACTAGCCTAGACGATTTAATGACTGGCAAAACTGTAATTGCCATTGCACACCGTTTATCAACTATTGCGCAAATGGATAGGCTCATTGTACTTGATGAAGGGGGTGTGGTTGAACAAGGCTCTCATGAGCAATTAATTGCCCAAGGTGGCATCTATGCAGCCTTATGGTCACATCAAACCGGTGGCTTTATCGGCGTTGAGTAGCTAGTTTTTCACTATTAAAAAAGGCATTGAATGAGTATTCTTTCAATGCCTTTTTTATATGTTAGCAATGCTGTTTAAATCAAACGTAAACCAATCAGAATGAGCATCACAATATTTGCCAAAGCAGCGATTAAAAAGAAATAGCTGCGTGGGCTTGGATTCTTCTCAGTAGCCACACCATAATACAGCAGCATATGAATGATTCTGGCTATCACATACATCCAAATACACAGTGCAAATGCGCTGCTGTTCAAGTTTAAAAAGAACCCCAGAAATACGGTACCTAAAAATAACGGGCTATTTTCTAAGGTATTCATAAATGTGCGATGTGAACGAAACACAAAGCTATCATGACTTAATGAATTATCGAGTTTACCAGGCACCGCATTGGGTTGCTTGGCTTTTGTGACAGCTGCAACTATCCACTGAGTAGTAAGCATAATTAGATAAACATACATAGCCGCATATGCTGAAAAAGTAAGTTCAGGCATTTTCATTTCCTTTTCTATAACAACATGAATGCCTATTCGTTGCAAAAAACCAACCAATTTAAAGCACTGATTTATAATTGGTTATTTATATGATTTAGTTTCTGCAGTACCAATTGTTCGCAAAGTGTATAAATTTTACAGTGTTGCTGAGCAATTTATGAAGTAAAAATAGATGTGAGTATTATTTGAAACTTAAAAAACTAAATTTATTTTTACAGGTCGCTAAACTAAAACGGTGCTTTAAAAAGCACCGTTAGTTTTGCTGTACGTTTATTCAAATTATTGAATATAAGCACCACCACAAACAGGGTTGTAAGTGCCTGTGATATGACCACTTTTCTCGCTTGCTAAATAGCGCACTGTGTTCGCAACATCTTCAGGTTGAGCAATTTTTTGAGTTGGAGTGTGTTGCCTAATCATTTCTTTAAACTCTTCTGGCGCTTCTTTTGTTGCATCTGTTTCTACAAGACCTGGCGCAACAATATTTGAAGTGATCCCATAAGGGCCAAGCTCTTGAGCCAAATATTTATTGAAACTATCAAGTGCGCCTTTTGCAGTACCATGGGCAATAAAAGCGGGTGCTGGCATTTCTGATAAAGTACTTGATATAAATATTAATCGACCAAAATGTTTTTCTTTCATTACCTTAGCTGCAAGTTGAGCTGTATTGTAAGCCGCAAACATTTCATCATTTAATTTTTGAGAAAATTCTTGCCAAGTTTGATCAAGAAATGGCTTCGAAGTAAAACTCATATTCGCATTTGAGATAAGTGCATCAACTCCGCCATGCTGGCTAATATTGTTGATCATTTCTTCAACTTGAAGTGGATCTCGGACGTCTGCTTTAACAGCAAAAGCCTCACCACCATTTGCGATAATTTCATCAGCAAGCTTGTTTGCAACTTCTGAGCTATTTACATAATTAATAAATACTCGGTAACCCTCAGCAGCCAATGCCTTTGCGCAAGCTGCACCAATACCACGCGCACCACCTGTAATTAATGCATTTCTTTTAGACATACTAATTCCTTATTAATAAAAAATATAATTTAAGATTTGAGCAAAGATCGAAGATTTGAGACAACCTTAACTAATAGCTCTTGCGATTCATTTAAACCTTTAAGATCAATATGATTTTGAGAATCATCTAATACACCCTGAGCAATTTTTGTGCATTCGCTTACAACATCGAGTGACTGCTCTGTCAGGTTAACCAATTTAGTACGGCTATCTGTTTCCGACTTAACTCGCATAATCCAGCCATTTTTCTCTAATACTTCTACTGAGCGGCTTACGCTTGATTTTTCAAGATACAAAATGTCACAGATTTGGCTCTGTGATATGGAGCCATATTGCTTTAAAGTTAAGATCACTCCCCATTGTTCCGCAGTGATATTTATACCTGCCTGCTTAAACCGAGAAGTTAAAAGCCGATTAAATAAACGACTCGCTAAACCTGTTAAATGTCCCATAGAGACCGTTAAAGGCACTTCTGCTTGGTGTTTATTGTTTTCCAAAAGCATTCACCACATATAGTTGCATATACAACAAAATAACTTAAATAAGACTTACTTGCAATTAGCATTATTCAATTTTCTTAAATTTCGATTAAGGTTAACCTTGTTGCTATTTCTACTTTACCGCAACCTTAAGAGCCTTTACCCTTACCTATTGATCATTTTGTGGTATGAATAATATTCCCCCACAAAAATACTAAAACTCTAATAATAAAGGTTTTTTATGCGTTTAGGTCCCGGACTTCTGGTCACCGCTGCTTTTATTGGCCCAGGTACCATCACCACGGCAAGTGTTGCTGGTGCTAATTTTGGCTTTGCTCTTATTTGGACGTTATTGTTCTCTGTCATAGCGACTATTTTGCTGCAATCTATGGCAGCTCGTCTTGGTGTGGCTACTGGGCTAGATTTAGCCTCTGCACTTAGAACCACCATTCAAACACCGGTATTTAAAGCCTTGGCTGTAATATTAGTAATAAGTGCGATTGGCATTGGCAGTGCAGCTTATGAAGCTGGTAATCTGACTGGTGCAAGTTTAGGACTGCAAGAAATACTACCTTCTGTAAGCCCATTACTCAGGACTCCCCTTATTGCAATTTTAAGTGCAGTTCTTTTGTACACTGGCAAACATAAAGTCATTGAGGGTGCGTTAATTGTTTTAGTGGTGTTGATGAGTTTAGTGTTTATTTCAACGCTGGTGATGGCGGCTCCGCCACTTGGAGAAGTGCTAAAAGGATTTATACCTAGCTTACCTGATAATTCTATCACCACGGTACTTGCCTTGATAGGCACAACAATTGTGCCCTACAACCTGTTTTTACACTCTGGGGTACTTGCAGAAAAACACGATAGTTCAAAAAATATCGACAAAGTTATCAAAGAAACAAACCTTGATACCGGTATTTCGATAACTTTAGGTGGCATAATCACGTTAGCTATCTTATCAACAGCCTCTGTGGCATTTTACGGTACCGATGCAGGTAAAATTTCAGCGGCCAATATGGCTGTGCAGCTTGAGCCACTTCTAGGTGGTATGGCTCATTATTTCTTTGCTATCGGTTTATGTGCTGCCGGGCTTACTAGTGCAATCACCGCACCACTTGCGGGTGCCTATGCTGTATGCGGCATGCTTGGTTGGTCAACACAAATGAGTGATACACGTTTTAAACTGGTTGCTATTACTATTCTTGTTTTTGGTGCACTGGTCGCATCGCTTGGGCTTGACCCGGTTGCGGTTATCATCTTTGCGCAAGCTGCCAATGGTTTATTACTGCCAATTGTAACCTGTTACCTTGTGTGGTTAGTGAATCAAAAATCGGTGATGAAAGGCTACACTAATTCGCTGTTACTTAACCTTGTGATTGTGCCAGTAATACTGCTTATATTTGGCCTTAGCCTTTATAAACTAAGCAATCTAATTTTTTAGCTTTTACTTTGAAAAATAAGCATTATACCAATTAGCTTAATTAAGTGAGCTATTTTGAGGCAATAAAACCTAGTTGATAACAAGGCAAAAATTTCGTTATTTAGTTGTTCTAAATGAGAAATTTTTAACGCAGGTAGCGACAGGTTTAATCCCTCAAAATGTTTAAGTATTATTGCTGATTGGTATTAAAAAAGGCCGCAAATTTGCGGCCTTTTTAATGCTTAAACGCTTATTTAGTATAAGCGCGTGGCATCGCTGAATCAGTTGTATAACGATCGCGTAGTTTGTCTTGACGCGCTTCGGTTGAAACCTCTTCACCGTTGATCCACATTTTGCTTACGTGTGAGTTTAGCTCAAATGGATCTGCAGACCACATAACTAGGTTTGCACGTTTACCTTTGGCAATTGCGCCTGAGTTTAAACCAAAAACATCAGCAATATTGCTGGTTACTGCGCTAAGTGCACCTTGTTGGCTCATACCGTATGACACGGCATTACCTGCATCAAAACGTAATTGGTATACATTGTGGCTTGAGTCACCTGCAACACCAATAATGACTTTTACACCGGCTTTTTCAAGCTTACCTGCGTTAGCAAGGTTTGCATGTAATGAGTCAAAGCTACCCGGTAAGTTAGCCATAGAACTGATGATCACAGGAACATCCGCTTTAGCTAGAGCATCCGCAACCACAACAGCATCATCACCGCCATGAATCACTAAATTGATGCCATAGGTTTCTTTTAGCTTTACAAGTTCATAGATGTCAGATGCGCGTTGAACACTCGCAATCAGCGGCATATCACCCGAAAGCACAGCTGCTAGCACTTTTTGCTCTGTTGATGGCTCTTTTTTGTCATCTTTTTTAGCAGACTTTTCGCCTTCAAGTTTGTCGATAAGTGTTTTCATCGACATAGCACGTGAGCCTTTACTCTTTTCGCCTAGGTGAACAACAAGCGCAACTTGCTTTTTATTTACGCTTTCAAAGCTGCCTGATAGATCAACTACAGATGCAAGACCCGCAAAAATACTGTCACCGCCGTTTGGTACAATGACATCTTGAGTAATGCCGCCTTTGCGTGCATAAGGAATTAAGCTACTGCGTGGGTTGAACGCAAGGCTTGGATCAAAATCAATGCCCGCTTTGTCGTCACCACCATCGCGCGACCCTGCAACAGCACCCACTTCGACTAAGCCTAATTGGTTCATAGTACCAATAAAGCCAGCAGTCACGATTTGGCCTTTTGCATCAATGGTTGTATCCGCGTTGATAGACGCAGGGTTAATAGCAACAATTTTGCCATCTTCAATAACAACGCTTGCGCCTTCAAGTACGCCTTGCTCTGTTGAAGTGTGTAGTGTTGCATTTACAATCGCTACCGATGCAGCACTTGCTGTCGCAGAAAATAAGCCAGCAGCAACAAGTGACAGCTTTAATGATTTAGTTAATTTTGTCATCAATGTTACTCCTATTTTTGACCTAGCATGAAATCACTTTGTGCTTGGTATTTATCATCGTTACGATCATAAACTTTGGCACCATCGATAAATACTTGTTCAGCTTTCGCATAAACACTGAATGGGTTTTGGTTCCAAATAACCACATCAGCTTGCTTACCTGCTTCAAGTGACCCTGTTTTATCATCAATACCTAGCGATTTAGCCGCGTTTGAAGTGATCCACTTAATTGCGTGTTGCTCAGAGATGTCATAGCCCACATCATTTGCGCGATACATCACTTTACCGGCTTCTTGGTTTAAGCGTTGGATAGTTGTATCAGAATCAGAGTGAACAACGGCACATGAATTTTTAACAGCATCTACAATTGCTACGTTCTCTTGAACCATGTCGTAGGCTTCCATTTTAAAGCCCCACCAATCAGGCCAAAGTGCCGCACAGTTACCGTTCTGGGCAAGTAAATCAGCAATTTTGTATGCTTCAACACCGTGATGGAAAGTACCTGAGTGATAACCGAACTCTTTACCAAGGTCGATCATCATGGCCATTTCTTCTGCTTTATAACAGTGGTTATGGATTAAAATGTCACCTTCTAACACACCAGCTAGCGTATCTAGCTTAATGTCACGGTGAGGTGCTGCAGGGTTTTTACCCGCGGCATAATCACTTTCGTATTTATCCCACTCGCGTTTGTACTCAGTCGCTTCAATCCACGCTGTGCGATAGCCCGCCATGTTACCCATACGCGTTGATGGTAAAACACCTTTACGGCCATAAACACGTTTAGGGTTTTCACCACATGCCATTTTTAAACCATACGGTGCTTCAGGGAATTTCATACCTTGCATTGTGTGCGAAGGAATGTTTTTAAGTGTTACACCGCGGCCACCAATTAAGTTTGCTGAACCTGGTAGAATTTGTAATGACGTAATACCGCCTTCACGAGCACGGTTAAAACCAGGATCTTGTGGCCATACTGAATGCTCAACCCATACTTCTGCAGTCACAGGGCTGGTCATCTCGTTACCATCTTGGTGAGATGCCACCGATGGAGTTGGGTATGCACCTAAATGTGAGTGCACGTCAATAATACCCGGTGTTACCCATTTGCCTTGTGCATCAATTGTTTTATCAGCTTGAACAGAAAGGTCTTTACCTACTTGTTGTACTTTGCCATCAACAAAGAATACATCTGCGTCATCTAAACGTTCACCAGTGCCGGTTAAAACAGTGGCATTAGTGATTAACGTACTTTGTGATGCAAGTGGCTGATAAGTGCTAGGGTATGGGTTTTTGTTAATTGAGACTTTTGGATCTTGCGGGCCATTGTCTTGGCAGCCCGCTAACGCGACACCAAGCGCCATAACCAACAAGGATGGTGCAAATTTCTGCATTCTTACGTTCCTCTTTTTTATTATTTAATTACTTTAACTAATTGTTAATTCTAATGCGAGTAAACGAGGCCAGTCACCAATATTCAAGACGAACAACCAGCCTCACAGAACGCTATTTCTTTATGTAGTTGTTATATAACTGCTCTAACGCACCTTCGGTCGTTAAGCTCGGATCTTTGTTGATAAAATGTTTCACAGTTCGAGTTACAAAGTCTGAGTTTTGCTTATGCTGCTTGGCAAAACTCTTAATCAGTGAATCAGCATCGTTAGCTGCGGTTACTTTTTCGTGTCGATGGCGGTATTGACTCAATGCTCGGTTAAAATCGCCATTATAATCTTCTACCACCAGCTTATAGAATTCTGTTCTGTCGACTTGTAAATCATTAATGCAGTAATTAAGCGCGTCTTTAAAGTCATAAAAGACTTTGCCTTGCACATCAAATTCGGCACGCTTCTCACGAATAGTGACACTGGCATCTTCAGTTGCATAGCTGAAACCTTGAAATGCAAGTCGCTCAGCTGCCTCTGCACCTAACTTCATGCCTGCTTTAATACTGTGCACAAACTCATCACTCATATCGTGAAGTTCACTCTCATGCCACATGTGATAAATTCTCAGCGCTTTTGCATATTTTGTTGAGAGTTTCTTTTTAAGCTTTGTCACTCGCCCATCAATAGTCAGCACTCGTTCGTTATGCAGTAATGCAAAGCACTCATAACATGCTGGAATTGATATAAATTCAGCCTCTTCGCCTAAATCTATAATACTTTGTAGCATATGCAGTGGCGGACAAAAATCTCGCTCAGTTGCTTCACAACCACAATAAAAACATTGATTAAAGTGTTTTGATTCAGATGCATAGGCTTGTTGATAATAGCCTGCTAATTTTGTGGTCACTCATGCTCCTTATACTCTGATTAGCCTTTTAAAGAAAAGCTAGAGTTAATACTTAAATGTAACAGCTACGTAAAAATTAAGCCTTTAATACGAGCCAAAACACGTTTTAAAAAATAAATGAAAAAAAATTTCAGCCTATTTGTGTCAAAATTCACACTTTAAAATAGCACTTATCAAGCGGTTAGTTTTACTTGTTCACATCTACATACTTACTTACATCTTGTCGATTTTCATTAACAGCAATTGTTCTTGTTTAGCGTAATACTTTAAATGTGCCCAGCAAACAGGAAGTGTGAAGTATCCAAAAAGCGAGGTCGCACATACTAAACGTAATACGGACAACAACTGGAGAGAAAGATGAATACGTTAACTACAGCACTAGGTACAGCATTAATTTTAGGTTCTTCATTAGCAGCAACTAATGCAGGTGCAGCACAATTTGTCGCAGCAGATAACTCGCCTGGCACGCAAGCTTGCATGGCCATTGCTTCTAACAAACCATTAAACGTATCAAGCACAATGCGCGATCTACGCTTAAGCAAACGAGTAATGACAGAAAAACTACTTTGCAATGATATGACGACTGATAAGTTTGCAAGCACTTATGGTTTTCATAACTCTGCGAAATACTTAAATTTTGAAACAGCAACTAAAACAAGTATTCAAGATATTGCTAAAGTATCTGATGACACGGTGATTGTTATTGCTGGTTCTAAATAATGATGAATTCACTGTAGCAGGTCTTTAAAGGCCTGCTACAGTTTCTTCTTCGTTAAACGAGCGCAGCTATCAGGCCAAATAGGCCGCCAAATACCCCACCCCAAATCACTAACCAACCTAAATGTTCTTTGATCATGGTTTGAATAATATCTTTCACCATGGTTGGCGTAAGCTCATTCAGACGCTCATCTACTAAACGCTCAACAGTACTGTGCAATGAGCCACCAAGATGAGAGTTGGCAAATAGCTTTTCATCAAGAATGGTTTTAAATTCGTCGCTCTTAGAAATATCAATCACCGCCGCTTTCATTTTTTCAATAAAGGGCTCTCGCATTGGCTCGAGCGCATCACGGCCGCCAAACATCGACAGCATGCCACCAAATTGAGAGTTTTCTATAACCTCAATTAAAGAGTCATAAGCCGGACTTAAATTAACTTCACTGATCACAGGCTCTAAATCAATATTTGGCTTAGCGAGCGCCATGACCTGATCTATTTTCTCTTCGGCGAAGAACTCGGTCATGATCAGGTTACGAATAGCCACTTTAAAAGACGCAAACTTTAGAGTGATAACCCCTGAGCCGTATAAAAATGGTACTTTTTCGAATAGCATGTGAATAGCAAGCCAGTTAGTTACTGCGCCCGATAACGCAAATAAACCAACAGAAAGCACAATTGCTTGTTCAAATAAAAATCCGACTAATACTAAGGCAAGCGCCACTAAATTAGTAATGAGACTTTTATTCATCTGACCCCTCATAAATACTTCGATAAACTTTAACAATATTAACGCTATGGGTTTGTTAATTCATCGTCTTTTTGCCATAGTTTAATTATATGGTTAAAAGGTGAACAAAATTATGTGGAATTCGGTGAATGAACAGATTAGCCAAGCGATGCACTTTGATTTTAAGCATACCTTTAAGCGCCAATTACAATCACCCAATAACGACAAATACTTCCAAATTGGTGATGATCTACACCACTTTTTTGTGAAAGTCGCTCACTTGAGTGATCTGGAGCGCCTAGAGTGCGAAGCCTTTAATCTTGAGCTATTAACCCAAGAAAGCTTATTTATGATCCCAGATTGCATCACCACAGGTTGCAATATTGAGTTTTCATTTATCGTGCTTGAATGGTTAGAGCTTGATAAACAGCCCCATACCAATTGGCATGAAATGGGAGAACACCTTGCCCATTTACACCAAAAGCATACCCAAGCTATGTTCGGCTTAGATAACGACAACTTCCTTGGCCCGACTCTACAACCAAATCGCTGGCACAAAAAATGGGATGTATTTTTTGCTGAAGAGCGCATTGGTTGGCAATTACAGTTATTACAAGAAAAAGGCATTGAGCTTGTCAATCAAGACACCTTCATCGCTTTTGTTAAAGACGCACTGCATAGCCATGTTGTAGAGCCTTCGTTATTGCACGGTGATTTTTGGCGTCGAAATATGGGCTTTTATAATAATGTACCCAGTGTATTTGACCCTGCTTGTTATTATGGTGATCGGGAATGCGATATAGCAATGAGTGAGCTTTATGCGCCATTGCCTGATAGCTTTTATGATGCCTATAACGATATCTACCCATTGCAGGTAGGTTACGAGCAACGTAGAGCCATCTATCAACTATACCCTATGCTCAATAATGCCAATATATTTGCTGGGCACTATCTTACTGAAGCAAAACAACAAATTGATCAGCTACTGAAATAAGCGAGAATTCACTGTAAAAGGAATGTCACAAACCGCTAAACACAGCTATATTTAGCTTATAAAGCGTATTAATAAAGATGCTAACCGAATTGGTAGCACTACGCTTACATCTATTCGGTTAGTGAGTTATATCAATCTAATTAAATCTAGATTCATTTTTGATGAGTTAGGGTTTAACGAAGATTGCAATTTAACGAACTCAGGCATGCCTGATTAAGGTAAAAGCTGATGAAAGACCAATACACACAACGGATTTCATGCCCTCACTGTGGCCACCACATTCATGTTTCACTTGATGCAAGCGACGGTGACCAAGATTACTATGAAGATTGCGCAGCATGTTGCAATCCCATTCATTTAAATATGCATATAGATTACGCACATAACAAACTCGAATTACATGTCGATAGTGACGACGAGCAAATTTTTTAATTTGCTCGTTTTTATACTTATTTAGCTCGTTTATTGTATTTATTTTGCTTGTTGCGAGAGATAATTTTCGACCGTGTTGATAATGGTATAAGTTTGCTGATCAACTTCGATATTTAACTTATCACCCTCGCGGTAGTTATCGAGATTGGTAATAGAGAGTGTTTCTGGGATCAGGTGTAGCCAAAATCCCTGCTCATCAACTTCACCTACAGTGAGGCTTGCCCCGTTAACGCTCACAAATCCCTTATAAAGCACGTATTTTTGCCACTCTTTTGCTAATGCTAATTGCATTTTACAGTTATCTTGATGGTGGTTAATTGAAAGTATCTCGGCCATACAATGAATGTGACCCGACACGATATGCCCGCCTAATTCAGTCCCAAAAGTCACTGAACGTTCAAAATTCACCGTATCATTGACAGCCAGCATACCTAGGTTGGTTAACTTCAATGTTTCATCAATCACATCAAAATTTATAACACAGCAGCCTTTCGTGTCTGATGCAAACTTCACCACGGTTAAACAACAACCATTAATAGCTATGCTCGCGCCGATATTCAAGTTTTCAGCATATTGCTGATCTACTTTTAAAGCTAGCCTCAGTACACCGCCTTGGTTAGTAGCGTCAACCACAACGGCTTGCGTTTGCACAATTCCAGTGAACATCGCTTTCTCTTTTCTTCATTAAATAGATAACTGCGATTTTTATTGATCTATGAATAGATTACAATGGCTGTCTGTTTATTTAGTCGTGTAATTTATGTCTTTTTGTAGTTGGGAAGCCAAAAGGTTAATTTCGTTAGCCATTCCTGTTTTTTTGGCACAGGTAACCCTTATTTTAATGACGGTTGTTGATACCGTGATGGCAGGCCAAGTAAGTGCAACAGACTTGGCGGCACTTTCTATTGCAACAGGTATTTGGAATCCGTTAATGCTTGCATTGCAAGGCATATTATTGGCGTTAACGGGTATCATTGCGCAGTTTGCTGGTTCAAACGATAAACAAGGTATTAGTCATTATTTTCAACAGGGCCTGTATCTGGCATTAGTACTTGCCATAATCGGTTTAGGGCTGGCAAGCCTCGCTGATTTGGTGCTTAGTCAATTAGATACTTCAAAGTCTATTACCCGCTTAGCCGAGCAATACATTCATTTTGTTAAATGGGGTATTTTTGGTTTTTTACTTTTCAGTGTGTATCGCAATATCACTGAAGGTATGGGAATGACCAAACCTGCTTTTTACATTAGTTTAATTGGCTTAGCGGTTAATATTCCGGCCAACTACGTATTTATCCACGGTAAATTAGGTTTTCAAGCGTACGGTGGCGCGGGCTGTGGTATTGCCACAGCGCTGGTATTTACAGCAATGGCGTTAACTCAGGTTATTTATTGTCACTTTAACAAAAAGATTGATGCCAAAGCATTGCTAGCCAATTTCAAAGCGCCAAAGCTCGCGACTATATGGACTATCACCAAAGTAGGTATTCCAATTTCATTAGCTACCTTTTTTGAAGTAACGCTATTTGCTTGTATTCCTTTGTTTATAGCGCACTTAGGTGCAGTTGCTGTTGCCGGTCACCAAATTGCAGCCAGTGTGACGACATTACTGTTTATGATGCCGTTGAGCCTCTCAATTGCCATTAGCATTCGAATAGGCAATTTGTTTGGCCAACAACATTATAAGCAGTTAAAAAATGCCGTTAAAACGAGTTATATTCTCGCGGCAATTATTGCTTTTTTACTGGCAAGTGTGACCTTTTTTGCTCGAGATATTATAAGCCAATTGTATTCTGACAACCCTGAAGTATTAGCTCTTGCTTCTTCAATCATGGTACTTGCTTGTATCTACCAGTTACCAGATGCCCTGCAAGTTTCTGCCAATGGTATTTTACGTGGATTGAAATACACGGCACCGATTGGTTATATCACCTTTGTATCCTATTGGTTGATCGGCTTTGCGCTTGGCTTCGTACTTGCTCGTACAGATTTAATTGTTCCAGCGCTGGGCCCTCATGGCTTTTGGATAGGCATTATTGTGGGGTTAAGTGCCGCAGCAATTATGTTGATGTTCACTGTTCATAGGCGATTTAAACATGCACCTTTTTTGCAAAACCAATAGCCTTTTAAACTCTATCATCGCAACAGCGTGTGTGGCACTTATTGCCTGCACGCCCTCCTCCGGTGATGTAAATCACACCTACGCTCAAAGATTAGAAAACGTACTTAAAACTGAAAGTTTTAAACTCTCTAAACCAAGTACACTAACTGTTAACCACTTTTCTGAAAATACTGAAGATAAATCAACCATTGGCATGCTTGAACTTGCCCAGTTACGTCAATGTAAACTTGCAACCCTTATTGCTGAGCACAATAACCAGCTTGGCAAAACAGCAACGCCTGCTAATGTTCTTAGTTATCAAATTAAGTTTATTCAAAGCGCAAATGAATGCTTAGAAAGCTTTGATGAGCAAGGTGAGGTAGTTGAAAAAATAAAACTCACCGCAGTACAAAAGCAAGCAAACCTATCAAATTACTTTAAAGCTATGCTGCTCAACGAAAGCGAGTTTAAGCAAAGCTGGCAGCTAAGTTCGACACACATTGATGAAAACACCGCAGGTTTTAGCGAAACCGTGAGCGCGATGGAGCAAATTGCTAAGTTAAACAACCAAATTAATACCGGCAAAATAAACGCTATAGAGCCTGAGCAAATCATCAACCAACTCGAAGTATTAAATCGTTTTAAATACAACAAGCTACTCATTTCTGCGGCAAGGGTGCAAACACATTACAATCGACAAATAACAGCGCTGCTCATGCAGTACTCAAAAGATGAGCTCTGCCCTGCCAACAAGAATAAACAAAAAGCACAAACACTAAGCAATGTGTTTAAAAAGTTTTATTTAGAGCAATTACAGCCTTATCAATCATTCTTAGTGGGTCGATTAGAAACTCTACAACCTCTTTACCAGCAAATATGGCATGACACCGAATTGGCCCAGTTTGTAGATAGCGACAGTAATGCCGCAATTTTACAAAGTCTTAAGCGCTCTGCGAAAAGCCATGTTGCTTGGTGGCAAGGTTTTTACAGAACGTGCGAAATTAGTCCGTTATGAATAAAAAACCAGCACTTAGCACAAAAATAGCTAAAGCTGCTTGATTCACACAACCAGTCACTATATATTAGCCTCCGTTGTTTAGCCACGCTAACAACTGTTTTAAATCAAAATACAACCGTAGCTCAGTTGGTTAGAGCACTACCTTGACATGGTAGGGGTCGGTGGTTCGAATCCACTCGGTTGTACCATGATTTAGGTATAATCAAAGGAAAGAGCACTACCACTCTTAACGGCCCGGTTCATAGGTCGGTGGTTCGAATCCACTCGGTTGTACCATGATTTAGGTATAACCAAATCCCTCTTGGTTATATCATGGCTTTTCCAGTACGACCGTAGCTCAGTTGGTTAGAGCGCTACCTTGACATGGTAGAGGTCGGTGGTTCGAATCCACTCGGTCGTACCAATTCTTAATGTTCCAAATTTAAAATATTCCTAAGCTCAGTTGGTTAGAGCACTCCCGCTCTCTATGACTCACGCCAAAATCAGTGGTTCGAATCCACTCGGTCGTACCAATTCTTAATGTTCCAAATTTAAAACATCTGTAGCTCAGTTGGTTAGAGCACTACCGCTCTCTATGACCCACGCCAAAATCGGTGGTTCGAATCCACTCGGTCGTACCAATTCTATTTTTCTTAGTTTTAATTATTTTATATCTCAGTTGGTTAGAGCACTACCGCTCTCTATGACCCACGCCGAAAATCGGTGGTTCGAATCCACTCGGTCGTACCAATTATATCTTTATTGCTTCTTAGTAATTCCTACAACTTCTATTAATAAGTACACTAATCTAAAAAGTTTCACTCAGTTGGTTAGAGCACTACCGCTCTCTATGACCCACGCCAAAATCAGTGGTTCGAATCCACTCGGTCGTACCAATTCTATTTTTCTTAGTTTTAATTATTCTATATCTCAGTTGGTTAGAGCACTACCGCTCTCTATGACCCACGCCAAAAATCGGTGGTTCGAATCCACTCGGTCTACCCTAGCACCTAACACCTAGCACCTAACACCTAGCACCTAACACCTAGCGCCTTGCATCTAGCCCCTTGAAACTTGTAACTTGAAACTAGCCCCTCGAAACTTATATTCGTAAACTTATACTCGGAAACTAACCCGTCTGCTCTTCCAGAGAAAATATCCTCTCTACTAACTGCCACTTACTTTGTTGATTAGTACTATCTACGTTTTGAAACTGCTCCATTAGGCATTCCCATTGTTGCACCTTTGGGTTCATTGCATCTTGTTTTTCTTTTTCTGTAAAGCTAAATGAATCATCGGTTTGCAGTATCATGATAAGGGTTGTGCCAACACGATGAATCGCCATGTCGGTAATTCCTGAATCGCGAATAGCACTTATGACTTCAGGCCAAACTTGTTTAGGGCTATGGTATTGCTCGTAGGTAGCTATAAGCTCTGGGTCGTTTTTTAGCTCTAATGTAAGGCAGTACTGCATCTGACTCTCCTTTTATTGTTTATGAATAAATACAACACGATACGCAAAAATCGTAATTGCAACAAAACACAGCATAGGTAATAAAAATGACGCTTGTTCAGCACTTAAAAAGGCAATGGGGTTCGCATCAATAATCATCCCCTGTAATGGCGGCATTAATGCCCCGCCAACGATTGCCATTACCAGCCCCGCAGAGGCAATACTTGCATCCGCTTTTAAGCCATTCAAAGCAATGCCATAAATAGTTGGAAACATTAAAGACATACAGGCAGAGGTGGCGACCAAAGAGTAAAGCCCCACTTTACCGCCGATAAATACCACCACACACATCAAGCACGCAGCGGCTATTGCAAACCACATTAATAACAGCCCCGCTTTAAGCCAATTAAGTAGGTAGGTACATAAAAATCGGCTCGCAAGAAAAAAGCACATAGCAATAATATTAAAATGCTGCGCCTCTGCTGCACTTAGCCCTACTTCAGCCATGCCGTAGTGAATAATAAAGGTCCAACACATAATTTGAGCACCTACATAAAACACCTGTGCTACTACCCCTTCACGATAGGGTTTGTTGTTTATAAGCCTTATAAATAAAGGCTTTAATGCTTGATTGCGTTTATCTGATGCCACGAGCTGTGTATTAGGCAACCGATAAAACAAATAAACAAACAGTAAACAGATCACAACCAGTGCAATGACTACATAAGGGGTGCGAATAGTCGCTAAATCAGCGCTTTGCATGAGTTGGTGTTGTACAGGGTTGGTTACAGCAAACTGCTGTAGTGCATCGGTTAATGTACCATCGACAACCGAAGGTAGCATTTGCGCATACTCGGGATGTGCTGCTTTTTCTGCTGCTCGAAACTTTGCAACATGAAGATTATTTAAAATCAAGTTTGAGGCCACAAACATGCCAAGTAAAGAGCCTACTGGGTTAAATGCTTGCGCTAAATTAAGTCGTTTGGTTGCAGTTTGTGGACTGCCCATTGATAAAATATACGGGTTTGCCGTTGTCTCTAAAAGCGCTAAACCGCAGGTCAATATGCATAATGCCGCAAGAAAATAGTTAAAATCGCCATATATACTTGCTGGAATAAACAATAAAGCCCCAACGGCATAAAGACCAAGCCCTAAAACAATGCCGTATTTATAACTAAAGCGACGAATAAACAACGCGGCAGGAATTGCCATTACGCCATAGCCTAAATAAAACGCAAATTGCACCAAGCTACTTTGCGTGTTTGAGATCAAAAATATATCTTTAAACGCCTTAACTAAGGGATTGGTTATATCGTTTGCAAAACCCCAAAGTGGAAAAAGTGCCGAAACCAAAATAAAAGGGATCAGCATGTCATTTGATACGACGCGGTCATCGTTACGCTTAGTGTTTATTCTTTTGTGTGTGTTCATAAACAAGCCAGTTGCTTTATACAAGGCTCGGTCATTACATGCCATGCCTTATAAAATCGATTAAAACAGTGTCAAACCAGTTTATAGAGTCGTGCTTATTTGATGTAGAAAATCACCATCAGCGAGAGTGATTTTTGTACAAATAATTAAACATAAAACATCGCTACAGCAAAAATTTCATATACAAAAACCTGTTTAAAATACGCGCTAAACGCGTTGACTCACTTCAAGCCCAAACATATTTTACAAAGAAATTCATTTTTCAAATCGTTGCAGATTAACAACGTGAGATGGCTATGACTGAGAATAAATTTGTACAGTTACACCCAGACGATAATGTCATTGTTTGCTGCCGTTCGGCGCAAAAAGGCGAGCAAATTAACATTACAAATCAGGTAATAACACTCGATTCAAGTGTCACTATCGGGCACAAAATTGCCTGCCAAGATATTGCCGCTGGTGAGCAGATTTTAAAGTACGGGGCTTCAATTGGCTCTTCGACTGAAGCAATAAAAACGGGCCAACATGTTCATCTTCACAATATGAAAAGTGACTACATTGCCAGTCACACTCGCCATTCAGTAACGGGAGAATAATATGCGCGGCTATTTAAGAAACGATGGCTCAAAAGGCATTCGAAATACCCTAGTTGTGGTTTATTTGGTTGAGTGCGCACATCATGTGGCACGCTCTATCGTCAATAAGATGGATCATCCAGATGTGCAACTAATCGGTTTTCCGGGCTGCTACCCAAATAACTATGCGCTGGCGATGATGAAAAACATTTGCACCCACCCTAATGTGGGCGGTGTTTTATTAGTATCACTAGGCTGTGAAGGTTTTAATCGTGAGTACTTGAGCAATGCGATTGCTGAGTCTGGTCGCCCAGTCAATACCTTAGTGATCCAACAAAATGGCGGCACCAAAAACACCATTGCCAAAGGCATTACACAAAGCCAAATCATGCTTGAGCAGCTTGCTCAATGCCCAATTGAGTACATGCATCTCGATGAGCTTGTCATTGGCACTATTTGTGGTGGCTCTGATGGCACCAGTGGAATTAGCGCAAACCCGGCAGTTGGTAAATGTTTTGACCGATTAATTAGCGCGGATGCTATCTGCATTTTTGAAGAAACCGGTGAACTTGTCGGTTGTGAGCAAATCATGGCTCATCGAGCCGAAAGCCCTGAATTAGCTAGGCAACTTATTAATTGTGTTGTCAAAGCAGAAAATTACTACACCAAAATGGGCTATGGCAGTTTTGCCCCAGGCAATGCCGAGGGCGGCTTAACAACCCAAGAAGAAAAATCAATGGGCGCCTATGCCAAGTCTGGCGCATCGCAAATTAACGGCATTATTAAACCTGGAGAAAAGCCAAATAAAAAAGGTCTTTTCTTAATGGATGTGGTGCCCGATGGCGAACCTATGTTTGGTTTTCCAAATATTTCTGACAACCAAGAGATTGTCGAAATGATAGCCTCTGGAGCTCATATTACCTTATTTACCACAGGCCGCGGCTCTGTTGTTGGTTCTGCTATTTCACCGGTTATTAAAATCTGTGCTAACCCAGAAACCTATGCAAATCTCAGTGATGATATGGATATAAATGCCGGCGCTGTTATTGAAGGCAGTAAAACCGTTAAGCAAGTGGGAGATGAAATTTTTGAGTTGATTGTCCGAGTCGGCAATGGTGAACAAACCAAATCTGAGCAAATGGGACATCAAGAGTTTTTATTAACGTATAAAACCTTCGACAGCATTGGGCCAGCGTGCTTGAAATAAAGCTGAGGTATTCATCATGAGCAATTACTTTAACCACCTTTATCCAGACGTTGCCGACCTTAAGAAAAAAGCCAAGCAGCGCATTCCTCGCTTTGCCTTCGATTACCTTGAAGGTGGCTGTATGCAAGAGCATGGTGTAAAGCGAAATAGAGATGACATCAATAGTGTGCAATTACGCAGTGAACTATTAAAGCCATTTGCAGGTAGCAGTCAAACTGTCGAATTATTTGGCCATACATACGCTGCCCCATTTGGTATTGCGCCGGTTGGTTTACAAGGGTTAATGTGGCCAAAAGCCCCTGAGATTCTTGCTAAAGCCGCCGCTGAAAAAAACATTCCTTATGTGTTAAGCACGGTTTCATCATCTAGCCTAGAACGAATCGCAGAAGAATCAGAAGGCCATGCGTGGTTTCAGCTTTATAACCCGACCGATGAAAAGATTAGGCTCGATTTACTCAATCGCATCAAAGCAGCCCACTACCCTGTGCTAGTTGTCACCGTTGATGTGCCTACCTTTGGCTACAGGCCACGAGATATTCGAAATGGCCTTGCTATGCCACCGAAGATGACACTGTCTAATATTTTGCAGATGCTAGCAAGACCCCGTTGGCTTTATGAAACATCGCTTGCTGGTAAACCAGAAATGGAAACGCTCAAGCCGTATATGCCAAAAAATATGCCTACCGATGAACTCGCAGCCTTTATGAATAAAACCGTCATGGGCCGCGTTGATCTGGAAGGTTTAAAACCGATTCGCGATTTATGGCAAGGGCCTTTGATCATTAAAGGGTTGATTAATGAGTCTGATGTACAAGCGGCCATTGCGCTCGGCGCAGATGGGGTTGTTATGTCAAACCATGGCGCGCGTCAGCTAGATGCCGGTGAATCTCCCGTCAAACCACTGCAAACAATCGCTGCCAAGTATTCAAACGACATCAAAATTTTTATGGATAGTGGGCTTCGTAGCGGAACCAATATTGTGAGTGCACTTGCAAGCGGTGCTGACTTTACATTTTTAGGCAGGCCCTTTGTGTATGGCGTGGGTGCCCTTGGCGATAGAGGCGGCATTCACACCATCAATACCTTGATGATGCAAATTACTCAGATCATGAATCAGCTAGGCTGTGCCACTGTATCTGAACTACCCGATTTTTTGGTGAAGTAAGGAAACCTTAAGAGGTATGTTATGAAAAACACATTTAAAACGCGTCCGCTTGGAAAAACCGGCATTGAGGTTTCAACCCTCGGTTTTGGCGCGGCCTCTATGGGTAACCTATATCAAGCAGTGAGTGATGAAGAAGCTAAAAACACCTTAACTGCAGCAATTGATGTGGGCATTTCATTATTCGATACCGCCCCTCGCTATGGCGCTGGGTTAAGTGAACGTCGTGTTGGTGATGCCCTGCGCGGTCTTGGTAAAAAAGACTATATTCTATCAACCAAGGTTGGCAGATTGATCAAACCTGATCCCCATGCTGATGTAACGCAGCTGCGTCATGGCTTTGCCACGCCAATGCCTTTTGATGCTCAATATGACTATAGCTACGATGGCATTATGCGCTCTTTTGAAGATAGCCAGCAACGCTTAGGCTTAGCTGAAATTGATATTTTACTCGTCCATGACTTAGGGGTTGATACACATGGCGAGCGAGATGCCTTTTATTTTATGCAATTTGAGCAAGGCGGCTACCGCGCGTTAGAAGAGCTCAAAGCAAGTGGGCAAATTAAAGCTATCGGTTTAGGGGTTAACGAAGTTGAAATATGCCAACGTGCAATGGCAATAGGACAGTTCGATTGCTTTTTATTAGCTGGTCGTTATTCACTATTAGAGCAGCAACCTCTCGATGATTTTTTACCTGCATGTATAGAGCATGGTGCGTCTATTATCTTAGGTGGGCCCTATAACTCGGGAATATTAGCAACGGGCGTTCGTCATTTTCAAAACCCATACTACAACTATCAACCAGCGCCACAAGAAATCATCGACAAAGTCGCCAAAATTGAAGCTGTTTGTGTTGATCATAATGTCACATTAGCAGCTGCAGCTTTACAGTTTCCACTCGCGCACCCTGCTGTTTCCTCCGTTATACCTGGGCTTGGTAACGAAAAACGGGTGCACAAAACCGTCGAATTATTTAATCAGGTGATCCCGAACCAGTTTTGGCAAGATTTAAAAACGGCAGGACTCATTGCACAACATGCACCGACGCCAGAAAGCGGAGACGCATTATGAGCACAGTCAGCACACTCAACCCAATTAAGAAAATAGATAGCCATCAACATTTTTGGAAATTGAGCCGTGGCGACTATCGCTGGTTAAGTGAAGATTTAACCGTGCTTTATCAAGATTATTTACCAGAAAGACTCACTACGACCCTTGCTATTAATGACATTGCTAACACTATTGTGGTGCAAGCAGCCGATTCACATGATGAAACGCGCTTCCTACTAAAACTTGCTAGGTCCTACAGTTTTATTGCAGGTGTTGTTGGTTGGGTCGACTTTACCGATACAAACGCTCTAAAACAGTTAACCTTATTTGCAGCAGATCCTTACTTCAAAGGTGTACGTCCTATGCTGCAAGATATTGAACAAATTGATTGGATCTTAAACCCAGAATTTACGCCAATTTTCCAATTTTTAGCGGCGCATAAGCTCTGTTTTGATGCCCTAGTACATGAGTGTCATTTACCGTATATACTCACCATTGCTAAGCAGCATCCTCATTTAAACATTGTTATTAATCATCTTGCTAAACCTGATTTAACAAAGCCAAAGTCTGAACATTGGGAAGACATGCTCTATCAACTTGCATGCTTAAAAAATGTCTCGATTAAGTTTTCCGGGCTTATGTCACAAGCACAGGCTGATTGTGTCGATATCGATACATATCGCCCCTACTTCGAACTCATTTATCAGTTATTTGGTGCCAACCGAATTTTATGGGGCAGCGACTGGCCAGTGGTTAACATGAATGGCTGTTATACCGACTGGCATTACATCAGCGATGTGCTGATAAGTGTTCTACCAGTCTCTGAGCAGCGAAAGATTTGGTCCGATAATGCCAAGAGACTTTACCAATTATTTTAATTTCCCCAGTTAAGGACTTTTTATGAGCCAGCAAAACACAAAAAAAATAGCCCTAGTAACCGGTGGTGGAAGTGGCATCGGGCGCAGCATCTGTTTGCGTTTGGCAAAACGTGACATTCATATCATGGTGGTTGATTTAAACCTTGACGCTGCAAACTTAGTGAAAGATGAAATTCTTCGCGACAGTGGCAGTGCCGATGCGTACGCCGTCGATGTTGCAAACCATCAACAAGTTCACGAGTTATTTAATACGATTACCAAGCACTACCCCATTGATATTTTGGTTAACAACGCCGGTATTGCCCATATCGGCAATATCGAAAACACCACAGAAGCTGATTTGGACAGACTCTATAACATTAATGTTAAGGGCGTTTATAACTGTATTCATGCAGCTATCGAGAGCATGAAATCTCGAAAAAGCGGCGTCATTATTAACCTTGCTTCGGTTGCATCATCAGTCGGTATTGCTCACAGGTTTGCTTACTCAATGACTAAAGGCGCGGTTTTGACCATGACCTATTCAGTTGCAAAAGACTATATAAATGATGGCATCCGCTGTAACTGCATTGCGCCTGGTCGAGTGCACACCCCATTTGTTGATAATTTTTTAGCCCAAAGTTACCCAGATAATCAAGCTGAAATGTTTGAAAAGCTCTCTAAAAGTCAACCTATAGGTCGTATGGGCAAACCAGAAGAAATTGCCGGACTGGTCGAATATCTCTGCTCAGATGATGCAGCCTTTATTACCGGCAGTAATTTTCCCATTGATGGCGGTTTCGTCACCTTGAATAACTAATAGAAGTAAAGAGAATCATCATGAAACTACTAAGATACGGCCCTTTTGGCCAAGAGAAACCCGGCATCATTGATAGCGATGGTAAGCTACGTTGTTTAAGTAACGTGCTCAAAGACATCAATGGCCAAGCTTTATCACCAGTAACACTCAATTTTATTAGTCAAATTGACTTAAACACCTTGCCGCTTATTGAAGAGCCTGTGCGTATCGGTTCATGTATTGCTGATGTAGGTAAGTTTATTTGTATCGGCTTAAACTATGCTGATCACGCCGCAGAATCTGGCATGGCGATCCCCAATGAGCCTGAAGTATTTAGCAAGGCCACCAGCGCGATTAGCGGCCCTAACGACGATATTATCAAGCCCAAAAATAGCGAAAAGCTAGACTGGGAAGTTGAACTTGCCATTGTCATTGGTAAACACGCCTCGTATGTCGATGTAGAAAACGCTTATGATTACATTGCCGGTTATTGTATATGTAACGATGTATCTGAACGAAACTTCCAATTAGAACGTGGTTCACAATGGGATAAAGGGAAAGGCTGTGACACATTTGGACCACTTGGTCCATGGTTAGTCACCAAAGATGAAGTTCCGGATCCACTTAATTTAGATATGTGGTTAAAGGTGAACGATACCCTGTATCAAAACGGCAACACAAAAACCATGGTGTTTGATCCAGCGTTTATCGTCAGTTATCTCAGCCAATTTATGAGTTTACAACCGGGTGATGTTATCTCTACCGGAACGCCACCGGGAGTAGGTTTAGGGCAAACGCCACCGGTTTACCTAAAAGAAGGCGACACAGTTACCCTTGGCATTGAAGGCCTTGGTGTACAACAGCAAGTCGTCGTTGATTATAAAAAATTACACTAAGTAATAAATCCCAAATTACATTTGATCTAGACCCAAAATCCGATAGAGCAAAGCCTATCGGATTTTTATTCAAACACTAATTGGCGAGTTTCAAACCAATAATACCAAGGGCAATCAGCAGTAAGCTGGCAATTTTTAATAGGCTTACGCCTTCTGATAATAGCGTCATGCCAATAATTGCTGAGCCAATTACGCCGATACCTACCCAAACCGCATAAGCCAAACTAAGTGGTAATGATTTAAGCGCCACGCTTAAGCAATAGAAGCTCGCAGCCATGGTTAAGATTGTAAAGAATGAAATGAGTGGTTTAGTAAAACCGTTTGATTGTTTTAGGCCATAAGCCCAAGCGACTTCAAGTAAGCCAGCAGCAATAAGTAGGATCCAATTCATGGTCGACCTCTTTATGGGGTCGTCCCCGAATTTAATTTCAGCTTTAAGGTCGTCCTTAAAGCGGTGTAGTACATCACCACACCCGACGTAATCTAGCACGCCCAAATTAGCAAGGCAACTATAGCCAAAAAAAAGCGAGCAACCTGCTCGCTTTTCTCTACTTGGTTTTGTTTATCGCCTTTTAACTCACATTTAGCGACCAATAATCAGTGCGCCACCTTGAGCTAATAAGTTTAAGGTTAACTTACCACTGTTACTTACTTTGACTTGCTTGGTTCCTGCACTGCCATTTTTGTTATCAAACAACAGGGTGACTTTTTTGCCTGCTAACATAGGTAAATCAATATCTAATGTTTTGGCTTTATTTTCACCATTCACGGCTGCTACCCACCATGTTTGCTGGTGACGCCTTGCTATCGTTGCATCTTGACCCGGCTGACCTGCAATGTAGCGTGTTTCATCCCATACCGTTGGCATCACCTTTAAAGTATCAAGAACAAATTGAGGTTGCTCTTCAAGGTTATTTGGTGTCAGGCCAAAATGTTGCACTGGTGATTGATAAAGCACACCTGTTGCCAGTTCAAATGTATCTGTGGTTTTACGAATAGTGCCGACTGTTTGATCTTGAGATAAGCGTTTGTTTAAAAACACTGGGGCAAAGTCCATAGCGCCAATAGCATTACGAGTGAACGGTAAAATAGTCGCGTTATAGGCATGTAAATCTAACGAATTTTGATGAAAAACAAGGTTTTCCGATGCTAGAACCGCTTCAGATGTGACGAAGTTCGGATACATTCTTTCCCAACCACGCGGTATGGTGCTGCCATGAAAGGTGATCACTAAACCATACTGATTTGCATCAGTGAGAATATCTTCATAGAGTTTAATGGTTTCTTGTTTATCACCACCAAAAAAGTCTACTTTAAGCCCTTTTACACCAATGCTTTGCAGCCACGCCATTTCATTTCGACGTGCTGGTGCACTGTTCATTCTATTTTGTGGGGTCTGTGGTGCATCATTCCACCAGCCATTTGAGTTGTACCACAAAATAACATCAACGCCCTTTCCATTGGCGTACTTAACCAATTCAGCCATTCTCTCGCGGCCAATGTTTTTATCCCACCAATTGTCGATTAATACATATTCAAAATTTAATGATGCAGCTAAGTCAATAAATTTGATTTGGTCATCGTAGTTGATACTTGGGTCTTGCCAAACAATCCAGCTCCATGTTGAACGACCCATTTTATAATCTTGGCTTGCTTGATAAAGGGGTTTAACTAAATCAAACGCCACGGTTGATTCAACGATTGGTTTTAAACTTGCTCCTAACGTGATGGTGCGCCAAGGTGTGGTTGCAGGCATTGCCATAGCCGCATAAGTTGCACCAATGCCATTGTTCTCTCCAGCCTGAGGAAATGAAATACGATAAACACCGTCTTTCGTGCCTTCGCTTAATTTTGAGCCAACATAATGGCTATCAACACCGGTTTCTGAGATTAAAAGCCAACCTTTATCGCTATTTTTAAATAATGCAGGAAAGGTATAGCCCACGCCGTTCGCTGGCGGTGTTCCAAGGGTTTCGTTAAAGGTGTAAGGCTCTTCGTAACTTGGTTTTGTTTGCATCCAGCCCGTTTCAGGTAAGGCTTGTGGGCTTATAAATGTAGTTGCAGAATCTGGTAAATTAAAAGCGCTGTATTCAGCTAACACCTTGATACGGGTGTCTGTTTCAGCTCCCGATATCTGATATCGAAATGCAACATCGCTATCAGACACATTAAACTCGACGCCAAGCATTCTGCCGTCTTGGTTTTCAAATTGCGCCTTGAGTGAATTTGCTGTGTAGTTTACTTCACTTACCTTCGCATTATGCAGCTTATAGCTTTCATTGACTGAAGCGGTTGTATGGCTTTTATATTTTAGGCTTTGTGAAAAATCACCCAGGTTGGTATTTAAACCAAGCTGTGATTGCTGCAAAAACTCTTGGTTGCCATAATTTACGCTATAAACAAGCTGATTTTGTTGTTTTTCGAGTTTTACAGTTATTTGTCCATCTGGGCTTGTAACGCTAAGCGGTAATTGTGCGTGAGCAAGCATAGAGCTTGTGAGAAGTGATATATAGATACTTGGTTTTATCATTGTTGTTATCCTTAAGCTGCAGAAGCATTAAGTGATATCATAATACAAATGTAAACTTTTTGTCACTCAAGCCTATTAAAATAAGCTGTGATCGAAAAATGTACTCCATCCGTTAGATATTGTTACAGTTACTAGGTTGTATATTTACGGCAAAAGGCTAAGCTTTAGATAAATAACAAAAACTTAAACAATTTATGAAACTACTAACCGTATTTTTTTTATTCGCCTCATATCAAGCTCTTGCGGGCCTTACGCCTGTTAGCTTTGAAAAAAATGGCGAAATCATCACTGAAGAAGCGGTGCGTTTCAACGGCGGATATGGTTATAACTTAGATGCCAAACATGTTTTAAAGCTCGTTACTTTAGATTGGCCTCCTTATATAGACGAAAACTTATGCAACAAAGGCTGGCTTTACCAATTTGCTGTAAGCTCCTTACTTGAAAAAGGCTATGGCGTGCACATTAGCTTTTATCCTTGGGCGCGTGCCGTAAGAGAAGCTGAATTAGGTCGCGCTGATATTCTCTTTCCTGAATATTTCATTGAAGATGATGTTATTTCAGATAACTTCCTTGATAAAACCCGCAACAATTTACTCGCTTTAAGTCATGCCATTCCAGGTGGGAATCTTTCTTTCGTGGCGTTAAAAGGAACTCAAATTCCATTTAATGGGGATTTAAACTCTGTAAAAGACTTGCCTATTGGTGTAGTTCGCTCATATAAAAACACCAAAGAACTCGATGCCATGATTGATAATAAAGAAATCGATACAATCGTCGCTAATAATGAGTACCAACTAATTCATCTCTTGCTTAGTAACCGAGTAAGCCTGATTGTGGCAGATCTTGAAGTGTTAAAAGCAAGCGTTTACAAGTCTGAATTATCAAATAGCGGCAAACGACAAATTTTAGAATCACTGGTCGCATTAGAGCCTAAGCTTGAATACAAACCGCTATATTTTTCTGTCAGCAAATCAACGCCGCACTGGCAAAAAGTTTTAGAAGACTTAAATGACGAAATAGAACTAATGCAACAAAGCGGCAAGTTTGACGAGTTTATCGAAGGTATGAAGCAACAATGCTACGGATTAGACAAAGCGGCGTAACCGCCGCTTTATTTTGATTATGTGTACTGCTACTCGGGCACTCGAACCCAGCCTTCCATTAATACACGTGCACTTCGGCTCATACTTGCTTTTGTGACTTGCCAATTACCATCAACAAGTGTTGCAGCAGCGCCGACTTTTAAAGTGCCAGAAGGATGACCAAAGTTTACCTCTTGTCGCTCACCACCACCTGCAGCAAGGTTTACTAAAGTTCCAGGTATGGCAGCTGCAGTACCTATTGCTACCGCAGCCGTGCCCATCATAGCATGGTGCAATTTACCCATCGACATAGCACGTACCACTAAATCAATATCGGTTTCATTTACAACTTTACCGCTTGATGCGTGATAAGTTTTAGCTGGTGAAACCCAAGCTACTTTTGGCGTATGTTGACGTGCTTTTGCTTCATCAATATGAGAAATTAGCCCCATTTTCAACGCTCCATAGGCGCGAATCGTTTCTAACTTTTCAAGTGCCGATGCATCACCGTTAATGGCTTCTTGTAGCTCTGTGCCATCGTAGCTAACTTCACTGGCGTTAATGAAAACTGTAGGAATACCCGCATTGATCATCGTTGCAGACAACATACCAATACCCGGTACCTCTAATTCATCGACTAAGTTACCTGTTGGAAATAAGGCCCCTTCGCCATCTGCAGGGTCCATAAATTCAAGTTTCACTTCAGCGGCTGGAAAGGTCACGCCATCAAGCTCAAAATCACCAGTTTCTTGCACTTCACCGTTAGTAATTGGCACGTGCACTATGATAGTTTTACTAATATTGACTTGCCATACTTTAACTTCAACAACGCCGTTCTCTGGAATTTTGCTGGCATCAACAAGACCGTTTGACACAGCAAAGGCCCCGACTGCTGAAGTTAAATTACCGCAGTTACCACTCCAATCAACAAACGCCTTATCGATAGCAACTTGACCAAATAAATAATCAACATCGTGATCAGCTTTAGCGCTTTTCGATAATATCACCGTTTTACTGGTGCTTGAGGTTGCACCGCCCATACCATCAGTTTGTTTTTGGTAAGGATCGGGGCTGCCAATCACACGTAATAACAGATTATCGCGCGCCTCACCTGCCACTTGGGCAGGCTCGGGTAAATCAGTCAAGTTAAAGAACACCCCTTTACTGGTGCCGCCACGCATATAGGTCGCTGGCACCTTAATTTGTGGTTTAAACGCCATCACTTAGTGCTCCTCAGATTCTAAGAAATCTTGCGCGAAACGTTGCAGTACACCACCCGCTGAATAAATTGACACTTCTTCAGCAGTATCTAAACGGCACGTCATTGGTACTTCAACGATTTCACCATTGGCACGGGTAATCACTAATGTCAGTGTTGCGCCTGGTGTTGGCTCACCTTTGACACTGAAACTCTCACTACCATCAATACCTAGCGTAGTTCGCGTGGTACCTGCTTTAAACTCAAGCGGTAATACACCCATACCAATTAAGTTAGTACGGTGAATACGCTCAAAGCCTTCTGCTGCAATCACTTGAACACCAGCTAAACGTACACCTTTTGCAGCCCAGTCACGTGATGAGCCTTGGCCATAA
Source organism: Pseudoalteromonas sp. 0802 (assembly GCF_013350085.1). Taxonomy (NCBI): domain Bacteria; kingdom Pseudomonadati; phylum Pseudomonadota; class Gammaproteobacteria; order Alteromonadales; family Pseudoalteromonadaceae; genus Pseudoalteromonas; species Pseudoalteromonas sp. 0802. Next base: position 238,980 of record NZ_JABVXE010000001.1, on the reverse strand, counting down.
TCGGCACCTGCCACAATGATAAGCGGCTGCTTGCGCTGCATGTAGGTTTCAATAGCTTCCCACATACGCGTCACTTTGCCTTCTGGTTCAATGCGAGCATATGAACCTTGCTTCACTTCACCATTTTCTTTAACCATTTCATTCAATAACTTAGGGTTAGCGAATGTAGCACGCTGTGCTGTTAAATGGTCACCTCGGTGAGTAGCATACGAGTTAAAATCTTCTTCCGGCAGGCCCATTTTAGCGAGGTATTCACCAGCAGCACTTGACGCTAAAATCGCATTCGAAGGTGATAAGTGGTCAGTAGTGATGTTGTCGCCCAACACAGCTAGTGCACGCATATCACTCAGAGAGCGTTCACCCGCTAATGCGCCTTCCCAATAAGGAGGACGGCGAATATAAGTACTTTGTGGGCGCCATTGGTAAAGTGGATCGTTGTCTTCACCGTAATCTACACTTAAATCAAACATTGGCTCGTAAACCTTTTTAAATTGTTCAGGTTTAACACTTTGTTTGATCACCGCATCAATTTCTTCATCTGATGGCCATAAATCCATTAGGCGAATTTCGTTGCCTTGTTGATCATGCCCTAATACATCTTTTTCGATATCAAAACGAATAGTACCGGCAATTGCATAAGCAACAACCAGTGGCGGTGAAGCTAAGAATGCTTGTTTAGCATAAGGATGAATACGACCATCGAAGTTACGGTTACCCGACAGTACAGCGGTTGCGTATAGGTCACGGTCAATCACTTCTTGCTGAATTTTTGGATCAAGCGCACCACTCATGCCATTACAGGTTGTACACGCAAAGGCAACAATACCAAAGCCAAGTTGCTCAAGCTCAGGTAACAAATTAGCTTCTTCTAAATAAGACTTAACCGCTTTAGAACCCGGTGCCAGTGATGTTTTAACCCATGGCTTACGAGTTAAACCTTTAGCGTTAGCATTACGCGCAAGTAAACCTGCAGCAATAACGTTGCGTGGGTTACTGGTATTAGTACAACTTGTGATTGCTGCAATGATACAGGCGCCATCTGGCATTAAGCCTTCTTCATTCTCAACAACGCCAGTGATACCCGCTTTATCAAGATCGCTAGTTGCAACACGGCGATGTGGATTCGAAGGGCCCGCAATATTGCGACCAACTGATGATAGATCAAAGGTTAACACACGCTCGTATTCAGCCGTTTTAAGGCTATCACTCCAAAGGCCAGTCTCTTTTGCGTATGTTTCAACTAGTTTAACTTGCTCTTCTTCACGGCCAGTTAAACGTAGATAATCAAGTGTGTTGTCATCGATGTAGAACATCGCTGCTGTTGCGCCAAACTCTGGCGTCATATTAGAGATAGTTGCTCTATCGCCTAAGGTTAGTGCATCAGCACCTTCGCCATAAAATTCAAGGTAGGTCGACACAACTCTTTCATTACGTAAAAATTCGGTGATCGCTAATACAATGTCGGTTGCAGTAATACCCGGTTGTGGCTTGCCTTTTAGTTCAACACCCACAATGTCAGGTAAACGCATGTAAGATGCACGGCCAAGCATCACGCTTTCAGCTTCAAGACCACCTACACCGACTGCAATAACACCTAACGCATCGACCATAGGTGTGTGGCTATCTGTACCAACTAAGGTATCTGGGAATGCCACGCCATCACGTTTTTGGATCACCGGTGACATTTTCTCTAAATTAATCTGATGCATAATGCCGTTTCCCGGCGGGATCACATCAATATTTTTAAATGCTGTTTTCGTCCAATTAATAAAGTGGAAACGGTCATCATTACGGCGGTCTTCAATAGCACGGTTTTTTTCAAATGCGTCAGGTTCAAAACCTGCGTGTTCAACCGCTAATGAGTGGTCAACAATTAACTGTGTTGGTACCACAGGGTTCACTTTTGCAGGATCGCCGCCTTTTGCAGCAATAGCATCACGCAGACCTGCTAAATCAACTAACGCTGTTTGACCTAAGATATCGTGACAAACAACACGAGCAGGAAACCATGGAAAATCTAAATCACGCTTGCGGTCAATCAATTGCGACAATGCATCATTTAGCATTTCAGGTTCACAGCGACGAACTAAGTTTTCGGCAAGTACTCGCGATGTGTAAGGAAGTGTGGCATAGCTGCCCGGTTTAATTGCATCAACAGCAGCACGGGTATCAAAGTAATCGACTCCGGTGCCTGCTAATGGTTTTCTAAAATTTGTATTCATGATGATTCTACTTGTACTTGGTGACGGTGAACAAAGGTGGGCTGATTGTTTTTGTATTTATTTCGCCCCTTCATAAAGGGGCAGCTAAGCTACCCCTATCACTGATTTAATTACGATTAACGCTCAGAAATTGGCGTATAGCTGCGCGCTTCTGGGCCCGTATAATCTGCACTTGGGCGAATAATACGGTTGTTAGCACGTTGCTCTTTCACGTGTGCTGTCCAACCCGTAACACGGCTCATCACGAAAATTGGAGTGAATAACTTAGTTGGAATCCCCATGAAGTGATACGCAGATGCATGGAAGAAATCAGCATTACAGAATAATTTCTTTTCACGCCACATAACTTCTTCACAGCGAACAGACACAGGATATAGAACATCGTCACCCACTTCTGCAGCCAGTTTTTCTGACCATTTTTTGATGATCACGTTACGTGGATCTGATTCGCGGTAGATAGCGTGACCAAAGCCCATGATCTTGTCTTTACGCTCAAGCATACCCATTAGTGCATCTTCAGCTTGATCTGGGCTTGTGAAGCCTTCAATCATATCCATAGCGGCTTCGTTCGCACCACCATGTAATGGGCCACGTAAACTACCAATAGCACCCGTTACACAAGAGTGAATATCAGACAATGTTGATGCACACACACGCGCAGTAAATGTTGATGCATTAAACTCATGCTCTGCATATAAAATTAAAGACACATTCATTACTTGCTCAAACAGTGCTGATGGTGCTTCGTCATGTAATAAACGTAAGAAGTGTGCACCTACCGAATCATCATCTGTTTCAGTTTCAATACGAACGCCGTCATGGCTAAAACGATACCAGTAACAAATAATGCTCGGGAATACGGCAACTAGGCGGTCAATCGCATCATTCGCTTGTGAGAAATCTTGCTCCATCTCTAAGTTACCTAGCATAGAACAACCAGTGCGCATTACATCCATTGGGTGCGCGTCTTTAGGAATGTTCTCAAGCACAGTTTTTAGTGCATCTGGTAAACCTCGTAGTGATTTTAACTTTGCTTTATATTCAGTCAGCTCAGACTCTGTTGGTAATTCACCACGCGACAGTAAAAAAGACACTTCTTCAAACTGCGCTTTATCTGCTAATTCACTAATATCATAACCACAATAAGTTAAACCTGAACCTGACTTACCTACTGTACACAGTGCTGTTTCACCTGCTACTTGACCACGTAAACCTGCGCCGCCTAATGCTTTATCTACCATGAGTGTTCTCCTTATATGTTGTCGTTATGATTTTTTAGCTGAGAAAAGGTTATCGAGTGTGTTTTCATATGAGTGATAATCTAAAAACTCATATAATTCCGCACGTGTTTGCATATTGTCTACTTGGCTTTGTTGTGAGCCCTCGCTAAGAATAGACGAATACACATTAAGTGCTGCTTTGTTCATCGCTCTAAATGCACTAAGTGGATAAAGTACAATTTCAACACCCACTTCGCTCAATTGCTCTTTTGTATAAAGTGGCGTTTGACCAAATTCAGTGATGTTCGCAAGAATTGGCACATTTAACGCTTTAGCAAACGCTTGGTAATCTGCTAAATCATGCACAGCTTCTGCAAAGATGGCGTCTGCACCTGCTTCAACACACGCTGCTGCGCGGTCAATCGCTGCATTTAAGCCTTCTTTTTGGAATGCATCAGTACGCGCCATAATGTAAAAATCACTGTCTGTTTTAGCATCAACCGCAGCTTTAATACGATCAACCATTTCATCTTTAGACACGATCTCTTTATTAGGACGGTGACCACAACGTTTTTGTGCTACTTGGTCTTCAATATGGAAGCCCGCTGCGCCTGCTTTGGTCATTTCTTTAACGGTACGAGCAATATTAAAAGCACCGCCCCAACCTGTGTCAGCATCAACAAGAAGCGGTAAGTCGGTAGCGCTGGTGATTCGACGAATATCTTCAAGTACGTTATCAAGGCTAGTCATACCTAAATCTGGCATGCCGTATGATGCGTTAGCAACACCCGCACCTGAGAGGTAAAGTGCTTGGTGACCGGTTTTCTCTGCCATCATTGCGCAGTACGCATTGACGGTGCCAACCACTTGTAATGGCTTGTTGTTGGCGATTGCCTGTTTGAACTTTAATCCTGCTGACATTGGATAACTCCTATCTTTGAACGGTTTCAGCTCTTTGGCTGACTCTATTTTTTAAATCTAAATTGTGACTGTTTAACTACGGCGCTACTGATTTTTTGCTGCGAGTAAGTCAAACTTCGTCTGAATATTTGCCTGAGACGCACTAATATGGCGCTTCATAAGCATTTCGGCTAATTCACCGTCATGGTTTTCAATGGCATTAATAATAGCCAAGTGTTCATCAAACGCTTTTGATACACGTGGCCCAACCATCCCCATTTGTACACGGTACATACGAATTAACTGGTACAACTCATTACATAAAAGATGAATTAAGTGTGCGTTTTTCGACCCTTTAATAATGCGATAATGAAAATCAAGGTCGCCCGCTTCTTGGTAGTATGATTCACCTTCTTTTACACGCTGTGTTTGTAAGTGCTGATTCAATAACTGTTTTAAACCCTGCACTTCTTCAGGTTCCATGTTGTCGGCAGCTAACCGACAAGCCAGCCCTTCTAAGGCACTACGAACCTGATAGACTTCGATTAAACGCTCGGCGGTTAGTGCAACAACACGACAACCGACATTTGCTTTACGCTCTACCAAATAACAGCTCTCTAAACGATTTAGCGCCTCACGTAAGGTGGCACGGCTTACACCATAGCGTTTAGCAAGTTCTGGCTCAGAAATTTTGCTACCCTGCTCAATGGTGCCCTGTACAATTTCACGGCGCATGTCGACAAACACTTGGTCTGATGCTGTTGTTATCGTGATATCGTTGTAGTTATCGTTGGCTTTTTGCTCTGTCATAATAGGTCTATCAAAGTACTAAATTAAGATTGTCGACAATTTGTAAGTTCACTATGCGCCCTATCATTGCAAGTGTCAACCTTGAGATCGGAAAAACAGGCTAAAAAACCAACAAAATGTCGACATAAATTGATATTTATCAAAAATAATGGCTATAAAGAACATTTATATTAGCAATGTGTCGACACTTCAATATCGCTCTTAAAAAGCTAAAAATATCCCCTGATAGCGCTATAAATGGTATGATCCAGCTATTATTACGTGATGTGAGAGCCATTTAGTGGACGCTAATACATATATTCCTGACTCATTTATTGATGATGTAAAAAGCTACCTTCCTGAACATTTATCATTAGACGACTTTATTGCAGCCTGTCGCCGCCCACTAAGACGATCTGTTCGCGTAAATACATTAAAAATGTCAGTCGATGAATTTCAGCGTCAATGCGCCAAAAAAGGATGGGAATTAACAGCAATTCCATGGTGCGAAGAAGGATTCTGGCTAACACGACCAAGCGACGAAGAAGCCGCCCTTGCAATCGGTAATACCGATTTACACTTAAGTGGTGCTATGTATGTGCAAGAAGCCAGCTCAATGTTACCACCGGTAGCACTGAGAGCCGAAGTTAAGCAAAGCGACGCGGTACTTGATATGGCATCGGCACCAGGTTCAAAAACATCACAAATCGCCGCCATGATGGATAATAGTGGCGTGTTAGTGGCCAATGAGTTGTCATCGTCACGCTTAAAAGTATTGGCTGCAACCCTCAAACGTATGGGTGTGGGTAATTGTGCATTATCACATTTTGACGGTGTGATATTCGGGGATTACATGTATGAGTGCTTCGACAGCATTTTGCTAGATGCCCCGTGTTCAGGTGAAGGCACGGTTCGTAAAGATGCAGACGCCTTAAAAAATTGGTCAATCGAATCTAATATTGATATTGCTGCTGTGCAAAAAGCCCTTATCAAAAGTGCCTTTTATGCCTTAAAACCAGGCGGTACATTAGTCTATTCGACCTGTACTTTAACACCGCTTGAGAACCAACAAGTGTGTGAGTATCTATTAGCAGAGTTCCCTGATTGCATCGAAGTACAATCGCTCAATACTCTGTTTGATGGTGCAGACAAAGCGACAACCAGCGAAGGTTATTTGCATGTTTGGCCGCAAACTTACGACAGTGAAGGTTTCTTCATCGCTAAATTTAAGAAAGTAGCATCAAGCGATAACCCAAATCAAAAAGTTAAAAAAGGCGCATTTCCGTTTGCTGAATTTGATAAAAAACAAAGCCAAGCGTTTATGCAAACAATTAAAAAACAGTTCGGTCTAAAATCACTTAAAGGCACGTTAATGCAGCGTGATAAAGAGCTCTGGTTGTTTCCTGATGGCTTTGATGAACTACAAGATAAAATTAAATACTCACGTTTAGGTATTCAACTTGGTGTGATCCACAAAGGTGGTGTTCGCTTAACTCACGAGTTTGCCACTGTCTTTGGCCAAGATTGCGATAAAAATACCTTTGAGATGTCTGCTTGCCAAGCAAACGATTACTTTAACGGTAAAGATATTAGGCTCGAAAAACCAACGCAAGATAATGGTGAAGTAGTTTTAATGTTATGTGGTTGTCCGGTAGGACTTGGTAAGTGGCAAAAGAATAAAATTAAGAACTCATTACCGCGTGATTTGGTCCAAAATGCCCAGTTGATAACTTGGGTATAAGTTGCGCATAAAGACTGTATAAATAAGGCGCTAATTTAGGTAAAAAGCTGTAACAGACTGATTTTAAACTAGTATAAAATTTGTACATTTACCGTGCAATTTCCTGCTGATTAACTACACTTAAAAGTACTTTCTACTTCTCCATACTGAATTTAGAAGGTGTTTTTTTATAGTTAGCGCAGGCTCACACGAGCCACCCCCTAAGCCCAGAACAATGTGGATTCGTTCTGGGCGTTTTTTTATTCAAAGGATTCGATTAATTATCGTTTAAATCGAATTCAGTTATTTGATTATCAGCGTGAATAAGTTCATATTTAGCGAGTAAACCGTCATTGAGCTCAATTAAGCTGATAGCCGCATTACTGACTAAATACTTTTGTCCTTCGCCTATGGTTTGGTGTTTATCTACTTCCATTTGCCAACGTTTAGTGAAAAAGTTAAGTGGGCTTTTCGGGGCATATAAAATTGAGTCGAGCTTATCGAGTACATTAATAAGTTTGCGTGGGAACTCATTTTTAATACCACTGGCAGTTAACTGCCAAATACGGTTTTTATGCTTACCAAAGCGTTTTTGCACTGAAAAACAAAATGAATAATGAACATCACCAGAGAGGATCAAGGTTTCTTTTGGTGTATCTTCACGGCGAAAAGTATCTAACAGCTTTTTAGCAGAACCTTCATGGGCCATCCAGTTTTCAACATCAACCAACAAAGGTTGCCCGCAAAAATTAAAAATCGCTTGGATTGCTTCAATCGATTTAACACCAAACACCGGTGCTGGAGATACAATAATCACTTTATCGTGAGACAATAAGCTTTCTTCTAATTCAGTGAGCCTTTCCCAATCAAGTAAACCAGATGGTTCATTGAAGTTTTGTTCATTACGCCAGCGATGGGTTCGGGTATCGAGCACCACAACTTTGGGGATGGTATTTAGCTCGTAATGCCAATGGTTAAAATTGAGTATTAGCTTATCAAAGTCTTGAAACTGCCAGTTCTGTTGCTGCAGACTTTGTTTAAAACTGGCTAATAAAGACAGCGAGTTATCACCTGCATCATTACCAATCCCCTGCATTAACCAATAACTAATCAGGCCATTATTTACAATACGACGGCTAGCTGGGTGCTGATAAATAGCTTGCTCCCAGCCTGCGGTTAGGTTCCAATCATCGGTGACATCATGATCGTCAAACATCATTAGTGTCGATACATTGGCGAATAACCTTTCAACGCTTTGAAGACCCTTTGCAAAGCCAAGCAGTGAGTCTTTTTCAAGTTTAAATAGATTAGCGTATTTAGGGGCTAATGCTGGGCATTCAATTGATTCAAAATCAATTAGCTGCCAAGTAACCGCGCTGAAGTTTAATAAATAAAGCGCTATAAATTCTTGAAAATGAATTAAGTGGTTTTCAGCTTTTAAGCTTGAGAAGTGTGGCTCATCTTTTTTAAGCCAATAACCAACACCAAATTTGCTCCGTTTTTGCCAAGGTACTTTAGGTAAGTGTAAATGGCGCTGATATAGTTGCTGCTCAAACTCTTCTGGCAAATCTAAATCAAGCGCTGGCTCTTGAAACACACCAAATAGGCTAATCACTTTTTCAATCGCGAGCAGCATAGGCCCTGCGACATCATCCGCATATATTTGGTCGCCAGATAACAATAATAGGTCTGCACCTGCATTAAGCGATTGGCGCTGATCATTTTGCCAATTATCTGCAGCAACAAGGCTGTCTTTTGCTGGGTGATGAGGATTACGACACGAGCCATGCAGAATTCTATCGAGTCGATTTGGGATCACAAATGCCGGAGATTCGGCACGTTCATAGCAATAAGACGACAAATCAAGGCTTTTATCTTCATCATGTAATGAATAATAGATCAGTGAATCAACTGCAAACTGGCCACTGACTGGCATGACATTAATGAAATTTAAGTAAAGCTGTTGCCCTAATTGGATTGACTCTAAGTTAGAGAAAGTCTCAACACCGCTAAACTCAATTCGGTATTGGCAAGGCCTAGTTGTAACAAATTGAAAACACACTCGCCCTGCATCTGCTCGGCGTACCATTGGCCCCATTACTAACTGAGGTAAGTTCGATACGCCGTCCACTATTACGCCCTTTTAGCTTGATTAAACAACGAATAAAAGTTGTTAGTTGTTGCTTCAGCTAACTCGTTAAAAGTAAGCCCTTTTAACTCAGCGATGTAGTAAGCGACATCTTCAACATAGGCTGGTTGATTTGTTTTACCACGATATGGAACAGGCGCTAAATACGGTGAATCTGTTTCGATCAATAAGCGATCTAGCGGAATTTGCTTTACAACGTCTTTTAATTCTACGGCATTTTTAAACGTAACAATGCCCGAAATAGAAATATAAAAGCCCATATCAATGGCTTTTTTGGCCATTTCCCAGTTTTCTGTAAAACAATGCAATACACCACCACAATTCTCGGCATTGTGAGCGCGCATTAAGTTAATAGTGTCTTCTCTGGCATCTCGTGTATGAATAATAAGCGGCTTATTTAGCTCATTGGCAACGTCGATATGACCAACAAAACTCTCTTGCTGAACAATGTGGGTGTCTTTTGAGTAATAGTAATCAAGACCGGTTTCGCCAATAGCAACCACTTTATCGTGGCTTGCAAGTGAAATAAGCCTTTGCTTATCGAGTGCGTCTTTTTGATCAAGTGGATGCACACCGCATGATGCAGAAACATCTGGATAGTGTTTAATTTTATCCAGCATACTTGGAAATTGATCTAAAGTTACGCTTACACATAAAAAGTGTTCTACTTTCTTTGCACGAGCATTATCGAGTACTTGGTCTAAGTCTAAGTCGAGTTTATCAAAATCTAAACGATCTAAATGACAATGAGAATCTACAATCATGGTACTACTTTTATTACATGGTATAGGTCGGATTGCCGGAGTTTAACATAGTACCGAGTAGTTTTTCGATTTTCGCATTCAAATTGGTTTTATCATCGATAAAATTAACACCAATACCTGGTGGGTTTGAGCTTTGTGCACCTTGCGGTGTGATCCAAGCAACTTTACCTGTTACTACATCATCCTCTAGTGCATCTGGTAATGTGACCTTTAAAGCCAATGAATGCCCCATTTCAAAGCGCATATTAGTGCGAACAAACAAACCACCATTTTTTAGATAAGGCATATAACAGCGATATAATTCTTCTAAGTCTTCAATATCTACTAATAATTCTTGCACGATACTTCCTAATTTTGGCTTTCACGTAAAGTAAACGCTAATTGTGAAATTGCTAGTTCCAAGTTTAAACCAAGCACATGTGAACTGTTATAAAGAAACTCTGAAATTGCAGATTGTGCTTTCTGATAATTGAAAAAGTCCATTCCTAAAACCAATTGCGTTTTAAGATGCTCTGTTAAAAACAAAGCAAATACATTAACCAAGCTATGATCTTTATTAAGGATGTCGACTAACGCACTGAAATTATGGCTGTCTTTTATCTCAGTTGCAAATTTATAAAGAGAATCGACAGCTTCAAGTTGGTTGTCATTTTGCCACTGCTGAACAAGAAGTGGCTGCCTAGCGAATAACTCCAACCATGAATAATTAGCAATGCTTAATGATGCTAACCATTTTTTCGTATATTCAGAGTTAACTTTTATTTCGTGTACGGCACAGCGACTTAAAATTGTTGCAGGTAATAATGCAGTTTGTTCGCACGTTAACAATAAATAACGGCGCAAGCTTGGCTCTTCAAGGGTTTTTAATAAAGCATTAGCCGCTGCAGTGGTCATTTTATGACACTGTTCAAGTACCACTACTTTGTTACCATTTTGTGCCGCTGAATGGTTGATAAAATCACTGATCTCACGAATTTCATCAACGCCTATTGTTTGGCCTTCCACCTTTACAACGCGTTTATCAGGGTGAGTACCTGCTTGATTAAGTTGACAGCTTTTACAATTGCCACAGGCTTTTAAATTTACAGGTGACGCGCAAAGTAAGCCATCGGCGAGCGAATCGACTAAACATAGTTTGCCAACACCTTTATCACCATTAAATAGCTGGGCATGATGAAAGCGTTGCTGTGCAAAACTTTGCGCTAGTTGCTGATAAAGCCCTTCAAGCCACGGCAAAGGCATATTAATTTAAACCTGCAAAAAAGTTATCAAGCACGGTTGTGATTGCCGCATGTACTTCTGGCATTGTTTGGTTTGCATCCACTGTTTTGATACTGCTATCAGTTTTAGCTATTTCAAGGTAGCGTGCGCGAGTGCGCTCAAAAAAACCTAACGCTTCTTGTTCAATACGATCAAGTTCACCACGGCCTTTTGCACGAGCAAGCCCCACAGCTGGGTCAATATCTAAATAAATGGTTAAATCAGGTTTTAAACCATTTAGCACCATATCAGCTAAAAAAGAGAGTTTAGTCTGTTCAATACCACGACCACCACCTTGATATGCTTGTGACGAAAGATCATGACGATCACCTAAAACCCAAGTGCCCTTTTCAAGTGCTGGATTAATAACATTAGCAACCAATTGCGAGCGTGCTGCATACATGATTAATAGCTCTGTTTCACCGGTCACTGTTTCTTGGTGAGCCTGTTTGACGATATTACGCAGCTCTTCAGCCATAGCTGTACCGCCGGGCTCACGTACATTAATAAAATCGACTTGCTTGTTTTCTAAATAAGCTTGGCATACGGCAATGGCCGTTGATTTTCCGGCACCTTCTAGGCCTTCAATCACTATAAATTTCGCTGTCATAGACTCAATTCTGGTTGTTAGTTTAATTGGTACTGCTTTACCGCACGATTATGTTCTTGCAATGTTTTCGAAAATTGATGGCTGCCATCCCCTTTCGCAACAAAATACACATATTCAGACTCAGGAGGATTAACCGCGGCCAAAATCGCTGCTTTCGAAGGCATGGCTATGGGTGTTGGCGGCAAGCCTTTTATCTTATACGTGTTATACGGTGTATAGGTTGTTAAATCTTTTCGCTTTATATCACCGTCAAAATCAGCACCAATACCATAAATAACCGTTGGATCTGTTTGTAAGCGCATATTGGTTTTTAAACGATTGGTAAATACCGCAGAAATTAGTGGTCGCTCAGAAGCAAGGCCCGTTTCTTTTTCGATGATAGAAGCCAGTATTAACGCTTCATACGGTGAGCTTAATACTAAATCTGCTGCTCTAGTTTGCCATGCAGCGTCTAATTCCTGCTGCATTTTGCTGTATGCGCGTTTTAATACGCCGCTGGCAGTATCTTCACTATGGTAGTGATAGGTGTCAGGGAACAACCAGCCTTCTAAATTTTCTTGTGTGCTACTTATCTGCGTCGCTAAATTTTCTGTGTCTAAGTCTTGTGTTAAATGTGCTTGTTTTTGGATATTAGCAACAACGTCACGAAGTGGCTGACCTTCAATAATTGTAAAGCTAAAGCTTACTTGTTCACCTTGATTGATACGACGAATATTATCAATAACGGCGCTTGTATCCAGTTCATATAGACCCGCTTTTAGATCAGTAAGCGTAGGATCTAATTTAGCTAGTACCTGAAATTTAAAGCAGCTATCAACCCACTGCTTTGTTTGCCATGCTTGGCAAAGCTGATTAAAGCCAGTGCCACGTTCTACTTTAAATAAAGTACTATTTTCAACTTTTAACGGCATTTTTAATGCTGATTGAAGCTGTTGATAGCCAATACCACAACATAGCAATGCTAATAACAGCACGCTAACAATGACTTTTATCACACACTCTCCTTGGCAAACTGCGCCGTTAATAGCGCTTTACTGCATTCAATATCAAACTGTGTATCAGCAATTCGAGCAACGGGCACCACGCCCATTAAACTATTACACATAAATACGGCATCCATAGCTAAAAGCTCATCTAGTTGGATTGCTTTAAATTCAATGGCTAACTTATCACATAAAGCGCTGAGATAAACCCCAGTGATACCGCAGCGGTCTAACTTAGGTGATATAACTTGACCGTCTTTAATAGCAAAAATATTTGCAGCAGAGCACTCAATCACATTGTTATCATAATCAAGTACAACAACGTCATCACATTCAAGGCTGCTCATTTGCTTTTTGATAAGCACTTGCTCTAAACGGTTCAATGTTTTTAAGCCTGCAAGTAAAGGTTGATGCGCAAGTTTCACGTCGCTGACCGCTAGGTTTACACCCTGCTGTTGCCAACTTTTATAGTGTGAAACTGCAGGCATTACACTGATCAGCACTTGGATACTTGGTGTATCTGGTAAGCCATAACCACGCCCACCTGCACCACGGGTGATAACTATTTTTAAAATACCGGTTTGTGTATCACTGATTGCATGATTTACTTCACGCTCAATTGCGGTTAAATCTAATTCGGGGAAAAATAGTCTTTGCGCGCATTCTTCTAAACGCGCTTTGTGTAAATCCCAGTGCTCAACGACAGAATTAACCACAGAGCCTGTGGTAAAGAAGCCGTCACCATAATTTAAGCCACGGTCTTGCGTGCTTATTGTGGTGTCTGGTGTGATTATTTTTATTGTTTGTTTTAATTTACTCATACAAAAAAGCCCAGTTAAACAACTGGGCTCTTCTTTTTAGTCCGTTGTTAAAAAGAATTATACCTTTTTAAACAGCAACGAGCCATTAGTACCACCAAAACCAAATGAATTACATAGTGCGTAATCCAATTTAGCGTCACGTGCAGTGTGCGGTACGTAGTCTAAATCACAGCCTTCATCTGGGTTATCAAGGTTGATTGTAGGGCTTACTTTCTGGTCAACAAGTGACAAGATAGTAATGATCGACTCTACCGAGCCTGCTGCACCTAACAAGTGACCCATCATTGATTTAGATGAACTTACCATCACATCTTTCGCTGCATCGCCAAAAATAGTTTTAACAGCTGATGTTTCGGCTTTATCGCCTGCATTAGTCGATGTACCGTGAGCATTAATGTAACCAACTTGGTCTGCATTAACTTGTGCATCGTTTAGGGCATTTTCCATCGCTAGAGCTGCGCCTGCACCGTCTTCAGGTGGAGACGTCATGTGATATGCATCACCACTCATACCAAAACCAACGAGTTCTGCGTAGATTTTCGCGCCACGTGCTTTAGCATGCTCATATTCTTCAAGTACGATAACACCAGCACCATCAGCAAGAACAAAACCATCACGGTCTTTATCCCAAGGACGAGATGCTGCTTGTGGATCGTCGTTACGAGTTGATAATGCACGAGCTGCATTAAAGCCACCCATACCAATTGGTGTCGATGCTTTTTCAGCACCACCGGCTACCATTGCATCTGCATCGCCGTATGCAATCATACGCGCAGCATGACCAATGTTATGTAGACCTGTAGTACAGGCTGTAACGATTGAAATATTAGGGCCACGTAAACCGTGCATAATCGATAAATGACCAGAAATCATATTGATAATGGTCGAAGGCACGTAAAACGGAGAAAGCTTACGCGGACCGCTGTTTAATAGTTTGATGTGGTTTTCTTCAATTAAAGTTAAACCACCGATGCCAGAACCCACTGCTACACCAACACGAGTGGCGTTTTCTTCAGTGATCTCTAGACCAGAATCTTGTAGTGCTTGTACACCCGCTGCAATGCCATATTGGATAAACAAATCCATTTTCTTTGCATCTTTCGGTGACATGTAAGCTGATGCATCAAAGTCATTCAGCAAACCTGCGAATTTGGTGCCGAAACTTGAGGTATCGAAATGCGTGATAGTTTGAATACCACTTTTACCGTTTAACAAACCTTGCCAAGTAGATTCAACATCATTACCTAGCGGTGTCAACATTCCTAAGCCAGTTACGACGACTCGACGTTTAGCCACGGGTTGCCTCCAATAAGGAAATTATTTTAGGTGGGGTGTATACCAAATTTATTAGTATCATTATATAGATAGACTAAGGGCAGCTTAATGCTGCCCTTAAAATCAAAATGCGTAAAATTACTCAGCGTGAGCTGTAACGTAATCGATTGCAGCTTGAACTGTAGTGATCTTTTCAGCTTCTTCGTCTGGGATCTCAGTGTCGAACTCTTCTTCAAGAGCCATTACTAGTTCTACAGTGTCAAGTGAATCAGCACCTAAGTCGTCAACGAAAGAAGCTTCATGTTTTACTTCTTCTTCTTTAACACCTAGTTGCTCAATGATAATTTTCTTTACGCGTTCTTGGATGTCGCTCATTCTTCTTTCCTTTATTAAAAACGCCAATGCGTTATTTTCAGATTGCGGCGTAGTTTACGCCGCATAATTCTGTGATTCAAGGATTTGCTGATAATTACTTATCTGGTCAAACCTCTCGAATAGTATTTGTTCATTTATCGCTTATTTTAATAGCGAATTCAAGTATGTTTAAAGCAAGATCACAAAAAATTCAACAATTTTCGATAATCTTTCGTTAGCAAATTTTTGCTAACTTTCATTAAACCATGTACATCGCGCCATTTACGTGCAATGTTTCGCCTGATACATACGCAGCAGCGTCAGATGCTAAATAACATACCGCAGCAGCGATTTCTTCAGGTTGGCCTAAACGCCCTGCAGGTACATTTGCAAGAGTAGCTGCTTTTTGCTCTTCAGTCAGCTCGTCTGTCATATCTGTTTGGATAAAACCAGGTGCAACAACGTTCACTGTAATGCCACGTGATGCCACTTCGCGTGCTAATGACTTAGTAAAACCAATTACACCCGCTTTCGCTGCAGCATAGTTAGCTTGACCCGCATTACCCATAGTGCCCACAACAGAACCGATATTAATGATACGGCCATTTTTCTTTTTCATCATAGGGCGTAAAACAGCCTTAGATAAACGGAAAATTGAGCTTAGGTTAGTATCGATGATGTCATCCCACTCACCGTCTTTCATACGCATTAATAAGTTATCGCGAGTAATACCCGCATTGTTAACTAATACGTCGATATCGCCTAAATCAGCCTTGATCGCAGCAAGTGTCGCCTCAATTGATTCAGGATCTGTAACGTTAAGGGCATAACCTTTACCGTTGTCACCTAGGTATTCACTGATTTTAGCAGCACCTGATTCGCTTGTTGCAGTACCCGCTACTTTTGCACCTTGTGCAACTAGCGTATTTGCAATCGCTTTACCAATACCACGGCTTGCACCAGTGATTAGGACAACCTTGCCCTCAAGAGAAAATAAATTTGTCATTCTATTCCTACTTATTTCGCTTCATCAATAGCAGCTTGCGTATTAACCGCAGCACATACCATTGCTTTATCAATTCGTTTAGCAAGACCCGTTAATACTTTACCTGGGCCAAACTCATAGCTTTGTGTGATACCTTGAGCAACTAATGCTTGTACAGTTTCAGTCCAGCGAACTGGGCTGTAAAGTTGACGTACTAATGCGTCTTTAATTGCTTCACTTGATTGCTCAGCTTTTACATCAACGTTGTTGATTACATCACACTTAGGTGTATTAAATGTTAAAGCGGCTAAATCAGCAGCTAATTTTTCAGCAGCTGGTTTCATTAGTTCACAGTGAGAAGGTACGCTTACTGCAAGTGGTAAAGCACGTTTAGCACCTGCTTCTTTACATGCTTCTGATGCACGCTCAACTGCCGCTTTGTGACCGGCAATAACAACCTGACCTGGTGAGTTGTAGTTTACTGGTGAAACAACTTCACCATTTGCTGATGCTTCACACGCAGCTTTGATTTCGTCGTCACCTAAGCCGATGATTGCAGCCATAGAACCAACACCAGCAGGTACTGCTTCTTGCATATATAAACCACGATTTTCTACTAGTTTAACTGCTTCGCTTAAGCTTACAACGCCAGCACAAACTAATGCTGAATACTCGCCTAAACTGTGACCAGCCATAACAACATCGGCATCAGGGTTTGCGTCTAACCATTGACGGTAAATAGCAACACTAGCAGTAAGAAGTGCTGGTTGTGTACGATGGGTTTGATTTAATTCTTCTTCTGGACCATTTAGTACAAGTGCAGCTAGATCATAGCCAAGAGCTTCAGATGCTTCAGCGAATGTTGCTTTAGCAATTTGAGAATCAGCTAATAGTTCAGATAACATGCCCACAGTTTGTGAGCCTTGACCTGGAAATACGAGTGCAATTTTATGTGCCATACTTTGCTCTTATAATTAAACAAAAAAATATTCTGTAGCAGGCAGCATAACAAGTTTTAGATATGCTGCACTACTTTGTTGTTGGATGTGTTTGCTCAAAAATCGCAGCGATTTTTTCAGGGAGTTGGCGTTCGACTTCCCGCGCGGCTTCATCAATAGCAGCATGAAACGCCTTTGGTGAGGCATTGCCATGGCTTTTAACAACAATACCGCGCAATCCTACCAGACTTGCGCCGTTATACTGGTCGGGGTTCACCCGCTTGTAGAGTTTTTTTATCACTGGACGCAATAAAAACGCTAAACTTTTGTATAAGAAATGCTTGTGTAAGGCTTTGGTGAGTTTATGCATGATCAGTTTGGCAATACCTTCACAGGTTTTTAATGCCACATTACCAACAAATCCTTCGCACACAATAACATCGGCTTTTCCACTGAAAATATCACTACCTTCACTGTAACCTGTGTAGTTGAGATATTCACACTGCTGCATTAACTGTGCAGCTTGTTTTATTCCTTCATGCCCTTTGATGTCTTCAGAGCCAATATTCAATAAACTAACTCTTGGGTTATCACACCCAAGTGCCTGCCCTGCTACCACAGAACCCATAATGCCAAATTGATAAAGGGTTTGTGCATCACAATGCACATTCGCACCTAAATCAAGCAAATAAACAGGGTTTTTACGTTCGGTTGGAACAGCAGAGATTAATGCAGGACGTTTTACGCCTGGAAGCATCTTTAATACATAATGCGCCATAAAAAATAACGCGCCTGTATTACCAGAGCTTACACACGCTTGCGCTTCACCCGATTTAACTAAATCAAGGGCAACTCGCATTGATGAATCTTTTTTAGAACGAACCGCTAAAGCAGGTTCACACGCATTTGTGACGACTTCGCTACAATGGCGAATAATTAAACGAGGGTGTGAAACAGAATCGAGTGCTTCGAGTTCTTTTAGAATAACTTGCTGATTACCACATAAGATGAGTCTTAAGTTGGTATTAGCATTTACCGCTTGCACGGCAGCGGGGATAGATGAACGGGGGCCGTAATCGCCCCCCATCATATCTAACGCTATGGTTAGATTGGTCAGCATATAGCAATCTCTTAGTTAGAAATTACTTTAACGCCTTTGTAGTAACCGTCAGCAGTTACGTGGTGACGACGGTGAGTCTCACCAGAAACTTGATCTACAGTTAAAGTTGGACCACTGATCGCATCGTGTGAACGGCGCATGCCGCGTCTTGCACGAGACTTTTTGCTTTTTTGTACAGCCATTAGTCTTCTCCTAAGAATCTTTCTTAAGTTGTTTCAAAATATCAAATGGATTTGGTTTGTCATCTTTTGCTGCTAATTTACCAAAGCTAGTAGGCTCTGATGAATAACTGCATGAAGCTTCGTTGTGTGTAGGCACTATTGGAATAGCTAAAATCAGTTCGTCTTCGATTAACTCAAATACGTTGATTTCACCGTTTTCGTCCAGCTCTACTTCATCGTAACCTTCAGGTAGATGATCTGACTCTGCATCCAAACCAATTGGCGAATACACAAAGTCTTGTTCCAAATCCAACCCTAATTCTCCATTACAGCGTTGACAAGTTACAGTTACATGTGTTGATAAGTTACCACTTATTACCACTAAACCTTGCTCGTCAATTTTGCAATGAATCTTTACCGCTATTTCACCTGCTTCCTCCTGCACAACTTGCTCTAAACGAGAAAGTTTTTCAAGCGGGACAATACCGTCATACGTTAAACGATGTTGAGCTGCTTTGCTGGGATGAAGAGTGATGGGAATTTTCACCTTTTGCATAGGGGCTGCATCATATAGATAGTTAGTAAGTTAGTCAAAGTAAAAAACCAATTTTGGTAGGTTTTTAACGATCTTCTGCTTTGTTTTCGGATTCATTGTGGCTTATCCTTGGCAAAATACAATTTTCATCCAGAATTTATTATGAAACCAACACTTATATTAGCGTCAAGCTCACCATTTAGACAGCAATTATTAACTAAGTTTAACTTACCTTTTCAAAGTTTTTCTCCAGATATTGATGAGTCCCCTATCGCAGCTGAAACGCCAGAGCAATTAGTTGCTCGTTTAAGCGAACAAAAAGCCCGTGTTGCCAAACAACATTATAGTGAAGGTTTGGTAATTGGCTCTGATCAAGTTGCGGTATTCAACGATACAATTTTAGGTAAACCTCATACTAAAGAGAATGCCATTAAGCAGCTATCATCGTTTAGTGGCCATACAGTGACCTTTTTAACGGGTTTAAGTGTATTTGATATACAAAGCGATAAAGCAATTACCACCGTGGTGCCATTTGATGTGACATTTAAAACACTCACACTTGAGCAAATCAATGCTTATTGCGATGCAGAGCAGCCATATAACTGTGCAGGCAGTTTTAAAAGTGAAGGATTAGGAATCTGTTTATTTGAAAAGCTCAGTGGCGATGATCCTAATACATTGATAGGCCTGCCACTGATCACATTAACTAAAGTGCTGGCTGAGTTTGGTGTTGACGTGTTAACGCTGCAAGGGGCGTAGTTAAAACCTGCAAAAGTTGTTGGTATGAATCAACAACACATAACGGCGTATGTTGTTGCAACTGCGCCGGGCTATGGGCACCAAAACTCACTCCAATACAAGCAATACCTGCAGCATTAGCCATTGCCATATCCAGTTGACTGTCGCCAATCATCACAGCATCAGCTTTTGCTATACCCTGCTCGTGTAAAATTTGCTCAAGCATATCTGGAGATGGCTTCGACTCAGCATCATCTGAACATTTTACATTCACAAAATACTGACCAAGGCCTGACTCATTAAGAAGCCTATCGATGCCTTCACGTCCTTTTCCGGTAGCCACAGCCAATTGCATATTTGCATCGCTTAACTGCTTTAAAACGGATTCTACATCTTTAAATAAAGGTGTAGGTGTAACATCTAACTCACGGTACTGTGCTTTATAACCTGCAACGAGTTCGTCGCTTAAATGTAAATGCGCCGGAAAAAGCACTTCAGTGGCTTTTGCCAGCGACAAACCAATAACGTCTTTCGCTTGCTGCTCTGTTGGAACAGGAATACCTAAATCTCGCGCAGTATTTCGCAGGCAGGTAACAATTTTTGGCACAGAGTCCATCACTGTGCCATCCCAATCAAAAATAACCAGCTTAAACTTGTTCATTATCGGCACGTAGCTTTTTGATACAGTTTTGAAGTGCATTATCGAGTGGTGCTTCAACATGCATAGTTGTTTCGTTTTTAGGGTGCATAAAACGTAAATCATGGGCGTGTAAAAACAAACGATTTAAACCAGTCAGCTTATTTACGTATTGATCAAACTCTGCAACGCCGTATTTATCATCACACGCAATTGGATGACCTTTACATTGCGTATGTACACGAATTTGGTGAGTACGCCCTGTTACCGGCGACGCTTGCACTAATGAGCACTCAGCATATCGCTCAAGCACACGAAAACGCGTGTGCGATGGTTTACCTTCGGTATTATCAACACGCACCACACGCTCACCAGACTTCAAGGTGTTTTTACGAAGTCCTTCGGTAACGTTTTTCGTTTTAGAATCCCATTGACCATCAACTAATGCCCAATAGTTTTTCTCCATGGTTTTTTCACGTAACTGTTTATGTAAATCAGTTAACACTGAACGACGTTTAGAAATAAGCAAACAACCTGATGTGTCACGGTCTAGTCGGTGTACAAGCTCTAAACTACGCTCTTCAGGACGAAGTACGCGAAGCGCTTCGATTAAGCCATAACTTAGGCCACTGCCACCATGCACAGCCATACCCGAAGGCTTGTTGATCACCATTAAATACTTGTCTTCAAACAAAATGGCGTCTTCAAGTTGTTTTACTTTATCGAGTTTTTTTGGCACAAACTCTTCTTTTTCGGCCACTTTAATAGGTGGAATACGAACCACATCATTAAGTTGTAGTTTGTAGACAGGTTTTATGCGTTTTTTATTTACTCGCACTTCGCCTTTACGAAGGATTTTATAAACTGCACTTTTAGGCACACCTTTTAGGTGAGTAATAAGAAAGTTATCAATACGTTGACCTAGATGGTCTTCACCTATGGTAACAAACGAAACTTGTAAGCCGGTTTTTTCTGACATTGCCTAATCACTGATTTAAGTAAATAATTTAGTTGCTAACGCGACTGTAATAGTGGGATAATCACCGTCGCGAACATAAAGTTTGCAAGTAACAACGGTGCTTTTATCACATTAATACATTCGTGAAGCATATTCTGGGTTGCCGATCATACAGATCCGCGCTAAGTTTTCCAAAGCTTTTATAATTACCCAGCCAACACGAGCGTTCAATTATCGGCGATGCGCGTAATATATTGCCTGAATAATTTGAGCACGAATGTTGATTAATGAACATAAAAAGCAATTGAACAAGATAAATTGACTGATAGTGACGACGTAGCAACGTCATTCAGAAGCAGCTGTTGTAGCAAGACATTGAATAAAAATTTGAACATGGTCGACTTCGGGACAAAACTCGTAAATTAAAACCGCAGAATTGGCGGCAGTTTTGACACCTATAAGAATTTAATAACGTGACAACATGTTATTGTCAGCCACACCTAGTGATGCTCAATGTAAGCAAACAACTTCAGGTTTTGACTTTACCCAGTCGTGAGACTGCACAAAAACAACCGTCAGAAACCACTGAACAGACGAGTTTATATCGTCATGTCAGCGACAGAATTAGTAGAGTAACAATATGAAACGTATGCTAATCAATGCGACGCAGCAAGAAGAAATGCGCGTTGCACTGGTTGATGGCCAGCGCCTGTATGATTTAGACATAGAGAGCCCAGGTCACGAACAAAAAAAAGCAAATATTTACAAGGGTAAAATTACCCGTATCGAACCGTCACTAGAAGCTGCCTTTGTTGATTATGGCGCTGAGAGACACGGTTTCCTTCCTCTTAAAGAAATAGCTCGCACCTACTTCCCACAAGGCTATACATTCCAAGGTCGTCCAAATATCCGTGACGTGATCAAAGAAGGCCAAGAAGTAATTGTGCAAGTTGATAAAGAAGAGCGTGGCCAAAAAGGCGCTGCGTTAACGACTTTTATCAGCGTTGCAGGTAGCTATTTAGTACTTATGCCTAACAACCCTCGTGCCGGTGGTATTTCTCGCCGTATCGAAGGTGATGAGCGTACTGAACTTAAAGAAGCACTGAGCCGTTTAGAACTACCTAAAGGCATGGGCTTAATTGTTCGTACTGCAGGTGTTGGTAAATCATTTGAAGAACTAGAGTACGACTTAAAAGCACTATTAGTGCATTGGCAAGCAATTCAGCAAGCTGCTGATAGCGGCCCTGCTCCGTTCTTAATTCACCAAGAAAGTAACGTAATTTTCCGCGCAATCCGTGACTATTTACGTCGTGATATTGGTGAAATTTTAATTGATAAAGCACGTGTATTTGAAGAAGCGAAAGCCCATATTGAGCGTTTCCGTCCTGACTTCATGAGCCGTGTTAAGCTTTATCAGGGCGATGTACCACTATTCACCCACTACCAAATTGAAAGCCAAATTGAGTCTGCTTTCCAACGTGAGGTTCGCTTACCATCAGGTGGTTCAATTGTAATTGACCCAACTGAAGCGCTTACGTCTATCGATATCAACTCATCTAAAGCCACTAAAGGCGGTGATATCGAAGAAACAGCACTTAATACTAACTTAGAAGCGGCAGACGAAATTGCCCGTCAATTACGTTTACGTGACTTAGGTGGTCTTATTGTTATCGACTTCATCGATATGACACCACCACGCCACCAACGCGAAGTAGAGAATCGTTTAAAAGACGCTGCTCGCCCTGACCGTGCCCGTGTACAGATTGGTAAGATCTCACGTTTTGGTCTGCTTGAAATGTCGCGTCAGCGCTTACGCCCTTCATTAGGTGAAGCAAGCCAAGGTCCATGTCCTCGTTGTAATGGCCAAGGTACGATTCGTTCTAACGAATCAATTGCACTGTCTATCCTTCGTTTAATCGAAGAAGAAGCAATCAAAGACAACACATCACAAGTAAATGCACAAGTGCCTGTGGCTGTTGCCGCTTACCTATTAAACGAAAAACGTCGTAGTGTTCAACGCATCGAAAAGCGCCACAACGTTGATGTTGTGATCATTCCTAATCAACACATGGAAACGCCACATTACGAAGTAGTTCGCTTACGTAAAGACGAAACAATCGAAACAGTAAGCTACGAGCAAGTTGTTGCTCCTGAGCCAGAAGCATTTGAAATGGCTAAAGCGCCTTCAGCACCAGTTCGTGAAGAGCCGGTTCTTAAAGGTGTTGTTATGCCTACTACACCTGCGCCTCAAGCTGCACCGAAAGCTGAGCAAACAACACCTGCGGCTAAAAAGTCAGAAGGTGGATTATTTGCTGCCATTGGTAAGTTCTTCAAGTCGTTATTCAGCAATGCCGAAGAAGAAGCTGAAAAAGAGCAAGAAGAGAAAAAAGCTGCACAAAGACGTAGCAATAATCGTCGCAACAACGACAACCGTCGCCGTAGCAACAACCAGCGCCGTCGCAACTCTCGTAATAAACGTCCTGACGATGCACAAGCTAAAGAAGAAAACACAAATACTTCAAATAAGCCTGAGCAAAAAGAAGGTAACGAGAATCGCAACAAACGTCGTCGTAATTCTAACAACAGAAAACGTAATGAAAAACGTAATGATGATGTAGAACAAACGAATAAAGACACTGCACCAGAGACGAAGTCTGAGCAGCCAAAGGAAACTAAACCTAAGGTTCGTCGTCAACGTCGCAACTTACGCAAAAAAGTTCGCGTAACAGATGAAAGCGCAGATGAAGCAAAAGCAGTACAAACGACTGAAACAACTGAGCAAGCACCTAAAGCTGAAAAACCAGCTAAGCCTGCAAAAGAAAAAGTAGCAGTTGAAACTGAACAAGCAGAAAAGCCCGTTGCTGAAAAGCAAGTACCTGCAGAACCAGTAAAAGCTGACGCTGAGCCTAAACAAACAGAGCAAACTGAATCGGTAGTTGAATCATCAACTGATGAAGAACAAGCTCAACCTCGTACACGCTCACGTCGTTCACCTCGCCACTTACGTGCTGCTGGTCAACGTCGCCGTCGCCCTGAGCATGATGAAAAATCAAGTGATGAGAAAGCTGATGCGCCAGCATTTATTCCAGTTGCCGACCAAGCTGCTGCTGAATATGAAGCTGAGCTAAAAGCAAAACAGGCTCAAACTGAAGAACCAGTAAAAGCTGAAGAGCCAGTAAAAGCTGAAGAACCAGTAAAAGCTGAAGAACCAGTGAAAACTGAAGAACCAGCAAAAGCTGAAGAGCCAGTTAAAACTGAAGAACCAGTAAAAGCTGAAGAGCCAGTTAAAACTGAAGAACCAGTAAAAGCTGAAGAGCCAGTTAAAACTGAAGAACCAGTAAAAGCTGAAGAGCCAGTTAAAACTGAAGAACCAGTTAAAGCTGAAGAACCAGTGAAAGCTGAAGAGCCAGTACAAGCTGAAGAGCCAGTTAAAGCTGAAGAACCTGTTAAAGCTGAAGAGCCAGTACAAGCTGAAGAGCCAGTACAAGCTGAAGAGCCAGTTAAAACTGAGGAACCAGTACAAGCTGAGGAACCAGTGAAAGCTGAAGAACCAGTTAAAACTGAGGAACCAGTAAAAGCTGAAGAACCTGCTAAAAATGAAAAAACTGTTTTAGTAAAAGGTTCAGCAAGCGCTGCGATGGCAAAACCAGCACCGGTTGCAGACAGTGAACCAGAGCCAACACCAGCAGCCATGGCACATGATAAACGTGTTGCTATTCCTGATAGTGGCCTTCGTGCAGGCTCAATTAAACCTGCTGGCAGAGCCCGTGCAGATATGGCAAAAACCTTAGCGGCTGAATAATTTAGTCACTTAAGTAAAAAAGCCGCGTTTTTAACGCGGCTTTTTTGTATGTCATGTTTGTAAATAATACCAATTCGCTTAATTTAGTGGTCTATTTTGAGGCAAGGAAACCTCATTGATAGCAAGGCAAAAATTTCGTTATTTAGTTGTGCTCGGCAATTGCTCCTGCATTGCTCTACCTTCTGCATCCATGCAGTCGTAAATCAGAAATTTTTAACGCAGATAGCGACTGGTTTAATCCCTAAAAAAGATTAAGTATTATTGCCAATTGGTATAACAATATCTTGTGTGCCTAGGTGATTGGCATAACCGCCCACAAGAACCTTATAAACACCCTGCTCATCCGAATAAACACTGGCAGAAATATGTGAACTACAACCCATTGCTCGGCCTTGTTCAAACTTGAAATGGTTTTCTTGCTGTACAAATACATGCTTTGATAAGTAGCATGCAAGCGCACCACTGGCGCTACCGGTCGCTGATTCTTCAGGTATACCAACCAAAGGCGCAAAGTTACGACAACTCGCTGTGAGCTCACTTTGCTCTTCACATAATTCGAAGGCATGCACACCAATCACGTTATGCTTTTGGCAGAACTTGCTCAGCGCTTCTTCATCTATAGTGATTTTATCTAAATCGCCATTAGGCACAGCGACAATAATATCTGGTAAGCCTGTGGTTATTACATCGATTGGCAAGCCTGTTTTTGCCAGTGTTGTTTCATCAAGCCCTAGTAAGCCTGCAAGGTCATCATAAGCAAAGTTGCCAAGGTAATTTGGTAAGGCTTGCTCCATCGTAATTTGCCCATCTGCGGCAATTGTTACGCCTAACAAGCCTGCTTTTGTTCGCTGTGTGTAATAACCAGGGTTTAAGAAGCCCTGTTCAAAGAGCGTAGCAAACACCGCAAGTGTTGCATGGCCACAAAAATCAACTTCTTCGGTTGTCGTATAAAATGACACAGCAAAGTCAACTTCATGATCTTGCGCCACAAATGCAGTTTCTGAAAAACCGATTTCTTTTGCAATCGTCAGTTTTTCTGCGTTTGTGAGTTTATCTGCATTCAACACAACACCTGCTGGGTTGCCGCCTGTATTATTTGCACTAAAGGAGTTAACTAAAAATGCAGTTATTGTCATTATTGTATTCCGTGATTTAAATTAAATTCATAAAACAGCATGCCATTTTCCTTAGGCGCTTGTTCTTCAAAAGCCAACTTTTTTAAAAGATTAATTGATGGGATATTTGACTCATCAACACCAGCGATGAGCTTATGCCAGTGTGACTGAGTACCAGCCAAGTTTATAAATCCCTGCAATAACTCAAATGCAAGACCCTGCCCCCAATATTGCTCAGCTAACAAATAACCGATATGAGCATCATGCTTTTCGGTATAGATAAATAAAAGGCCAACAACTTCTTGATGTTTAGATTGCAGCATTAATAATCGGCACTCATTAAGCATGTTAGCCAGCCACTTTTCAGCAGCAGCTATAGAATCTATCCCCTGAAAATAACCAGGTAAGTTTGCAACTACAGCTGGGGTTAATATCGTTGGCAAGGCAATCGTTAATTGATGATGCTCAACCTTTGACGAGCTTGCGTCTATTTCAATCACATTTAATCTTTTCGTACTGAAAGATAAATTCATTTTTCATCACCCAGAAAAGCATTAGTTAAGCCATTTATTTGAAACAATTAAGATTGCAACACTAACGCTTATTACAGCAAATAAAAGACCGATAATCAGTTGCTGGTATGCAATGAAGATCGAAAATCCAATAGCGGCACCGATACAAAAAAATAGCCCAGTATTAGCTTTGTTACGTTTTATCATAGTCGTGTCCCTTATTTAGCTGTTGCTTTATCCCTAGTACTCATTTTTTACATTACTTCTGCCCTGAATATCCATGTTGCTGCAAGGCAAAATTATTAAATGAAGTTACTTTTCTATGACCTCTAGTTCATCGTATTCATATTTAGAAATTTTTATTGCATAGGCTTTACTGCGCCACTTACTTCTCGACTCAGCGGATACATTTGCATGATCTAGCGTTGTTTTAATCATAAGTAAGAATGAATCATCATGTTCTACAAAACTAACGTATTGCCAGCCTTTGGATTTTGGTAATTCAAATAAGGCTGGAACTTCGTAAAGATCGCCTGTATTTACTGATATGAATAACCTAGCATTTGGGCAAGTTTGATATTCACCATCACATTCAGTCTGCGACTCCCAGCTTTGAATGACCCTAATTTGCGGGAAAGATTTATTCTTATAAAGCACTTCCATAGAAGAAAATATAAAGCTAAGTTCAGTATTAGCCAGCTTCTGAACCGATTTAGCCTGACAGCTTGACGCAAGCATTAACAACACTAGAATCTTGTACTTCACATAATCAACCTTGTTATTCGGTATTCATTACTGTTTCGGTAAGTCAGGGTCGAGCTTCCCGCCTTCGTTGATATAAACGCTGTCCTTTATCAATTCCGACAAGTACTCAGCATAACCTTTTAACTCAGGATCAGTCACCGATTTCAATGCTGTTTCCAAATCGGCCCAGTAACTTACAGTTTTATTTTGCTCTGCAAACTGCTTTGAGTAGTTTGTCGCCAAATAAAGGTATTCAAGTCGTTTATATCCATCTAAATCTCCATTTAGGGCATGTTGAATCTCTTGAAATGCTCTAGCTCGATAGCTATTTGCCTTATTAAGGTTACCTAAAGACTGCTGCCAACGAGCAAGGATTCTTAGCAACTTATTTTTAAAAAATTCATCTTTTTCGCGAAATGCGTAAGTTTGCTCGAGCAAAGCTAATTTTTGCTCGAGAGTTGGCTTCGAAATGTGTTGAGACGCAAGAAATTCCGTTATTCTCTCAATTTCTTCAGGTTTAAGTTCGTCAAAATCACCAATTAAAGCTATAAAACCCGATGTCTCGCAAAACCAAATGCCATTTCTATCCGTATGCGGCCAAAACACCTGATCATATTTTGATGGCCAACTGTAAATATAACCACCATAGCTTGCAGGCTCAGCAACCGCACATTTTGCACCCTTAACGATTGGGTCATCTACTTCTAACTCTCCCCACGTTGTTGAGTTAGCAAAAGATGATAAAACCAATAAAGCCACTGATAACTTTTTTTTCATAAAAACTCTCTTATAAATATCTTTAAAAATTAGATTTGTTGTTACATCTTCACGATATTCACTAGAACGTTTCAAAATCAGTTAAGGGGTTATAATTGTCATTTTAATTTTCAGCTGGTTGGTTTTATGGATGAATTACCACTTGCCAGCAGCCTCCCGAGGGCATGCATTTTTTATCTCTGTGACAAGTTTTCTTTGCTGAGCCGTCGGTTCACCTTCAACATTCGCTACCTCATCGACGAGATAACAAATTGAAGCTGCTTGCTCTTTTGTTACTTTATCTAAGCATCGCTCAATTACTTTGTGAGGTTTATCGTAAACGTCGCTAGTATGCCCTAATAAATGCGTACTTGAGCGTAATAAATCAGTTGCTTCTTTCATAGTTAAATGAAATTCGCTGTTAAAAAGAGCTAGAATTTTTTCTTTTTGTTCTTTACTCATTTCACCGTCTATTTTGGCCACTGCGACCATATATAACGCAGCTACATCCATGGGTGAATCTAACTTAAATGCAGGATTTAAATCATGGTGTTTCCTGAATTTACGACGTCGGTACCAGCTAAAAGGATTCAACCAACCAATATCTATCCCCCCTTCTTGAAGTCGATTCAGTAACACCAAAATGGTCACTACAATACCTAAAACACCTAATACAACATGCATAATTTTTCCTTATTTTTATTGCAGTCTATTGTTATTTATATTTTTTAAATTCTTCAGCCGTAAAATTACTTTTAAACGTAAAAGCACGTGGAGTGTCGCCGTTTTCTCGCAGATATTGCAACTTTTCTAATGCCTCTTGAGGGGTTGGAATATGGTTATCTTCAACCCACCATAGAACATAGCTATCTTCTGATAAGCGCTGAAACCATTCACCTTTTCTGCGCATGAAATCTCTGTGATGTGTGCGAAACATAAAATTTTTAAGATCTTCAACGCTTTCCCACACAGACATATTGATTATCATATTCGGATCATCAAACAATTTAATATTGGTAGCATCGCCTGATTCGTCTTTTAATCGCCATACAAAACCTGCACTGTTTTCAGCAACGCCATTTATTAAATCAAGATTATCAACAAAATCTTTTATTTCTGGGGCATCCAATGGATATTTAGTAAGAGCAATATTTAGTTGGGCAAGTTTCATTTATGACTCTCCTTAGCCATCGGGGGAATTTGTACCTTTAATGTTTTAAAACTAAGCGATACTGAAGGAAAAGAAAAGCATTTTTACACCTTCCACTATTCGAATTTTTATATTAACCATGCTTAAAACCATCAGTAGATGTTTTACTAAATCAATAATGGCAAATGGAAGAACTTTATCTAATCTCCGCCACCGCAATCACCGCCGCCGTCAGAACATGAACTGTCTGATAAACTAAAGCAAAGAAAATATTAGAAGTAAATTTTTACTTTAGCTTAGGTAAAGCGAGTTGAAGTTCTAAAGCTGTAAATTCTTCTTTCGTGTAAGGCCCAAAAACAAACTCATTATGCTCTGCATATTTATGGTCGTTCACTTTATCAATATAAAAGTAAGAACAGATATTTTCAGGGCAAGCCAAAACCGAAATGTATTTATCGTTTGACGCAATCAATTTAGGTTCATTTATACGTCCAATGAATGCACCTTCACCAATTGAGTAGCCTAACTTTTTTGAGTTATCACTAAAATAGACTTGATATGGAGGTTCTTCCCAAAGCGGTGAACAACCAAGAACAAACAGTGATATGAATAATATAAGTTTCTTTGTCATTATTATGCGAGCTAATTTTTGTTGTTATTTAACCAATCAAAAGACTTCTCTAAGAACGAATGAGCATCACCCAACACCAGTTTATCATGTGCCATTACAAGCTTCTTAGCGTGCCAACCTAGTATGGTATTAAGATGGCTTTTAATCCTAAATCTCTTGGCATATAAGTTTGAGCTTTGCTTTTTTAAAGCGATTCATAAAAGAGTTTAAATAAATAAACTGACCGTATTCATCCATCGTTGACTCTCTGTGAGATACACCTAACCAATGCTGGTAAAAGTCATCAAAGTCAGAATAAGCAATTTCTTTTGAGGCCCCTTCTACTAACCAACAATGTTCTATATCTATTAAATCAAGGTTAATTATTTTGCTTAAACTCAGCCCGTGCATTGCAAGCAATAATTTGAGCTCTTCTAAATTATTCAGGCATACAGATTCTTGCAATTCAAACCGAGACTCTAAATTATTTAACATATTAGTATCTAAACTATTTGCCGCTACAAAACTATAGTGATGCAATGTTTCTTCCTTGTAGTAGTAATAGTGTTTTAAAGTACCCAAAACTAAAAAGCCCAGCAAGTGCTGGGCTATAAAAATAGTATCTATCGGCTTATCGCTTAAAGCTTTAAGCTTAAACCTGATTAACTTTCGTCTTGCTCCATAAAGCGCTGAAGCTGGTCTTTAAGATTAGGTGGAATACCTTTGATCACTAGTGTATCGGTTGCTTCGTTATACATGACGCGCTCACCTAAGTGTTTACGTTCAAAGCTCACGCTAACACCGCCGCCCATGCCAGAGAACTTAACCATGCTGGTAACTGTTTTTTTATCAACAGGGAAAGACTCTTCTAAGTCATAGCTTTGCTCTTGGCAGAAGCTTTCAAATGGGCTGTCGTCATTTTTCGATAAGGTTGCAGAAAGCTCTTTAACGTTGGCATCTTCACCTGTGGTTACGCAATCATTACAGTAATCAAAAACTTGCTTACGTAGCTCATCTTTCTCTGACTTGTCGTATTGTTGCTCAGATAAATAGTCTTCTACAGCACTAAGCATAACTTGGCTTTGCTGTTTAGGATCAATGCCCTCTTCGCAGCCTAAAAAGTCTAAAAAGAAGTCAGCCACTTTACGACCTGCACGACCTTTAATAAATGACACATAGCGATTATCTTCTGGTTGCGTATCCCACGCAGTTAAATCGACACGTGCAGCTAGTTGCATACGCGAAATATCTAAGTGACGAGATGAAGCCAAATCAAGCTCAGAAGTAATTGAGTAATGCTCTTTAATATTGATCATCGCAATTAACAAAAAGTCACTTGCAACATATTGATAATGGCAAAAAACTAAATAACCCGTTTCATTAAAGGCATACTTATTTAACTCTTCTTTTAGCACATTTGTTGCTTGCTCTGTCATGTGCCAAAAACCAAGTTCGTCGTTACGGTAACTTTGCATTGCTGAAGCAACAATGCTGTTTTTCTCGCCACTGAATGCACAGTAGCCTTTACCTGGCTTACCATTATATGCATGGTGTAGCTGCTCTATAAAAACGGCTACTTTATCGTTAACAACCATCTCATCATTGCGTAAATGAATATCTGTATCGTCATCTTTTTTGTCTACATAATGAACGACTAATTTTTTAACATCTATTGTCATCTTTGTTTTTCACGCCTCTGGTGTTAAAATACGGGAATATAACTCTTTTTATCGAACCAACTGATGCCTATCATATCAAAATATTCTAATGACCAAGTAGAACAAATCGTTGATCAGCTGATTGATGTACTAACAGAGCACAAAGCGCCTGTTGATTTAAGCCTTATGTGTTTAGGAAATTCTATCACGCATATTTTAAAAGAGCATGTACCATCAGAGAAAAGACAAGCTGTTGCCGACAACTTTGCCAAAGCATTAGCACAGTCGGTTAAATAAGATTTATGAATTTATCGCAACAAAGTCAGTTTTCTTCAAAAGTAAGTCAGCTTTTAAGTTGGGGCCATTGGTTCACCTTTGCAAACATAGGTTTAGTGCTATTTATTAGCTTAAGCTACTTAGTTGCAGACAGTGCACCGACTACCTTCATGGGCTATTTATACATGCTCGTGACCTGGTTAAGCCACACCAGCTTTATTACTTTTATTGCCTTTGTTTTAACGATATTTCCATTAAGCTTAGTGTTTCCATACCCTCGGCATATCCGAGGGATGGCAGCCATTATTGCAACCCTCGGCGCGTCATTCTTAACGCTTGATGCCTATGTTTATTTTAACTTGGGTTATCACTTAAATACGTCTGCTCTACCTGAAATCGTTTCTTTGTTGTGGCACCGTTTAACAAGCTCACCAGCATTAACAACGATTCTTGCAGGCGGCATTGTGCTGCTAATTTTAGCGTTCCAATTATTAGTCAGTAACTACACCTGGCACCACTTGGCGCGCTTAAAGCAATATA
The DNA here is from genome assembly GCF_013350085.1 of Pseudoalteromonas sp. 0802. Classification (NCBI taxonomy): domain Bacteria; kingdom Pseudomonadati; phylum Pseudomonadota; class Gammaproteobacteria; order Alteromonadales; family Pseudoalteromonadaceae; genus Pseudoalteromonas; species Pseudoalteromonas sp. 0802. Next base: position 206,678 of record NZ_JABVXE010000001.1, on the reverse strand, counting down.
AGTTCCCGCGCTATGCAACCAGCACAATTTTAGTGTGTTTTGCACTTAGCCACAGTATTCATATTTGGGCTGATGCCAATTTAAAATTTGATATCACTAAACAAGATAATGTATTGCCGTTGTCTTACCCTACAACAGCTAAAAGCTTATTAGCTAAAAACGATTTACTAGATCTAGAAAGCTACAAAGAAGCACACGATGTGAGGCTTGACCCACATAATATTGATTACTTAGCTCCTACTCCACTTGCCGAGTGCAAAGCTGAGTCGAGTGCGACTATCGATATTTTAGTATTTGAAAATAATGCTGACCTTGAGCAATTTGTTTCCACTGAGCCAGCATTACGTAAAACAGACTTGTTCTTACAACCTGTAGAAACCGAAGATACGTTATTTAGTTTAGTGTATGGCCTGCCAGCATTTTACAAAGCCCCTATTCTAGACAAACAGCAACTGCCTGTGTGGCTTGCTGATAATCGCTCAATTCAAATTAATGGTTTTGAGCAATTCGACTTTATTAATAACGACGACCAAAACCCAGCGGTTCGCCTTGTACGTGCAGACGCTACAACACAAGCGCGTGAATCTGCTAATGCCGTGTTTGCCTTTAGTCTTGCACAGCAGAGCAATGGTATTGTTACAGCCTCTCGTTTATACAGCTCAGATAAAAAAGTTGTACAAACCGAAGGCCTTATTCAACCAAGTGATATTATCGCCACCAGCGTGGGACATTACCTAGGTTGTAAAAAACTCGCTAAACAAAGCATGTTGGGTAGTAACTTATACAAACGCCATGACGACACGGGTGTTAACTACTCGCAAAATGTGTTCATCGCATTTAAAAAAGACAGAATTACTCTGATAGATTCAGACGGTAACTTTAAAAACATTTCAGCAGCGCAAGGCTTTGCCATTGAACAAGGCTTAGATATTCCATTCTTAGTGCAAAGCATTAAAAAGCTGAAACGATATACGCCCTAGCGCTTATTGATAAATCAATATTTCGAGCTAGCTTTAGATATTAGACACCTTATTTGATTAGGAGACACGGACGTCATGAAAGCCATAATCATTTATCTAATATCACTTACACTACTTTGTTTTACCAACAGCTCACTTGCTGCCACCACAGAATACTATAAATGTGTCACAGACAGAGGCACCGTATTTAGTGAATTTCCCTGTGGTAGCCGTGCAACCAAACATAAAATTCAAGTAACCGACCCAGACTTACAAGCTCCGCAAAACTTTGTTAAAGAGCTCAACGAGCTTGAGCGCCAGCAAATTATCAGAAACCTCGAAGCTGAAATTCGCAGCTATAAACACCGTTTAGATATTTTAAGCCGTGATCGAGACCGAGCTCAGTACCAGCAAGAGCAGCGCTTAAACCGAATTTTGTCTGATAAAGAAGCTAAACAAATTAATAAAGACATAAAAAAACAGCTAAAAGCAATTAACAAGCAATACGGGCGCGACGTAAAAAGTGTTAATAAAAAACTCGCAAATCTAGAGAAAAAACTAGCTCGCTATAATTAAATACACTTTACTATTGGGTTTGAAGAATAAATAACATATTCTTAACACCAATAGAGTTATTGCTCTATGTTGGTATAAGTAAGGAGTTTATATGCAGCCACAACACATTGCAGAGTTAATTTTATCTGGGTTTCGCAATCACTATAAACTCTTTCAAGCAATTACAGCCAAGGCACCACTTGCGTTTGCACATCGTGATTGGCAAAAAATAAATGAGATAAGCAAACTTAGAATTAGCCATTACGATGATCGGGTTAACGAAACCATTGCTAAGCTCAAGTCGCTCAACGAACAGCAAATTATTACCTTAGATCAAACCTGCTGGCTCGAAACCAAACAGCTCTATCAGCAATTTTTGCGCTTTCACCCTCAAGCAGAACTCGCCGAAACCTTTTACAACTCTGTTTTTTGTCGTTTATTTCATCGTCGTTATTTTAATAATGACTTTATCTTTGTAAAAGCGACGCTTGCAGATGCCCCCGCGCTACCAATGGAAGTTGAATACCGCAGTTACCACCCTGTTGTTGATGGCTTAAGACCCACGATACGCAAAATTATTAATCAGTTTGATTTTAAAGCGCCCTTTGTTGATTTAGAACGCGATATTCGCTTGCTCGTAAAAGCCTTTTATAAACAAGCGCCCGATACACATCACCAAGCATGGCAAATGCGCTTTGATATACTGCAAGCCCCGTTTTACCGAAACAAAGCGGCTTATATTGTTGGCCGCGTGGTGTCAGAAAGTGGCGTACAGCCATTTATTATTGCGGTGTTACACCATGAAGACAAAGGGCTATACCTTGATGCCCTACTCACCAAATCATCGCAAATGCGGGTTATCTTTGGTTTTGCCCGTGCTTATTTTATGGTTGAAACCCATGCGCCATCAGCGTTAGTACGCTTTTTAAATCAACTTATGCCAAACAAGACCCTGGCAGAGCTTTACAATGCAATAGGCTTTCATAAACAAGGTAAGACCGAGTTTTACCGAGAGTTTTTAAGTCATTTAGATCATTCAAACGATCAGCTTGTAATTGCCCCTGGTACACCGGGTATGGTGATGATGGTATTTACCCTGCCTTCGTTTGGCTATGTATTTAAAGTCATTAAAGACACCTTTGGTGAAAGCAAACCTTTTGGCCGCGATACCGTATTAAAACGCTATCAATTAGTAAAAAGCCATGACCGTGTTGGCCGCATGGCCGACACCATAGAGTATTCGAACGTCGTATTTCCACTAGCCCGATTTGATAGTAAATTACTTGCAGAGTTACATAAAACCATTGGTTCTTCGATGATTATTGAAGGCGAATGGTTAATCATCAAGCATTTGTATATAGAAAGACGCATGACACCGTTAAATCTCTATCTTGAAAATGCCAGTGAACAACAAGCGTTTGAAGCAATAGAAGAATATGGCCAAGCTTTAAAAGAAATGATCGCCGTAAATATTTTCCCCGGCGACATGCTGTTGAAAAACTTTGGGGTGAGTAAACATAATCGCATTATTTTTTACGACTATGATGAAGTTCAGTATCTAACAGACATGAACTTTCGCGCCTTACCAAAAGCAAAGTCGTACGATGATTACTTAACCAATGAGCAAAGCTACTCTGTAGCACCGCAAGATGTGTTTCCAGAGCAATTATGTACTTTTGTGACAGCAAACCCGGTGTATAAGCAATATTTATTGAGTACACACCCAGAGCTTGAAGATCCAGCCTATTGGCGACAAGCACAATACAATTATAAGCAAGGTGTAGTTAGCCACATTTATCCATACCCTGCTGCACAACGATTTATCCATTATTGGTAAACACCAAGGACACACAATGAATATAAGTAAAATAGATTTAAACTTACTTGTTTACCTAGATACGTTACTAAGGGAGTGTAATGTAACTAAAGCTGCTAACCAGCTAAGCATTACGCAACCTGCCATGAGTAATGGCCTAAAAAGGCTCCGTAATTTATTTAACGACCCTATTTTAGTGCGTACCAGCGAAGGTATGGTACCAACAGAGCGTGCAAAAGAGCTACAGCCGGTGATCCGCGGCATTTTAATGACCCTTGAAGAAACACTTGCACCAAACCGCGAATTTGAAGCATCACAAAGTAAACGTGTTTTTCGTATCATGGCCAGTGACTATGCTGCAAGTACCCTTGCCCCTCGCTTATTAAGTAAATTACACGAAGAAGCGCCCGATACCACACTCGATATTTTGACCCCGAGTGATGTAACCTTCCACGACGTTGAAAACGGTAAGGTAGATATGGCTATCAACCGCTTTGAAAACTTACCGCAATCTTTTCACTATAAACAAATTTGGAAAGACAGCTTTTGTTGCCTAGTAAAAGCAGATAACCCAATTATCAAAGACTTCAGCCTCGACAGCTATTTAAAAGCGCGTCATATCTGGGTAAGTAAAACAGGCTTTGGTGTAGGTGTTGGTATGGACCCAAAAGATGTGCAAAAACTAGGTTGGGTAGATGAGGCGCTCGCTCACTTTGGTAAACACCGTAATATTGCCACCTTTACCCGTAACTACCACGTAGCTATTCACTTAGCGAAAGAACAAAACTTGGTTGCAACGCTGCCTTCAAAAGCCGCAAATATTTATTTAGACGATCCGGGCCTTAAAATTCTTGAGCCGCCATTCCCTATTCCGCCGTTTGAGCTCGATATGATTTGGAGCCCGCTATTACATCGTGATGCAAGCCATATTTGGTTACGCCAAAAGGTTGCAGAAGTAGCCGACGAGCTTAAGTAAGATTTTACCAACCAGATTGTAATTATTGCTGATAAGCAAAGTGTTAGCTTAGCTTATCAGCAGCACCTCTTCGATTAAAAACCAATAACCACCTGAAATACAATAACTTTATATTTAAGTAATGAACTGGAATATGCTTTGCAAGTATCTAATTGCATTGTTTTTAATATTCAAAAAGAGGTCATTATGAATACTCATCAAGGACAAGACGTTCATCATATTGCAGATATCATCCAAGTTATGAATAGCGGTATCGATTTTTATGAAAAAGCTCAGGAAAAAGTAACCGACCCAAGCATAATTGCCTTATTTCAACGCATGATAGATGCGCGTAAAGTAAGTGTTGAGCGCTTACAACCCTATGCTATTAACGAAAATGGCGAGCGCGAAAACGGCTCTGACTTTGCTGTAGAAGCGCGTAAAGCTTATACATCAGTAATCACCAAACTCGGTGCCGACAAAAATGCCACCTATGTTAGTGAACTTGAAGAAGTTGAAGATAAAACACTAGCCGAAATCAAGCATGCGCTTAAAAAGCCACAACCACATGATTGTGAAGCCGCGTTATCAAAAACCTTGCTGACAATTCAAAGTTGTCATGCTGAAATGAGTAAAATGAAAAAGCATTAAATTGTGAAAGTGCAAAGCCCAGTTAAGCTGGGCTTTTATCTGTTTAGATAAACGACTTGTATCTCATCTGAGAGTTTAACTATTAGGTTGGAGGTTTATTTTACAGACGCTATAAGTTAGCAGTGATGGTCAGGAAAATAATCTCTGAAGTCAAAATCTGCCCTCTATGGCCTTTGTAATACTCGGTACTATCCATGCTTAACTAAGAATCCTAACACAGCCATATGGACGATTTGCATACGTCGCCTAGCCCATAGAAAGAGTTGTAATGGCCTTGTTAGCTTTTTCCGAATTTCTGGATAATCAAAGCAATTGAATCAGCTTCCATTTTGTGAGGCATAGATTGATAATTATAGGTGGATATTTCAACAAAATAGGCCTTGTACCATTCTGCTGCACTCATGGTTACTTCATTTATTTTAACGCCTAAAGGTCGACTATCATTCACGTCAATGCTAGCTTGTAATTTAAGTGATAAGTCTACAGAGTTTTTAGCCAGCTGGGGACCGACATGAACCATTAGCTTAAAGCCATTTTTTTGGGCTCTCAGTGCTAATTCATTTGCTCTATTTACTTCGAAAGTATCATGTATTTGCAGATAAATTACTAAGTCCATTACAGAGTCGATGTAGTTCTCTGCTTTCGTTTTAATAATTTCCAAATTTTTTTGGGTATTTTGAGCATTAATAACCTTAATGTCCTTTTCTGCCATAATGGTATTACTCTTAATCAAGAACATGCCTGTCACCAAGGCGGACATCAACCCAACCACCACTGCAGCCGCGGAGCTAATTAAAACAACTCTGATGTCACTTTTTGATTCCACAATTCCCCCTTATAGTTCGTTACTGACTTTAAAACTAACGCTTCCCTACCGACGGTAAATATTTGGCTAAAATATCAACAATGCAGCACAAACCAATATCTTAGTCTGGCCGCTATCCATTCGGTATGTTAGCACAGTGTTGTTTATGCTATAGCTCCCGGTAATGCTTAACGCATTATAATGCATCAATTACACATAAATTTGACTAGATTAACAATTTTATTTTCACGCTTAAATTTTCATTTCTTTGAACTAAAACTATATATATACAGCCTTAGTTCAATGGCTCGCATAATCAAGAAACGACCCTTTCGCTCGTTTTATACAGTTAAAAAGCTAACACGACTAGATTTTTTTAACAGTGGTAATTAGTTAACAAGTTTGTTAAAAATAAACCAATAAGAAAAACGCGCAATTTGCTCGCTATAAACATGTTAGGTGACAAGGAAGGTTGATGAAGCACTACTTCTGGCATTGGGACGAGTCCCGTGGCGATGAATATGACAACTGGGGAACATCAGACTGGTATTATGAAGTCGCTGACGATGAATCTTACAATAGAGTCATTCAAATATATCAATCGGGTAACGCATTGTTTTACAGCAGGGAGCATATTGAGGATAAGTACGGCATTTTACCTGAGGGTAGTTTCGGCTGTTGTGAATATGGCGAGGAGCCTATCTCTGCAGAAGCTTTCAATAAACTGGTAAAAGAAACTTCATTTACTAATGTCAGCAATGTCACCTAACAAACGCATTAAATCGCTCGCAAGCTCGCTGGGACGCTAACACATGGGCAGCGCCACTTCGTTCCTAATTTTAGCCCATATGTTATCGCCCTTTATGCGGGTGTTAGGTGTACTTGGTGTTTACTTCTGAACCAAATTATTCTCAATATACTCATGAGGAACTTTTAGATGTTTTAGAGCATATTGATCGGGATAAATATCATCATAGGTATCAAATTGTACTTAAAGAAATAGACAATAGAAATAAAGGTATTTCTCCAAAAACTAGCTCTAAATGTAAGTCACCAATAAGTTCTGTTAAAAACGATGATAACGTTGTAATTAAAGCAATAACTAATTTAAGGTTAAATACCTCGCGGCTTTTGAAAACTATTTTTCTTTTAGGTTGTATTTTTATTTTCTTGGCATTTGTATTTACACCACAATCCGATGGGTTCGGTGACTTCGTAGCTTTTATAGTGTTTTTATTTTTAAGCCCATTTTTACTTGTTTATTGCATTCATGCAGTAAAAACTGGAGAAATAGAAATTAAAGCAATAACTGTTAGGCGCAGTGAATCACCCGGTTGTTTTTGGTTAGGTATCGTCACGTACGCAACATTTTCAATTTTTGTTTTGTTTACTCTAATTTGGAATACATACACCTAACAAGGTAAATTAAACGTGCGGACAAAAACAGTTGGCTTTGTTCGTGCATCACAAATTTTGCAACTACTTTTTGCCGTTTATCGCGGCGTTAGCTATATGGTGTAATCGAATGAGAGTTTTAGTCTATTTTTTATTGGTTGGTTTAATAGCTTGTAGTAATAATTATCAAGTTTCTACAATCAATTATAAGAATTTAACAAAATCTCAAACTTTTACATTAACGAGTACATGCGGAGATAAAGTTATAGCTATTAAGATAGAAGGCTATGGAAACTCTACCGGTTCTTCCGTTATACATTTGATGCTAAACGGTGAAGCGTATAAATCTGAAACTCTAGATGGTGAGTTCAAATTTAAATGGTCTGGTGACTGGTACAGCGAAAAGGCTATTATTCGTTACATTGCAAACTCAGATAGCATAACTAATTTAACTTTGAGCTACAGAATGGAATGTGTATAGCTAACAAATCAATCAATGGACGAAAAACAGTTGGATTTACTCACTGCTTTCGTTTTTTAGCCAATAATTACCTCCTAAACGAGGCATTATATACCCTTTAAAAATATGGATATTGAACTACTATATGCCGCTAAAGCGGCTCACAAAAAATCGATATATCATCGAGATTCTTTGCGAAATAGCAACAAATGTGGTTGTTTCTATTGCCTCGATATATTCGATTACAAAAATATCCTATATTGGACAGATGATGGGGATACAGCTCTTTGTCCAACTTGTGACATAGATTCAGTCATTGGCGATGATTCTGGTTATCCTGTTACAGAAGAGTTCTTATCAGCTATGCAACAAATCTGGTTCAGTGCGTAATGAGTATGGGCGCAAAACGCATGGCTTGTACTCCATCGTCGCAAATATTAACCAAGCTTAATACGCCCCAAATTGCGACGTATTTGTGTTTAGGAGTGGTGCAATGAGCGAGCTAAAAGGAATGACTGTAAATGAGCGGCTTTTTACACTCAATAAATTCGAAGCATTCGATGAAGCAATTAAATCTAAAAGTACTCATCAGGCAGTGAACATTCTAATTCAATGTGAGCTAGCCAGAGAAGAAGCTTTAAAAATCGTAAAAACGATTTTCCAAACCCCGGACAAATATGGCTACTAATATATCGGTTTGGTTCAGTTTTGATACACACATAGCAAGGCACTTAAAATTGACCGGACGCGTAACATTTGGCTCGCGCTTGTTCCTTGCAAATTATAGCCAAGTTTTAGTTGCCGCTTAGTGTGGCGTTAGCTTTTTGAGAGAATTGTTTGCACCCTGTCGAGTTAACTTTCTATAGATTAGTATCCAGAGAAATCGAATTAAATGACTTCGAGAATTGGGTGTACACGGAAACTACACTCGAACAAACCTTAGACTCTGATGATTATCTCGAAATCATTTCAATAAACTACAAAACGCCTTCCAGTTTATATGAAGCCCAAAAAGTGCTCTCAAAGTATTTTTCTATGGGTAAATATTATGAATGGAGTATTCGCAACATCCTCCATAAAATAATTGCTAAGCCGCACGATGTGGATAAATATATCGAGCAATGCTATGACCTATATTGCGAAGGATTTGGTTTCATGGATAACCTTGGGTTAGGTTACGGTCTTGGATTAACTTGCCCAGATGGTTTTAATGATAAAGTTGATGAATTCTACCCTCACATTGCTGAAGAAGTCGAAAGAGTAATATTGTGGCTAGATACAAGAAAAATAGTAATAACGGGGCATAGTGGTGAGTATCAGGGTATCGAATACGATGATAATCGAAGCCACAAAGAAAAAGAGCCAACAAGTTATAAAATACAAAAATCAAAAAAGTGATGGCAGTTTTGGTTGTAAGTACAGCTAACAAACACTTGCCCCAAAACGTGTTAAGGCGAGTTACTCAAAAGAGCGAACTTCGGCCTTTCACAATTGCTTTTCTATTTCGCCAAACTATATTGCTCGCATAGTCAAGAAAACGACCCAATCGCACGTTTTTATCCTGAGGTAAAAGCGAGAACTCCTAAATTTTAATAACACTGGCAATTAGTTAACAAGTTTGTTAAAAATAATCTAATAAGAAAAGCGAGCGATGCTATAGAAGAAAAACGCGCGATTCGCTCGCTATAAACATGTTATGTGCCAGAGTAACTGATGTCTAATATAGAAAAGCTGCGAACAAAATATAGTCTTTCAATTGAATCTCCATTCACTACTTTAATCAACGGAGAAGCTTTTGAATTTGATGCATTGATAAGTGGATATGGCGCAAAAAATGGGATGCTCATTTCCACAAATGGCCATTTTATGAATGCAAACCGTGATGAAATATTGACGAATGGGTACGGTTATTCTTGCTTCAACATCCATGGACGAGGTGTAACAGAGAACTTCGACGAAACACTCGAAGACTGGGGGAAAGTTTAAAATACTTTCTTTGTGTTGAGTTAGTGGCACATAACAAACAAATGTTGGGGACACAAACACGCGGGCTCTGCTTCGCAGTATAGCCCACGCGTTTGTGCCGCCAAATTAGGGCGTTATAAGCCACAATAGCCACAATAGCCACCGTCACTTTGGAACCCTGTGAGTATTTTAAAACTAGAGAAACGATATTTTAACTTTTGGCTTTTATTAGCGTATTTCCTCGTTATTGGGTTAATTGATTCCCAATTATTCAGCCCAATACTCATATTATTAGCTATTCCTTTAAGCTACTTATTTCCTGAAAAACGCGAAAGTGGTTATTTCGTGGATGCTCTTGATTTAGGGGAGTATTCTGACCAATATTTATATGCATTATATCGAGCGTTTCTTTCATACACGTATATTTATTTGGCATATTCCATTAACTATCAGCTTTCGTTGGATATAGTATTTTTTATTTTCTGGTGCACTGGCGGTTTTTTATATTCATTCGCGGCTACATTTGTACCCAAGGATGGCTTCAAAACAGGCGGTAATTTTAAAGTAGCTCAACTTTATGCAATCATGTATCTTTTAGTTACTTTACTATTAACTTATTGGATAATAGTTAGTTTTAAAGGGCTTGATTGGTTTAGTCCCTTAGTCACAAATATCTATCATTTAGTTATCGGTGGCTTATAAGAAGGCAATTATGTGTGGGACGCAAAACACTTGGCTTGCGCTCCTTCGTCGCTAATTTTAGCCAAGCATTTATGCGCCCCATATTGCGGCGTTACTGATTAATAAATACTCTAACGTGTTTTTGTCCAAAAACGAGTTTCCCGACAGACTGCTTCTCACTCATACACACCTGTTAGGTTTATTAATTCCTTTTAAACAAACCTGACAGATACAATTAAGAGTTATTGCCCCGTTAAACGCTTCGCAAATGAAATTGCATAAGCTGTTGAGCGTAATTTAAGTACTTTGTCATCACTTGGCATAAACCCTTTAGACAATAGATTAGGGTCATAATTTGTGAGATCGCAGCCTGACTCACCTGTTGATTCTATGGTGAGCTTTCCTAATTCAATTGTTTTGCGATCCGCAGGCCAACGAACTGAAGGGTCAGTTAATGTATCACCCGGCTCGGCTAATTCAGCTTGAAAACGATAATGAACCTTCCCTTTTGCTAAATCTTCTTCAAGTCGCTTAGCCAGAAATGATTTAGGGAAGGTTTTCATTTGCTCTTCTGTTAGCAGCTGCTCTGGCTCTTCTGGCACCATGGTCCATCTAAAGGCATGTTTAGCGCCCTTTTCATCAACCATGTAAAAGGTATGCACACCAAAATAACGCGAAGACACATACGATGCTGGCGGGTTATGGCTTTGTAGCCAATTAAATTGCCCTAAGGTACTCGGGTTTTGCTCTCTGTATGCTTTTACTTTCGCAAAATCAATTTGCCCTGTTTTTTCGTCAGGTACTAAAGTACTTAGCAAACCAAAAAACGCTTCTGGGCTGTTGCCTGCAAATACTGGCGTAGTTAGCCCTGCAATATTGTGTACATCACCATTTTCTAGCACAAACTGCACCCCCATTCCGCGTGGAGAACGTGATGTTTCATCAGCGTGAGGGTTACCCCCGCCCATAGAAAAACGAATATTTGCTTTTGATGGCGCATTAAATAAAGGGCTAATTGAATACTGCTTTGCAGCTTGATTAGGTGTAAATGTGCCAACAGCACACACCCCTTTGGCATGACCTTTTCTGATGCCGGGCTGCTTACCTGAAAGCTTTTCAAATAAATTGATAAAATCTTGCCCGTTTACTGGTTGCTCAGCAAAACTTACTGTTGGTAAAACAAGGCACATAGCACAAACTAAAGACTTAATTTTTAGCATTTATCCATCCTTTAAACTTAATTCCGACAAAAATGACCAGATAAACTTCAAAATGATTTCATCAAAGTTAATAAATATTTTTACCAACAAAAACGCTACAAACATTTAATAAACTTAGAATATTTATTTAACTACAGTATTTTTAAAAGCTGCTAACTTTAAATTTAGGATCCTAAAAACTGCTGTGGCGCCCAGCATTTTAAAAATAATCCGTGTTCTTAACACGACTATGGCTAGTCCACTTAATCGTAAATTTTGTGGCTTGGTCAAAAACAACAAGGACCTAATTATGGTGAAACAACATAAAAAAACCACTACAAACGCTGATGTAGATATGACTCCAATGCTCGATATTGTGTTTATCTTGCTGATATTTTTTATCGTCACAACCTCATTTGTTAAAGAGCGCGCTATTGAAGTGAATCGCCCTTTAGCAAAACCAAGTCTTGAAAACCCTAAAAAACAAGCGCAATTTACTATCACTGAAAACGACAGTATTTACTTTGCAAACCGGCTTATCACACCAGAGCAAATAATAGCTAACCTTGCGTTATTTGCCGCACAGTTTGAAATGACCAATGTGCAAGTAACAGCAAGTGAGCAAAGTAGCCACAAAACCTTAGTAACCTTGCTTGATAAAATAAAACAATATCAAGATGTGCCAATTTCTATAAGCACATCTTTATAACTAAAAAAGGGCCTAACGGCCCTTTGCAAGTTAAATAATAAAGGAATCTAAAGGGAGTTTAGAACTTGTACTCTGCACCTACGTAGTAGTACGCACCGTTAAAACCAAATGGTGCTGAACGACGTGAGTAAGTGAATACACCTGGGCTTGAAACAATTGTGTTGCCGCTAGCATCAACAATCGTACCCGAGCGTGAATTACCAATGGTGTTCTTATCTGGGTAAACATCAAATAAGTTATTTGCACCAATGTTAAATGACAGGTTTTCGTTAAAGAAGTAGTTAACTTTAACATCAGTTAAGATTTCAGCACCGTATGTTTGACGGCCACCATCTTCAACTGTGTATTCGCCGTAACGGTTTAGAGATAGGTTTACTGTCCAATCTTCTAAACGGTAAAGCGCACTTAAGTTAATGCGGTCTTCTGGTTGCCATTCTTCAATAATTGATGTTTCTTGGGCAGAAAACACATCTTCTACCGGAATAGTCTCAAGACCACTGCCTGATGGCGTGAATAAATCAACCACATCAGTTTTAGTGAAGTTAGCAGCAAAGGTGAAATCTAGCGTACCGCCAAGGCCTTCTGTGTTCCATGTGGCAACTAAATCAACACCTTCGGTTTCGGTGTCTGCACCATTTAAGAAGAATTGACCCGCACCTGCGCCTGAACTTTCAAGTGCAGCATCGAGCGTATCTGATAAACCTTTACCTAAACGGTTTGAAATAACGATACGGTCGTCGATATCAATCGAGTAGTAGTCAATAGTTAAATTGATATTGTCGGTTACGTTATACACAATACCTAAGCTACGGTTTTGTGATTTCTCTTCTTTTAACTTAGGAATACCAATTGATTGCGCTAAGGTACTGTCGTTTCTAAACGTACCTACTTGCTCAGCCACTAAGCTGCCGTCATCGCCTACAACAAACTGTGTACTTACGTTATTAAAGTAAAGTTGTTGCATAGAAGGTGCTCTAAAACCTGTGCTTAATGCACCACGTAAAGACACATCTTCAGTTACAGACCAGTTACCCGCTAACTTAAAGTTAACTGTATCACCAAAGCCTTTGTAGTTATCGTACCGTACCGCACCTGAAATAATTACATCATCGATAACATAGGTTTCTGCATCCATATAGAATGAGATCACATCGCGCGACTCATCAACTGATGATGCCGGATCTGAACCACCAAAACCTTGCGTGCCGCTTGCAGCGTCAACACTACCTACCCCGCCATTTAAGCCAGAATAGATGCTCATACCATCAACAGTGTCGTAATCACGGTATGCGTATTCGCTACCTTCAAGAATACGGAACTCATCGGTACGAAGCTCAGCACCTAGTGCTAATGAGAAGTTGTCGTAATCTTTGGTGTAGTCAAGGTTTAGAGTTTGCAGCGATAATTCAAGGCCATATGCATATGCTGAACGCGGGATAGTGGCACGAATTTCATCAGCCGTTAAACCTTGATCATAACGAAGGTAGTTAGCATAAGAGCCGTTGATAGTGTCACTTGTTGTGTAATCAATGCTGTTTTCACCGTAGGTGTACGATAAATCAATGCTTGAGTCATTATCGAACGATTTTTTATAACCAAAGTTATAAGACACGTCATCAATGACAGTATTAATTTTCGGTAAGAACCCCATAGGAATGGTTGCATCACCATCTTGTAATACAGGGTTACCATTAGCATTTGCGTTATGACGGAAAAACGCAGCTGATTCGTTTTCACGATTTGAATAAGTGATAAAGCCATATAGCTCACCACCAGCAAGCTCATAGCCTGTATTAACGGTTAGAGCAAATTGTTGTGAATCTGCATCACCAATTCTAAACGTATCACGAGGTGCTGTTAACTCACGAGGATCGCCTGCTAATAGCGTACCGTCATCAAGTTCAGTACAGCCGTAAAATTGACATGAGCCATGAAGGCCTGCACGGTTTGTCGGCGCACGGTCACGGTAGTTGATTGTGGTATTTAAATAACCTTCATCACCTAAAGCAAAACCTTTGTTGAAATCAACAGTTACAGTTTCACCATCGCCTTCTGAATACTCACCGTAATTAATAGCTGCTTTACCGCCCTCTTCAGCGTCTTTTAATACGATATTAATAACACCTGCAATGGCATCTGAACCATATTGCGCAGCAGCACCATCACGTAATACTTCAATACGTTTGATTGCAGCAGCAGGAATAGCATTCATGTCGGTACCCGCCGTACCACGACCTACTGACGTATTAATGTGAATAAGGCTCGCTTGGTGACGGCGTTTACCATTGATAAGAACTAAGGTTTGATCTGGCCCTAAGCCACGTAATGTTGCAGGACGAAGTGCATCAGTACCATCACTGATAGACGAGCTTGAAAAGTTAAAAGACGGTGCAATGGCCTGAAGCATACGGCCTACTTCTGTTTGACCTGTATTCTCGAGTGCTTCGGCACTTAAAATATCAACCGGAACCGGTAAATCTTCAACCGAGCGTCCTGCTACACGGCTACCGACAACGGCAATTTTTTCGATGTTTTGTTCTGCTGATTGATCTTCTGCTAACGCTTGCGTATTGGCGGCAAGCAGTAATGGCACGACTGCAGCGCTGACCCCTGATACTTTGATCATGTTATTATCTATCCTATCTACTTGTTTGAGTTTTATACTCAGCAAGCCTTGTTGATCAACAACCGCATCGAGCTCAGTGCCTTCTAGCATCGCATTCAGTGCATCAAGTTTGGTGTAAAAGCCAAACACAGATTGCGCTTGATATTGCTTTGCTAATTCGAAAGAAAAAATGACTGTTTGTTCGGTTTGCTTTGCAAATTCGATTAACGCCAAATCAGCTCGTTGCGCTTTGATGTCAAACTGCAGCATTTGTTTTTCAGCCGCTATTGCTACTTGGCCTGCTGTGAGGCCATAAATAACAAAAGAGGCAGGTAACAACGGCAATTGCTTACTGCGCAATTTAAACAAACAAGTGAGGAAGAAAAATCCGCTATGTAAATTTAACTTTTTTTTAATTAATTTTTTGTGACGAGAAGGTGGCGCACAATTAACATCATTACATTGGCGTATTCTCATAGACAGAACTAACCTTTTGCAGCGATAGTTAAGCTAACACGATGTTCACCTAAACGTTGATGTTCTACACCTAAGTTGGCCTGTAAAGAATCAAGCAAACCTTTAATGTCGCCAGTTTTAAACACACCAGCCACTTTTAATGAGGCAAGCTCTGGGTCATTTAATTCAAAACGTGTGGCAGTATAACGACTTACTTCTTGCAGTGCTTCGCCTAAAGACTCGCCATTAAAAATCAGCATTTCTTGTTGCCATGCCAAATCACGTTGTACGTCATCAACCGATAACTGTTTAATTGGCTCTGTTTTACTTTGTTTTATTAGTGCTTTCTCACCAGATACAACAACATTAGCGCGAAGCGCTTTAATATCTGCACTGTTATCTGAGGCATCTTTTAAACGATTAAAGTCGCTAGCATTAACCTGCGTATTCGGATCAGCAATCATCACCTTGCCCTCAGTCACCACTAGCTCTAGGTCTGAAGCGGTATTTCGCTGAACATTAAACACCGTACCAAGTGCAGTAAATGATTTATCACCAGCAATAACCGTAAACGGACGGCTTGGATCTTTGGCAACATTGAAGCGCCCTTCACCGCGGCTCAAAATCAACTGACGGCGATCGCCTGAGTAGGCAACTTCGAGTTTAGTATTGGTATTAAGCTGAACAATAGTGCTGTCTGGTAACACAAATTCAGCTTGCTCACCCACTTTGGTGCGGTAAATTTTGCTGAATTTGGCGTAATCGTTTTCTTCACTTTGCCAATAGCTTGAATAGATAAGCATGATAGAACCAAGAAGCATTGCCACTAAAAAGCTGGCAGCGGTTGCCATACCAAACACTGCAGGTTGCTTTTGCGGTGCTTTATATGGAAACAAACTACTTAACTCGTTAAGTACACTCATTTCATCCCATAAGGTCGCAAGTTCAAATAATGCCTCTTGATGAGCCGCACTTTGGTGAGCCCACAAATGTAATTGGCTTACTTCATCTTTAGATAGGCCACGATCAATTGCACTGATCCATTGACTCGCTTGCTCTTGAATCATGTCTTTTGATGAAAATGGATGGACATTACTCATTTGTTCACCTCTTTTGCAGTGAACTCTGTAGTTGGGGTAAATGCCTGTGGTTGTACGTCGTGTGATTTCATTGCTCGGTGAACATGTAATAAGCCTTTGGCTATATGTTTTTCAACAGTACTTTCGCTAAGACTCATTTTAGCTGCAATTTCCTTTTGGCTTAAGCCATAGACTTTTTTTAAGATAAAACATTTTTTAACCTGAGGGCTTAATTCGTTAGTCACACGGCAAAAAAACAAAAAACGTTCTTTAGAAGTCACTTCATCTTCAAGTGCCATTGAACGCATGTGATGCTCAACCTGCTGTTGTTCATCTAACGATTCTTTGTATTTATTGTCCCATTTAGCGATATGATTTAACGCCAAATGCTTAGCCGTTTTCAGCATATAACTGTGAGTATATTCGATATTTTGCTTAAGATCAGCTTCATAACTTTTTATAAACGTCTCTTGCACAATATCTTCTACATCATCAGGGCTGACGATACGTGATACAAAGCGCCTAAGCTTGCTCGATATCTCGGTAAAAGCGGTGATAACCCCAGTTTGATCTGTCATCCTTAACTCACCTTTATTATATTTTTATTGCTTTAGGGTACGAGATTTCAGTTTAATTACAAGCCATTTGTTAAGTTTTTGTACCTTAGGTAAACAAAGATTTCATAAACTCATAAAAAACCTCTGTTTTGCGCGTCACTAGGCTGTTTTGTGATTTTAAAAACCATACTGGCGCGTCAGCATCAACAAGGCTATTAGGGAGTATTTCGATTAACCGCCCTTCGGCTAAATCATCTTTAATTACAATATAAGATTTAATCGCTATGCCATGGCCTGCAATCGCCGCCTGTGTCATTTTATCTGAGTTAGATACAGTAAAACGCGTTCTCGCATTATAATTAATGACTTGTCCGCCTTCGTTAAATTTAAGCTGTCGCTGCCATGGCAAACACAGCCAGTAATGGTCTTTAAGATCAGCCACCGACTTAGGTTGCCCATATTTTTCAATATAGCTCGATGCTGCGCACAAATTAAGTAAACATGCTTTGCGTTTTTTTGTGCTCAATAAAAAGTAAACTACAGGGTGTACCTTTATCTTTTTTGGGTATAAACTAAACGCTAAATGAATATGCATAGTGACGTCTTTCATGCTAATAGACTATTTTTTATGCATACCTACTTAACAATTGGACTGTGGAGTAAACATGCGTCTGCCTTTCGCACCTGCCAAATTATCATTATCTGCGTTGTTATTAATTTCTGCTCCTTTGCTACTGCAAGGTTGTTCTGAAGCGCCACAGCAACAACAGGGTCAAATGCACCCCGCTGCTGTCGCGACTATGACAATGGAAACTCACGATGCCCCTTTTACTATTGAGCTACCAGCGACGCTGTCTGGTTCAAAAGAGGTTGAAGTTCGTGCCCGTGTCACCGGTATTCTTGAATCACGCAACTTTGAAGAAGGTCAGCGTGTAGAGCAAGGCCAATCACTGTTTACAATTGACCTAGAACCTTATCAACTTGCGGTTGACCGAGCACAAGCTGCACTTGATGGTGCAAAAGCAGCGCTTGTTCAAGCTGACCGTGACGTTAAACGATTAGCTAAACTACGTGCCGAAAAGTCTGTTTCACAACGTGATTACGATAACGCAAGCTCAGCCAATGATATTGCAAAAACTGATTTAGCCGCAGCAAAAGTTGCCTTAAAAGAAGCGCAACTAAACCTTGAATATGCGCAAGTAAAAGCCCCTGTCGCAGGTGTAATGGGACGTGAGTTTGTTTCTGAGGGAACTTATGTTTCTGGTCCAGATTTATTACTAACTCAAATGACTCAGTTTGACCCTATTCGTATTCGTTTTGGCTTATCTGAGCGTGAACAACTGCAAATGCGTCAAGATGTTAAAAATGGCTCACTAACATTACCTGAGCAAGGCCACTGGAAAACACAAATTAAACTGCAAGATGGTTCGTTATACGGACAAACCGGTGAAGTTAACTTCTCTGATGTGCGTATTAATCCAAACACAGGTACCAGTGAGTTTCAGGCAATTATTCCTAACCCTGATTTTCAACTTCGCCCGGGCCAGTTCGTTCGCGTTGAGTTAAGTGGTGCAGTACGCAAAAACGCTTTCATTGTTCCGCAACGTGCAGTACTTGATAACGGCACCGGTAAGTTTGTTTATGTAGTAAGTAAAAACGAGCAAGGTATGGATGTCGCTTTACCTGCCCCTGTTACTGTAGGTGAATGGATCAAAAAACCAGAAAACGAGCAATACCAAAACTTTTGGTTAATTCGCAGTGGTTTAAAAGAAGGCGACCAAGTTATTGTTGATGGCATGGCACGTATTTTCTTCCCGGGTATGCCAGTCAATGTTGGCCAACCTGCCGCTAACCCTAGCCACGCAGAATAAGCACAGGGAGTCTTATGTTTTCTCGTTACTTTATAGACAGACCCATTTTTGCGTTTGTTATCTCTATTGTTATTGTGCTTGCGGGCCTTGCTGCGATGCGCAGCTTACCTGTGGCGCAATATCCTGAAATAGCACCACCGGTTGTACAAGTAACCGCAGCCTACCCAGGTGCATCTGCCGATGTACTTGAGCAAACGGTTGCCACACCGATTGAAAATGCCATTACCGGTGTTGAAGGCATGATGTATATGTCATCAACGTCAACCAGTGCAGGTTCAACGACCATCGAAGTTACTTTTGAAATTGGTACTGATGTTGACCAAGCAGCCGTTAACGTAAACAACCGTGTTAAACAGGTTGAAGCCCGTTTACCTGAAGAAACGCGTCGCCAAGGTGTGGTAGTTCAAAAAGGCTCTTCTAGCTTTTTACAAGTTCATGCCTTTTACTCACCAGATGGAACACGATCGAGTTTATGGACATCAAACTATGTCACTATGAATGTGCTTGACCGTGTTAAACGTATTCCTGGCACCACCAGTGTACAAATTTTTGGTGCCAAAGATTACGCAATGCGTATTTGGTTGCGCCCTGATGTGATGAGCCAATTAGGTGTCACTGTTGAAGAAATTGCAGGGGCAATTCGTGTACAAAACTCGCAATACGCGGCAGGTAAAATTGGTGCCACACCTACTACGCAATCTCCACAAGAGCTCGTTTACAGTGTAACTGCACAAGGGCGTTTGTCTGAGCCTGAGCAGTTTGAAAATATCATTATTCGTTCAAACACAGACGGTAGTAGCTTACGCTTAAAAGACGTAGCCCGCGTTGAGCTTGGCTCAAAAGACTATAACTTCAAAGGAACAATTAACGGTAAAGAAGCGGTACTGTTAGGTATCTTCTTGCAACCTGGTGCTAACGCTCTTGATGTAGCTGAAGAAGTAAACAGTGTTATTGAAGAAATGAAAAGCCAGTTCCCGACCGGTCTTGCTCATTTAACGTCATACGACACAACCCGCTTTGTTGAAGTATCGATTCGTGAAGTTGTAAAAACACTACTTGAAGCCATGGTATTGGTATTCTTAGTGGTGTATTTATTCTTACAAAACTGGCGCGCAACGCTTATTCCAACCCTTGCAGTACCAGTGTCACTACTGGGCACATTTGCCGGTATGTATATGCTGGGTTATTCAATTAACTCACTCACCTTATTCGGTATGGTGCTGTCGATTGGTATTGTTGTTGATGATGCCATCGTGGTACTTGAAAACGTTGAGCGTATCATGCATGAAGAAGGCCTAGGTGCCAGAGACGCCGCTGTTAAAGCGATGGGCGAAGTAAGCGGCCCTGTGGTGGCAATTGTTTTAGTACTTTGTTCAGTGTTTGTGCCAATTGCGTTTTTAGGTGGCTTAACCGGTGAGCTATTCCGCCAGTTCGCTATTACTATTTCGATTGCTGTAAGTTTATCGGGTGTCGTTGCTTTAACGATGACGCCAGCGCTTTGTGTACTTATTTTAAAACAAGAACACAAACAAACTGCCCGCTTCTTCTTATGGTTTAACGACATGTTTACCAAGATCACCGGCCGTTACGTAGGTGCTGTTGGATTTATGGTGCGCCGTGGTCTGTTAGGGCTGATCTTAATGACAGGTATGGTTGCAGCAACGATTGGCCTTTGGCAAAACACCCCTGGTTCACTTGTGCCAGATGAAGACCAAGGTTATTACATATCTGCAATTTTCTTACCTGACGGTTCGTCACTTGAACGCACAGAGCAAGTCACGCAGCAAGTTGTTGAGGCCGTGCAATCAAACCCAGCGAACGAAAACGTGGTGGCGTTTACCGGTTTTGACTTTATTGGCGGTGGTTACAAAAACAGTGCTGCAACATTATTCGTGACACAAAAGCATTGGGATGAGCGTGAAGTTGATACCAAAGCGCTGGTGCAAGAGCTCTTCATGAAAACAGCAGGTATTAAAGAGGCACTCGTGCTTGCCTTTAATCCGCCTGCAATTTTTGGTTTAGGTAACACAGGTGGCTTTGAGTTTTATATTCAAAACAAAGGTGATAGCGACCCAGACAAACTTCAACATGCAATGCAATTGATGACAGCTGAAGCACAAAAGAGCCCTATCATCAGTGGTCTGCAAACTCTTTGGCGCCCTGATGCACCACAGCTACGTGTTGATGTTGACCGTGAACAAGCCCGTGCCATGGGTGTCGAAATTGATGATGCGTTCACTGCCCTTGCAGGTAACTTAGGGACTTATTACGTTAACGACTTCAATAAATTTGGTCGCGCATGGCAAGTACTAATGTCTGCAGATGCTGAATTTAGAATGAAGCCTGATGACATTGGTCGTATCTATGTTAAAAACAACCAAGGTACTATGGTGCCGCTTTCAGCCTTTACCACTATCGAGTATAGCCGAGGCCCTGAAAACCTAAATCGTTATAACAACTTACCTGCTGTTAAACTGATGGGTAATGCAGCTCCAGGTTACAGTTCGGGTCAAGCTATTGCTGAGGTTGAGCGTATTGCACAAGCAGTATTACCACCTAATATGACCTACGAATGGACAGGCTCTGCATTCCAAGAAAAACGCAGTTCAGGCACCACAGGAATTGCCTTAGGTCTTGCTGTGATCATGGTATTTTTGATTCTAGCAGCGCTGTATGAGCGTTGGTCGTTACCACTGTCTGTGATGCTTGCCTTGCCATTTGGTACCTTTGGTGCGCTTATAGCGGTTTGGGTTGTTGGCATGACAAACGATGTATACTTCCAAATTGGTCTGGTAACACTACTTGGTCTTGCTAGTAAAAACGCAATTCTTATTGTTGAATACGCCTTGATGAAACATCAACAAGGCTGGAGCGCAAGTACGGCTGCTCTTGAGGCTGCGCGTTTACGTTTTCGACCTATCATTATGACTTCGCTTGCTTTCATTTTGGGCGTTGTGCCTTTAGTACTGAGCTCTGGCGCAGGTGCCGGTGCTCGTCACAGTGTTGGTACCGGTGTGATGGGCGGTATGATGGCAGCGACATTCCTTGCCGTATTCTTTGTGCCGCTGTTCTTTTATTGGTTAACGGCGCGTAAGTTAACTGAAAAACGTTCAAGACAAGAGCTTGCTGATGAGATAGCAGAACATCATCAACAAGAACATGTTAAAACCCAAGAGGGTAACCTGTAAAAAATGAAGGGCAAACAATGAGTTTGCCCTTTTTTTTGATTATTTGATTACTAGCAATTTACTGCTTCGAACGCTAGTATTAAGGAAAGATGTGTGGAGTACAGCATGAATAATCAAAAATTAGCCGAATTTGAACAATATTTTCAAATCAACGAGAGCAACCGTGTCAATTTATATGCGGTTGAACCAAGTGCTGTGCCAAAAACCAATGCTGAACTTGAAGCGGATATCCCTGCCCTATTTAAACTTGCCAACGAAGTAAACGAACTTGAACAAACAAGCTTACGACCACTGCGTAATCTGGGTGATGTTGCGCAAGAACTGGCAGCCTTTTTACAGGCACAATCTCGTAAAATTGATTTAATCATGAGTCACATCTTAGCCTCAGAGCAGCCTGACGATAACGCAAACTATTGCGATAGTTATGGCGGTGGTGGTGTAAAACTTACCTCAGCTGATGTGTATGAATTAGGGCAAACATTTCGTACTAAGTTGTTCTTGCAGCACGAAGCATCTGCCATTTATTGCTATACCGAATTAGTGGCCATTGAAAAATGCGATGATGATAAATACCAATACACATTATTGTTTACTGCCATTCGCGATGCTGACCAAGATTTAGTCGTAAGAGCAGCCCTGCACGCACAAACACGCCAACTTAAAAAACGTCAGCAAGAAAACAATCAACAAGACAGTTAAAAATCACGCTTTATCGCGCACAAAAAGCTGACATCTATGGCTAAAATGCTAAACTAGCCCCACCTTAGTTTGTTTAATACCTTCATGAAATTTAGACTTTTACCTGAATGGGCTGAGCAAGATGCCGTTATGCTCACTTGGCCTCATCAAGACACTGATTGGGCAGCAAATTTAACCGCTGTTGAGCCTGTGTATGTAGCACTTTGCCAAGCAATAAGCCAACAACAAGATGTTGTGATTGTAGCTCATGATAATACTCTCAAAGCACATATTGCAGCTTTACTTGCAAATGCAGAGGTTGATGCTAATCGCATTCACTTTGTGGTGACACCGTGTAACGATACTTGGGCACGTGACCATGGCCCATTGACCTGTGCAAATATTGATGACGCAACTCAATTGAAAGTAATGGATTTTATTTTTAATGGTTGGGGCAATAAGTTTGCAAGTGATCTTGATAATCAAATTAATCAAGTACTTGTAAATCAAGTCGCGAGCCCTAAAAATGGTTATCAGCAAAGTGATCTGGTTCTTGAAGGCGGTGGCGTCGAAATCAATGAACACGGCGTGCTACTCACAACCAGCGAGTGCTTATTAAACCCAAATCGTAACCCTGAACTCACAAAAGCAGATATAGAACAAACGCTTGTTGAGCAACTAGGTGCTACGTCGTTTCTTTGGGTTGATCACGGTTACCTTGCAGGTGATGATACCGACAGCCATATTGATACGCTGGTACGTTTTGCCCCGAACAACACCCTTGTTTATGTTAAGTGCGACGATAAAAGTGATGAGCACTTTGCAGCCCTTGATGCAATGGAAAAACAACTGCAATCATTTAAAACAGCAGAGGGTGAAAACTACACGCTGATTGCCTTACCTTGGCCAAAAGCAGTGTTCGATGAAGATGGTGACAGACTACCTGCCACCTACGCTAATTATTTAATTATCAATAAAACCGTTTTAGTACCAGTTTATGGTGACGAAAACGACCAACTGGCGCTTGGTCAGGTTGCCAAAGCATACCCAAATCACACTGTGGTGGGTATTAATTGTGTGCCAATTATTCACCAATTTGGCAGCTTACACTGTATTACAATGCAATTACCGCGCGGCTTTTTAGCAGGAACAAACAATGACTAAACCAACGCATTTAAAGGTTGCTCTTGTTCAGCAATCAAACACCGATAATGCTCAAGACAATATGGCAAAATCAATTGCTGGTATTCGTGATGCAGCAAGCCAAGGCGCTAAGCTTATTGTTCTTCAAGAGCTACACCGTAGCTTGTATTTTTGCCAAACCGAAGATGTAGACGTTTTTGATTTAGCAGAAACAATCCCGGGTCCAAGTACAGACACCTTAGGTGCACTTGCCAAAGAGCTCAATGTGGTGATCGTGTCATCATTATTCGAAAAGCGCGCTACGGGTCTTTATCACAATACTGCTGTGGTACTTGAAACTGACGGCAGCATTGCCGGTAAATACCGAAAAATGCATATTCCTGATGACCCAGGTTTTTACGAGAAGTTTTATTTCACACCGGGTGATTTAGGTTTTGAGCCTATTCAAACCTCTGTTGGCAAATTAGGCGTGTTAGTTTGTTGGGATCAATGGTTCCCAGAGGCGGCACGCTTAATGGCAATGGCCGGTGCTGAAATTTTAATTTACCCAACAGCCATTGGCTGGGACCCGCGTGATGAAAAAGACGAGCAAACACGTCAAAAAGACGCCTGGGTTATTTCACAACGTGCTCATGCAGTTGCCAACGGCGTGCCGGTGATCAGCTGTAACCGTGTTGGCCACGAAAGTGATCCAAGCGCTCAAAGTGAAGGTATTCAGTTCTGGGGTAACTCATTTATCGCGGGCCCTCAAGGTGAAATCTTAGCTGAAGCGAACAACAGTGATGAGCAATTATTAGTTGTTGAATTAGACCAAGCACGTAGTGAAAACATACGTCGAATTTGGCCTTACCTTCGTGATCGTCGTATCGATCACTATCAGGACTTAACCAAGATTTATCGAGACTAAGCAGTAAAAACAGTTTAAAGGAGTAGTAAATGGCGTTTGCGCAATGGGCAGCATTGCCTTGGGTAAAATCTGAAAAAGATAAAATTCAATGGGGACAACTAACCGGTAGCGGGCTTAGCATCGCAATCGCAGAAGGTGTAAAACAACACAACGAGCTGGTTGTGATTGTCACCCCAGATACACCAAGCGCCCTTCGCCTTGAAACTGAACTCGAATTTCTGTTGCCTGAAAACCCAGTCATGGTCTTCCCTGACTGGGAAACGCTCCCTTATGATCATTTTTCGCCCCATCAAGATATTATTTCGGCGCGCTTAGCCACGTTAAATACCTTAAAAAAAGAACAACAAAGCGTATTAATCGTGCCAGTGTCGACCTTAATGCTGCGTACTGCCCCTGCTTCGTTTATTTATGGTTCAACCCTTAACTTTAAAGTGGGCGATACCCTAGATACCCACACACTGCGTGAAAACTTAGAACAAGCGGGCTATTTACATGTACAACAAGTTATGGAGCACGGTGAATACGCGATTCGCGGCTCTATCGTTGACTTATACCCTATGGGTAGCCCACACCCATTCCGTTTAGACTTTTTTGATGATGAGCTCGACAGCATTCGCTTATTTGATGTTGAAAGCCAGCGCTCAGATGAAAAGGTCGACAAAATTGAGTTACTGCCAGCCCACGAATTCCCAACTAACGACTCAGACATTGAGCGTTTTCGTATCAACTATCGTGAACAATTTGGCGCAAGCTCTGAACAAGACTCAATTTATATGCAGGTGACTAAAGGAACCTGGCCTGCGGGTATCGAATATTACATGCCACTGTTTTTTGATGAATTGGCAACTATCTTCGATTACTTACCAAGTAATACAACCTTTATGCATTTTGGCGATATTGAGCATGCTGCTGATCAGTTTTGGCATGATGTGAATGTACGCTATGAAAACCGCCGTGTTGATCCGCTCAGACCTTTACTTGAACCTGTAAAACTGTATCAAAGCGTTAATGAACTATTTGGTGAATTTGGTAAATACGCGCGCATTCGTTTATCGCAAGCAAAATTAGGCACCAAAGCGGGTCACACCAACCTTGCTAGTAAAGAGCTGCCAAATGTTCGTATTGATCATAAGTTACATGAACCGTACCAAGGTTTAATTGACTATGTTGCCAGTGAGAAAAAACAAAAAGGCCGCGTGCTGCTCTCGGTTGAATCGGATGGCCGCCGTGAATCATTACTCACCTTATTAAAACCAAGTGGTTTAAAGCTTAAAGAATTTGAATCGTTTAGCGATTTTACCAATAGTTCGAGTGATGTTGGCCTAATCGTTTCGCCACTTGAGCAAAGTGTGGTGCTAGACGGTAAGCCGCGTTTAACCATTATCACAGAGCAAGAGTTATTAGGCATTAAGGTCTCGCAGCGTCGACGCCGTAAACATAAGTACGAAGCCAGCCAAGATGCGCTTATTCGTAACCTTGCTGAGCTACGTGAAGGTCAACCGATTGTACACCTTGATCATGGTGTAGGCCGCTACCAAGGCCTTGAAACCATTGATGCAGCCGGTGTGATCACTGAGTTTGTTACGATCATCTACGCTAACGAGGCAAAACTATACGTGCCCGTTTCTGCGTTACATATGCTCAGCCGCTATTCTGGTGGCGAAGAGGCCTCTGCCCCGCTCCATAAATTAGGCTCCGATGCGTGGGAAAAAGCCAAGAAACGTGCCGCTGAAAAAGTCCGTGATGTGGCTGCTGAACTCTTAGATATTTACGCTAAACGCCAAGCAAAGCCTGGCAATAAATTTAAGCTTGATGGCAGTGCTTATCGTCAATTTAGCGACAGCTTCCCATTTGAAGAAACTGACGATCAACGCAACGCCATTGAGTCTGTGCTCGGTGATATGCAAAGCAAGCAAGCGATGGACCGTTTAGTATGTGGTGACGTTGGCTTTGGCAAAACCGAAGTGGCAATGCGCGCAGCCTTTGTGGCAGTGAATGATAACAAGCAAGTTGCGGTACTTGTACCAACCACACTGCTTGCACAGCAGCATTATGAAAACTTTAAAGACCGTTTTGCCGATTTACCAATTGAGGTGGGTGTTTTATCGCGCTTTAACTCAACCAAAGAACAAAAAGACACCCTCGATAAAATGGCTGAGGGTAAATTAGATATCGTGATTGGTACTCACAAGCTTATTCAACAAGATATTCAATTTAAAGATTTGGGCTTATTGATTGTTGACGAAGAGCACCGTTTTGGGGTGCGTCAAAAAGAAAAAATCAAAGCATTACGTGCCGATGTCGATATTTTAACGCTTACAGCAACCCCTATCCCACGTACATTAAACATGGCAATGAGTGGCATGCGCGACTTATCAATCATAGCCACACCGCCTGCAAAACGTTTAGCGGTTAAAACCTTTGTTAGACAAAGAGATGCTGAACTAATTCGCGAAGCAATTCTGCGTGAGATTAAACGCGGTGGTCAGGTGTATTTCTTACATAATAATGTTGAAACCATAGACCGAGTTGCTGAAGAAATCAGTGAATGGGTACCTGAAGCCAGCGTAACAACGGCACATGGTCAAATGCGAGAGCGCGAGCTTGAGCAAATTATGAGTGATTTTTATCACCAAAAATATAACGTGATTGTGTGTACCACTATTATCGAAACCGGTATCGATGTACCCACTGCCAACACCATTATTATGGATAGAGCAGATAAGCTGGGTCTGGCACAACTGCATCAGTTGCGTGGTCGTGTTGGCCGAAGCCATCACCAAGCGTATGCCTACCTACTGACTGGTAACCCTAAATCACTCAGTAAAGATGCGGTTAAACGCCTTGAAGCGATTGAATCACTGGAAGACTTGGGTGCAGGTTTTGCGCTCGCAACCCATGACTTAGAAATTCGTGGTGCCGGTGAACTGCTTGGTGATGATCAATCAGGTCAAATGCAAACCATTGGTTTTAGTTTGTATATGGAAATGCTTGAGCAAGCGGTTAACTCCCTCAAAGAAGGTAAAGAGCCAACCCTTGAGAACTTATTAGGTCAGCAAACTGAGGTAGACTTAAAGCTGCCAGCGTTATTACCAGATGATTATATTCATGATGTAAACGTACGTTTAGGTATCTATAAACGCATTGCAAGCTGTGCTAACCTCAATGATATGGACGAGTTACAGGTAGAGCTGATTGACCGTTTTGGTCTACTGCCTGACGCCACGAAAAACTTATTCAGCTTGCAACAATTAAAACTGCAAGCAAGTAATATTGGCATTAAGAAGATTGAAGCAAACCCGAAAGGCGGTTATTTTGAGTTTAGCCAGCATACAAAGGTTAACCCTAGCTTCATTATAGGTTTGATACAAAGTGCACCGCAGGTGTATAAAATGGATGGCGCAAATAAACTGCGCTTTGCAATTAGCGAAGCCAACGCTCGCGAACGCTTAAAAATGGTCACTGCAATGATTGCAGATTTCGAAAAAAAGGTTAGCCATTAATGTTGTTTAGAAATAGTTTACTACTGCTTTGTTGCTTATTTACAAGCTCGTCATTTGCAACACGTTGGTTCGAAATTGAAGTTCTTATTTATAAACAGCGCCCAGCCCCCTACTTACAGGAAGATTTCAGCCTAAAACACGATGAAATCAAGGCTAAGCGTAGCAAGGATTTATTATCTCCTGCATACACAGAGCAGGCAAAGCAGGCTTGTATTGAAGGTGATAGCCGCTTTCGCTCAGATTCGTTCACAGATTCTTTAGTCAATACCAACCCTCACTCTAACGTGTGTGATGACAGTGTTGATTTTTTAGCTAGCTATAGTCAACTGCCTGTGACACCCGTTGTTGAACCCCGTGAAGACACTGACGACATTTATTTAATGGCGCCAGAACAATTACAGTTTGTTGAGCAAAAAAATCAGCTTGATAGAAAAGGCTTAACCCCAATTTTACACACCGGCTGGCGTTTTCCTGAAATGAGTGAAAAAAGAGCACCTAGCATCCGCCTCTTTGCCGGCGAGCACTTAGCAAAACACGCAAGTCCTGTAGAAGAAAACAACGATTTTATTAGTTTAGTCGGCCCTACTGAGCGCTATATTCCCGACCAACTGCAAAATGTGCCAGAGTGGGAATTAGACGGTTTAATGAAGATTTATGTTCGTCACTACCTGTTTATAAACGCAGATTTTGATATTAGTCAGCGCTTAGAAACTGGTGATTACGAAAAAGCACGTTTTTCACAATTCAAACGTGTGATCAGTAACGAGATACATTATTTTGATCACCCACGTATGGGGATGATCGTGCAAATAAGACGCTACAACCATTAATGGATACAATTATGAAAAAATATATGGCAATTGCAGCAGCGGCTGCGGCACTTACTTTAGCTGGTTGCTCAAAAGTAAATTTAGAGAACTACGAAAAAATTGAAATTGGTATGGATAAAACTGAGGTTGAAGCTATTTTAGGTTCAGCTGATAAGTGTGAAGAAAAGACACTACACACTAACTGTATCTGGGGTAACAAAGATAAAAACATCGAAATTACCTTAGTATCAGACAAAGTATCGCTTTACAGCAAAACAGGTTTAGACGCTAAATAAACCGAAATGGGTGGCCAAGGCCACCCTTTCATCTTTCATCTTTCATCTTTCATCTTGCAGAATGTCAGTTTGTGAGTAAATACGCTCAATATTAACAATTTTGCTGCGATTTAACGTAATCTTGTAGCGCTGATACAAAGTTTCATCTTCGCTTTGTGTAAACACTAATACCACATTTAACTGATAACGCCTCTCTACGGCTTTCTTAGAGATTTTATTGCTATCTAGATGATAGAGCTTACCTTCACCCCGCTTTAAATAACGAGCAAACGGTGCCAAGCTAAATTGCATGGTTTGTTGCAAGGTATCGTAGCCAGGTAAAAACTCTTTCGCGTTAACTTGTGTTTCGCTTGCAAAATGCAGCCACTGAGCAGCCTGTTTATTTTGATGGCGGCGCTTTGAAAAAATTCTTCTTACCGCTTTAGGCAGGCGTTTAAAACTGGTGTATTCAAGCCAAATGTATTGGCTGGCAATTTTGTCTTTGGTTATGCTGTTTTTAAATTGAAAGCGCCATTTAGGTCGCCCTCGTACGATAGCTCGCCAGATCACCCGTGTTATGTCTTCTTTAAATATTTCACGAAGACCATAAATAACACCCAAGATCAAAATCAACGTCGCTGTTACTTCGGTAAAGTTTGAGCGAGCATTTAACACAACTAACATCACAAAGGCCATGATCACAGCGGTCACCGTGCCCTTTACCATACGTTTTAAATAACTGTTTAAGTGACGCGTGCTACGTGTAAGCACCACTCCATGCTCAATCAAACGTTGTAATAGGCGCATTTTGTTGGTGATACGGTTGGCATCTTCAAGTGTCGATTGCGAGTTATATTCTTGCTCTTCACGGTAACTGTTTTCATTTTTGCAAAACTCTAATAGCTCACTGCGTTCTTTTGCAAAATCACTACTGCGCGGTCCTTCATCCAGTAGTTTCAAAAATGACTGCTCTACATGCCAGCTTAAGTAGTTATCAGCGTTTTTATAAAATGGCAGTAGCTTTTCGTCATCTGGGGTGTAGCGTCTTAGTTTTTTCAACAAGCCTTTGGTTTGCTCGCACAACTCAATGGCTGCAGGGTAAAACTCTTCAGCTTCTTGGTGCTTTAGGGTGTCTTTAATATCGGCATTAAGCGCTAAACGGACTTGATAACAATATAGGTTTAAGTTTTGCCGATAATCTTGCTGTTCACCTTTGTTTTTACTAACAAAGCGGCTTCTAACTAAAGGTAAGTGAATGTTGTTAGCGTTATACGCAAGGTGCGATTTAAAATTGTTGTTAAAGAAAGATTCTTCGCTAAGTGTTTGTGGGTTAACACTCATTTCATTCGGAATGGAGAAATACAGGTCGAGTCGTTGCTCTGTGCGTGGTTTAAGCTCAGGCTCAATAATAAAAGATAAGTTTTCGTCTTGTTTAAGCAATATCACCTCGTTTGTTAAAAGTACCTCTATAGTTTACGCGTTGATAGGCTTTCAGACAATAAAAAAGGCCCAGTAAAAACTGGGCCTTAGTAATCATTTCAAACTAGATTAGAACTTGATGTTCATACCAGCGAAGAAACGACGACCTAGTACATCGTATGTGTACGGGTCAGTGTTTGAGTCATTGTTACCTGAGTAGTAAGGTGCTTGCTTATCGAATAAGTTGTTAACACCTGCAGAGAATGACACTGTGTCGTTCAGGATGTATGAACCGCTGATGTCGTGGTATACAACAGTACCAACGCTTGGTACTAGACACTCGCTGTCGTCAGCAAGACATGCGTAGCTGTCTAGGCCGTCGATCATACGTGCTTGGTATTGTGCATCCCAGTTGTCGCCAGACGCGTTAAGAGTGAAGTTAGACTTAACTTTCGCGTAGCTACCGATACCTGAAGTTACAAGACCTGTGTAATCGATTGTGCTTGTGCCTGAATCAACGATGTACTCATCAAGGATTGTTACATCAAGACCTGTGCGCCAGTTAAGACCTGCAGCTTCAAATGCATACTTGAAGTTTACGTCGTAACCTTTAGTAGATTCATTACCAATGTTTTGTAATTGGTTGTTGAAGCTAATGCGACCAGTGCTTTGGTTGAAGTTGATTGCAGAAGACTGACATAGTGCAGTATCTTGGTTCTTGTATGCGCCTGTAGAAGCATCAAGACAGTTTTCAACGATGTACTGGTTGTTTACGCTTGAAATTGAGTTTTCGATTTCGATTTCGTAGTAGTCAACAGTCATTGAGAAACCGTCTAACCATTCTGGAGCGTATACGAAACCAGCAGTTACTGTATCAGCAAGCTCTGGCGTTAATTGATCGTTACCACCAACAGTTACTTCAGCTTGGTCTTGTGCACCAGGGAAGTTAACTTGTTCGAATGAAGGTGATTTACCTTGGTAAAGCTCAGATACTGTAGGAGCACGGAATGCAGTTGAACGAACAGCACGTAGCATTAGTTCGTCGTTTACACGCCAAGTTAGACCTAGTTTCCAAGTCTCATCTGAACCAAATGTGCTGTAATCGAATGCACGAACAGCAGCGCTTAAGTCAACCATTTGAGCAAATGGTGCGTCAGCTAGAAGTGGAACAGCGAATTCAACGTAAGCTTCGTTTACGTCAAAACGACCACCAGTTGGTTCAACACGTGGGTCATTTGCAAGACCTTGTGAAGTTAGTGAATCTGGAACGTACCATGCTTTTTCTTCACGACGCTCGATACCAGCAGCGAAACCAACGTAACCTGCAGGAAGTTCCATTACTTCACCGTTAAGGCCAGCAGAAAGAACTAATAATTGGCTACCACCTGAGTTGTTTTCAGTGTAGTTGTACTGTGCAAGGTTGCTACCTGACCAATCAGCTTGGTTAAGTGGGTTGAAGTCACCCTCTTCGATTGCGTCTTGGATTGAACCCATGTTAAGTAGGTTAGTTGCGCGGTCAACTGAGTCGTTACGACCGAATACTACTGAAGTATCCCAGCCCCAACCGTTGTCGAATGCACCGTCAAGGCCGATTACTGCACGTACAGTGTCAACAACTTGCTCATAACCACGAGGACCAACATCAGTCATACGACGACCGTAAGAGATGTCTTCACCGTCAGCTACACCGTGAGAAAGAAGTGAGTCACCCATTGTGTCTGCATCGTAAGTGAAGTCAAACCATACTGGCTGTGGAGCCATTTGTTGAGTTGACCAACGCTTAGAGTAAGTGAACTCAGAAACTAAACGCGTTTCATCTGTTACGTCAAAGTGGCCGATACCTGTAAGGTTTAAACGACGCATTGGCGTGTAAAGGTAGCTTGTTGCTGAGTAGTTGTAAGCATCACCTGCTGAAGTGAAGTCGTGCCACTCGCCGTCTGCTTGACCTTGTAAGTCTGCATTTTCAGCCCAAACGTGGCCGAAAGGCGTGTAAGAAGAACCACCACAGTAGAAGCTACCGTTTTCGTAATCTTCTTCGATTGGACAATCAGAGAAATCACGGTCTGCTTGAGAAGCGTCGCCACGGTCTGTGTATTGTAAACCAATTACAACGTTACCACGGTCAAAGCTTGAACCCATTGTGATATCGAAAGACGTTTCGTCTGCATCGCCTTCACCAGTGATAGCACCATTAAGGTTCATGTCTAGACCTTCGAAGTCGTCTTTTAAGATGATGTTAACAACACCAGCTACCGCGTCAGTACCGTATACAGCAGATGCGCCGTCTTTTAGTACTTCAACTTGCTTGATCATTGATACTGGGATTGTGTTTAAGTCAACAGTAGATGCTGCGCCAGTACCAGAGTTGATCATACGACGACCATTTACTAGTACTAGAGTACGTTGTGCGCCTAAACCACGTAGGTCAACACGTGCGTTACCGCCTGAACCGTTGTTAACAGCAGGGTTAGTCATCGCACCGCTTGCTGCAGTCATTTTTTGTAGAACGCCATCGATGCTTGATGCACCCATTGCTTTGATGTCATCTGCACCAATTAAAGTTACAGGACTAGACGTCTCCATATCGGTACGCTTAATGCGAGAACCTGTAACTTGAATTTTTTCAATAGACTCTGCTGCATCATCAGCAGCTAAAACTTGCATGCTTGAGAACATTGGGATTGCTGAAACAACAGCTAAACCAAGAATTGATTTTTTCATGTGAAAACCCTACTTGTTGGAAATTTACCTTTAGTTAGGTAGCGCTCGTTATTATTAGAATCACGAGTCAGCGGAGGGCAACTTAGGCTCAGTTAACTGAACGAAAACTGAATGGCAGGTCAAAGAAAAAACAACCCCAAAATAGCGTACCCATTTTAGGTAGCAAGGTTTCACGATGTATCAATGTTAACAGAAAAAAACACTGCCACATCAGCAATGTAACATTATTAAGTAGCAAAAAAAACACGATTGAAATCAATTGCACGCACTTTGTAATCAAGTGTAACTAAAGCCCAATTGGTGCTACAAATGAAATTTTTACAAGTTGATCACACAACGTTATAAAAACCGTAAAAGCTTGGTAAGACTGCTAACCATAGTTATTCACTTAAATTAACTAAATAGACAAAGTTAGCCCGTTAAACAGTGTATTAGAGGAAGAATTTTTGTTTTTGTTCCGTCAATTTGTAATACCGTATAAAGATACGGCTAATAAAGAACATTAAAGTAGAAAAAGATGACGTAGGAATAACGACAATCACAGCTTTTAAATAATCAAAAACTGTGATCAACAATAACAATAAAGGATGTTATCGAGTTTGCAGTGAATCGAAATAATAAAGCAAAGTTTGTGGTTGATTGTCACCAGTAGTATAAGTGAGCATCATTTTCCAGGTCATTACAGGCTCAGAGCATGCGCCAACCATAGTATCAGCAACCCAAACTTGCCCTTTCTGCTTAAACTGCAGTGGAATAAACCCCATATACATAGTGACACCTTCAAGTTTAGCAGAGAGGTTTTTAGCACCTTTCGGCAGCTTTAGGTTGATTGCAAAAGGCAACTCAGGGCTGACATCTGGGTTGCTCAGCCAAACTTCTGCATTATTAGGGTAATAACAATGACTATTGTTCTCACAACTTGTACTTGTGCTGCCCTCTTCTATACTTTGGCTATCACATGCAGCTAAAAATACACTGAAAAGGAAAACGGGTAAAAAACTAGTTCGCACTCTATTTGCCTGTATAAAATAAAAGCGGATACTAGTGAGCTACCCGCGAAAAGACAACCATGCTAGATGGAATAAGCTAATAAAAATACAATCTCTGACAAAAAATAACCAACAAAGCGCTAAAATTTGATTGATGTCATAATTTTATGCAATTGACCTATCTTTTTAAGGTCAAAAATTTTATCATTTCCATCGCAAAAATAAGGGTTTCTCGAGTTTGTTTTCTGAAGCTAGCACCGCTAAGTTGGCTTTAGGTAACACGCTTGTGAAGTAATAGTAGGCCCCACTTTGAATAAAAGTGGGTAATTCATTTCTAAAACGCATTTATTGCAGCGGAAGCCAGAAAATGAGCCAAACAGTAGCATCACAAACTGAGTACAATTATAAAGTTGTACGCCAATTCGCTATTATGACAGTGATTTGGGGCATCGTTGGCATGAGTGTTGGGGTTCTGATTGCTGCCCAATTAGCTTGGCCAGCACTTAACTTTGATACACCATGGTTAACTTACTCTCGACTACGTCCGTTACACACGAACGCAGTAATTTTCGCATTTGGTACAAGTGCACTTTTTGCGACGTCTTATTACGTCGTACAACGTACATGTCAAACGCGCCTTTTCTCAGATAAACTAGCAGCCTTCACCTTCTGGGGTTGGCAACTTGTTATCGTACTAGCAGCGATTACCTTACCTTTAGGTATCACAAGCTCAAAAGAATACGCAGAACTTGAATGGCCAATCGATATTCTTATCGCCGTTGTTTGGGTAACTTACGCAGTTGTATTC
This sequence comes from Pseudoalteromonas sp. 0802, assembly GCF_013350085.1. Classification (NCBI taxonomy): domain Bacteria; kingdom Pseudomonadati; phylum Pseudomonadota; class Gammaproteobacteria; order Alteromonadales; family Pseudoalteromonadaceae; genus Pseudoalteromonas; species Pseudoalteromonas sp. 0802. The sequence goes on along the minus strand of NZ_JABVXE010000001.1, from coordinate 171,520 downwards.
TTTGGTACGTTAATCAAGCGTAAAGTATCGCACATCTATGTTGCGAACTGGTTCTACGCTGGTTTCATCATTACTGTTGCCGTTTTACACATTGTAAACAGCATGGCAATTCCTGTTTCACTAACTAAATCATACTCTATCTACGCAGGTGCTGTAGATGCAATGGTTCAGTGGTGGTACGGTCACAACGCTGTTGGTTTCTTATTAACTGCTGGTTTCTTAGGTATGATGTACTACTTCGTACCAAAACAAGCAGGTCGCCCTGTTTATTCTTACCGTTTATCGGTAGTTCACTTCTGGGCTCTTGTTTCTTTATACATCTGGGCAGGTCCTCACCACCTACACTACACTGCGCTTCCAGACTGGACGCAAAGCTTAGGTATGGTTATGTCAGTTATCCTATTCGTTCCATCTTGGGGTGGTATGATCAACGGTATCATGACGTTATCAGGTGCATGGCATAAACTACGTACTGACCCAGTACTTCGTTTCTTAGTTGTTTCTCTATCTTTCTACGGTATGTCTACGTTCGAAGGCCCAATGATGGCTATTAAGTCAGTTAACGCGCTTTCTCACTACACTGACTGGACTGTAGGTCACGTACACTCAGGTGCACTAGGTTGGGTTGCAATGATCTCTATCGGTGCTATCTATCACCTAATCCCTGCACTATTCTCACAAGGCCGTATGTACAGTGTTAAACTAGTTAACACGCACTTCTGGTTACACACTGTTGGTGTTGTTCTATACATCGTAGCAATGTGGATCTCAGGTGTAATGCAAGGTCTAATGTGGCGTGCAGTAAACTCAGACGGTACGTTAATGTACAGCTTTGTACAGTCATTAGAAGCTTCGTATCCGTTCTATATCATGCGTTTCCTAGGCGGTGTATTCATCGTAACAGGTATGCTAATTATGGCTTACAACGTTTATCGTACTATTGCAGCGAAGAAAGATTCGCTTCAATTAGACGCTGACGCACAATTGGCATAATGGAGTAGCACGATGAGCAATAATAATTCACAAAACAAACACGAAATAGTCGAAAAGAACGTTGGCCTAATGGCTATCTTGACTGTCTTTGCAATCAGCTTTGGTGCGTTGGTTGAGATTACTCCACTAATGTTCCAAGACGATACGACTAAACCTGTTGATGGCTTACGCCCTCTTACAGCGTTAGAAATGGAAGGCCGTGATATCTACGTGCGTGAAGGTTGTTACAACTGTCACTCACAAATGATTCGTCCTTTCCGTGACGAGGTTGAGCGTTACGGTCACTACTCTGTAGCTGGTGAGTCAGTATGGGATCACCCATTCCAATGGGGTTCTAAGCGTACTGGTCCTGACCTAGCTCGTGTTGGTGAGCGTTACTCAGACGATTGGCACCATGCTCACTTAATGGACCCACGTGCTGTGGTTCCTGAGTCAAACATGCCAGCGTTTCCTTGGTTAGACGAAAACAGAGTCGATACGACCCATACACTTAAAAAGCTTCAAGTATTCCGTGATAGCTTCGGAATCGACAAAGCAAGCGACCGTTACGACGGTAAAGGTTACGGAAGTGACGAAGAGCTAAAAGCTGACATTGCGAAAATCGAAGCCATGAACAATGGTGAAGGCGCAACTGAAATGCAAGCTCTAATCGCTTACTTACAACAGCTTGGCACACACTTGAAGTAATTATTATGGATTACGGAACATACAGAGGCATTTTGACTCTGGTAATTTTAGTACTGTTTATTGTGATTGTTGTATGGGCATACAGCAAGCGTAGCAAAAGCCGATTTGATAACGCTGCTAATGCCATATTTGAAGATGAAAAAAAACACAACAACACAATCTCTAACGAGGAAAAGGAGTCTGAGAAATGACTAGCTTTTGGAGTATATGGGTTATCGTATTAACCCTAGCGTGTCTTGCTATCATCTTCGGCCTACTTCTGTGGAACTTAAAAAACTACACAGGTGTTAAAGAAGGCGAAAGCTGTGGTCACGAGTTTGACGGCATTGAAGAACTAAACAACCCACTACCAAAATGGTGGACTTACATGTTCTTCGCGACATTCATTTGGTCTGTATACTACCTTGCTGCCTACCCAGGTTTAGGTAACTGGGAAGGTTTAGGTAAATGGACAAGTTCTAACCAAGGTATTACTTCTTTAGCTGAGTCTAAAGAAGCGACTGAACAAGCATTAGCTAACGGTGAGAACGTTCAATTAGACCAAGAATTTATCGCTGCTGATGAGCGTTTTGGCCCAATCTTTGAGTCATTCGCAAAACAAGATATTGAAACACTAGTTAAAGATGAAAAAGCGCTTGAGATTGGTCAACGTTTATTCTCACAAAACTGTGCACAATGTCATGGTTCAGATGCACGTGGTGGTCAAGGCTTCCCTAACCTAACGGATAACGATTGGTTATATGGCGGTACCCCAGACAAGATCAAAGAAACACTTCTTTACGGTCGTGTTGCTGCGATGCCACCTTGGGGTGATGCACTTGGCGAGCAAGGCATTAAAGAAATGACTGCTCACGTACTTAGCCTTTCAGGCCGTACTGTTAACCAAAAAGACGCTGCTGCAGGTGCTGCTAAGTTTGCAATGTGTGCTGCGTGTCACGGTGCTGACGGTAAAGGTTCAGTTGCACACAACTTACCATTTGGTGCACCTAACCTAACAGATAACATCTGGTTATACGGTGGTTCTAAACGTGCTGTTGAAGAAACACTAATCAATGGCCGCGCAGGTGTAATGCCAGCATGGAAAGACATTTTAGGTGAAGATAAAGTTCACTTATTAACAGCGTACGTTTACAGCTTATCGCAAGATAAATAACCACGCGGTTAATAAAATGTATAAACAATTAATCTTTTAATTCAATAGATTAATTAAGATCAAAAAAGCCTCCATCTGGAGGCTTTTTTTTAGTCTTTTGCTTTTAAATCCGATAAAATGCGTACAACGTTTTTAAAGGTATAAGTACTATGAAACCCACTCCTTGGTATAAAAACTTTTGGCCATGGTTTTTAATCTCTTTTCCTCTTGCAGCCATCATCGGCTGTGCTGGTCTTATTTATATGGCGATTGGCAACGGCCCAGATATGGTTGTTGATGATTACTATAAAAAAGGCAAAGCAATTAACCTTGAACTCAGCAAATTTAATAAAGCAAAAGCACTTTATTTACATGGCGATTTAAATGTTGCAGGCGACAAAGTAACTTTCACTTTCACCAAGGGTGACGCAAGCAATGTTCACTCTTTAAAAATGTCATTTTATCATCGCACCATTAAAGCCAATGACTTTGATGTAAGCCTAATGAAAAACGCCCATGGCGATTTTACTGCCCTACTCGACACCCATGTTGACGGTGCATACACAGTGTTTATTGAACCAATCGATAACAGTTGGAAACTTAAAGAAGATGTAATTCTACCAACTGATAAAACGATTTCGATTAGCCCTGAATATAAGTAGTAAACTCTAATGTCCGATAATTGCTTTCATTGTCTTGAAAGTGTGCCAAAAGGCTTTAATGCGACTGTCGAAATAGACGGTAAGGCACAACCTATGTGTTGTATTGGTTGCCAAACGGTTGCTGAGAATATCGTCGCCCAAGGCATGACCGATTACTATAAATTTAGAACTGTACGCTCTGGTAAAGTTGAACAACTTGTTCCAGAGCAACTCGAGTTGATTAAAAGTTACGATAACGAAGATATTCAAGACGAGTTTATTTCAGCCACTAATGATTTATCTGAAGTGCTATTAACGGTTGAAGGCATCACCTGTGCTGCCTGTGCTTGGTTAATCGAAAAACAACTACTTAACTTAAAAGCAATCAAACGTGTTGATGTAAATACTTCGACCAACCGTGCCATGATCCAGTGGGATAAATCGGTTACACCGCTTAGCCAAATTATTACCTCATTACATGAAATCGGCTATAAAGCCTATCCGTTTCAGGCAGACCTTGAAGCGAGCCAAAAACAACAAGCCGCAAAAGCCTACATTCGCCGTTTAGGGGTTGCCGGTCTGATGACCATGCAAGTAATGATGTTTGCTTTTGCTATGTATTTTGGCATGTTCTCTGGCATGGAAGAGAACTTCGAGCAGTATTTTCGATGGATAAGCTTAGTACTTGCTTCTCCAGTTATTCTTTACAGTGCCTTGCCATTCTTAACCAATGCCATTAATGGTTTAAAAGCCAAACAGCTGAATATGGACTTACCCGTCTCATTAGCTATTTTTGGTGCTTATGGGGCAAGCTGTTATGCCACATTAATGTCGGTTGGCGAAGTTTATTTTGAATCTATCTGTATGTTTACCTTCTTATTATTATTAGGTAAATATTTAGAATTTAGAGCTCGTTTAAAAGCCAGTGAATTTACCGCTAACTTGCAAAAGTTACTGCCGCTTACAGCTCGTATTATTGATGATAATAACCAAGAATCGATAATTGCAGCCAAAAAACTAAAACTGGGTGATGTTGTATTAATCAAAGCAGGCGAGACAATTCCTGCTGATGGTATTGTTACAAAAGGTCAAACAACCGTTGATGAAGCCATGATGACGGGTGAACACCAGCCAGTTAACAAGTTTGTCAGCCATCAAGTTTACGCAGGAACGATTAACCATGATGGTGTGATCAGTATTGAGATCAACAAAATCGGTCAAAATACCCTGCTTAATCAAATTATTAAGTTACAACACACAGCGTTAACCAAGCGCCCGCGATTAGTTGAGATAACAGATAAAGTAGCGCAGTGGTTTGTTGCCTGTTTATTAGTGTTTGCCTCAATAACAGCAATTGGTTGGTATCAAATAGACCCCGAGCATGCCTTTTGGGTTACTATTTCTGTACTTGTTGCAACCTGCCCTTGTGCGCTTAGCTTAGCAATTCCAACCGCTCTCACGTGCGCTGTAGCCAGCCTTACGAAGCGTGGAGTTTTAATTAAACAAGCCCATGTGTTAGAAACGCTACCACAATTAACAGATATCGCGTTTGATAAAACAGGTACTTTAACGCAAGGTCGTTTTACCATTGAACGCGTTGAACTAGTTAACACCCAATACAGTGAAGCTGATGCATTACGCTTAGCAGCGCAACTTGAAAGTTTCTCTGAGCACCCTATTGCTAATGCATTCGCTGGTTTCAACGACACAGTGAACCCTATTGAAAATGTGACTATCGAACCGGGTAAAGGCATTACCGCTTTACTAAATGATCAGCACCTTGCGATAGGTAAAAGCGGTTGGTTTGATACCGAAAAAGCAGATGCTCAAGCAACCTTATATATCGATAAACAAGTCATTGCGCGTTTTTACTTAGCCGACAGCCTACGTAATAACGCAGAAAAATTGATTACTACACTTCATTCGCAACAAATTAAGTGCCATATGTTAACGGGCGATGCCTCTAACAGTGGTGAGCGAATTGCAAAACAGCTCAATTTAGATACTGTGCATGCTGCATGTAGCCCTCGCGACAAACAAACCCATGTCGAAGCACTTGCAAGTAAAGGTGCTATTGTTGCTATGGTGGGTGATGGCGTGAATGACAGCCCAGTATTTGCCAGTGCCCATTTATCTATTGCGATGGAAACCGGCGCTGATATTTCCAAAAATAGTGCCGATGTGGTATTACTCAATAGTGATCTAACGGCCATAGAACATTTGCTTACTGTCTCGAAAAAGACACGCCGTATTGTTAAGCAAAACTTGGCATTATCACTTATTTACAATGGTTCGATTTTACCATTGGCAGCCCTTGGGCTTGTTGCTCCTTGGATGGCTGTAATTGGTATGTCTGCAAGCTCCATTTTGGTCATTACCAACTCATTAAGGTTATTAAAACTATGAGTATCATCTACATGCTTATCCCAATTGCCATTTTATTTGTGCTAATTGCCATTGGGGTATTCTTTTGGGCTGTAAAAAGCGAACAATTTTCTGATTTAAACAAACAGGGCCACAGTATCCTGTTCGAAGACGATAAAGAGCAGCACAACAAAAGTAATGATTGATCCGCTGTTTATTAGTGCATTTATAATGGGCTTGTTAGGTAGTGGTCATTGCCTAGCAATGTGTGGTGGCATTGCCAGTAGTTTACAACTTGCCGCCAACAAAAACCGTGCAGTGAGCTTTTCGGTTGCTTATAACCTAGGCCGCACACTAAGTTACATGCTTGCCGGTGCTCTTGTCGCAGGCATTAGTAGTCGCTTTGCAGCGCAAAATACTTCTATATCGATAGCGTTGTCGTTTTTGAGTGGTATTTTTATGCTCCTTGTTGGGGTTTACATTATGCGTTTAGCGGCAACTCTACAGTGGCTAGAAAAACTTGGCAAAACCCTAGTATGGCAGCATTTAGCTAAACTTAATCGTTATTTATTACCGGTCGATACTACCCCAAAGGCCTTACTCTATGGCGCTTTGTGGGGCTGGTTGCCCTGTGGATTGGTTTATTCAGCGCTAACCTGGGCACTGACTAGCCCATCAGCATCACATGGTGCAGGTGTGATGTTATTTTTCGCGTTGGGCACCTTTCCTGCGATGATAAGCGTAGGACTCGTCAGCCAGAAAATAAACATTATTTTCAACCATGTTTGGACTAGGGTTATTCTAGGAAGCGTAATAATATGGTACGGTATATACTTATTAATTATAGCAACCGATAAGCTAATTCATTAATCTTACGGGTTGTTAACTTATTTGAATGGATTTGATGTATGGACTTCTCACAAAACAAGTCAAAAGGCTTATGCACAATTAGCTGTAATAATTGCAGTATCAGCCAGCTATGTTTGCCATTTTCATTAAACGGTCAAGAAATGGATCGTCTCGATGAAATCATCGAACGTAAGAAACCACTGCATAAAGGTGATTATTTATTTGAGTCTGGCGAAAGCTTAAATGCCATTTATGCGGTACGCTCTGGCTCGTTTAAGTCTTATACTTTGTCAGAACAAGGTGATGAACAAATTACTGGTTTTCATCTAGCTGGTGATTTGGTTGGTTTCGATGCTATTAACAAAATGGCTCATCAAAGCTTCTCACAAGCCCTTGAAACTTCAATGGTATGTGAAATTCCATTCGATACTCTAGACGAATTAGCGGGTAAACTACCTAAGCTACGCCAACAAATTATGCGTTTAATGAGTAATGAAATTAACTATGACCAAGAAATGTTATTGTTACTCAATAAGAAGTCAGCTGAAGAGCGTCTAGCCAGTTTTATTTATAATCTTGCAGAGCGTTTTGGTGAACGAGGTTTCTCACGTAAAGAATTCCGTTTAACCATGACACGTGGTGAAATCGGTAATTATTTAGGCCTTACTGTTGAAACAATTAGCCGCCTTTTAAGCCGCTTCCAAAAAGCTGGTTTTATTAAGGTTGAAGGTAAATTTATCACCATTTTGGACCAGCAAGCGCTTGCAGCAACAGCAGCGATTAAATGTAAATAGAGTTTGATTTAACGCAACTTTATATGGTTTGCCCCTTTAACTGTTCTAAATTTAGGTTACACTCAAAGTACTACTTTTTGCGGAACAGTTAAGGAGCAGCAAATGGACGCAATTAAACGAATTTTAGCAGTTATAGACCCAACCAAAGAGCAGCAGCATAGTTTAAGCCGCTCAATTGATCTAGCCAAAAAATCTGGCGCGACCATTACCGCTTTCCTCAGTATCTACGACTTCTCTTATGAAATGACCACAATGCTTTCTGCTGATGAGCGTGAAGCAATGCGCGAAGCCGTAATAAAAGACCGCCAAGAATGGTTAAATGAACAAATTGCCCTTTACCCAGAGCTTACCATTGATAGCTGTGTGGTTTGGCATAACCGCCCTTACGAAGCCATTATCAATACCGTGATCAACGATGGTTTTGACCTTGTTGTCAAAGGCACTCATCAACACGATACACTTAAGTCTGTTATTTTCACGCCAACTGACTGGCACCTCATTCGTAAGTGCCCTGCTCCAGTTTTACTTGTTAAAGAGAAAGAATGGCCGGCAAAAGGCAATATTTTAGCTGCTGTGAACGCAGTGAGTGAGAATGAACAACACCTTGAACTTAATAAGCGTATTATCAATGACGCTCGTTTCATTTGTGATTTGGCCAACGCAACGCTTAACCTTGTGAATGCCTACCCAGCAACTCCAGTTAATATCGCTATTGAAATCCCTGAATTCAACCCAGGTGTTTATAACGAATCAGTTAAAAAACATCACTTTGAATCAACGCTTACATTAGCTGAAGGGTTTGATATTGATAAAGCTCATTGCCACATTGAAGAAGGCTTACCAGAAGATGTTATTCCTGATGTGGCTTCACGCCTCAACAGCGAATTAGTAGTGATTGGTACAGTTGGGCGTACTGGCTTAAGTGCAGCGCTTGTCGGTAACACAGCAGAGCATGTTATTGATAGCCTTGACTGCGATGTATTAGCACTAAAACCAGATGGCTATGTAAGCCCACTTGCTAAGTAACCATTTAAATATGCATTAAAAAAGCCCCAGTTTGGGGCTTTTTTCTTTTTATATATTTGTTACATCAATAAATAATGATTCATCAATGTTTGTTGATGAGACCACCGCCTCGCTAAAGTCATAGCTTTCACGATTGCCTTCTCTATCAAGTGGTAAATTTTCAAAATCAAATAAGTTTCTGTCTGCAAGCTGGCTTGGGCTAACATTTTGTAAAGACTTAAAGATACTCTCAACACGACCTGGAGTTTTCTTATCCCACTCTGTCAACATGGCTTTGATTGATTGACGCTGCAGGTTTTCTTGTGAGCCACATAAATTACAAGGAATAATTGGGAAGTCTTTGTGCTCAGCGTATTTAATTAAATCTTTTTCACGGCAATATGACAACGGACGGATTACCACGTTACGCTCATCATCAGAGCGTAATTTTGGTGGCATCGCTTTTAGTCGTGAACCATGGAACATGTTTAAGAACATCGTCTCTACGATATCATCCATGTGATGACCAAGTGCTAGTTTGGTTGCACCAATTTTTTCTGCAAATGAATAAAGTGTGCCGCGACGAAGTCGTGAACAAAGACCACAGGTTGTTTTGCCCTCTGGTACTTTTTCTTTTACTACTGAGTAAGTATCTTTATCAACGATGTAATACGGAGTATTTAGCGTTTCAAAGTAATCAGGCAAAATGTGCTCAGGAAAACCAGGTTGCTTCTGATCAAGGTTTACTGCAATTACTTCAAATTTAATCGGCGCTGCTTTTTGTAAATTAAGCAAAATATCTAGCATTGCAAAAGAATCTTTACCACCACTGATACATGCCATAACAACATCACCGTCTTCGATCATGTTGTAATCAGTAATTGCGTTACCAACATGCCTTCTTAGACGCTTTTGAAGTTTATTAAATTCAAGAGTTTCTTTTCTAGTATCAGTTTGATTCATTTGCTCTGCTCATACAGGCTTTTGTAAGCCATGTTTCATAGTAAAAAGTTCGGCGTGGATTATACGGACTTTTTGAGCCAGTTGAAATGATTAGCATGGGATAATTAAAGCGCTTCACTCGTAGAGATACCACGTAAAGCACAGCGCTTTGGGAATAGACTCAAAAGTTTATGAATTTATAGGCTGAAAGCTCTAATTTTCTGACCTCTGTAAACTAACTGCTGATTTATTTTACTGTGCATTTGTAACGAGAAGCTGTACAAGCAAGGTCAGGCCAATCATCTCTGCCCCAACAGTATTTATCATTTCTAAGAGGTTTTAGATGCCAAACCACAGGCTTGCCCTTTTTATCTAAGCGAGTTTCATTTTCAAGCTGCACACGGATTAAATTTTTCTCTGCTGAGAGAATATTATAAACGAAGGTTTTTCTCGCTTCAGACGCAGAAATATAGCCCTGCTCATCATAAGAGATTTCTAATGTTTTATTTTTAAACGTTATGGTATGAAAATTAGCTTCACAAACTGGGCTATTTGTAGACTGCCATGAGCCTTGCAACTTAGTTTGCATTTCTTGGTTGATAGGTGAATGACTGCTACAAGCTGAACATAGCAGTAAAATAACAAAAATAGGCGCTGAAGTTTTCATTAAGATGCTTTTAAGTCCCTGAAAAAGTAAGGTTTAGCATATCGAGAATCGTAAAAATGTCCAGCCATACGCTTAATAAAAAACAAAGGGCACATGAGCCCTGTGCCCTTTGTTAACTTTAAGCGCTTTTAGTTTTAGCTTTTTTATTCTTTGCCATTCGTTTAGCACGTTTTATTGCCGACTTTTTCGACGCATTTTTCTGCGCTATTTTTAACACTTTGGCCTCTTTTAATTGCTTTTTAGCTGCTTTCAAGCGCTTTTTAGCATTTTCGGCTAGGTTCTCTGCTTCACTAGCGCACTCTACAGCTGCTTGTGCTTTAAGTGCTGCATCTTTTGCAAGTTCAGTGGTTCTAGCCACTTCTTTTTTACTCTTTTCGAGAATTTTTTCGAGCTTAGCAAGACGCTTCTCAAATACTGACTGTGAATTTTGCATAGTATTCTCCTTTACTGACGTGCAGACATGCGGGTTGGTTCGGTGACAATAAGCGGGTCTAGACGATTCACAATTTCGTGATCTTTTTCTGGGTAATCCAAACAGCTTAAGAAATGACGCATGCAGTTGATTCGCCCGCGCTTTTTATCGTCAGATCGAATTTGTGTCCAAGGTGCATCCTTAGTATGGGTATGAAACATCATGGCATCTTTGGCATCACTATAATCATGCCATTTAGCCAAAGATGCCATATCAACTGGGCTTAGCTTCCATTGTTTGAGCGGGTCATTTTGGCGCGATTTAAAGCGTCTAAATTGCTCTTCTCTGCTGACCGAAAACCAATATTTAAATAGCTTAATACCGCTATTCACCAACATACGTTCAAGTTGAGGTGTTTGACGCATAAACTCTAAATATTCGTGATCATCACAAAACCCCATTACCTTCTCAACACCGGCTCGGTTATACCAAGAACGGTCAAATAATATAATTTCACCCTTTGTTGGCAGGTGGTTAATGTAACGCTGAAAGTACCATTGATCACGCTCTCTTGCAGATGGTTTTTCTAAAGCCACTACGTGCGCCCCACGAGGGTTTAAATGCTCCATAAAGCGCTTAATAGTGCCACCTTTACCCGCCGCATCTCGACCTTCAAATAAAATCACAATTTGCTGGTTGGTCTCTTTTACCCAGCCTTGCATTTTTAAAAGCTCGATTTGCAGTTCGTGTTTATGGCGCTCGTATTCAACTACGTCCATTTTGCGTTTATATGGGTATTTACCGTCAGCATTCCACTTTAAGCTTGGGTTTTTAACATTTAGATCAAAAACCACATCCTGCTTCGCATTGGCTTCTGCTAATTTCTGTTGTTTAACTGATACAGGTTCGACATTGACTGTCTGCATAACGACTCCTTTTAAACTATAACTACCTATATTGAGATCTTTATAGTTTTACTTTAAGCCAGTTATTGCTAAGTAATTTGATCTAAATCTATATTTTCAATTCTTGAAAAATCATTTAAAAATAGAAGGTTAGCACTTAATGATTAAGTAAAAATAAGGGTGCTAAAATAAAATTAAACCTTTTATCTATAGCAAGAAACAATCAGTAAAAACGCATATTTTCATACTGTTTTCAGATCTAAAAACACGCTAATTCTTAAATGCACAGCAATACAAATAGTTAGAAAAGATATGAGTTAAAGGGAATAATGTAGATAAAATAAACAGTCAAAGTAACTGCACTGCTTACGATGAATTTCAGATTTTGATGCTAAACCAAAATACCGAGGCAACTCTTTAAAAAAAGAGACATAAGAACTATCTGCTTCACAAGGAAAAAAGGACCTAATAAGGTCCCTTTTGTCGATGTTTAAACGCTTTTACCAATATATGGTCGCTATTTAACAATCCACGGTGTGGCACTGATAAGCTCAGCATGACTGCTAAGCACTGTGTTATCGTCTTGCCAGTCGTCTGTTACTTTTATTGAACAACGCTGCTCTTTACAGCTAACGTCATTTGCCGAAATAGCATCTTGGCCATTAAATTTAAGAACAACACCTTGTTGTTCAGGCAGTAAAAACCACATTAATTTGCTAACAAAAAAGCCTGACAAATCAGATAAAAGCTCGTCAAATTCTTCATTTAACGTATATAAGTTCGCTTTACTGAGTTCAAAATCAGCCAGATCCGTTGCTTCAATTTGTAACTTTAACTGGCATTCATGTTTTGGGTTTTCTGGTTGAACAACTATTACGGCTTTATCTGTATCAAGCTGCTTATCGAATGGTAAAAGTAGTTGAGCCTTATCTGTATAAGTTAGGTCAAACTCTTGTTTTTCTGTAATTATTTTACCTGATTTAATTGTGCATACTTCGTTGCTAGCAATATCAGACAAATAAAAGTTAACTTGAGCGTATTGAAACTCGCCTTTATTAACAACTTTTAAGCGATCGTAAAAGCCATCATAGGCAACAACAAATTCTGTTGCAGCGGCCTTTGAAGCAACTGCACCTTGCGCAACCGCGATGGTTGCTGCTTTTAACCATGGAAGGAGTTTATTCATCAAAGTAAGCTCTGTTTTGATTTATCATTTTATTCAATTCTTCAATGTACGCTTCACGTCGTTCAGAATAAGACAGCAAACCTTGCGTTAGCTTAGTTGCATCAATTGGCTTTTGCTGGCGACGTAAATCAGCACGAATTGATCTTAAATCTTTATACGCCGCATGGGTATTAATATTTTTAAAATAAGAGTTTACAGCAGCACGTACCGATTGAAATGCAGCCACTTCGTGAGCTGCTTCGTTGGCACGGCGACGAGGAACCATGCCACAGCCTTTTTTATAACACCACTGGCCGAAAAAGTTTAAGCCAATACGTGCAAAGCGTGACGTACCCCATGCTGATTCATTAGCTGCTTGCATAAGCGCAAGCTCTTTAGGAATAATATCAACACGACGAAGTGCCTGGGTAAGCGATAAAGTATCTATGGTGGTAGGCAACTTGTAGCTATTCAGTATTTTTTTAATATCTGATTGCTGTTTGCTACTTAGTGGCTCATTGTACTCCAGCATCATGCGCGCGATTTCTAAAGTCGCACGCTGCTGTAGAATCTTTTTATTTTCGGCCTCAACATGAGGGCGAATAAAATCAAAAAATGCATGTTTCTTTTCTTTCACATCAGTAAAAGCTGCAAAATCTGGCAGTTTCACATTATGTAATGGCTTTTCTTTTTTGATTACGCGCTGGGTCCCTTTTGGCGTTGTCTGCGATTGTTCAGACCCACTTTGTACTACTTCTTTATCTACAAATGGCGATAACAACGCCCATGCAAAAAAAGCAGCAAGTAAAGCTCGAAAAACGTAATTAAGCATGTATTCTCTCATATAAACTACTACTCATGTGCGGTAACTTCACGCACACACAAAGGCGAAGTATACCAAAACCCTCTATTTTTGGCGAATTTGCCCTAAGAAAATTACCTATACCTTTACCAAAATAGCGTGATTTAGCGCCAATTTACTCGCAATTTTCAAGCGCTTGCGTATACTGAAAAGCAAGCAAACGAGAAAAAGGTAGGTTTTTTTTATGTGCCAATCTTGGCAAGCTCGCATTATTGATCAGCAAAAATATCGTCCAAACGATAACCGCTCAGCTTGGCAAGTTGACCGCTCTCGAATCATCCACGCCGCAGCCTTTAGGCGGTTACAGGCTAAAACCCAAATTATGGGTATTGGCTTGAATGATTTTTACCGAACTCGTCTGACCCATTCTCTAGAAGTTGCTCAAATTGGCAGTGGCTTATTACGCCATTTGAAAAAGCAACACCCTGAATTTACGAATTTTCCGAGTGGTAGCCTACTCGAGACCCTATGTCTTGCTCATGATATTGGCCACCCTCCTTTTGGTCATGGTGGTGAAATAGCATTAAATTACATGATGCGCGAGCATGGTGGCTTTGAAGGTAACGCTCAAACATTAAGAATTGTGTCTAAGCTTGAGCCCTATTCAAATGGCTATGGCATGAACTTAACCAGACGCACCTTATTAGGCTTTATTAAATATCCAGCCTTTATTGATGATTTGTGGCACAGCATTCCCCCTTTGAGTGAGCAACGTAGTTTTATTAAAGCTGACCATTGGCGACCAGCCAAAGGCTTATATAAAGACGATAAAGATGTTTTCGATTGGATCATTGAGCCACTGTCGAATAACGATAAAGCGCTGCTGAGTAGTCATTATAAGGTTGATGAGTTTAGAGCTAAAACCCATTACAAATCGATAGACTCAGCAATTATGGAATTAGCCGACGATATTGCTTATGCCGTACATGATTTAGAAGATGCCATAGCTACAGAGGTTTTAACGCTGGCTGATTGGCAAAATCATGCCCTTGTACAATTACAAGAGCTCGATTCAGCGTGGCTAACTACCCATTTAAGCTCGATAACCGCCAGACTCTTTTCTCATCACGAGTATGAGCGTAAAGACGCTATTGGTGAATTGGTTAACACCTTTATTATTAACGCTCAGTTAGTTGTACAAAACGCAGATTTCGAATCAGAAATACTGCAATACACAGTAAGCCTACCGGATGAATTTGCCGAAATTCTTAACGTGCTAAAACATTTTGTTTTTAAACGTTTAATTCGCGAGCCAAAGATGCAGCAAGTTGAATTTAAAGGGCAAAACCTGCTGATTGAGCTATTTAGTGCTTTTGCCAGCGACCCAATGCGCTTATTACCTGAAACAACCCAAGAAATGTGGCTAAGTGCGCACCAACAAGGTGATAATGCAATGCGCATAATATGTGACTACTTATCTGGGATGAGTGATGAATATGCTTATAAAACCTATCAGCGCTTGTTTTTACCATCTGCTTAAGTAATTTTTGAACACTAGTTTAAATTGTTCTAAAATTAAACAGGTTATAGTAATAACAACCTCACCCCTTGAATGCATTTTATTTAACATGGATTGAAATAATGCTCAAAAAATACCTGCTTATTAGTGCTGCTGTAGCAAGCTCATTTGCTTGCTATGCTGCAGAAACACTTCCTGATCCGCTTCTTGAAGAACGCGGCATAATCATAAAAGATGCCACTCATTTCGATTGGGTACGGCTGAATTCGGGCGAATGGCTCAAAGGCGAGCTTGTCTCCATGTATGATAAAGAGATTGAGTTCGACAGTGATGTGCTCGACACATTAATTATTGATCGCGAAGATGTCTACATGATCATCTCAGATCGCCACCATACTGTGCGCTTTAATGATGGTATTGAGCTAAGCGGCACATTAAATATCTCTGGTGGTTATGTAAAAGTTGGCGAACAAGAAGCTAAATACCGTTATCGCGATTTAGTCTCTATTGCGCCTTCAGTTGAAAGCGAACTCAGTGCATGGACAGTGAAAATATCACTAGGTGCCGATATATCAAAAGGTAATACTGACCAAACAGAATATTCGGCTCGTGCAGATATCAAGCGCCGTACGGCGTCTAGCCGTTTCCTCGCTGAGTTTTTAGGTTATCGCACCACCAGCGATGAGCAAGTCACTAAAAACAACATTCGCGCTAACGGTACCTTCGACTGGTTTCAGACCCAAAAAATGTATTACCGCCCTATCTTCTTTGAGTACTACCGTGATCCGTTTCAAAATATCGCTAACAAGTACACAGTGGGTGCCGGTGTTGGTTACTATGTAATGGATACCGATAAAACAGAATGGGATTTTTCAACAGGCCCTGCTTATCAAAAAACTGAGTTTGATACTGTCACTACGGGTGAAGAGAAATCAAATTCATCTTGGTCATATTTTGTCGGCACTAATTACGAGCTTGAAGTCACCAAGAAAATTGATTTTACCTTTAATTATCGCTATCTAACTGCAAACAGTGATGCAGGTGGAGACTCTCAATATGCGATGGCTGCGTTTGAGTTTGAGATCACCGATGATATTGATTTTGATATGTCATTAGTATGGGATTATTTGGCTGACCCGATTGCCGATGAAAACGGTGTAGTACCAGAAAAAGAAGATTACAAAATGATTTTCGCGCTGGGTATCGATTTATAAACATCTCAATCAATAGATATAAAAACGCCGGGCTTAGCTCGGCGTTTTCATTTTAGTTAATAAATATCTTATAGCGATTTAACACCCATGTTATATAGGGTAAAGCCATAAATATCAGCGTATTGATCAATGATCTTACTTGTTGGTGTTCCTGCACCATGACCTGCATTTGTTTCAATGCGAATAAGATACGGATTTTGTTTCGCACCTTTTTCTTGTAGCTCTGCTGCAAACTTAAATGAATGCGCAGGCACAACACGGTCATCATGATCCCCTGTTGTTACTAAGGTTGCTGGGTAGCTAACACCCTCTTTTACATTGTGAACTGGTGAATAGCCTTTTAAGTACTCGAACATTTCTTTACTTTGTTCACTCGTACCGTAGTCATAAGCCCAACCAGCACCCGCTGTAAAAGTGTGGTAACGCAGCATATCTAAAACACCTACAGCAGGAAGCGCAACTTTAAATAGCTCAGGGCGCTGTGTCATAACCGCACCAACTAATAAGCCACCATTTGAGCCACCACGTACCGCTAGGTAATCAGGTGAGCTGTATTGTTTTTCGTTTAAGTACTCAGCCGCAGCAATAAAGTCATCAAATACATTTTGTTTCTTAAGCTGTGTACCATTTACATGCCATTCTTTACCGTATTCGCCACCACCACGAATATTAGCAACAGCATAGATACCACCGTGCTCAAGCCATGCCGCAATTGTAGGGCTGTAGCTTGGTGTTAGGCTCACGTTAAAGCCACCATAACCATATAAAATAGTCGGATTTTTACCGTTAAGTTCGGTGCCCTTTTTGTACGAAATTATCATCGGAACTTTGGTGCCATCTTTTGATGTATAGAACACTTGTTCAGAGATATATTCTTCGCTATTAAATTTAGCGCCCGACTTGCGGTACACATCAGACTTACCTGATTCAACATCAAACGAATAAGTATTGCCTGGTGTAGTGTAATTAGTAAATGAGTAATACAGCGTTTGTGCATCGTGCTTACCGCTAAAGCCATATGCAGTTCCCACACCTGGCAGGATGATGTCGCGTACTAATTTTCCTGATTTATCGTATTGTTTTACTTGCGAAATCGCATCAACCATATACTTAGCAAAGAAATAGTCACCGCCTTTTGAAAGGCTAAGCACATTATCAGTTTCTGGGATTAAATCTTGCCAATTTTCAGGGCTTGGATCAGCAGCATCAACAGTCACTACACGTTTATTTGGCGCGTTTAAGTTAGTCACTAAATACAGTTTCGAGCCGTCATTATCAATAATTGAGGTATCTGAGTCAGTGTTATCTAAAATAGTCACTAGCTCGCTGTCAGGCTTAGTTAGATCTTTGATAAACAGTTTATTACCTGAAGTTGAAGTACTTGCTGCAATTATTAAATAACGATTATCACGGGTTACATCAGCACCTATATAACGATGTTTCTGAGCCTCAGTGCCACCATAAACTAATTGGTCATCTGCTTGTGCCGTGCCTAACTTATGGTAGTAAACTTTATGTTGATCTGTTTTTGCAGACAGCTCACTACCCTTTGGCTTATCGTAGCTCGAATAATAGAAACCTTCGTTGCCAAGCCAAGAGATACCGCTGAATTTTACATCGACTAATGCTTCTTCAATTGGTTGTTTAGTCGCTGTATCAATAATAATAATTTTACGCCAGTCACTGCCACCTTCAGAGATTTGATAAGCCGCTAGTGTGCCGTCTTCTGTGAATGTTAAGCCCGACATTGAGGTTGTGCCGTCGCTACTGAAGGTATTTGGATCTAAGAACACCTCAGCTTCTGAGTCGCCTTTTTTACGATAAACTACGTACTGATTTTGCAGACCATCGTTTTTATAAAAATAAGTGTATTCACCCTCTTTAAATGGCGCTGTGACTTTTTCGTAGTTCATCAACTTTTCAAGCGTAGTTTTCAGCTCATCGCGATAAGGAATATTTTTTAGATAAGAAAAGGTAACGTCATTTTCGGCTTTCACCCACTGGGCTGTTTCGTCGCTCATATCGTCTTCTAACCAACGATACGGATCGGCTACTTTCTCACCGAAGTATTCATCAACAACATTGCCTTTTTTAGTTTCTGGATAATTCACAGCAGCTTTAACCTCTGCAGTTTTCACTGTTTGTTCTGTTTTTGTTGGGGTGGATTCACCGCAGCCCGCCAATGCAACAACAATCGCACATGCTAGTGTTTTCTTGATCATAATAAATTTACTTTTAGTTATTGTTAATAAAATGAAAGTAAAATTAAAGCATTAGAATGTCTAGTAATTTGCGGTTAAACACTGGAAGTGCTGTAAACCAATGTAAAAACAAAAAAGCCACGTAGTAACGTGGCTCTTCAAAGCATGTATTTGCTCAGCGATTATACTTTTGTTAACCAGCCATGAGTATCTGCTGATTTCCCCCATTGAATATCATTTAATGCTTGGCGTAATTTAGCAACTTTCTCACCTGGTTCACCAGAGCCCACCTTAAACTCTTGGTCGTTATGAATAAGCGTGCCAACCGACGTCAGTACCGCAGCGGTACCCGATAATGCAGCTTCAGTACCTGGTTTAGCGGCTCTTTCTAGTAATTCAGACACAGTGAAGTTACGCTCAGATACTGTCATACCTAAATCTTTCGCAATCGTTAAAATACTATTACGCGTTACACCGTGTAAGAATGTGCTATCAAGTGCTTTTGTGATGATCTCATCACCATCAATTAAAATGAAGTTTGCAGCACCCGTTTCTTGTACATCACCACCAGGGCAGAATAAAATTTGGTCTGCTTGATGCTCTGAGCGAGCTTCTAAGATTGGACCTAATGCACTTGCATAGTTTCCACCACTTTTAACCATACCCATGTGTGGTGCGCAGCGCATGCCGTCTTCTTCAAGTAATACACGTAATGCTGTAGCACCGCCTGAGAAATAATCACCTACTGGCGAAAGCAATACATAAAGCAAGGAACTCATTGACGGTGCAGCCGCTTTACCGATTGCCGCTTCTGTACCAATGTGGGTTGGGCGAATATACATTGAACCCGGCGGTGTTGGTGTTTCGTCTGCGTACTCTTTTACAATGTCTTTGATCATTTGCTCAAGCATGCTTTCGTCAAAGTCAGGTAAGTTTAGTAACTTAGAGCTTTGTTTCATACGAGCAATGTTAGCATCCATACGAAAGATATAGACCGAGCCATCTTCGTGACGAAATGCTTTTAATCCTTCAAAACAGGTGCTTGAGTAATGTAATACGTGAGCACCCGCATGTAATTCGATTTTATCAGATGGGACCAGCGCGCTTTCACTCCATGAGTTATCAGCAAAACGTGCTTGGATCATTTGTGGCATAAATACAGTACCAAATGCGGCCATTGTTGTTCTCTCTTGTTTGGACTACTTTTACCCCATTGTATGCTAATCCATCCCCGTTTAACCATAGCAAACTAGTGCCTTTTATCGATTAAAGTGATAATAATCCGACCATTTGGTACAAAAAATGCGCAACCCAAGTTGCGCATTGTTTACTGAGAATCATTCACTAACAAATGACTATAAATTATCTGTAGTTCATTTTTGCTGTGAGGCGGTTAAAAAAGCCCGGGAAAAATCGCTTAATAGTCGGTGCTAAACCACTTATTCCTTCACCAATAACAACTTCATCTTTCTCGGCTTCAATGGCTTTAATCATTTTTGCAGCCGCTTTTGCCACATCCATGCCGTTTTCAATTGAATCCTCTGGCTTATTTTGCGGTTTACCTTGGCCATCTAACGAATTATGTGCAATGGCTGTTTTGATTGAACCTGGGCAAATAGTCAGGCAATTCACATTTTTATCGGCTAGTTCTGCTCTTAAGCAATCCATAAAGCCCACGACCGCATACTTAGAACCCGAATACCCAGTTCTGAACTTTGAACCGACTTTACCTGCCACACTGCTAATTGATACCACCATGCCCATACCTTGCTTCACCATCTGTGGCACGACCGCCTTAGTTAAAGCAATTAAACCAAAGTAGTTTACTTCCATCAGTTGGCGATAAACCGTAAATTCGTTTTCTAAAAATAGACTACGCTGCGACACCCCACCGTTATTGATAAGAACATCAATGCGGCCAATTCGCTCGATCACTGCTGGCATATCTTCAAGTAAGGCTTCGGGCTTTGCCAAATCAAGAGCGACCACATGATGATTACCACCGAGTCTTGTATTAAGAGCGTTGAGTTTTTCCTCATTACGGGCAGACAATACTAGCGTTGCCCCTTTTGCTGCCAGTTGCTCACAAAGTGCCTCACCAATTCCAGATGATGCCCCAGTTACCCAAACTGTTTTACCATTTAATTGCATGTGTGTTCCTTATTATTGTTGTTATGCTTTGTTAGGCCCTGCATTTTGTTCGATATGATCAGCAATATCTTTATAAAAACCAAGCATAATCAAGAACTCTGCTAATACAAATAACGGGCCTATGACCAAACCAATTAAATCATCAACAAAGGCTGGCTTTTTACCTTCAAAATAGTGACCAATAAACTGAAACACCCAACCGACAATGAAACTGCCAATGCTCACAGCTAGCCATAACTCTGTTGAAAGCGACACCACAGGCTCAGCAGCAATGCTTAACAAACTTAAGCATACAGCCATAATTAACCCCATAGATAAGCTAAGCATTAAGTAATAAAGACAGGTGAGTGCAATCACCACGGTTGCCAAGGAGATAACGGCAGGCTCTGAGATAAGCGTGACGCGTTGTAATAAACAAATAATTGCAAACACAATTAATGGAATGCCAATAAAGTGAGTGTAAATATTGCGTTTAGAACGGTGATAAAGGGCGTAATTTGTCAGTTGTTGTTTTAATGTTTTCATTGTTTTTCCTGCCAAAACTGTGTTCAAAATTCAGATTAGCAGAAAATTCACCACCAAGAATGTCAACTAGCCGACATTTAAAGTTGCTAGCTTAAACTCACACATTAAACCAGCGCATCAATAACTTTGCCTTTTTCAGCTTCTGGTCGCATATCCATGCGTTCGCGACCTTTTTGATACTCTTCATCGAGCATCGCTTGCAGCTCATTCATTTTTTCTTGCAGTGCTTTAGTATCGGCACCTTGTTGTTGCATTTGTTCAGCAAGCTTCTCTATTTGCGCTTTTATTTCATCAATTTTCTCTTTATCAACCCCGAGCCGCTGATAAACCAAAGCTTCTTGAGCTTGTGCTAAAAAAGAGCTGGGCTCAGGCTGCTTTTGTAAAAGTTGTTGTGCTGAAGATGCTGGCGTATGCATGGCATTCACATCATCGAGGCGAGTTGTTTGCGATAGCTTAGCAGCAGCCGAAGCGTGATAAGGGTTATATTGATTATGAAATGTAATTGCCACAAGTTGTCTTCCATTTAAGCTTGATTACAACTTTGTAGCAATTTTAGTTCCAAACTAGCATTGAGATTGCAATTTATCGATATCAATAATTTCAATCGTTTGATATTTAAGATTAATAATTGAATCAGCTTGCAGAGATTGTAAAATTTGATTAATGGTTTGCCGTGTTAAATAGGTCATATCGGCAAGTTGTTGCTGGGTAAGCGGCAAACAGCTTTGGAGTGACGACTGATAAAGCATGCACAACCGCTTACTCACCTTTTGCTTTGCTGTAAGGAGTGCATGATCTTCTAATGAGTCAAACAGGTTTCGCACTTTATTGGTAAGCAGCAGACCAAAATCATGCCAATATGCAGGGCTTTCTTGTAATAACTGAGTTAATGCCCGCTCAGGTACGTGTAAAAGTCGTACCGCAGTTTGAGCATACACATCGTGGGTGCGCTTACCACCATCAAACAGAGCAACTTCACCAAACCACATAGCACTGGTTACAAAACTGAGCACGGCTTCTTTGCCTTGGCTATTAACCCCAGAAACTCTAAGCACGCCATTAATAACACAATACAGACCGGTATTTTCATCACCACGCAAAAACAATGCATCACCAGCATTTAAGGTGATTAATTTAGCATTTTTTACTAGCTTGTCCCTAAATAATTGTGTGCGATTTTTAAACCATTTGTCTTGGTTAATTACCGAAAGGTCTTGTTCATTCAAGTGTTTATCCTTTACATTGGTGTAGTGTGCATATATCCAAGCCACCTCAAAATGCAGAATTCAGCGTTTCACAGATTGTTTGGATATCTAAATAATAAAAGGATACGGGATGTTAAACAAACTACTTTCGACCAGCCTACTTCTCAGTGCTATTTCTACACCTGCATTTGCGAGTGATATTAATACTGAACTTAAATCTGCCAATAAAAGCGTCAGCGAAAAAGTCATTAAATGGCGCCGTCATTTACACCAATACCCAGAGCTTAGTAACCGTGAGTTTGAAACAGCCAAATACGTAGCTAAGCATTTACGTTCGTTAGGCCTTGAGGTTCAAACAGGTGTGGCTCATACCGGTGTGGTTGCCAAACTTAAAGGGGGCAAAAAAGGCCCGCTTATTGCGCTGCGTGCAGATATGGATGCACTACCTGTAAAAGAGCAAGTAGACTTACCTTTCGCGTCAACTCAAACAACAGAGTACAAAGGCAATACCGTTGGCGTAATGCATGCCTGTGGTCATGATAACCATGTGGCTATTTTAATGGCAGCCGCTGAGTCTTTAGTAAAAATAAAAGACCAATTAGCGGGTGATATTCTGTTTGTCTTTCAACCTGCTGAAGAAGGTGCTCCTGATGGCGAAGAAGGTGGTGCTGAGCTGATGCTTAAAGAAGGCTTATTTAAAGAAAAGCCAGAAGCCGTATTTGGTTTACACGTAACCAGCTCACTTAATACCGGACAAATTGGTTTTCGTGAAGGGCCGCTAATGGCCAGCGCCGACAAATTTACAATCACAGTAAAAGGTCGCCAAACTCACGGCTCACGCCCTTGGAATGGGGTTGACCCAATTGTGGCGTCATCACAAATCATTATGGCAACACAAACCATCGCTTCACGCCAAGTTGATGTGACCAAAGCGCCATCGGTAGTTTCATTTGGTGCCATTAATGGCGGTGTGCGTAACAACATCATCCCTGATCAAGTTGAAATGGTGGGCACAATTCGTACCTTTGACCAAGAAATGCGTGCTGACATTAAAAAACGTTTAGCTAAAACCGCTGAGATGGTAGCTGAATCAGGTGGCGCAGAAGCGCATGTTCACATTGACCATGGTTACCCAGTAACAGTGAACGATGTTGAATTAACCAAGAAAATGACACCAACACTTGCTGGTGTAGTTGGTAAAGAAAACCTGATCACAACGCCACTTATCACAGGTGCCGAAGACTTTAGTTACTACGCCTTAGAAACACCAGGCATGTTCTTTTTCTTAGGTGTCACACCAAAAGGTCAAGATGCAGTTACAGCACCAAGTAACCATTCACCACACTTTTTTGCAGACGAAAAAGCTTTACAGCTTGGCGTAAATGCAATGACGCAATTAGTGGTTGATTACCTTAAATAAGCGGATTGATATAATCACTATTCCCTTCTGGCGGGTGACATCACTACCCGCCCTATTTTCTTAGTTGTTCAGCATCAATAAAGTTCATTTTGCTAGGGTTAGATTACTATAAACAGGTAAGGAAACCCCATGACATCAGAATACTTTCATTTTTTAAGCATTATCGGTGTAGCGTTTTTTGCTATTTCTGGCACCTTGCTGGGCCATGAAAAAAGTGTTGGTGGTTTTGGTGTGGTAGTCGTTGCCACAGTCACAGCTCTGGGTGGTGGCACACTTCGAGACATATTGCTTAACAAACCTGTATTTTGGATAGCTCAACCCGATTATTTGTACGCAACTTACATAGCCATATTCGCCTCTATTTTATCTATTCGTCACTTACCCGATTTAAGTAACACCACCATGCTATTAATGGATGCCGTAGGGATGGCTATTTTCAACATTATTGGTATCGAAAAGGCACTGATCGGCGGCGCAGATATGGTTGTAGCCATCACTATGGGTATGACCACAGGTATTTTTGGTGGCCTGATGCGTGATGTGATCTGCCGAGAAGTGCCTTTAGTAATGGGTGAAGAGCTCTATTCAACCGCTTGCTTATCTGGCGGGTTAACTTACGCGGCTTTATTCACCCTAGAGGTGAGTTATATTTGGTGCATTCTTGGCGCATTCGCTGTGACGGTCTGTTTAAGATTAGGCGCCATACACTTTG
Organism: Pseudoalteromonas sp. 0802; assembly: GCF_013350085.1. Lineage (NCBI taxonomy): Bacteria > Pseudomonadati > Pseudomonadota > Gammaproteobacteria > Alteromonadales > Pseudoalteromonadaceae > Pseudoalteromonas > Pseudoalteromonas sp. 0802. The sequence continues at coordinate 147,215 of NZ_JABVXE010000001.1, read as the reverse complement.
GCTGGCAACCTAATCTGTTTCGTAAAAGCAGCTTTAAACGCTCTTAGCAAGTCATATAAATACAGCCATCGAGTGGCATGTCCGCTGGATACTGGGTTTGTATAAACCCCAGTTTTTCATAGGCTGTTTTAGCAAGGGTATTGTGGCTATACACAAACAACGACAAACTATCACACTGCAACTGCTGTTTACCCTGCTCTCCTAGTAAATTTATCAACACTTTTGCAAGACCTTTACCACGTTCACTTGGCGAGATAACTAGCCGCCCTAAATGGCAACGACCTTCACGTAAATAGTATTGACCAAACCCTAACATCTGGCCCTCGTCATTAATCAACGTGAAGGAATTCAGCGCATCTAGGTTTAAATCTTTTTTAAAGCTTTGCGTATCAAATGGGTAATTAAAAAATGGCCCAGACCAAATACGCAGTTCAGCCTCTGAGTTAAACCAACCCATTAACTCGTTTAGTTGGTCACTCGTTACTTTAACTAGCTTCATGTTTTAACCTATCGTATAAACCCGATGCACGAGTAACTGATTTATTCATCGCCATGAGCAATACATTTTTATCGGCCACCAGCTCAAATGTGGTTTTCGCGCGGGTGATACCCGTGTAAACCAACTGCCTGTTAATGCCCTGATTAGCCTGTTTTATTGGTGGTAAAATCATTGCTGTGTAAGCAAATTCAGAGCCTTGCGACTTATGAATTGTCATGGCATACACTTTGTCGTGAGCAGGTAAACGCGCGGGCGAATAGGCACGAATATTTTCTTGCTCATCAACAAACATGGCTTTTAACTGACCTTGCTCATCGTGCATTAAAATACCGATGTCGCCATTAAACAGTTTTAGCTGGTAGTCGTTTTGGCTGATCATAATTGGCATACCCACGTAATGCCTTTGATATGGCGAGATTAAACCTTGTTGAGCCAGTGCTTTTTCAATACGCTGATTAAGGCTATTTACACCATAATCTCCTTCTCTGACGGCAGCTAGCAACTGATAATGTGCAAATGCTTTATGCACACTGGCAACACTTGCCCCTTGCTGGATAAGCTGCAAATAATCGTGATATTGCAACGCTGCTTGTTGCACAAATTGCTCAATCGGTTTACTAATTACGCTGTAATTAAGTTTAAGGTCTTTAAAACCACCTTGATTAATCGTTTGCTCAACGTAGCCCAGTAAGCCACTGTTATTGGTATTTACAGCTTGTGCTAATTGACCAATGCCGCTGCTGCCATCAAAACGATAACTTTGCTGTAAAAACGCAATACAATCGTTAAGTACAAAATGACTGCTCGCCGCGGGTATTTCGCTCTGATTATTAAAACAAACGCGATTAAGCTGCGCTGCTCTTTCACTGCTGTAATCAGGCATTTTGCCAAGCTCTAAGCCTTGGCATAGGTCGCTAAGAATACTGCCCGTATCAACCGAGGCTAATTGGTCTTTATCACCCAGTAAAATAAGTCTTGCATGGCTCGGTAGTGCCTCGATTAGTTTTGCCATAAGCGATAAATCTACCATCGATGCCTCATCAATGATCAGTACGTCTAAATGCAGCGGATTACGCTTGTTATGGCGAAACTTATTGGTATGCGGAATAACGCCCAGTAAACGGTGAATCGTTTGCGCGCTTTCAGGAATAAGTGGCGCGATATTACCAGGGATCATACTAAGCTTTTGCTTTGCCCCTAAAATCGACTCGGTTAAACGCGCTGCCGCTTTACCTGTCGGTGCAACCAGCTTTATTGTTAGCGGTGCACTGGCATACAAAGATTGTAATATTGCTAGTAGCTTAGTTACTGTGGTGGTTTTACCGGTACCTGGGCCGCCAGTGATCACACTAAAGCCTTTTGTTGCGGCAATCGCACAGGCTACTTTTTGCCAGTTTAATGTTTTAATAGGATCGCTTGGGTTGGTTGTATGTTCACTATTAGGAAAATACACCTCAAGTAATGCCGTTAATTCGGCTTCATCAAGTGTGAGTTCTTTCGTTGCTAAATGATGTAAACGCGAAGCCAGTGTGGTTTCGTATTCAGCCAGTCGGGCAAAATAAAGTTTATTCGCGAACAATAGCAGTGGTTTGTCGTCCCCGACACACTCAGCATTCATTAGTTTATTAACAGCCTCATTAAGGCCAAATTCCATATCAAACGGGGTTAAAACCTCAGGGGCTGCAATGCTGGCATCAGCTAGGCTTTGCTCTCTTATTTCAAACGGGTTTTGCCAGTTTATATTCACGAGCTCTAAACAGCTGTGCTGACTTTGCTGCGCGGCCGCAAGTAATAAAATCAGGTAAAAAACCTCATTATGCGCTGCATCGTTATTCTCTATCAACGATTGTGAACCGGCTACTGTTTCTGTGCCAGTCAATAGCTCTGCGAGTTTAACATCAACTAAGCGAATACGTTTTGCCTCAAGTAAATAACTCAGTAAAGGCTGCGTTTTAACCTCTGTGACAGTCAACACTGAGTCGCTTTGGGTATGTTGTGCTGGCTGCTGTGGTTGCTTATTCATTGGCTCGTTTGGCTCATGGTCATCAAAGCCGAATGTCATTTGACTCATAGCATGGCTCCTTGTGCGAATAAGCTATCAAGCTCAGTTATTTGCTGTTTAGTAAGCTGATTAAAGTACACCCCTTGCCCTTCGCTCATACCACGTAAGAAGGTGTAGTAAACACCGCCTAAATGCGTATCGCTATCGTAATCTTGAATACGTTGTTTTAATAAGCGGTGCAATGCCACGGTATATATCAAATACTGCAAATGATACTGGTGACTGGTCATGGCCTGTTCTAGTTGCTCATGTTGGTAGTCAGCCGCACTATTGCCTAAAAAGTTCGATTTATAATCAAGAATATAATACTTACCCTGCCAGCAAAATATTAAATCGATAAAGCCTTTTAGTAAGCCTTGTACCTCACTAAAATCAAGCTGCCCGGGTAAGTTAAAGTGTTTTACTAACACCTGGTTAAGCTTATCGCTTGAGAGCGATAACAGCGGTAAGTTAAATTCCATTTCGACCAAACAGGTATCAGGCTCAAGTACTGATAAACTAAGGCCTTTATCGTTTAATGGGCAATTCAGTGCAGCAAGGATCCACTGCTCGGTCATTTCCTGCCAACTATCGTCAATATGGTATTTTTCGAATAACGTTTTAATCACTTTATCTAGAGCGTGGTCGTCTTGCTCACTAGCTGGGCGCGTTAACGCATAAGGGTCGGTAAAGTCTAATTGCTCAAATATTTCATGCAAACAACTACCCGGCTTTGCCCCTTTTGGGAAGCTGTAAGGTGTTAAAGCATTGGCATTTTGGGCTAAAAACTCATCTTTTTCGTGGTCTTCATCACTGCGGCCAAGTTCAATATGATCAGTATGCTTTTTCAGCGTTAAGCTACTAAAGCTGGTTGAGCGCCAATCACGCTGAATGTCTGCTTTAACAGTATTAACTTGATAGGCTTGCTCACTGTCAGCGCCAGCAAATGTTAACTTTTCAAGCTCATCCGCTTCGCTAAACGCCTCATAGTGCATGTGCGCAGAGCCTTCACAAAATTGTTGTAACAACTCACGCCATTCATCGCCCGATTTAATCTCTAACCCTGCAAATAATACGTGGCCAATGCTGGTACTTTGAATTCCAGGGCGAGCGCTACGACCTTGGGCAATGTTATACATACCCACAGAACAAAAATGCACGGCACGTGTCAATGCCACATAAAGTAAACGTAAATCTTCAGCTAAGCGCTCTTGCTCTGCTTTTTGCATTGCGTCGTCACTTTTAGCAAGGTCATAAATAAGCTTACCGTCTTTATGGTAAAGGGCTTCTTTGCTTTCACGGTAACCACAGGCAAACGGCATGAATACAATCGGGTACTCTAAGCCTTTTGAGGCGTGCATAGTGACAATTTTCACCAAGTTAGCATCGCTTTCTAGGCGAACTTGCACCGCTTCGCCATCTTGTTGACTAACTTTTTGCGCAAACCAACGCAGCAATCTGTGGGTGCCCTCAAGTTCAATTTGCTTTTGCTGCAAGATTTCCCCTAAATGACGGAAATCGGTGAGCCAGCGTTCAACGTTGTAGCCTAAGCCTTGCCAACGCGCTGCAAGTTGATTATGGCTTAATAAACGCTCGAGCATCGCCATAGCGCCTTGTTTATGCCAAATGTGGGCAAGCTGAGCAAAAAAGTTTAGATGTTCTTGCCATGCACTTTCATTTTCGTGAAGCTCATAAATACGGTTGTAGCTTAAACAAAACAATGGCCCAGCAAGCACACCACGCAGTAATGATTCATCATACTGTCCATGCAATGCCGTTAAAAAGTTCAGTAAATGATGACTAAGCTCTTGGTTAAACACACTGTCACGGGACAAATACACGCTGGCAATTGCGGCTTCTGCTAGTGCGTTTTTCATTAGCTGTGCTTCGTTTCGGTCACGCACTAACACACAGATATCGGCAGCAGTAAGTGGTTCTCCTGCAATAGTTGCATGGCCTGCATTAGCTTGCTTGAGTAGCTCAGTAATTTTTTTCGTATATTGCAAAGCCAATGCCTGTTGAGCTACCCCTTTGCTGGTTGGCTTGTTGTTGGCTTCGGCGTACTCATCAACAAAAACCGAAAATTCAAACGCACTTGGCATTTCACCGTTTATTAAAAACGCTTTGTCTTGCTGTTTTCCTTTAGCATTGACCTTTTGAAATGGGATCGCATCGTTATAAATAAAGCTATTAGCATTTTTAGCAAATAAGCGGTTTACGCTATCAACAACCCCTTCACTTGAGCGGTAGTTGGTACCTAGGGTGTATTGCTTGTCACCTGAAACGGCTTGTTTTGCGCCAATATAAGTAAAAATATCTGCACCACGGAAGCCATAAATAGCCTGTTTTGGATCGCCTATCATGGCAAGCGTGGTGTTTTTAATGCCATAAATGCGGCTAAAAATACCATATTGAACTGGGTCGGTATCTTGGAATTCGTCAATCATGGCAACTGGAAATAAAGCCGCAATTTTTTCACTTAACGCTTGGCCTTGCTCACTTAAAAGTGCCTGATGCAAGTTACTCAGTAAATCATCTGGAGTAATAACGCCTTGCTCTTGCTTACGTTTAACTAATGCATTTGCGACCCATTTAGCTGCGTATTGCACTATCGCAATATTCAAGCCGTTATTGATAAGGCTACTGAGTTTAGCCATTTCATCAAACTGAGCCAGCATTTCATGACTCAGCAAGCTGCCGTTTTTCTTATAATTTGCAGGGTCGCTTAAATTCTCTGTACTCCACACTTCAAACGAGTATTTACTGGTACCAAATACAAAAAACAACTCATCATTGCTTAAGTATTCTTCAAGCGCTGCAAGGCTGTTTTTTCGACCTGGGGTTTTTGAACCACTTAAATCAGATGCTTTTACAGCATTAATAAACTCACTCTCACGGCACGCAGTTTTAAATGCTGGTACTTTTGCCACAAAGTTGTCGCGCGCTTGCCATATTTCATCAAGGTCAAACTCAGGGGTAATCGTTGCCCCTTGTTTATTGAGTAGACTTACCACCTGTGAATACAGTGACGCCGGCACTGGGAAAATATCGGTAATTGCTTGCGTACGCTCTTTTGATTGTGGGTAAACAAAAGCACGCCAGAAGTCATTAAGAGTTTCTTGAATGAGCTCACGCTCATCTAAAATAAACTCTAAGTTAAACGCCACCCCTGATTCAAAAGCATGTTGTTTCAGCATTCGCTGACAAAAGCCATGAATGGTGAATATAGCGGCTTCATCCATCGACTTTGCTGCAGCGTCTAACAAATCAAATGCGGCGTGTTTGTCAGTTACCTCGTTAATTATTTGCTCAATCAGCTCATCATCAGTCTTTTTACCAAGCAGAGCATCTCTGGCATTGATTATACGCGCCCTTACACGGTCTTTAATTTCTTGAGTTGCGGCCTCGGTGAAAGTCACCACCAGTATTTGCTCAACACTCAGCGGCGTATTTAATTGTTCATCTTCACCGGTCGCTTTTTGTAAGCCCAACAAATACCGTAAATACAAACCTGTGATGGTGTAGGTTTTACCTGTACCGGCACTGGCTTCAATAAGGCTTTGCCCACACAGCGCCATACTCATTGGATTAAGCGTTTGCATGATCTGCCTCCTGTGCTAATTCAACAATTGGCGATAACAGCAGCTCGCTCCATTTTATAAACTCTTCTTCACAGTCTTTAAGGCTTTTTATGGTTAAACGAATATACGGGTTCTCACCTTCACCTATGCCTATGTATTGCGGCGTGAATTTATTGTTTGCTTTGACCATGTCTTTATCTGTTTTTATGTACTCGTAACCACTGACCGGGAAAAACGCCACTGGGCGAGTTAAAAGCGTTTCATAAAGCGAAAACCAATCATTTAAATAGCTGCGGGCATCGTCTTCTGACAAGGGTGAAAAACTAATTTGCTTGTCTAAACCAAGAATAAGGGTTTCAACCGGCTGGCCCATTATTTGCGCCGCTAAATGATGCACAAAGCCGCGAATAACATCTTTTGCTTTAATACTGGCGGTGCGATAAAACACCTGTTTTTGACCATAAATATGATTTAACCAACCTTCTAAAGTGGTGTTGGCTATTTTAATATTTACTTCAACGGGTAATGCTTCATCACCTTGAATATGCGCTTTTACTTGCCCAGCAAGCGCATCAACTCGGTGCTGCATACTTTCAAACACAAGATCGCCAACATGGGCTTGGGGTAATTCACCGCGCTGCATAATTTGCGCTTTATTAAGCGGTAGCTCTTGAATGCTCGCTTCGAGAATTTCGTCAAGGTAAAAGTAGCGGCGTAATGCATCTAAACTAAATGGCTCTTCATCTTTAGCGATATCGTTAAATTGCGGTAGGCGTAAACCCAAACTTTGCTGATAAAAGCTCTCGTGCGGCTGGCAAATACTGCGAATAAACTGAGTTAACTCAACACTGCTTTCTGGCTGAACACTAAGCGCTTGCTGTGGTTCAGGATTAACAGCTTGAGTTGGCATCCACACGGGGTTATAGCTGTGTAATTGTGTGGCTAGCGGTTTATTTGCTTTTTGCTCGTCATCAGTTTGGCTTTTATTACCTTCTTTGTTAGTGGTCAGATAATAAGCCGGGTTAAATGGCTGTAAGTGCTGATAATTAATCAGCGCCTCAGGTAGCTTTAAGTGAATGTCTTTATCAGCAAATTCAAAACTACGGGCTATGTATTCCAAAAGCTCGCTCACTAAAGTTGAGGGCATTCTTGGTTGGTTATCAAAGCAAGAACGGCCAATATAACTGATGTATAAATTCTCACGAGCACTTAAAATCGCTTCTAAAAACAGGTAACGGTCGTCGAGTTTGCGAGAACGGTCGCCTTTTTGGCGTTTTGAGAAAGGCACTAAGTCAAAACCAATTGGCTGAACGGTACGTGGGTAATCTGCATCATTTAAACCTAGCATGCACACTACTTTAAATGGCACCGCACGCATTGGCATCAACGTACAAAAGTTAACTTGCCCCACTAAAAAGCGCTGCCCTACACCTTTTTCTTGAATACCTTGTTTAACCAAGTAACTCACAATACGCTGCGAAACGGCTTGTTGGTAATCGCCATTATCATAATGCTTAATCAGTGTATCGAGCACTTTTTGCAGTACTAATAAATCCCAGCTTTGTTCACCTTCATCGCTGTACACATCGCTTAATAATTCTTTTAGAATTTCTGCCTTTTCATTAAGCGGTGCATCAGCTTGCAGCTTAGCTTTATATCGGGCCAGTACATCAATAAATTCAATGAGTTTATTTAAGGTATTTAATGCCATGCCTTCAACTTCATCGGCACTGTAAATCCCCGAAAACGGCAATTGTTCATCACGTTGCGCAACGCCAAGTAACAAGCGGTTTAGGCCATGTTGCCAGGTATTTAAATCTATTGCGGGTAAGCCAAAACTGTCTTTGTGGGCGGCATCTAAGCCCCATTTAACGCCAACGCGTTCAAGCCAAAAGCCAATTTGCTCATATTCATGAGCTTCAAGATTAAACTTTTCGGCAATTTGTGTGACTTGCAGTAAATCAAGAATGTCAGACACACCAAAGCGTGAGTAAGGTAAATCGGCTAAACTAGCAAACGAGCTAAGTACGGGTTTTTCTTGTTCTATGGCTAAATCGGCTAACGCATAAGGAATAAAACGTCGCCCTTCGGCACCACCAAACACCGCCTCAATATACGGGCTGTATGTGCCAACATCCGGCATCATTACAATAATATCTTTTGGTGTTAGCGCTTTATTTTCATTGAATAAATTGAGTAAGTAATCATGTAATCGTTCGACTTCGCGTAGTGGCGTGTGACAATCACTCAGCACAATGCTGGTATCGTCTGCCTGAATTGGCAACTTGCCTTCGTCATTAATAAACCATTCTTTATCAGGCGTTAGTGATTCACCCTTAAAAGCTAATTGGTAAATTTCAGACTGAATTTGCGATAGCAAGCTTTGATCAAACTCGTTATCGAATCCGTCAAGCCACTGCGCATCTAGTTGCAGTAACTGCTCAAAATAATCTCGGCCTAATTTACCCCACGACGAGAGTAATGGGTTACCAATAAAAAAGTACTCGTGATTAGGGTTTTTAGCGCTGTCTTCAAGCGCTTGTAACTGCGGGCGTTTGGCATATTTAGCGGCAATCTTAGCTGCTGTTTTTTCATCGAGTGTGTCACCCCAGTAATGCTCACTGGGGTTGAAGAAAAACAAAAACACCTGCGTTTTTTTTGCAATGGCCTGAAACACTTCAAGCTGGCTACTCGCAATTGCAGAAATACCAAATAAGCTAATACGCTCAGGTAATAGGCTTGCGTCCATTTTTTCAAGGGCTGCAAGGAGATTGTCTTGCATATTGGCGCGGTGATATTGGCTTTGCCCAAGTTCTTTACTGTGCGCCACCAGCTTGCGCCAAAGATCTGGCTGCCATGGCGCAATGCCCACATCAACATCATCTAGTTCATCGATGCCCTGCTCCCAAGTGGCAATCCAATTGGGACGATACATTAAATATTGGTCATAAACGTCGGCAATTTTCTCGCACAAGGCAAAGGTTTTTTGCCCTTCACTGTCACCATCTAAATAGGTTTTAAGTGGTAAGTACAGCGGCTCATCAATGCAGTTTGGTAAAATCGCAAACAGCTTCCAAGCAAGGTTAGCTTTGTTATACGGTGATTCACTAGGTACATCAGGCAGCAATTGTTGGTAAAGCTGCCATATAAAACTCGAAGGCAGCGGAAAATCAACCTGAGCGGCAATCCCTAAGTGTTCACTTAAACCTATTTTTAGCCACTGCGACATACCTGGTGACTGCACAAGCACAATTTCTTTTTTAAAGGGACTCGTTAATGGATTAACTTTAAGAAGAGCGTGAAACCGCGCTTGCAGTGCTTCCATGCGATTTGATTGAATTATATTCAGCACTTTACACTGTCCTTGCTTGAAACTAACTAATTGACACAGTGTAAGATATTTTAATTAGATGGGATAGAGAGAAATACCCGCAAACAAGGCTTATTCCATGTTTGCGGGCATGAGCTGCGGGCATGTGTTAAAGATATGCACAGCAGGCAATATCTACTGGTATGGGCTTATCGTCGATAACGCGAATTCGGTGTGCATGATCTCATCACCCTTGATGCCTTTAAGCGCAATACGAATGGTAGGATCTGCTTTTTGCCAATCGATTGTTAAATCGCCGTAGTTAACCTCATGAGTGTAATCACCCACACGGTGTTTATTAGGGCTAACATCTTTCCACTTCTCTGTAAGCCCCGAGCTGGTCATTTCATATAACGGGTAATCTAAGTTTTGTTGATACTTAGACAGCTCCCCCCAGTGGGTATCGCCACTGAAAATAATCACACCATTTACTTTATGCTTTTTAATAAGCGCAAATAAACGCTCACGATCAGCCGGATAATTTGCCCATGACTCCCAACCTGTAAAATCAGCCAATAACTGTAAGCTTGAGGCAATGATTTTTATCTTTTCATCTGACTTAAGCTCTTGTTCAAGCCATCGCCATTGACTTTCGCCAAGCATAGAGGCGTTTTTATCAGTTGTTGGGCTATAAGGCCCTTGTTTTGCAGGTTTTCGCTCAAGTTGATAGGTCATAGCCGATACATGATTCAACGGTGCGCGATTAAAACGCAGATCAGGCATGATGACCTTTACTGTTTGCTCACCTTCACCGTACGTGTACGAAGTGTAAATACCATCTTCACGAGTTCTGCGAGCAGAATCCGCAGGCTCTTGCCAAAAGTCGAGCATGATTTTTCGTGACTGCTGTTTTTTGGGGTATTCGCTGCCAGCATCATTTTCGCCATAATCGTGGTCATCCCACATGGCAATGATTGGCGTATTCGCACGTAATGTTTTAAAGCCCGGCTTTTGCCCTAAACGTTGATATTTATCAGCAAGTACCGACATATCTTCGGTATCTCCATAAATGTTATCGCCAAGGAACATAAATAAATCGGCTTGCTCTTTGTTGATGGCATCAAAAATCGGAATAGCCTTGTCTTGATGACCACATGAGCCAAACAAAATTTTACTCGGTGCGGCAATCGCAGTCGCACAACTAACCAGCATTAATCCAGATAAGGCGCTTCTAAAAAAACTAAGCGTTAAACTCATTTTAAAATCTCCTTAATCGGCGCGGCCATTTTCGGGTTAACTTGCTGACTGTTGACGCCTAAAACGCTCAACACAGTTGCAGCCACTTGCGCTTGTTTAAGCTCATTTTTGGGCTTTATTAAGCCCTTTGCTTTTATATCTGGGCCAATCGCTGCTAACCAAATATGCTCAGAGCCAACAATGCCGTTTGGAAAACGTTGCTTACCTTGCTCTGAACGTGCCAAAGCACGCTTCGAACTATGATGCTGCCAATCATCTGCATGACTGCCACGGCCATGATCGGTGGTAATGATCATTGTGGTGTTGTCTTTATAGCCCGGTGTTTGTTGAATTGTTTGCCAAAGGTCACGAATAAACGCATCACTTTGTTTAGCCGATTTTAAATAGGCATCGTATTTACCGTTATGGGCAAAGTCATCGGTTTCACCCAAGCTAATAACAAGCAAACGCGGCTGTTTATTTAATAAATATTGCTTGGCAAATCGGTAGGTAAAGCTGTCGAGGCGAACATTGTGCCAAGGGCTTGGGATCTCGCTTTGCATTTGGTTTAGCAGAGTCACTTCGGCTGACTTCACCGCATCAAAAGTTTCAAAGCCAGCATTAACATAAACCCCACTGCGCTCACGATTTACAATATAGGGAAACACATCCCAGCTACCAAAAAGCGCGGTTTTACCTTTAAACTCTGGCTGAGAATTTAAACTCTCTAAAATGGTTTTATTGGGGTTAGGCACTTTATCGTTACTATCGATATTTTCATCTACTATGCCGGTTAAAATTTCACTATAACCTGGGTATGAGAAATACCACGGGTTGCTTACCGACATCAATGAGCCTTGAGTTCTATCGCCAATCAAAACGCCTTGCTTTGCCAATGTTTCACTAAAAAATGGCATTAACGCTTGAGTTCGCTGTGCTTGGTCATCTCGCCAAAAAAGCGCCTTTAGTTCATCTGTATCTGCAACAAAATCAGTGTTTTCGATTAGGTTTTTATCTGCACCAGAGAACACTTCTTGCCAGCGAAGGCCATCAAGAGTAACGAGCACAACATTGTCGGCAGCTTTACTGTTTAAGCTTAATAGTGATGCTGCTACAACCGCCGTGGCTAAAATTAATTTTTTCATATTTCACCTGCAAAAAAGCCCATCAACGATGGGCTATTTAAAACGTTAGCTTATTACTTAAAACTGTGCTGTAAGTGTTAAAGCTGCGGTACGTGGTGCACCAATAAAGTAGGTTGAACCATTACCTGTACCACCCGCTAGATATGATTTATCAAACAGGTTATTCACCACAAATGCAAGGTCGATTGATTTAAACACGCCTGAATCAAGACTGGTGTTATAACCAATGTTTAAATCAACCAAGGTGTAACCATCAACCTCATTACGCGAACGGGTTTGCTCATCAGTCCATGCACCTAAACGCTCACCTGTGTATTTAGCCGATAAACCAAAGCGGAAATCACCACTGTAGTAGTCTGCCGATACCACAAATAAATCTTGTGCTGAGTCAATCACTTCATCACCCGCTTTAAAGCTGGCTGATGCATCCTCAAGTAGCTCACCCTCGCTGTTGTAAGCACTTGGATCGTTCGATTGATACTCAGAGTTATTGTACGTATACGATGTGTAAAGATTCCATTTGTCAGTCAGCATATAGCTTGCTGAAAGCTCCACACCCGTTGACTCAATACCACCAACGTTGATGTAAGAACCGTTCGTGCCAATGGTGTAATCAATACCATCGGTATCACTGCCCGGAGCAATAAAGGTAATACGGTTATCAAATTCGATGCTGTAAGCGGTTGCCGTTAAACGTAAACGGTCATCACTGTAACGTACACCTAGGTCGATGTTTTCAGCTGTTTCAGGTTCAATTTCGGTCAGTGTTGATGAATCACGTTCAAGTACACCATCTTTAATTGCCGCAAAGTTTTCGCTGTAGCTGGTGAATAGCTCTGTGCTTGCAGATAGCTGATAAAGCACACCACCGCTGAATAGCACGTCTGAATCACTGTCGATTTTATCTGAGTATTCATCTTCAAAATGGTTATATCGCTGCAGCTCAACAAGGTACTGTTTAGCACCTAAATTAAGTGTGAAGTCGCCTAAACTGATTGAGTCTTGTACGTACCACTTGAATGTATCTGTTTCGAAGGTGTTTTTATACTGTGTCCAATACGGCGTATGGTCAAAGTGATGATAAATACGGGCATCAATAACTTTATGCCAGTCACGTGACTCATCACGGTCTGTTTGTTCAAACCAAAAACCGGCTTCAATATCATGATTGCCAAGGGTTACTTGGTACTCACCGGTCATACCTAAGCGGTCTTTTTTGTAGTGAGTATGACGATACGACATAACCGGAATAGCATCATCTGAGTAACAGGCTGGGTTTAAGCCAGGGCCTGAAGACCATGGCCACTCTAAACTTGCCGTACAACCTGCAGCAGGTGCGAGTGGATTACCGTCGCTATCTGTAAAGCCGTAGCTGCCAGCGTTTTCGCCGCCAATTGTTGTTGGGTTGCCATCGCCATCAACCGGTGACGTTAAATAAGGCGGGATCCAATCGCCACGACCTGAATTTTTATGATAGTAAGGTGACAAGCTTAAGTTTGAAGTGGCACCTAATGCATAATCAAACTTTACATACGCAAGAGTATTTTCACGCAGTGTACCCCAGCCCTCAGCAAACATTTGATCAAAATGCGGCACGCCAGTCCAATTCCAAGTTAAACGATCCCAATCAGGGTTTTGTTCAAACTCGCTAATGCTAATGCTGTTATAGTTAATTTCGTGAACATCATCATACGAAACACGACCTGTTACAGTTAAGTCACTAAAGTCTGATACAAACTTCGCTTCGATGTGCTGATTGTCTTTACCACCATTGCTGCCATCACCAACCCAGCGGCTAGTGTCTGTTTGCGAATAACTGATATAGGCTTGCGTGTTATCAAACACAGTGCCGGTTTCGTGCTTCACAAAGTAGCGGCTAGCGTTATGATCGCCCGTTGTGTAAGCAAACGTGGTGCTTTGCTCGGTACTCGGTTGTGCACTCACAAAATTGAAAGTACCGCCTAATGCTTCGAGTGATGCAGAGGCAATATCAGACGTACCTTGCCCTACTTCAACCGTTGCTAAGTTTTCGCTGTCTAAGTAACGGTTTGCTTTTGCGCCGCCACCATAGTTAGAACCGCCATTAGGAATACCATCAATCGTCATACCTAATTGCTGTTGATTACCATCAATACTAAAGCCACGCATAGTAATGGTGGTTGACCAATCGTCACCACCAAACGCATCACCTTCGTTGATGCTAATACCCGGTAGGTTATCAATCACGGCTAACACACTTGATACTGAACTTTGTTGCTCAAGCATGGCAGGTTCAATAACGTTATTTGCATAACTGGTTGGCTTTGCAACAACGGTAATTTCTTCAATTTCGTTATTCGTGTTTGCATGTGCCGATGTTGCTAAAAGCGTTGCTACTATAAGGCTTAGCTTTGTTTTTTTAGTTACTGTGCTCATTGTTTTTCCAAGGTTACGTATTTAAAAGCGGGCACAGTATGCAGAGCGTGTATGACATTTAGGGTCAAAATTTTTGACACAACAATTAAACAATTAATGCATTTTCATGGCAGATTTAAGACTTAACTGCTTAATAAATAAGAAAGTATTAGAAAAAACGCCCAGTTAAATTAACTGAGCGCTTGTTGGTTGGACAATATTATTAGGTTTGCTTAAATCAATTCAGCCAGCATTTCGTCGCTGTATGGTGTTAACGCTTCACCATTTTTAACTTTACTGATGTAATCTGGGTTCGCAATGAATGGGCGACCAATCGCAATTAAGTCAAATTGGTTATTATCGATAGCTTGATTAGCTGACTCAAAGCTATAGCTACCTACCCCGACTAAGGTACCTTTGTACGCACCGCGCATATATTCAGATGCTGACTTATCACCTAAGCTTGCAAAGCGCATGCTGTCATCAAAAATACCAACATGTAAGTACGCAAGGTTACGTGTTTCAAGGGCTGGTAATAGATAATCAAATACCGCCTTATCATCGTCACTTTCAGTCATATTAAAATACGCCCCTGGCGATAAACGTAATGCAGTTTTATTTGCACCAATTGCTGCCACTACTGCATCAACGACTTCAAGAGCAAAACGCGACATGTTTTCTGGTGTTTGACCGTATTGATCTTCACGTTGGTTGGCAGCAAAGTGTAAGAATTGATCAATTAAGTAACCATTTGCACCATGAATTTCAACCCCGTCAAAACCCGCTTCAATTGCGTTTTCCGCCGCTTTTGCGTAGTCAGTAATTAGACCTTGAATGTCTTCAATGGTTGCCGCTTTTGGAGTAACGTAAGTTAATTCACGCATTCTTGGTACCGAACCTTCAATACCAATTGCTGATGGTGCCAGTACATCACCACCAAAAAAGTGAGGATGAGCAACACGACCAACATGCCAAAGCTGAGCAAACATTTTGCCGCCTTTAGCATGCACAGCATCGGTCACTTTCTTCCAACCTTGAATTTGCTCACTGGTAAATAAACCCGGCGTATTTGGATAACCTTGAGCATCTGGGCGAATAATCGTTGCTTCGCTAATAATTAAGCCCGCATCAGCACGGCGTGCATAATAATCAACCATTGCTTGTGTAGGTACTAGGTTATCGTCGCTCATACAGCGTGTCAGTGGTGCCATTAGTACACGGTTTTGCAGCTCTATGCTGTCGTTTAATTTAAACGGAGAAAGTAAATCGGTTGTCATGGTTTTATCCTTATCTTGAACATACATTCAAGATAAGGGCGAAACATACACACTTCAAGGTTTATTTTGAATAACCGTTCAAGATTACGTAAACTTCGTTTATACCAATTCGCTTAATTAAGTGGTCTATTTTGAGGCAAGAAAACCTCGTTGATAACAAGGCAAAAATTTCGTTATTTAGTTGTTCTAAATCAGAAATTTTTAACGCGGGTAGCGACAGGTTTAATCCCTCAAAATGACTAAGTATTATTGCGGATTGGTATTATAAACCGTGAGGAGCTTTAATGAGAACTGCTGAATTTGATACTGAATTTGTACTACGCCAAGCCATGCATGCTTTTATGCAATATGGCTATGCGAAGACCAGTATGCAAAAATTAAAAGAAGTAACTCACCTTCACCCGGGTTCTATTTACGCGGCTTATGGCAACAAAAAAGGCTTGTTTTTAGCCGCTACCGAGCAGTATCAAAAAGATAGAAACCAACAATTTACCGCCCTTTTTAATGACCAACAATCAATTTTATCGACCCTCAAACATTACTTAACTGTGATTGTTGATGAATGTATTGAAGGTGAAGTAGCTAAAGTGTGCTTGCTTACAAAGAGTATTTCTGAGGTTGAAGGCAACGACCCACAAATTTGCACTGTGCTACGTGGTAACTTAAACGCTTATGAGCATGCCCTCGCCGAACAACTTCAAAAAGCGCTAGATAACAACGAATTTGTAAGTAGCAAGTCAGCGCAACAGTTGGCGCGCTTTTTAGTGATGGGCATATACGGTATTCGTACCTATGCGCTGACAAATCAAGACCCTAAATCTCTGCAACAACTTGCTGACGATCTATTTGCTGCATTAGTAAATTAATTTAGCTATTAACTTTACTTGTCATATTAATTTATCACCTTATGATTAAGGTGTAGCTGTGTATAACTAAAAGAGTGAGCTTGTCATGAATAATGCAACTGCTAAACGTGTTGAAACTGAATTTGATGCTGTACTCGCCTTAGGCGCTAAGAAACGACTCGCTTATATGTTTGAAACGGTTCAAGAGTTTAAACAAGTGTGGATCCTCAATGATGAACATGGCTGCGTCATGCTCTCAAACGAAGACGACGACTGCGTGCCTGTATGGCCTAGTCGTGAATTTGCCCAAAGCTGGGCAACCGGTGAATGGCAAGACTGCACCCCAAAAGCCATCCCTGTAAAAGACTGGTTAAGTCGCTGGACACCTGGCCTTGAGCAAGATGACTTACTTATTGCTGTATTCCCAACAGATCAAGACGACGGCACCATTTTATTCCCCGATGAGTTTGACTCACAACTAAGAATGCCAAAAAGACGATTTTAAATACAAGGGAGCCAAGTGCTCCCTATTTTATGCGATTTGTTGTAACCGCAGTGCCGAAATATCTTTTATCGGTGGCTTGCCAAAAAAGCGTGTGTACTCGCGGCTAAACTGGGATGGACTCTCGTAACCCACTTTTAAAGCCGCAGATCCTACATCAATTCGCTCATTCAGCATTAATTGCCTTGCCGCCTGCAACCGTAAGTTTTTTACGTATTGCAATGGGCTCATCTTTACCACATCACGAAAATGTAGCCTGAATGTCGACGGGCTCATGTGCGCATCACGAGCTAAATCATCAATTGAAAATTGACTCGTGTAGTTTTCTTTTAACCAACATAAGATCTTGGCTATTTTTTGATGGGCAGAGCCAGACATCACAATTTGCCTTAAATAAGGGCTGTGCGGACTATTTAACAAGCGCAATATAATTTCTTTTTTAATAAGTGGCGCAAGGTTAGCTTTTAATTGAGGCTCTTTGTCGAGTTGAATAAGCCTAAGTAAAGCATCAAGCAGGCCATTGTCAGTATCAACCACCGACATGGCTTGGTGTTTAGGGAACTTGTCTTGCCCAGCAAAATCCATTTCAGCAACAATATGGCTGATCTCATGGGCATCTAACCGTAAGTAAATGCCGTAAAATGGCTGCTCTTTACTAGCACGCGTTATTTGTGAAGCTACGGGCACATCGACTGAGGTCACTAATGATTGGCCGTCAGTGTAATCATAACTATGTTCACCCAACACAACTCGCTTTGCACCTTGCAAGCTAATACCCAGCCCTAACTCATACACGCAGGCCATCGGTAATGAAACTTCGCTTCGTCTGAACACCAATAACTCAGGAATTGCTGTTTCAAAATTACCGTCTGCAATCGCTATCGCTTTAACCGCTTCTATTAATGCCTGACGCATTTAGATTACCTCTAAGAAATACTCAATTAAGTGTATCACTGTAATTTGAGGTTAGGACCATTTTAGGTAACAGTTCGTTATTTTAGGCAAAAATTAAATCATTTATGGCAAGCAGAAATCGCCATCATCAACCATAATGTATCTTCAATTTTTCGATTGCATGCTCTTTGCAATCAGCCAATGCTACAAAACCTCAATACATTCAATATCTAAAATCAAAAGAGAAATTATGAACCATAACAACACGGATTTATTTGTGTTTGTCGCGATCGCTGCTTTGGTCACCGTTCATGACAAGCCCTTGTTAAAACGAGCATGTCAGCACGCATTGAATGATGGCGTTTCAATGCAAGAGTTGTGTGATATTTTACCGCATATCAGTGTGTATTCTGGGGTGCCAAAAGCATTGCTAGCACTAGAGGTTTTAAAGTCTCTTGATGGTATTAAAGGTTCAAATACGTTGCTTATCAAACGCACAGAGCAGCAACTAAAAACCGCGCTCACATTTGGCCAACTACCTTTTGGTTTAGATCAGCAAAACAACAAGGTATTTGAGCTTGCCTCTTTAGGCGCTTTATTTGCATTAGACGATGCCAACAGCTTAGTTAGCGAGCAACTTAAACGCTGTGTATTACTTGGTTATAGCCGTGAACAACTTGAATTATTAGTGATAGAACTTGCAAGGAAAGTCAGTAGTCATATAGCGATGCGTGCCAAATGTAATCTTGAAAAGCACTTTGCTATGGTGGGTTAAGAAAAGCGTATAAGTACTCTATTTTATCCGAGAATTTTGCTTCACATTGAAATTTGTCTAAGTTTTCGGATAGTTTAGAAAACGCCTCTGCTAAGCTTCAACTAAATAAATTGTAGAGTATTGAATTCACTTGATTAACTCGCCTTAAGTTAAAAAAATAAAAATACAACTAAGATGAAAAAACTATAAGTTTGTCTATATTTAAGAAGATATTACTTAAATAGTGAATTGTATTAATGAAATCAACAATTTTGATAAAGCTCAACTCTTTTAAAAGTAAAGGGTTCACATTAGTTGAGCTTATGGTAGCCATCTCAATCATAGGGATCTTATCCTTAATCGCCTTGCCTAATTATCAAGGCTATGTAAATGAGTCTAAGGCAGCCACCTTATTATATAGAATCCATTCTATTGGCCTTGCTTATCAGGATGTTATTGCAACTTCACCTGATGCATTAGCAAAGCCAAATCAGCTTTCAAGTTCAAGTTTTGGTCAAGCCCCTAGCTATTTACCCGGGCTTGCCAATCAATTTTCAGAAGAGTTTGGTATTCAATTTTCAGCTCAGTTAGTTAATCACTCTGGTTATTTTAATTTTACTGGTCATGAGGCTTTTCCTGTTTTATTTTTAAAAGCAAATAGTCAAAACGGATTGAATGTACTCAATGCCTTGGATCATGTAACTGAATTAAAACATTCTTTTGTGACTCCTAATATGATGATTATTGCATTAGCAACACCTTATGAGACTCACCAAACCAATTTAATACCTTCAGAAACAAATACAAACCCTCCCAAAATAAATCAACCACCAAAATTAACTGATGCAGGGACTAATCAGCAACCTGATGCTAGCAATACAGGTAATACTCAACTTCCTGACGCAAGTAACACAGGTAACACCCAACCTCCAGATAGAAATAGTGGAGATAGCAACACAGGTAGCCAAACGAGTACAAGTACAGAAACTAGTACCAATGGTGATTCAGAATCGGGCAGTCGAAGTAATGCTGGTTCTAACTTGAATTGGCCTCCTGGCTGGGTAAAACATCCAGATCAACATATAGGCCAACAGCATGGGCATCATGATTAAAAAATTAGGAAGATAAAAATGATTTCAACCAATAAACGATGGCAAGAAAGTATCGCGGAAGCGATGGATGAAACGCAAAATAATCAACGAAATAAAAATCGAGCATCCATTGTATTACCCAGCTGGCTTCCTTATGCCTCATATATTGCTTTTGGATTTTTGTTAGCAAAAACTCTACTAATTGGCCATGAAACCCACCCTGTAAATTACGACAGAGATTATCAAACAGGCAGCTCAGTGGCATTATTAATGATTGCAGAAGATGTTGAACATTACCGCACAACTTACGGAGAACTGCCAGACGACTTACCGAGCCCTATTGCATCTGTCATGGATGTAACTTATGAAAAAATTACCAATGAACATTTTCGCTTAACCATTCCACATGGTGATTCAACAATCACGTTTGATGCCAAAGACGACAAAATATATATGGAATGAGTATGATTGATAAAAATGAGGTACACAGAAGTAATGCCACTTTTAACTGGCTAAAACGATTTTGCATTGAAAAATCGACTAACAGCAATATTAATATTGAAGAAATGTATAACGGTGAGTCAGCCATTTCAGCATGGAAAAGTGCAGAGGCAATTTTGCAAGTCGACAGCAAAGTGTTAACAGCAATGATTGCAAAAAGTTACCAGTTAGATGTAGCAAAACCTCCTGATGATATGTCAGAAGAATTGCTTCATTATGTTTCTCTTAAAGTAGCTAGAGAGTATGGAATTTTTCCTTTAGGCTTTACAAATGGCTTATTAACAGTAGCTTCCCCTCACCCATTTGATACTGATATGGAATCAATGGTTGAATTTTTAACGACCCTTCATGTTAAGTCGGTATTGGCATCACCCGAGCTCATAGCAAAATGGACGGAAATGTTTTATCAGGAGCAAATGCTATCTGAAAATGACATTATTATAAAATCAAACCAACTCAACACACGAACAAAACAAAATGAGCCCGACTCTTCAAACTCAGCCATAGTTAAAATTGTATCCGAAATGCTGTTAGAAGCGTTTATATTCAAAGCCAGTGATATTCACATTGAACCCTTTAATAATGGCGGCATAATTCGTTACAGAATAGATGGTATGTTAAGGGTCATATCAGAATTACCAGCACAAGTTTTTATTCCAATAGTACAAAGAATAAAAGCATTATCTGGCCTTAACTTAGCAAAAAAAATGGTTCCACAAGATGGAAGTGCTAGTTTAGAGCTCAAAGGTCAGGATGTGGATCTACGGGTATCGACACTACCAGTTAAAGGGGGAGAAAAAGTAGTCATCCGTCTACTGATTAAATCTGTTGTAAACAAGTTAGATGATATTGGTTTACAACAGCAAGAGCTCAATACATTTAAAAACTTACTGCAAAGTAGCGAAGGTATCTTTGTAATAACAGGCCCTACTGGGTCAGGAAAGACAAGTACGCTTTATGCTGCTCTAAAAGAATTAAACACTCCAGAAAAATGTCTTGTCACCGTTGAAGACCCTATTGAATATGAGATTGAAGGTATTGCCCAGGTTAATATTAACCCACATCAGAACCTCACCTTCTCCAGCGCCCTCAGAAGCATTTTAAGACAAGACCCCGATGTAATATTAATGGGTGAAGTTCGCGATGAAGAAACGGCAGAAATGACCTTTCGCGCTGCAATAACTGGGCATTTTGTGATGACCACCTTACATACAAGTGATGCAATTACGACTATTTCAAGGTTAATAGGTTTAGGTGTGTCACGTCCTATTATTGCAGACTCTTTAAAAGGTGTTGCAGCGCAGCGATTAATTAGAAAACTATGCCCTAAATGTAACCTAAGTGGCCCGTTGTCCACAGATACCTATGGTAAACGCTTTAAAAGCATCTTTCCTGATATAAATATTATGTCGCCATCTGGTTGCGATGACTGCGATCAGTCCGGTTACAAAGGACGTATTCCTCTGTTCGAAATAATCACTATTGATTATCAACTAGCCGATGCAATTCGTGCAGGAGAAAGTACCAGTAAGTTAAGAGAGATTGCAGCTAAATGCGGTGCGAGATCTTTATATAAAGTAGCCTTAGAAGCACTTTCAAAAGGCCTCACTTCAGTAGAAGAAATAAATAGAGTATTAGGGCAGTCTTTTTGGAAAGAGTGTGAAAGAAATAACAGCTTAGATAATTAGACAAGCTAAAATGCGGTTTAAAGTATTTGTAAATGACTAAAGTTAGCTTATAAGATTAGAAATGGCGGTGACGGAGAGATTCGAACTCTCGATACGTTGCCGTATACACACTTTCCAGGCGTGCTCCTTCAGCCACTCGGACACGTCACCTAAGGCGCTTAGAGTTTAGCGCGGCGTTATAGTATGAAAACAACCCTACAGACGCAAGGGCTTTTTAAAATAGTGCTGTTAAGTGATTAGTAATCAAACAAAAAAGGCAAGGTAAACACCTTGCCTTTTGTATATAGTCAATTCGTTCTTAACGCTGAAGCGTTGCTGAAAAATCTAACATACGGTTAAGCGACTTTAATGCGCCTTCGCGTAAGTCCATATCAACAAACACTTCTTTACCTTCAGGGTCTGTCAGTGCTTCTTCAATCGCTTTTAAGCCATTCATTGCCATCCACGGGCAATGTGCACAGCTTTTACAGGTTGCGCCTTCACCCGCAGTTGGGGCTTCAAAGAATTCTTTCTCTGGGCATAACTGCTGCATTTTGTAGAAAATGCCTCGGTCAGTCGCTACGATGAACTTTTTGTTGTCCATAGTTTGCGCTGCTTTGATTAGTTGGCTTGTTGAGCCAACCGCATCAGCTAAGGCTACAATCTCCGCAGGAGACTCTGGGTGAACCAATACAGCCGCATCTGGGTGTAAGGCTTTCATATCCTTAAGTGCTTTGGTTTTAAACTCGTCATGAACGATACAGGCGCCATTCCACATGATCATGTCTGCACCTGTGTTCTTTTGAATGTAAGAACCTAAGTGTTTATCTGGACCCCAAATGATTTTTTCGCCTTGCTCATCAAGGTGCTCAACGATTTCTAGGGCACATGAAGAAGTAACAATCCAATCTGCACGCGCTTTAACAGCGGTTGATGTATTTGCATACACTACTACCTTGCGATCAGGGTGCTGATCACAAAACGCTGAGAATTCTTCAATTGGGCAACCTACGTCTAATGAACAAGTTGCAGCAAGTGTTGGCATAACAACTGTTTTATTTGGCGTTAGGATTTTTGCTGTTTCGCCCATAAAGCGAACACCGGCTACCACAATTACATCTGCGTCGTGCTTAGCGCCAAAACGCGCCATTTCTAGCGAGTCAGCAACACAACCGCCTGTTTCTTCAGCTAGTGCTTGAATTTCAGGATCAGTGTAATAATGGGCAACAAGAACCGCGTTCTTGTCTTTTAATAATTGTTTGATACGTGCCTTATACTCAGCTTGCTCGTCTTTTGATAACGGAGCTGGCTTTGGAGGGAAGATATAATCTTCAGGCATAATTTGTTCAGCTAGACTCATTTCTCGACCACTTAGTCCACAGTGCATTCATGGCGCGAATTATACGAGAATCTTAAGCTAAAGAACAGTATTGCTGTGAGCTGTTAAGATAAATAAAGGATAACTTAGAAAGAAAAGATAAATCAGCAATGGTGGGTCATGATGGACTTGAACCATCGACCAATGGATTAAAAGTCCACTGCTCTACCAACTGAGCTAATGACCCGCTCTGGGCTTATATTTAGATGCGTAAATCCGCCGATATGAGACCATTCGAAAAATGGTGGGTCATGATGGACTCGAACCATCGACCAATGGATTAAAAGTCCACTGCTCTACCAACTGAGCTAATGACCCGCTCTGATGCTTATAAAAGCTACGTAAATCCGCCGATATAGAACCATTCGAAAGAATGGTGGGTCATGATGGACTTGAACCATCGACCAATGGATTAAAAGTCCACTGCTCTACCAACTGAGCTAATGA